>CAIXKE010000013.1 GCA_903919975.1 Akkermansiaceae bacterium | reverse complement strand
GTGGCGGCGCGGACGATGGCGGCGTATATCGATTTGAATCCGGTTAGGGCGGGGATGGTGCAGGATCCGGCGGATTATCGCTGGAGCAGTTATGGCGAGGCGGTGGGCGGTGGAAAGAAAGGGAATGGGAAAAAGGCTCGCGAAGGCTTGGTGCGGGCGTATTTTTGCGATCAGGGGGTGGGATTTGATTCCGGGAAATGGCTGGAGGTATCGCGCTTGTATCGGCGCTTGATGGGACTGGCGTTAGGCCGGAAACCGGGACACGCCGAGGTGGCCGGGAAAGGCAATGGGCTTGGTCAGAGCACGATGAACACGGCGGAGATGTTGGAGAGCAAAGACAACGGGACCGTGCTCAAAGATCTCGGCATGGCGAAAATGCTGCGATGCCGGGTGCGATATTTCACAGACGGCGCGGTGATCGGCAGCAAAGAGTTTGTGAACGAGGCGTTTGCGAATGCGCGGGAGCGCTTCGGGCCGAAGCGCAAGGACGGTGCGCGGACGATGAGAGGCAGCGGCAGCGGGGCGAAGGGCCAACTGTGGAGCATGAGAGATCTGCGGGTGAGAGTTTGAAGAAAAACAATAAGACAGGCTTTTTGAGTGTGAACGCGAACATTTCCGGATTTTGATGCGGATGTGGTGGAGGAATTGATGGAGGAATTGATGGAGGCGGGGCGGGGTGTTGAGTGTGTTGAGGGGGAAGGAAACTTGCGGCTTGGCAGCGGGGCGGATGCAGAGTGCGATGGCCGGGACATGATCTCCCTCACGGATGGCCAAGCAATGCCCGGGTTTAGCGACGCGATCCGACAGGCGTTCTCGACGAAGGGGATTCTCGCGAAGTCGCGGGATTTTGAGTTTCGGCCGCAGCAGCAAGAGTTGGCGGTGGCGGTGGCGGAAGCCTTGTTGAAGTCCGAGCCACTCGTTGCCGAGGCAGGCACCGGCGTGGGAAAATCTTTGGCTTACTTGTTGCCGGCCGCGCGGTTTGCGCTGGAAACCGGCCGCAAGGGGGTGATTTCCACCCACACGATCAATTTGCAGGAACAATTGGTGCGCAAGGACATCCCGATTGTGCGGAAATTGGTCGGCGATGAATTTCCGGTGGTCTTGTTGAAAGGGCGGCAGAATTACCTGTGCCCGCTGCGATTGCGTCGGGCGATCGAACAAACAGGCGATCTTTTCACCAGCTCGGAAAACGACGAGCTTGAGGCGATCCGCAGGTGGGCCGAAGCGACGCGTGACGGCACGCTGAGCGATTTGGATTTCCAGCCGCAGATGAAAGTCTGGCAACAAGTGTGCAGCGAGGCACATCTTTGCACGGCGCGGAATTGCGGTCCGCGCGGCAATTGTTTTTTCCAAGAGGCGCGCAAGGCGGCCGCAGATGCTAAATTGGTGGTGGTGAATCACACGTTGTTTTTCGCGCTGCTCAATACCGACATCTTGGAAGACGAGGAGGAAAACGCGAAAAAACCCGGCGGTTTTCTTTTCCCCGGAGATTTCGCGGTGCTCGATGAGGCGCACACCATCGAGCAAGTGGCGGCGGTTCAGTTAGGTCTGCGGGTTTCCCAATCTGGCCTGCGTTATGATTTGCAGCGGCTCTATCACCCGAAGACACGCAAGGGCTTGCTCAAGGCATTTCGCAAGGCGTCCGCCATGGCTGCGGTGGAGGATGCGCTGATGGCTGCGGATGGGTTTTTCCACCAGATCGGCGATGCATCGAAGTTCGGGAATTTCTCCAAGGAATGTCGGTTGCGAGAACCCGAAGTGGTGCCTAACACTCTGGCGGAACCACTCCGCAGACTGTGGCAGGAAATCGATTCGCTTGCTGCGGATGTGGAGGGTGAATCGACGCGCGCCGAGTTGCAGGACGCCTCACGGCGCTTGCGCGAAGCCCACGGCTCGGTTGCCGCGTTTCTTGATCAGGCGAGCGACGACAGTGTGTATTGGGTCGAGCGCGGTGGCCGGGATGAGACGCAATACAGTTTGCACGCAGCACCGGTCAATGTGGCGGATCGCCTGCGGCCTTTGCTCTTCGGTCCCGGTAAAAGCCTGGTGCTCACCAGCGCCACGCTCGGTGTCGGGGATCCGAAACTCGGGTATTTTCGCGGTCGCGTGGGGGCGGAAAAAGCGCGCGCTTTGTGCATCGGCAGCCCCTTTGATTATCAACGGCAAATGCGCATCCGCATTTATAAATCCGTGCCGGACCCCGGGACGCCGAAGTATGATGAAAGGCTTGCGGAGGGCATTCGGCAGGCGGTTTCCGAGAGCGAGGGGCGGGCTTTCGTGTTGTTCACCAGCTATCGTACGATGCGTGATGCGGCCCAGCGCCTGGAGGCATTTTTCCGTAAAAAAGGTTGGCGCGTTTTGATGCAGGGCGAGGGCATGCCGCGGCATAAAATGATCGAGGAATTCCGCAAAGACATCCACAGCGTGCTATTCGGAACGGATAGCTTCTGGACCGGCGTGGATGTTCCTGGTGAGGCGCTATCAAACGTGATCGTCACGCGCCTGCCTTTCGCCGTGCCGGACCATCCTCTAACGGCATCTCGGCTGGAGGCAATCGAGGCTGCCGGTGGAAATCCGTTCATGGATTACTCGGTGCCGGAGGCGATTCTCAAAATGCGCCAAGGCGTAGGCCGCCTGATCCGCACCGAGCGAGATCATGGCCTTGTCTGCATCCTCGACAACCGGATTCTAACCAAACGCTATGGCAAATCCTTCCTCAACGCCCTGCCTGACGCTCCGGTCGAGGTGATCTGTTAGTGCGTGCATTTGACGAAGGAAATTTACCAACGAACCAGTAGTTCCGTGCCCGCAGAGCCACAACCGTCCCATTTTTTTCGCGAGTCCCGCTGGAAGAACCGATTCGACGACGAGATTCTCGCCGCCGCGCGCGCGCTGGTCCCGAAAGTCCGGGAACTGCAGCTTGAGGAAGCGGCGAAAGATTCGTTTTCGTTGATAGGGGAAGTGGCGAAGGAGGAGACGGAGGTGGATTTTTGGTCGGTGGATGGGGTTTGGGATTTCGAAACTCGATGTTCCTGTGAGCTTGGCGGTTTCTGCCACCATGCTGCGGCGTTGCTGATCAAGGCGGAAAAAGAGCGCGATTTGACGCGTTTAAGCGGGCACAGCATTAATGCCGCCGTGGCGGTGGCATTGCCACAAGCTCCGGTGATTGCCGCGCCACCGCCCGCGGAACTGCCGCGGATCGCGCCGGAGCCGGTGTTTGAATTGCACGTGACGCGCGAGGTGGTGGATCGGACATCGAAGTTATTGCTTCAGTCGCTCGGTCAGCCGGATCCCGAGGTTTGGATTTTCGCCGAGGCGGTCGTGAATTACGCAGGCCACCGCCATGCGCTGCGCGGCGCAATGCCGGATTGGACGAGTCGCGTCACTTTGCCCGATGGCCGCCCGGCATTGCTCGTCCACCAAGCCGCCATGGAAAATGATGCCGCCCGCGAACTCTCGGATACCGGGCTTTCCTCGTTGCAATCCAACTCAGCGTGGCGGTTTCTTCTCAATCTGAAATCCCGTGAAAACCGCAAGTCGATGCCTCGAGATCGCTGGTTTCCCGATCCCAGTAGAATCCCGGTCGATTTGTTTTGGCACCAATTTCGTGGCGAATGGATTGCAGGCTTGGAAGAATCCGGTTGGCAGGTGACCGTTGATGATAACGTCGGCCACCGCGTCTTCGAGGCGGCACCCGCACAGTGGGAAAGCAAACTCACTCCGGGCGATGGCGGATGGTTCAGTCTCTCGGTCGGGTTCGATGTCGGCGGCGAACGTCATGACTTACTGCCAATCCTCGCTGAACTGTTAGAAAGCGATTTTATCGAGGAAACCCTAGATCGCCCGGACAGTGGATACATTTACGCGCCGCTGCCGAATGGCGATGCCCTGAAGCTGCCGATCGGCCGGGTGCGGGGGATTCTCCAACACCTCGCCGCACTCATCGACCCGAAATTTCCGGATCGGACGCGTTTGCATGCGTTGGACGCGGCCACGCTCGCCGGATTGGAGGCCATGGGACTCGAAGCACCGCCGGATCTTGCGGAGCTCGCCTCGAAACTCAAAGATTTCTCCGGCATCGAGGCGGTGGAGCCATCAAAAGACGTTCATGCCACGCTGCGCGAGTATCAACTCGCTGGTTTCCGCTGGATGCAGTTTCTCGCCCGCCATGGTTTGCACGGCATCCTCGCGGATGACATGGGTCTCGGAAAAACCCTGCAAACGCTTGCTCATATTCTCACGGAAAAACAATCCGGTCATTCGCGTGGTCAACCGGTGCTTGTCGTTGCGCCCACCTCGGTCGTGCCGAATTGGCGGGCGGAGGCGCTCCGTTTTACGCCGAATCTCCGCGTGCTGGTGCTCAGCGGATCAGATCGCCGGAAATACTACCGCTCGATTCCCCATGCGGATCTTGTTCTAACATCCTTCGCCCTGCTCCACCGCGACATCGAAAAACTCCAGACATTTTCCTACCACATGGTGGTGCTTGATGAAGCGCAGAACATCAAAAATCCGCGTGCAAAAGTCGCGCAAGCCGCCTGCAAACTCAATGCGCGCCAACGTCTTTGCCTGTCGGGCACGCCAGTTGAGAATCACCTAGGAGAGCTCTGGAGCCTGATGAAATTCCTGATTCCCGGTTTCCTCGGCAGCGAGGAGGCCTTCAACACGCGTTTTCGCAAACCGATCGAAAAAGACGGCGACGAGGAACGCAACGAGATCCTGAAAAAACGCGTGGCCCCGCTGATCCTGCGCCGGACCAAAGACCAGGTGGCCAAGGAACTTCCACCGAAAACCGAGCTCATTCATCTCATCGAGTTACACACCGCGCAGAAAGACCTCTACGAAACAGTCAGGGCGACCATGAACAAACGCGTGCGCGAAGCGATCGCCGCACGCAGTGGAAATGAATACCAAATCGTCTTTCTCGATGCCTTGCTCAAGCTCCGCCAGATCTGCTGCGATCCGCGTCTGCTGCCCGATGATTACGCGAACTCGGTCCACGAGTCCGCAAAACTTGATTTCCTCACCGAGCTGTTAGCCGTGCTGATCGAAGAAGGCCGGCGGATTCTCATTTTTTCACAATTCACCAGCATGCTCGCCTTGATCGAGAACCATTTGGTGAAGGAAAAAATCGCGTATTTGAAACTCACCGGGGCGTCCAAAGACCGGGGGAAACTCGTCGAGGATTTTCAAACGGGAAAAATCCCGCTGTTTCTCATTTCGCTCAAGGCCGGAGGCACCGGCCTCAATCTAACGGCCGCCGATACGGTAATTCACTATGATCCTTGGTGGAATCCCGCCGCCGAGGCGCAAGCGACCGACCGCGCTTACCGCATCGGTCAGGACAAGCCGGTGTTTGTGCACAAACTCCTTTGTCAGGATACGGTCGAAGAGCGCATCCACAAGCTCCAGCAGGAAAAAGCCAAGCTCGCCGCAGGACTGCTGGCGGATGCGGATATCACGAACAAACTGGATCCGGCGATGGTGAGGGCGTTGTTGGACACGTAGGGGATTTCACTCATGTGGCATGGGAGATCCGCGCAGGCTTGCATGCCGCTCAATCGGATTAAGGGATGCGTCATCGCCTAGCGACACGTTCAAAAGAAGATGCGATACTTCGTTTCCTCGTCACCCCCTATTGTTTCGTCGCCTTCCGCATTCCCCCCACCATTGCCGTCGCGCCCACATGATTTTGTGGGTGCAGTCACGGTGACGGGGGAGTGGCAACCGGAAGAAACCGATTCATGGACCTGGGTGACGAGCTAACGCACCACGCACCCAAAATCGGTTTCAGTGAAAAAACGCTGATCGACCAAGGGCGGCAGCGTATCAGCCATCAAACGCCGTTGAAAATTCATCCGGCATTCGTCAAAAAACCAGACTACAATGAAGCCTATGATCTGAACTGAAGTATCATTCATAATCCCATTCCCCCAACATCAACACCATCCCCCCCCGTGATGTCTGCTGTTAAAAAAAATTGGAGGGCTCGTGTCCTTAAGCGTGCCTTTATCCGCGATGAAAAACCTTCTTCTGCCGTTAGCGAACCGCCTCAAATCCATCCAGCCAAGGTGCGGACCATTCGTAGTGATCCGTCCGCATGGAAGCACATTCTGGACCTTCTCTATATTCTGATCACATTGCCCGTGACGTTACCGCTAATGGTGGCGATGGCACTGTGGATCAAGATAATCTCCCGAGGCCCCTTGCTGTTCAGGCAGAGACGGGTCGGCCTCCATGGCAAGCGGTTCACACTCTATAAATTCCGCAGCATGAAGATGGATGCGGGTGGTGAGCACCATAAGAACTACTTTCAGAATTTGGTCCGCTCGAACCGGCCGATGGTAAAATTGGATATGCTGTGCGATCCACGGTTATTGCCAGGCGGGTGTCTGGTGAGAGCAGCCGGTCTGGACGAGCTTCCCCAGTTGTTCAACATCCTGCGCGGAGAAATGAGTTTGGTCGGACCGCGCCCATGCCTCGTTGAAGAACTGCGATATTTCAGATCAAAGCAACGGGTGCGCTTCAGCGTGTTGCCAGGCTTGACAGGCATCTGGCAAGTTCATGGCAAAAACAGCGCCACGTTCGATGAAATGAATATGATGGACGCATTTTATATAGAGCGGATGTCACCAGTTTTGGATTTGAGCCTGATTCTTCGCACCCCTCGGATTCTGTTGAACCAAATGCGCCAAGCCTTGTATAACTACCGACTGGCAGCCAATAAAGAAGGGTTCGCGCCCTCTGAGTCTCCATCGATATCCGGAGATACCACCCAATGACCGGGCGGAACCTCATGAAATCGCAGAACAGCCTGCGGATCGCATCCGATGTCAGACTTGGCAAGCAGGTCGAAATGCATGGCTTTGTGAATTTGTATGGCTGCGAGATCGGGGATGGAACCCGGATCGGATGTTTTGTGGAAATCCAAAAGCATGCGGTGGTCGGCGCCCGCTGCAAGATTTCAAGCCATAGTTTCATCTGCGAGGGCGTGACTTTGGAGGACGAGGTTTTCATCGGGCACGGTGTGATGTTTTCCAATGATCGATACCCACGAGCCACAAGGCCGGATGGAACTCTAGAGACATCGGACGATTGGGAATGCCGGCGGACACTCGTAAAACGCGGCGCATCGATCGGCTCGGGAACCATTCTGCTAGGCGGTCTGGTAATCGGAGAAAATGCCATGATCGGAGCAGGCAGCGTGGTCACCGCGGATGTGCCTGCAAACGCCACGGTGGCGGGAAATCCCGCACGCTTACTAACCAAACAACAGGAGATTTATGCAGGATGACGGTTCCATTCATGGATTTAAAGGCACGACACGCTCCCATGCAAAGCGAGTTTCTGTCCGCGATGGCGGCGGTTATCGATTCGGGAAAATTTGCCGGTGGCCCGTTTGTAGAACGCTTTGAAGAGGAATTCGCTGACTATTGCGGGACAAAGTACGCTATCGGTGTCGGCTCCGGGACAGAGGCATTGTGGCTGACACTGGTCGCTATGGGCATAGGCCCGGGCGATGAGGTCATCACGGTGCCGTTGACATTTGTTGCGACCGTTGAGGCGATTCTGCTCGCGGGCGCGAAGCCGGTGTTTGTGGACATTAATCCCGCCACTTACACGATGGATCCGTCGGGAATTGCGAAGGTTTTGACCGCCAAAACCAAGGCGATTTTGCCAGTGCATTTGTTTGGCCAACCCGCAGATATGGGGCGGATTTTGGAGATTGCCAGTGCTTACGGGCTGAGTGTGATCGAGGACGCCGCCCAGGCACACGGCGCGGAATGGCATGGTCGGAAAGCCGGATCTCTGGCGGATGCGGGATGCTTCAGTTTCTACCCTGGGAAAAACCTTGGCGGATTTGGCGAAGGCGGAGCGGTAACGACCGACAACGCGGACTTGGCCGACAGGCTACGGATGCTCAGGGATCATGGCCAAAAACGGAAAAACCAACATGACGCGATCGGATGGAACAGCCGAATGGATGGCCTCCAGGCTGCGGTTTTGAGCATCATGCTGTGTCATCTGGAAACGGGAAACCGGATTCGAAAACATCATGCCCTACACTATCGAAAAGCACTTTCAGGTAGGGAGGAATTGATGTTGCCTGGCGAATCCGAAGGCACCTCGCATGCATGGCACATCTACGCTCTGCGCGTGTCCGATCGCGACGGGCTGCTCCGAGATTTTCAGACGCATGGAATCGGCTATGGTCTCCATTATCCAGTGCCGGTTCATCGCCAGCCGGCCTATCGAGCTTACGCAAGCGGGGAAAGCGCCTTGCCGCTGGCTGAGCAATGTGCCGACGAATTGGTCTCACTTCCGGTAGGCCCGGAGTTGGAAGATGTGCAGGTTGAGCAAGTGATCGAAGTTATTCACCATTGGACGGATAAAACGCTATAATATTATGCAACCATCTAATACAAGCCCCGAGAAGAAAAGTCTTCAAATGGATGATATTCTTTACATCCTGTTCCGACACAAGTGGATGATTCTCATCCTTTCCTTGCTCGGGTTCATCGCGGCAGGCACTGTTTATCTGAAGCAGCGTCCGCTTTACCAATCCGAGGCTAAACTCCTGGTTCGCTACGTCTTGCAGCGGGGATCGTTAGAGCCATATGAAACTCAAAAAAGCCCGAGTGAGAAAGCAACGGATCCGGTGATTAATACGGAAATAGAGATTCTCACCAGCGCCGATCTCGCAATGGATGTGGCAAAGGCGGTCGGGCCGGAAAAATTGTTGTCGGAATCCGAGGGCGCTGCAACAACGACGGCCGCGGCAGGCAAGCTGCTGCAACAGTTGTCAGTTTTGCCCGGCCGGAGTGCTAACGTCCTGCACTTGTATTATGGGGATAAGGAGCGCGAACTGCCACAGTTTGTATTGTCAAATTTGGTGGAATGTTATTTTACGAAGCATTTGGATATTCACCGGTCGGCCGCCGCATTTGACGATGTGGCGCAACAGGCGAAAGAAGCGAAATCCCGGCTCCAGGATACGGAGAATGAGCTCAATCAATTGCGTGCGGAGAGTGGCATCATGTCCTTGGCGGACGCGACCGCCGCACTAACTTCCCAACGGAGTAAAACGGAAGAAGAGCTATTGAGCGCACGGGCGGAACTCGCCGAACAAAAAGCGTCGATTGGAGAACTTGGCGAGAATGCCGGAGAAGAATCCGTTGAACATGCGTTGAACTCCACCATAGGAAATTCTCCGCGTGGAAATGGCCGTCGCGCCAATGATGATCCCCCACCTCAGGCCATCACCGAGTATCGCTCGCTCATTGAAATCATCGGGTTTCTTCAAAAGCGTGATTTGGAGTTACGCGTTAAGTTCAAGCCAGGCAATCGCCTGATCCTGTTAAATCGACAACAACTGGACACCAATGACGCCAAACGCCGCGCATTGGAAAAGATCTATCCGGTGTTGATCGCCAAGGCGGAGTCTCTGGTTAACGGTGGCCAGGACGCGGAGGGAAACTGGATCCTGAAGAAAGCCGGCCTCGCGGCGGGTGAGGCCAAAATCGCTGTGCTTAATGAGCATTTGAACGAAATCGGCAGACAATTCAGCAGTCAATATGCTTTGGGCGCCCGCATCGAGAGCATCCAACGAAAACGCGACATCGAGGAGGCGGAATATCGAACAATCGATACCAATTTGAAGAACGCAAGACTCGATTTGACACTCGATCCATCGAGGATGCCGAATATCACCATCGTGCAGCAACCCTCGGAACCGGTTGAAAAGTTCGACACTCTGACACAGAAAATCATTTTCGGTCTTGCCGGTTCCGGGGTGTTTCTCGGTTTGGGATTGGCCTTTGTCATTGAGCTTCTGCTAGACCGGCGTATTAAGCGTCCCATTGAGATTCAGAGCCGTCTGCAATTGCCATTGATGCTGACTATTCCGTATCTTGGCGGTCGCGCTCAAGACCGTTTGCGAATCTCCGAAGATCAGGATTTTCCGCTTCTAAATGGCAATCATATGCTCGATCTAGCAGCTGCAAGCACGCCATCGACGAAAGCCCCGGCTGCCAGTTCAGAGCATTTTATCCTTCCCTATGCGGAGACACTCCGGGATCGGATTAACTTCAACTTTTTAGTCAACAACAACATTCACAAGCCCAAGTTTGTAGCGGTGACCGGGCTTTCGGCTGGTGCGGGTGCATCCATCATCGCCGCGGGACTTGCAAAGGCATTCTCGGAAATCGAGGATACCAAAGTATTGCTGGTGGATCTCAGCTCATCCAACCCCGAGCATAACCCGATTACGGGAGAAGTGCCGTTGCTCTCACTGGCCGGCGCGCTGGAATTGAATGGCAAAAATAATTCCGAGAAAACAGCGGGAAACCTACATTACGCCAGCGCCCTGGCACGGCGTGATAAAGGTGGGTTAAAAACTTTCACGCCAATTCAATTGTATAATCTCATGCCACATCTGGAAGCGAGTGCTTACGATTACATCATTTTTGACATGCCGGCGATTCATGAAACAAGTCGGACGCTGGCGATGGCGGGCATGATGGACAAAGTCTTGCTCGTGTTGGATGCGGATAACACCTGTCGCGATGCTTTAACATGGGGATATTCGGAATTGGTTAAAGGCAAGGCCGATGTGTCCTGCATCTTCAACAAAACCCGGAATTATTCCCCCAGTTGGCTGGTTGGCGGAAATTGAGAAATTCCGCCCATCGTTCTTTCCGCTATTTGCGTCATTCATGATTCGTCTTCGCCATAAGTTATTGATCCGGATATTCCGGGTGTTCGATCAGTTGATTCTGATGCTCACCGGTCTCGGGATCATCTATTTTCGGCCGGAGATCCTGATGCATGGAGGAACGCATATTCTTGAGGCCACCCTCCAAGTTGAGGATGCCTTGGGAATTCTGATTCTCGGTGTCGGATGGATCGCCATTTTTGATTATTTTATTTGTTACCGACTCGATCGCCTTGTTGCGCTGAATACTCAGTTAATGAGTTTTCTGAAAGCCAGCACACTGGCTTCTTTCTGGCTGATGATGATCAGCGTGGTATTCTCGGTGAAGAGTTTTAATCTGTTCAATATCCTGATTTTCTTCGCGGTGGTGACCGCCATCGGCATTGTCAGCCGCTTATTTCTCCGCTTGTTGTTGTTGAGTGCCAGGAGATCGGGATACAATTACCGCTATCTGCTAGTGGCCGGGGCTAATGAACGCGCCCGGCAGATGATCGGCAAAATCGAGGCAAAGCCGGAACTTGGATACAAAGTCGTCGGATTCGTCGCTGAAACCCAGGATGCTCTGGAGACATGGAATTCCGAGGGGCGCAGGGATTGGAAGATAGTAGGTCAATTGGAAAACCTACGCACTATTCTAACTCAGGAACGCGTGGATGAAATCATTGTGTGCCTGCCAATGGAGGCGCGGTTCTGTGATATCGGAAACATCGTGAAAAACGCCTATGATCTGGGGATTGTCGTCCGAATCATGCCGGAGTTTGCTGACGGCTCATTGTTGCGAAACCTGCACATCGAGGAATTCGAAGATGAATATGTTGTCACTCTTTTCCGTGAACACTTGCTGGCGCAATTACTGGTGAAGCGTTTGATTGATGCGGCGCTTTC
Organism: Akkermansiaceae bacterium; assembly: GCA_903919975.1. Lineage (GTDB taxonomy): Bacteria > Verrucomicrobiota > Verrucomicrobiia > Verrucomicrobiales > Akkermansiaceae > Luteolibacter. The sequence goes on along the minus strand of CAIXKE010000013.1, from coordinate 119,035 downwards.
CTTGGCGGTTTTGATTGTTCTTTTGCCAGTGATGGTGGTGGTGGCGCTTCTGATCAAGCTGACCAGCCCGGGGCCGGTCTTCTTCGTGCAGGAAAGGGTGGGCATGAACCAACGCCATTTCCATTTGTATAAATTCCGGTCGATGGTGGCGGATGCCGAGCAACACCAATCCGAGTTGGCGGCACTCAATGAGCGGGATGGCCCGGTTTTCAAGATACACAAAGATCCGCGTGCCACCAAAATCGGCAGATTCATCCGTATGACAAGCATCGACGAGTTACCGCAATTGTTCAATGTGCTGAGTGGCGAGATGAGCCTGGTTGGCCCGCGTCCGCCCTTACCGGATGAGGTGAAACGGTATAAATGGCTGTTCCGCAAACGACTGTGCGTCAAACCCGGAATCACCTGTATTTGGCAAATTAGCGGACGCAATGATGTGTCTTTCGAAAGATGGATGGAGATGGATCACGAATACATCGATAACTGGTCTCTGTGGCTTGATCTAACAATTATTTTTAAAACCATTCCCGCCGTGTTATTCGCCCGCGGGGCGTCATGATCCTCCCCTGCCATGACGGGAAAAATCACCAAAGTCCTGGCCATCTCGTCTGGTGGCGGGCACTGGATCCAATTGCTGCGCCTGCGGCCGGCATTCGATGGCTGTGCGGTGACTTACGCCACCGTGCGCGAGGGATATCGGCTCGAGGTGCCGGGCGAGGAATTCCGGCTGATTCCGGATTCTAACCGTTGGAACAAACTGGCGTTGCTGCGTTGCGCGTTGGCGGTCCTGTGGCTGGTATGGCGCCTGCGGCCGGATGTGGTCATCACGACCGGCGCGGCCCCGGGCTACTTCGGCGTGCGCATCGGTAAACTGCTGTCTGCGCGTGTCATCTGGGTCGATAGCATGGCCAACGTGGAGGAGCTTTCCATGTCCGGCGCGATGGCTGGCTCTTTTGTCGACCTCTGGCTCACCCAGTGGCCGCATCTCGCCCGCGAGAATGGCCCGCAATGTTTCGGCAATGTCTTATGATCTTTGTCACCGTCGGCACCGACCTTCCCTTCGACCGTATGATGCGTGTGGTCGACTCGTGGGCTCGTGACCATGACCGCCGCGATGTGTTCGCCCAGATCGGTGAGGGTGGATGGGAGCCGGAATACATCGAGTTCACCCATTTCCTCCAGCCACCGGATTTCAAGCGGCGTTTTGACGAGGCATCGCTGATCATCTCGCATGCCGGCATGGGCACGATTCTGACGGCGCTGTTATGTGGCAAGCCGATCTTGGTTATGCCCAAGCGTGCCTCGTTCTGCGAGCACCGCAGCGAGCACCAGATGGCCACGGCTAAGTGCATGTGCGAGCTTTGTCTGGTGCAAGTGGCAAAGGATGAAAGCCAGTTGATGTCGATGCTCAACCATCTCCCGGAATTCATCGTGCCCGGCCGCATCGTGCCCGGCCGCATCGGCCCGGTCGCCTCCGGTTCCCTAATTGACTCGCTCCATGACTTCATCTTACGGAGTCCTAAAATGAGAAGTGCGGAAACGAGCGTCATCACCAAACGTTCATGAGTGCTTACGATATTGCCGTCATTATTGTCACCTACAACTCGGAGGATGAGATCTCGGCCTGCCTTGATGCGGTTTATTCCGAGCGGCGGGATGTTTCGATGCAGGTGATTGTAGTGGACAACGCATCGGCCGACTCGACCGTCGAAATTGTTAGGGAACGCTATCCCGCCGTGAACTTGCTGCTGCCCGGTGGCAATCTTGGGTTTGCTAAAGGAGTGAACTACGGATCGCGCCAAGCGGATGCGGACTTCGTGTTGCTGCTCAACCCGGACACGGTGGTGCGCCGCCATGCCATCGACGTAATTGTAGGATTCGCACGGGAGAATCCGCGATACGGTCTCTATGGCGGCCGCACATTGAAGACGGATGGCAGTCTGGAACCACTTTCCTGCCTCGGCTTGCCCACTCTTTGCAGCACGCTGATGTTCGCTACCGGTCTCAGCAGTTTAGCGCCCGGTTCTCCATTACTGAACCCGGAATCACTGGGTGGCTGGAAACGCGACACCGTGCGTGAGGTTGGGGTAATCACCGGGTGTTTCCTGTTAGTTGGCGCCGCTATTTGGCAGAAGCTCGGTGGGCTGGATGAAAGCTATTTCATGTATGGAGAGGACGTGGATTTCGCGATCCGTGCCCGTGCGCTGGGATACCGGCCAGTGATTTGTCCGGATGCTGAGTTGGTCCACAAGTTGGGCACGTCTTCGGAATCGCCCGCCCACAAGATGCTGTTGCTATACCGCAGCAAGGCCAGCCTGATGCGCAAGCACTGGCGCGGGTGGCGGCTGAAAACCGGGTTGTTCTTGCTCGCAGCCGGCACCGGCCTGCGAGCATTGCCCTCGATCCTGTCCCGCCCGCTTCATCCGGATGGAAACCGGTGGCGCACGGTGTGGCGGCACCGCAGGGAATGGCTTTGTGGATATGGCCGGCCAATCGTGGATCAAACTCCGGCCAACTCATGATTTCCGTCGTGGTTCCTTCGTTCAACCGCTGCGATTGCATCCTGCGATTGCTGGGAGACCTGCGGCTCCAGGAAGGCGCGGACTTTGAGGTGGTCGTGGTGGACGACGGCTCGACTGACGAAACACCGGCGCGGGTGAGCGCGGAATTTCCAGAAGTGAGGTTGTTTGTGAACGAAACGAACGGCGGCCCATGCGTCACCCGCAATCGCGGGATCCTCGAAGCCAGGGGTGATCTGATCGTGGGCCTCGACAGTGATGTCTCGCTCCGTGATCCCGGACTCCTCCGCGGCATCCGACAGGAGTTCGACCGGGCCCCGTCGCCGATCGGGATCGCCATGCGCCTTCTCACCCTGGACGGCGGTGACGACGAGCCGCGCTGGTGGCATCCGGTGCCGCTTGCAAGCGGCGGCGACCGCGAATTTGAAACCGGATATTTCAGCGGCACCGCCTATGCGTTCCGTCGTTTGGATTTGATCGAGGCTGGGCTCTTTCCGGAGATTTATTACATGCACTACGAGGAGGTCGAGTTGGCTTGGCGCTTGCTCGACTGTGGGGTGCGGATCCTCCACATGCCGCGCTTCGAGGTGGTGCACCATGCATGTTCAAGTGCCCGTCGGAATCGCATCCAGGTCTTTTTCAAGCCTCGCAACCAGATTCTCCTGGCGCTTCGATGCTGCCCGTTTCTGCTAGGCTTGAAATTCCTTGTGCCCCGCCTCGCATACAACGCAGGCCGCGCCGTCCTCGACGGCCATGCCATGGATTTTTTCGCGATGTTCAAATCCGCTGCCTCCCTCTCGCGGCGTTGTCTGCACGAACGCCGCCCCATTTCCTCCGCCACATGGTCGCGACTCCGCTCGATGCGCCGACAGGCCGGAGCCGACAGGCATTTGCCGGTCCGCGGTCGATTTCATTGGGTAGGCGGCCCAACGTGAATCATTTCACCCCTTGACATCACGTTTCAAATTTTTATGTTTTATTATGTATATACCAAGTAATTTTAATAACTTAATAATTAAGACCATGATGAGACTCTTGCTGCTGGGTTTTGGTGCCGTGGCCATGCTTTCCGCGGCAACCCCGGTTCGTGTGCTTTCATACGGGCCAAACGGCAGTCACTGGCCGTCGTTGATCCCCACGCCGTTCATGTATGATACGGCCACGCTCAACATCGAGGTGGATTGCTCGTGGAGCGCCATCCAGACCGCATTGCGGCAAGTGACCGCGGCACAGGCGGCGGCGGGCGTCAGAATCACCGTTCGCCCTGGCACCCTGGTGGGGCTTGGGGCGAGCCTAGGCTCGACCTCGGTCATCATCGATAGTGGTTCCTCTGCATGGACCCGGCGTGTGACGGTTTGTCCGCGGGATGGCTACGGTAGCGTCCAGATCCAGAACGGTTACAAGCTCACCAGGGTCAAGGGTGTCTGCTTTGCCGGGTTCCGCTGCGGGGGTTTTTATTGGATCGACTGCGACCGCAGCGCCCTCGCGTGGACGCAGGTGGACGGATATTCCGCCCTGCATGCGCAGGCGAGTGGCGGCCTCGTCTCGAACATTGAGCTGTCCGAGGTGGTGTGGCTCAATGCTGAGACTTCGAATGCCGATGTATTTCAGGTCATCGCCAATAGCGGCAATTTCACCGGCTATCGCTTCGACGGCCTGTGGATGGCACCCCATTACTACGTGGACAACACCGATCCGCGCCCGCACACGGACACTCTTCAGATTTATGCAGCTGGCGGGGCCTCCTACAAAAATATCAACCTCACACTCCGGGATTCGGTGATTTTCGCCTCGAACAACGCCGCTTTCCAGACGGGAGGCACCCAAGGCCTCACGATGGAGCGCCTCGTGGTCATCGGCAGCGAGCTGGGCAAGACGGTCTATCCGGTTACGCCCGGCGGGGAGACTGCGGAGTTTTTCTGTGCGATCAATGGAGCTGGCAGCAATTGGACGGCTACCGGTTCGTACTTCTACGGTCCCATGCTGTTGAGCAATCCCAATGGCGCCTATTCTAACAACCCGTTCGCATTGGTGAGCGGCAGCACGCTGTCCGAGGTGGTATCGGGCTTTGTGGTTCCCGCTTCCGGGACTTGGACTAGGTCGACCAACACAGCCGATTATCTCTCGAAACTCATGACGAAACCGACCACCGCTTTTTTAAGCTCGATCTGGGGGCCAAACCGGGTGTCGCCGGGTACGGGGGATACGGGTTCGGCGTTGTTATGGCAGAACTATCCGTTTGCGGGTTTAAGCCAGCGGGTGCGGGCGTCGCTCGATCTCCGGCTTCTGACCAGCCCCACCAATACGCTAGTTGGGTTGTCGGGAGCTGCCGCTGCGGCGTTCACGGACCTTGCCGTCGCTGTTCGTTTCTCGGACACCGGGGTGGTTGAGGCGAGGAGCGGCGGTGTCTACAAAGCGGATGCGGTTCTAACACACGTGCTGAACAAGACTTACCGGATTGACTTGGACGTTGATGTTCCTGGGAAAAAATACTCAGCCGTCGTCACGCCGGAGGGTGGCAGCCCGGTGGCAATCGCCACGGATTACGCGTTCCGCACCGAGCAGGCCACCATCGCCACTTTGGCCAATCTCGCTGCGAAGGCCGAGAGTGGGTCTTATCAGGTTTCTGGAATCGTGGTGACGGGATTGAACCCGCCGACGCCGCCATCCGGGCTGCGCATCCAACCGTAGGTCGGTAAATGGCCATTCGGTTGCTGACGCCCTGTCCTCTTCCGGTGCGGGTAAGGCCCGACCGCATACGCCCCGCGTCCACCCTAAATGACAACCCGACAACCTCCCCAAGGGCGGCGTGTTCCACGGGTGCTTTACAGCTTTCCGTACCGGATCGGCGCCGGAAGAATCTGCCTCACCGCATGGCAGCAGGTGATTGGGGCCACCCCACAGGCGGAAATGACGGTGCTCTGCGGCTCTGTCGATCGACCACTGCCCGGTGCCGTAAAGGTCGTCAAGACCTTGGGCATGGGTAGGTTTCACCTGCCGATGCGTGTGGTTGGAAGGAACCGCATGTTGGCTTTGCACGACTGGATCACCGCTCGCTGGCTTGAGGCGAATGCCGACGGAATCGACATCGTCCACTGCTGGCCGGGGGCGGCGCTCCGGACCATCCGCACCGCGCGGCGTTTCGGTATCCCCACCCTATTGGAACGGCCGAACGCCCACACGGCTTACGCGTTTGAGGCCGAGGACGAGGAATCGCGCCGCTGCGGTATCCAACTGGAAAAGGGTCACGACCACTCGTTCAACCAGCGGACCCTGGATCATGAAATGCGGGAATATGAGGAGAGCGACTTCCTCCTCTGCCCGTCCGACTTTGTGGCACGCAGCTTCCTGGACCGCGGATTCGCCGCAGGAAAAATTTTGCCTCACCAATACGGGTTTGATGAAGGCCGCTTCACGCCGGGACCCGCCGAACGTTCGCAGCGCGAGGGACTCGAGGTCGTCTATGCGGGCGTTTGCGAACCGCGCAAGGGCCTCCATTATGCGCTTGCGGCATGGCAGGCATCCGAGGCCGGCCGGGCCGGGTCCTTCCGCATCTGCGGCAACTTCGTCCCGGGATACCGGCAGAGCTTGGGTCCGCTGTTAGAACACCCGCGCGTGCACGCCATGGGACAGCGCGACGATTTGCCGATGATCCTGAGAGAGTCCGATGTCTTGGTGCTTTCTTCGGTGGAGGAGGGCAGCGCGCTCGTTTGCTACGAAGCCACCGGCTCAGGCTGCGTGCTGCTCGTTTCCGACGCCAGTGGAGCGAAATGCCGACACGGCACGGACTCGCTGGTGCACTCGATGCGTGCGGTGGACGAGCTTGCAGGCCACTTCAGCCAGCTGCACCGGGACCGCGCCCTGCTGGCGACCCTCCGGCGCGGTGCCTTGGCCTCCCGCGACGGCCTAACATGGAAGCGTGCGGGGCAGCGGCTCTCCTCGATCTATCAGCAGGTGCTCGCAGCACCGTCTTTTCCAGGGCCTGCTCACAGTCTGTCTCACCCGGCTATGGCGGCATCAAGAAATTCACTACCATGAGCGAATCCAGTTTCCTCCAATACATGCGGTCCCTTGGTGGCCCTTCGATCCACCTCGAGGTGTTGAAGGGCAACAATGGCGACCAGCTCATCTGGATGGGCATCGCGGAAGTGTTGCGCAAAACCGGGCTGCACGCCGGCCGGACGCCCCATGACGCTGACCTGATTCTCATCAATGGCGGCGGCGCGATGAACGATCTTTGGCCTGAAGGAGCCGCGCAGGTGCTGGAGGCGCTCATCGGGGTGGCTCCGGACAAGGACATCGTGGTGGGCCCGAGCTCTTATTGGTTCCGCAAGCTGGATTTCCCTGCGATTCTCCGGAAATCGTCAGGCCGTATCACTCTGTTTTGCCGGGAAAGGCGCAGTGAGGAGTTCCTACGCTCGCTCGATTTACCGCCACAAGTCACCGTGATGCTCAGCCAGGACCTTGCGTTCGAGCTGCGCGATTCGGAGTTCCTCCGCGAACAACTTTCTCTCGCGCAGGATCGGCAGGTGCTCTGCGCGATGCGCAAGGACTGCGAGGGGGAGGCCGGCGTGTTTGCACGGACTCGTGCGTCCTGGCTTCCCGCACCGATCCGAAAACCGCTCTCGTGGCTGCGCGACCGCCTCGTCGCCAATCGCAGCGCGGACCGGCTTACGCCGATTCTCCGATCGATCTCGCCACGCCCCGCAGCCAGTGAAATCGTCTATCGAGATATCTCGGTTTCGCTAGATTTTCATGGCTTCTGCCGTGAGGTGAGAAACTCGCGGGCTGTCATCACCAATCGCCTGCATGTCGGCATTTTGGGTTCGTTGCTCGGCAAACGCGTCCACCTATTGCGGGGAGCTTATCACAAAATCGACGGGGTTTATGAGTATTCCCTGAGCGAGAACTCCGCCGTCTCACTCCATTGATCCGCAGCATCCCACATGAATCCTTTCGCCATCCTCTTGCTCTTGCTGACGTCTTGCGGTGTGTTTTTCGCGCCACGGCGCTGGGCGGTGCTGTCTTTCCTGGTCGGATGTTTCTACATGACCGTGGGCCAGGGGATCGAACTCGGTGGTCTGAACCTGCCGATGATCCGGATCATCTTGATCGTTGGCATCGTGAGGGTCATTTTCAGGAAGGAGGGACTCGCCGACGGATTGAACCCTTTGGACAAGCTCGTCATCTGGTGGTCCATATGGTTGCTTTTCGCGAGTTTCTTCCACGTCTGGGGTCCAGGTTCGGGATTGATATACACTTCAGGCGCGATCCTCAACACCGCGGGTTTCTACTTCATGATCCGCTCGCTTTGCCGTGAGGCGGACGAACTCGAGCAAATCATCTGCGGCCTGTGCATCCTCCTCTTGCCGGTGGCTATTGCCATGGTGATCGAGCAAGCGGTGCGGTATAACATCTTTTCCGTCTTCGGCGGAGTGCAGGAAATCCCCACATTCCGCCACGGGCGCTACCGTGCGCAAGGTCCGTTCAACCACGCGATCCTCGCCGGCACCGTCGGCGCAAGTTGTTTTCCCCTTGCCCTAGCAATCTGGCGCAAGCATCGGATCATCTCGATCATCGGCCTCGGCTCCTCGCTGTTGATGGTGGTGGCATGCGCGTCGAGCGGCCCGATTCTGAGCGCCTTGTTTGCGATCACCGCCATTCTCCTTTGGTATCAGCGGCGTCTCATCGTTATCGGCCTCAAGGTGGCGGTTCCGGGATATTTCCTGCTTTCGCTGTGCATGGAGAGGCCGCCTTACTTCCTGATCTCGAAAATCGACCTGACTGGCGCAAGTTCAAGCTGGCACCGCTCATATCTAATTCAGCAAACGATCAATCACTTGGATGAATGGTGGCTTTTCGGAACGGATCGAACGATCCACTGGATGCCGAATCAGAGTTTCATCACCCTGATGCACACCGACATCACCAACCAATACATCGCCTATGGAGTCGCCGGTGGATTGGTCTGTATGATTCTTCTCATTGTGATCCTCGCGTTGTCATTCCGTACCGTCTGGCTGATTTCGGGAGCGGAACGCTTCGGCGTTGGCGATCGATTCTTCTTCTGGTGCGTGGGAGGTTCGCTTTTCGCCCATGCGACTTCGGCGATGTCGGTGGGTTACTTCGGCCAGGCGCTGTTTTTCTTCTGGTTTCCGGTGGCCATGCTCGGCTCGTTTTACACAATCGCCAGGAACGAAGTGGCCGTGAATCTGCATGCGATCAGCGAACCCGAGCCGGATAAGGAAATTGATTTGCCGGAGGGACAACGCGTAACCGATCCGAGATGGACCACATGAAGCAGCCTCTGGTTTCAGTCATCATCCCTACATATAACCGGGCTGGCATGATAGCGATGGCGGTTTCCAGCGTTCTGGCACAGACATACCGGGGGATCGAAGTCATTGTCGTCGATGACGGCTCAATCGATGACACGCCCGCCGTGCTTAATGACTTCGGCGCCCGCATCCGGGTGATCCGCCAATCCAATGCCGGGCCTTCCGTAGCGCGTAACAGGGGTGCCGGAGAGGCGCGGGGCGAGTATCTTGCGTTCCTCGATTCCGACGACGAATGGCTTCCGGAAAAAATCGAACGGCAGGTCCGACTCATGGAGTGCGCCGGCCCAGATGTTTGCTGTTGTGTGACCAACTGCGAACTCGAAGATTCCTCCGGCAGGCCGACCACATCATTTGAACTCGCGGGACTCGCGGCAGCACCCGAGGCGGGCTACCTGCTCAACCCGGCCGAGATACTAACCACCCGCTTTCTTTTATACAATCAAGTGGTGATGATCCGCGCCGCGGTGTTTCAAGATGTCGGCGGATTTCATAAGGATCTTTGGCAGCTGGAGGACCATCACCTCGCCCTGCGTCTGGCCATCCGAGGCCAATGGGCAGTGGTGGGCACCCCGCAGGTGGTGAAACATGAGCAACACGACAGCCTCGGACGGCCTGCGCGCATCCAGCCGCTGAAACACCTCGATGCAGTCGAAAGGGTCTTTTCGCTGTTCCTCTCGCAGGACGGGGCGGCGATGAGTGAAAAGGTCCGCACGGCGGCCGTGCGGAAGCGGGCGATGATTCGCTCTCTGCACGCGGCCCACCAACGTGCGGCCGCGACCAATCCGGTGACGCGCGGCATTGGCTCGCTCCAGTTGTTTCTCCAAACCCGGCTGTATTCCGTCTTGCGTCGGTCTCCCCTGTGGCCGCGGCCGCTCTTCTCCACGGCTGATGCAACTTCTTTTAATTCAATATCTGAAAAGCAATGTCCGAAACCAAATAAATCAGAATTGAATCTTACATAAAATCATGTCTCGGATTCCTACAGTAAGCATCGCCATTCCCGTATTCAATGGTGAAAACTACCTGCGTGAGGCGATCACCTCGATAGTCCTTCAATCCTACCGGGACTTTGAATTGGTAATCAGTGACAATGCTTCTACCGATGCAACCGAAAGAATTTGCCGGGAGTTCTGTCTACAGGACCAGCGCATTCGCTACATTCGCCAAGCTGTAAACATCGGTGCCGCTAGAAACTTCAATATGTTGGTTGCCGAGGCAAGAGGGCGGTATTTCAAATGGATGGCGCACGATGATGTCATTGCACCGACCTATCTAGCAGCATGCGTTGAGGTCCTTGAGCGGGATGCAACCGCCGTCCTCGCCTCCACAAGGGTGCGTTATATCGATTCATCGGGCAATCAGCATGAGGAATACGCCTCCCCTTTTCGCATCGGGGATCCCGATCCTTCTGTCCGGTTTTCCGAAATGATGCGTGGAGGGGGACGATGCTATGAGGTCTTCGGCCTAATCCGCAGGAATGAACTGCTTCAGACCAGCATGATCGGTTGCTACTACCACGGAGACGGTGTGTTGTTGGCGCATCTCGCCCTCTTAGGACGTTTTGAGGAACTTCCGGACATACTTCTGTATTTGAGGCGTCACGAAAAGCAGTCCATGTATGTTTTTGGGGTGGCGTATCGTAATGTCGCGCCGGATTTTGAAGCATATGCGGACTGGTTTGACCCTCGAAATCATGTCGGGATTTCCCGCTCATTCAGCAGGATGTTGGCCGACTATTGCGGGATGGTTCGAGTTGCTCCACTTTCCTTCGCGCACCGTTTATCATGCGTTAGAGTGGTTGGAATTTGGTTGTGGAAGCGGTGGCGGTTCATAGCGGGCGAATGGAAGCGGACACTGCTCAATGCCCTCGGCGCGGATCTAAAGCCCAGATCACGGCTCAACGAGGATACGTAGATGAATCGAAATATACTCAACGTGATAATTTCAAGTTAGAAAATGGAACACAAGGAAAGAGCTGGAACCGTTTCTTTCATGATCCGTGGATTGAATTCGGATTTCAGTGAGATAATCGGCGTTAATAATGAGTTATACGCCAAATGTATGGAACAACATAAGAAGCATATGAAAACAATTACAAAAACCGCTTCCGGAGGCCCGATATATTGCGATTTTCCCAGACTGCGTGGATTGAAATCCGGCTTCTCGGCCGCGCTGATCCTTTGGTCATTCGCATGCGGAATCGTGCATGCTGACAATGGCGTGGGGCCGAACATTAATGTCTGGCGGGGTGCAACTCAAAGCTTCGGCGATCTGGGCGTGCCGCAACGGTGCGTGAATCTTCTCGGGACTGTTTCAGATCCGGATGGACTGGCTTGGCTGAGATATACCTTGAATGGAGGACCGTCGCAAAGCCTTTCCGTAGGACCAGATACGCGCCGCTTGGCACGCCCGGGCGATTTCAACGCCGAGTTGGATGTAACCAATCTCATAACCGGTAACAACAGCATTGTGATCACCGCGCAGGATCTGCTTGGCGATACCAGCACGACGACCGTGACGCTTCATTATGGAAACAATTTCCCATGGCCGCTGCCCTATTCGATTGATTGGAATGCCGTTACGAATCCGCAGGACGTGGTGCAGGAAGTCGACGGGGCGTGGACCTTCTCTCCGGCTGGCGCCAGACCTCTCCACATGGACTACGACCGTATCCTTGCGATCGGGGATATGAGCTGGGCTGACTATGAAATCACCGTCCCGGTCACAGTCCACGCCACGGATCCTTCAAGTTTTTCATCTCCTATCAGTGTTGGTCCCGGGATCGGGTTGGTCATGCGTTGGCAGGGCCATAGTGACTGGGGCACACAGCTTGGAGGCGCTTGGCAACCGGTGATCGGCTGGCGGCCCCAAGGCGCAACCTGGTGGTATGAATATTTTTCCAATGGCTCGGGCCGTCTTTCGCTGAGTGGCGAGAACGGACTTAAAGTTTTGGATCCAACATACAAGCAATTGGGCTTTGATGTCACCTACATGACCAGAACCAGAGTCCAATCCCCTTCGTCTGGAAGTGGTGGCGGGATCTATCGATTTAAAATTTGGGAGAGTGGCACCCCAGAGCCGATTTCATGGCTGCTGGAGGGACAGGAAAATGGCTATGATCTTTCGAGTGGATCACTCCTGCTTGTCGCGCACCATGTCGATGCGACATTCGGTAACGTCACCATAGTTCCACCTTCCCAGTTCGTGTATGGCGTCAAGAGCTCGGTGGTGGGAAGTGGATCCGTTACCCTCAGTCCCGACATGCCGGTCTATCCGAATGGAACGGTAGTGACCGCGACGGCGCAACCCATGATCGGCTATTCGTTTTCAGGATGGAGCGGGGATTTTGGTGGATCTGACAGTTCAGTCACATTTGTGGTGGATGGAGACAAAACGATCACTGCGACTTTCAACTCGCTTACAGGCGGCGGCACCAGCGGATCCGATGAATTCAACGCGCCAGCGCTGGACACCGGGATTTGGACCTTTGTCAATCCACTGGGAGACGGAACACTGGCCATGACCGGCACGCAACTCTCGCTTTCCCTGCCTGCCGGCACGGATCATGACACGTGGTGGCCCAATGGATACAATGTTGCCCGGGTAACGCAGAATGTGGTCGATGAAGATTTCGTGATCAAAACCAAATACGACTCAAATTTATCCAGTCGTTACCAGATGCAGGGCATCGTCATCGAGGAAGACGGAGACAGCCTGCTGCGTGTTGAATTTCATCACGATGGCACGGCCACCAGACTCTACGTCGCCAGCTTCAACAATACGGTGGCGACCGCGCGTATTTCCAAAAGCATTACGGCGAGCACGCGGTATATACGGGTTACCCGCACGGGTGACTCCTGGGTAATTGCTCATTCTTCAGACGGCGCTAGCTGGATCAATGAGGCTCCATTCACCCATAACATGGTCGTGCATGCCGCCGGTCTCTATGTGGGCAACCACGCCGCCGCCCAAACTGCGCTCATCGATTACTTTCACATCTCCATAAGCACGCGGCCAAACCAGTCGCCGGTTTTCACTGCTGATCTAATCAAGGGTGCTGGCGCAACCGTTGGCGAGGGCTATACCGGCACACTTGCAGGATCCGCCAGCGACGTCGATGCCGGCGACACGCTGACTTACACGCTTACCAGTGCACCAAGCTGGCTTACGGTGTCAGAGGACGGAAGCCTGTCGGGAACGCCGAACAACAGCAACGTCGGTATCAACCGGTTCACGGTTCGGGTGGCCGACACGGCAGGGTTGTTTGACACCACGACGCTCGAAATTACGGCGGTCAACACCAGCGGGACTGACGAATTCAACACTCCATCGCTGGATACCGGAATCTGGACCTTCGTCAATCCCCTGGGAGACGGAACACTGGCCATGACCGGCTCGCAGCTCTCGCTTTCCCTGCCTGCCGGTACGGATCATGACACGTGGTGGCCCACTGGATACAATGTTGCCCGGGTAATGCAGAGCGTGGTTGATGAGGATTTCGATATCGAGACCAGGTTTGACTCTGATCTAACAAGTCGTTACCAGATGCAGGGTGTTGTCATTCAGGAAGACGGAGACAGCCTGCTACGTGTTGAATTTTATCATGATGGCACGGCCACAAAGCTATATGTTGCCAGTTTTGACAATACAGTTCCGATCGTGCGTATTACCAAAGGCATTACGGCGAGCACCCGGTACATGCGGGTGACCCGTACGGGCGACACCTGGGTGATCGCGCATTCCTCGGACGGCGTTGACTGGATCACTGAGATTCCCTTCACCCACAACATGGTCGTTCATGCTGTCGGTCTCTATGCTGGCAACCATGCCGCCGCGCAGACCGTATTGATCGATTACATTCACCTCACCATAAGCTCGAGGTCAAATCAGGCGCCGGTTATCAATACTGACCCGATCGTGGGAGGCGGAGCTACCGAGGGAGTGGCTTACGTTGGAACGCTTGCAGGAGCTATTAGTGATGGTGATACTAGCGACACACTGACTTATACCTTGGATACTACGCCAAGCTGGCTGGTTGTTGCGGCGGATGGCGCGCTGGCGGGCACGCCGAACAACAGCCACGTCGGGCTCAACCAGTTCACGATACGGGTGACCGACGCGGCCGGTCTATTTGACACCGCACCGCTCGAGATCATGGTGAACCCTGTACCGGTTGGCAACTTCAGCGACTGGCTGGCCGAGAACACGCTTCCTGCGGATCCGGTCATCGATACCGATGGGGACAGCATTAAAAACATCATCGAATACATCATCGATGGAGATCCCGGTAATCGCAACAATCTGAACCTGCTGCCTACAGCCCAACTCGTCCTTGCCGATCCAGACGGGAATCTTACCAATTCTGACTATGTCCTCTTCACTTACCGACGCAGCGACCGTGCTGCGATCGATTCAACCGTGGATATCAAGGTTGAGTGGAGCGCCGATCTTTTGACTCCATGGAGCATCGCTAATCATGGAGCTGACGGAGTGGTGATCCTGTCGGATGACGATGCTGCGGCGGAAGGGGTGGATTTGGTGAGGGTTTACATTCCAAGGTCCCTTGAAGTGGATGGCAAAATTTTCGCACGCCTTAGAGGCGTTTTCATAGCTCCCCAATAAGCTGGAGCATGTCCCGGGCAATGGACCGGTCCATGAAAGGGATTCCACGTAACCACCATGACCCTGAAAAACCAAGTGCGGGGCGGCATCAAATGGGCATCCATTTCGATGATCGCCACGCGCGCGGCACGATTGATTACAACGGTATTTCTCGCACGTCTCCTCGCACCAGAGGTCTTCGGACTCGTCGCAATTACCAACGTAACAGTGGAGCTCATCAGGATGCTGAGTGAGTTCGGATTCGGGACCGCATATGTCCAACGTCACTATTCCTGCCTCGAAGATGACCGGCGCGCGGCGAACACGATCTTTTGGATCGGAGCATTCACCAATGTCTCACTTTATCTTGCCGCTACAGCCGCGACGCCGCTTATCGTATCTTATTTTCAAGCGCCCGAAGCCGCGCCATTGCTCCGCGTTTTGTTTCTCTCCCTTCTTTTGAGCATTGTGGGCGCGGTTCCTCGTCTCGATCTGCAGAAACGACTGCAGTTCAAATCATTGTCACTTTGTGAAATTTCGCAGGTATGCGTTTATACAGTGGTGGCGATTTCCTTGGCATTCGCCGACGCTGGCGCATGGAGTATAATTGTCGGAGACCTCACCTCGAAAGTAGTGGTTTCGGTGCTGCTATTCCGAGCGGCCAAGTGGAGACCACGTTTCATCTTCGATGGAATAATCGCCCGGGAGCTTTTCAATTACGGGAAATTCATCTGGGCATTCGCCCTGCTATCGGGCTTTGGGGACGCCATGGATAAGCTTTTTGTCGGTCGCTTCTACAGCGCGGCGGATCTCGGCGTCTATTCGATGGCTTTTGTTTTAATCATGTTTCCGGTTGCAAATATCAGTGGTATCGTCAACCGGGTGACTTTTCCGCTATTCAGCAAGCTCAATCACGATAGCGAGGACCTCCGCGAGGTCTTTCGTAGAGCACTCGCTCATGTGGCGATTCTCGCGTTTCCGGCATCCATTGGCATCCTGGCAGTCGGCCCGCTCGTAGTTAGCGTGCTTCTCAGCCCTAAATGGTTGCCGACGATACCGTTGATGAACATTCTCACGTTCTATGGCTTGGCGTTGGCCCTTTCCTCCATCACCGGTCCCGTCTTTCAGGCAATAGGAAAGCCAAACACGCTCTTTTATACAAGCATACTTCATCACGCCACAAAACTTGCGCTCTTGTTCGCATTACAGCATCGTGGACTGACAGGAATATGCTTTGCGGTATTGATTCCGATGATCACGTCATCCTTCATAGCATTCATTCTTGTAATAAGGTATTTGGACCTTTCTCCGATGAATCTGTGCATGTCGTTGCTCCGGCCGGCATTTGCGGCCGGGCTCATGTTTTTTGCCGTGCGTATCTTGCTGCCGATTTTTGAAGCAGCTGAATCCATTCCCAAAAGCATCGAGTTAGCGATCGCCGTTGCCGTCGGAATCACGGTGTATCTGGGAGCGAGCGCGGCAACCAACCGTTCAACTTACCAGGAGCTTCTTGAGTCGGTAGGGGCGATATTACGCGGACGCGAAGCCGCATAAGGCAGGGGAACGACAGCCAGGCACGCGCTGACTGTCGGATCACATACCGAAAGCGGATTTCCAGCAATCATGAAAATCGCTATCGTAAATCAGTATTGCGACATCATCCTGCCACCGTTTCAGAATTCGGTCGGGGCTTGTACTTACGGCATAGCATCAAGGCTCGCGACAGAAGCAGAGGTTCAGGTTTTTGGTCTTACTCATGATGGCAACCAGACCCAGGATTTCATAGATCAAGGGGTCAGGTACCGTCTGTTTGCGGCATCCGCCCTCGATTTGCTGCTTATGCGCAAATTTAACCGATTGGCCAGCCTCTACCGACCATTCAACGGTGGCATGACCATCCCCCGATCGGCAGCGGCTTGGGTCCATCCGGGGTATGGCCACAAGGTCGCAGGAGAACTGGCACGCGGAGCATTTGACATCGTCTTCTTTCAGCACAATTCACAATATATTCCGATCGTTCGTCGCAGCAATCCTCGTGCTAAACTCGTGCTCAACGTCCATCACGAACTCTATCCTCAATGCAATCACCGGGTTTTGGCGAGACGCTTCCGGCATTTGGATCGGGTCACTGCGGTCAGTGACTTCGTGGCGCAGCAGGTGGCCCGGGGCTTTCCCGAAATCCAGCCCGTTCCGCTTACTGTCTCGAACGGAATTGAGACCACCGAATTCGAAGCAATACCGCAACGGTCTGAGACGGGCACTGTGAGCCACAAGATCATGTATGCCGGAGCCGTGTCGCCGGAAAAAGGGGTGCATGTTCTTATCGAAGCTTTTCGCATCGTGGCCTCGAATTTACCGACGGCGCGTCTGGATATATTTGGCTCACTTTCCAGTCGCCCATTGAACGAGGTGTTTCCGCAGCGGGGCGATCCGCTTTTATCGGAATTAGTTCCGCTCTATCAAGCTGATTATGTCGCATATCTGAAAAGCCTGCTGCCCGAGCAACTGGCCGACCGCGTCGCATTCCGAGGCAATGTTCCCCGCGAGGAACTGGTGCGTGGCTACTATGAGGCGGATGTGTTCGCATTTCCGTCTCTGTGGAACGAAGGCTTCGGATTGCCACCGATCGAAGCGATGGCCGCCGGCACACCTGTAGTTGCGACCCGCGCGGGCGCGATGATTGAAACCGTGGAGGACGGCAGAACCGGTATTCTAGTAGACCGGAATGATCCCAAAGCGCTGGCCGAGGCATTGTTCGGATTGATGCAGGACAGCGGCAGGGCTACAGCCATTGGGCAAGCTGCGCGGCGCAAGATCCTGACGGGGCGCACATGGGACAGAACGACAACAAAGCTTCTGGAGTTGTTTTTCGCAATGCTTGGTGGTGATGCCGCGTCGCCATTCTACTCCAGTCCATGACCAGACAGCAGGTCAGGCAGATCGAGGTTGTTTCAAGGCACAACAGGCGACGGCACTATGGATTAATTTGATTTCAACTAAACAAAAGGATTGAAACATGAAAGTAGCGATACTAGCGGGCGGAGTTGGGAGTCGTCTTTCCGAAGAGACACAAACCAAGCCGAAACCCATGGTGGAGATCGGAGGCAGGCCGATACTATGGCATATTCTCAAACACTACGATCATTATGGATTGAAGGACTTTACGCTGGCTTTGGGCTACAAGGGAGAATGTATCAAAAAATACTTTGTGGATTATTGTTCATTGGAAAGCAATCTCACCGTAAAACTGGCCGCTGGAGCGGTGGAATCTCATGGCAATAAACGGCCTGACTGGAACGTGGAAATGATCGATACAGGTGTCGCCACATTAACAGGTGGAAGGATCAAGCGCTTGAAACCCTATGTTGGAAATGTCCGGTTTATGCTTACGTGGGGCGATGGAGTTTCGAATGTCAACCTCCAAAAGTTGCTAGAGTTTCATCAAGCGCATGGTAAGATCGCGACGGTAACGGCAGTTCGTCCCGCCGCACGCTTTGGCCACATGATGTTTGATGGTGATCGAGTAACGGAGTTTTCAGAGAAACCTCAAGCGGCGGAGGGATGGGTAAACGGGGCCTTCTTCGTGTTGGAACCGGAAGTATTCGATTATATCGATGGAGACTCCACACAGTGGGAGAGAGAACCGATGGAACGTCTCGCTGCCGATGGGCAACTGATGGCTTATCGACATGACGGATTTTGGCAGTGTATGGATACGCTGCGGGATAAGGTGCTTCTTGAGGATCTCTGGCAGGATGGAAACCCGCCGTGGAAAACCTGGGATGATTGATAGTGAAAATCCTTACAAGATTTACCGATTTTAATTCAGGGAAAACAGCCGAAATACAAACAAGAAAAACGCAAATGAAAGTGTTAGTTACAGGTCATTTGGGATATATTGGGACAGTTCTCACGCCGATGCTGCAACAGGACGGTTATGAGGTATTCGGAATGGATAGCGATCTCTACCGTTCCAGTACGTTTGGTGAGGTTATGCCGATTGTTCCGAATATGGAAAAAGATGTTCGTGATGCAACGGTTGATGATTTTTCAGGCTTTGACGCCGTGCTTCATCTAGCGGCTTTATCGAATGACCCGCTTGGCGATATTGATCGGAATCTGACGCTTGATATCAACTACAGGGGCGCGGTGCGAGTTGCCAAATGCGCGAAGGAGGCGGGCGTGTCTCGATTTGTGTTCGCGTCATCATGTAGCACTTATGGTGCTGGTGGCGATGGTGTTCTTGGGGAAAACTCGGCATTCAATCCTGTGACGCCCTATGGAGAGTCCAAGGTATATGCAGAGCGTGACATTCGTGAACTTGCTGACGATGATTTCACCCCGACATATCTTCGCAACGCAACGGCTTTTGGAGTCTCTCCACGACTGCGGTTTGATCTTGTGCTGAATAACCTCACCGCCTGGGCATATACGACCGGGAAGGTTCATCTCAAGAGCGACGGTAGAGCGTGGCGTCCCATCGTCCACATCGCCGACATTTCCCTCGCCTTTCTTTCGGTTCTCAAAGCCGAACGGGAGATAGTCCACAATGAAGCGTTCAACATCGGGGTGCCGTCCGAGAACTATCGTATGCGAGAGATTGCCGAGATCGTGCGCGATGTCGTCCCGAACTCGGAACTCCGTTTCGCCGAGGGCGCATCTGCCGATTCTCGCAATTACCGGGTGAATTTCGACAAGGCCATGGAGCTGCTAACGTCATATCGACCGAAGTGGACCGCGCGCATGGGGGTTGAGGAATGCTATGACGCGTATCTCAAAAACGGATTGAATCTCAAAGACTTCGAAGGTGACAAATATCAGCGGCTTGCCCACATTAAAATGTTAGTGGCTTCCGGTGTAATCGGCAACGATTTGAGGTTCTTGCCGTAAATGCAATCTTCTTGTCCTGAAAATACTTAGTATAACTTCTTATGAACCATCGAGAGACATTCCTGAATCGTTGTGAAATCACTTCTTGTCGCAGTTGTGAGCACGTGGGACTTTATCCTGTCATTGACCTCGGAATGATGCCGCCGTCCGATCGCATACTGACTAGCGACCAATTGAAAGAGAAGGAGCGAATGTTTCCGCTTGATGTGGGTTTCTGTCCCGATTGCGCACTAGTCCAGATTCTGGAGACCGTGCCGCCCGAGTTTTTATTTGGCGAAGATTATATGTATTTTTCCTCATTCTCCCAGACATGGATAGATCATTGCCGTTACAATGCGTTAGATTTAATCGACCGCCGCCAGTTGGGTCCTGATAGTCTTGTTGTGGAGCTAGCGAGTAACGATGGTAATCTCCTGAAAAATTTTGTCGAAATGGGCGTTCCTGTCCTAGGTATCGATCCGGCCCCGAGGCAGGCCGCCGCTGCCGAGAAAGTGGGTGTTCGCACTTTAAACGCGTTTTTCACCAGGGAACTAGCCGAGGAACTCAAGAGTGAAGGCGTCCATGCCGATGTCATTATAGGAAACAATGTCCTCGCCCACGTGGCTGATACCCATGGGTTCCTGGATGGCATCCACACCTTATTAAGAGATGATGGAATCGCGGCGATTGAGGCTCCTTATCTGCGATCTCTTGTTGAACACTGTGAGTTCGACACAATTTATCACGAGCATCTCTGCTATTTCTCGGTTACGGCGGTGGACCGTCTTCTTCGTCGTCACGGTTTATTCCTTAATGACGTGCGGCGTCTTCCAACACACGGGGGATCCATTCGGTATTACATCGAGAAGCAAGAGGCTCCATCTGAAATGGTGCGAAAAGTACTACAAGAGGAGAAGAGTCTAGGAATTGACTCCCCAGCATATTACGACGGATTCGCAAGGCGTGTTCAGAAGATTCGCGATGATCTCTACAATCTCGTTTGTGGCTTGAAGACGAAGGGCAAGCGGATCGCCGCGTATGGGGCAGCCGCCAAGGGCACGATCATGCTGAACTCCTCAGGTCTGGACAGCCGGGTGATCGACTATGTTGTTGATCGGAACACCTATAAGCACGGATGGTTCATGCCTGGAGTTCATATTGAAATACTACCGGTAGAAAAACTTTTGGAAAATATGCCCGACTACGTCGTGATGCTACCATGGAACTTTTCCGCAGAAATACTGATGCAACAAACAGAGTTTCGGGAGCGTGGAGGGAAGTTTATCATCCCGATTCCAGATGTCCAAATCGTTTAATAATCTATCATTTTCAGAGAAAAATATTTCCGTGAACACTTCATCAAATGAATCCAGCATCTGCCCGAACTGTGAAACGGGTGTGATGACGATATTCTATGAGATCAAAGAGATCCCGGTTCATTCCGTATTGTTGATGCCTACGCGGGAACGGGCGCTAGGTTATCCGCGCCGGGATCTCAAACTCGGCTTTTGTCCGGACTGTGGATTTATTTCAAATACCGTTTTTGATCCATCAGTTCATGAGTATTCCATGGCTTGCGAAGAGTCGCAGGGCTTCTCGCCCACGTTCAATACCTTCGCCAGAAGTCTCGCGGAACGCTGGATACAACAGTATCAACTCCGTGGGCGGACAGTGCTCGAGATCGGCTGTGGGAAGGGAGAGTTTCTGGCACTATTGGTTGAAATGGGAATGGCTGAAGGCATCGGTATCGATCCAGCCTTCATCCCGGAACGACTGGATTCTCCTGTTGCATCACGGCTGAGGTTCATTCAGGCCCTTTATGGCGAGCGCCATACTCATCTGTCAGCGGATGTCGTATGTTGCCGCCACACCCTCGAACACATTTCACCGACAAGCGAGTTCATGCGAACCGTCCGTCGTACAATAGGTGATAAAAAAGACACCCTGTTGCTTTTCGAATTACCGGATGTCCATCGTGTGCTCCGTGAGGCCGCATTCTGGGATATTTACTATGAGCACTGCTCCTATTTCACAACGGGTTCGCTCGCTCGACTCTTTCGCAAACATGGTTTCGATCTTTTGGAATTAGAACTCGAATACGACGGACAATATATTGTGATCGCGGGATGCCCGTCAAACGACGGTGGGCAATTGCCACTCGACGTTGAAGCGGACCTCGATGACATTGCGAATGCGGTGGCGGATTTTCCCGAACGATTTCGGGACCTAAGGGAAAGCTGGATATCCCGTCTTAACTGGATGCAATCCCAAGGAAAGCGGGTGGTCATGTGGGGCGGTGGATCAAAGGCCGTCTCATTCATTACTACACTTGGACTGAACGATCAAATTGACTTCGTGGTGGACATCAATCCACACAAACACGGGAAGTTTGTCCCAGGTTCGGGACATGCGGTTAGAAATCCCGAAGACCTCCGGGATTTTAATCCTGACTGCGTGATTCTCATGAATCCGGTTTATCAGGAAGAAGTCCGTAAAATGTTGGAAAGCATGCGGTTGACCCCGCAAATACTGGCCGTTTAAGCGACGGTGTGAAAGTCGGGGTTCTGCAAACCGGGGAAAAAGAATGTCAATCAGCGCAATGAAGTGTCCGGTTTGTTCGGGGATGAAATCGAGGAGCTTCTTCGAGATCGGGAATATGCCGGTTTCTATTGGGGTTCAATATCCCAGCCGAAGGCAGGCAATTGGATGTGTGAAGGGTCGGCTTGATCTCATGTTCTGCCCTGCGTGTGGATTCATCTGGAACAGTAGTTTTGATGCGGGTCTGCTGGAGTATTCGCAGCGCTATGAGAACTCGCTCGATCACTCTTCGGTGTTCAGGGAATACGTTCGGGATCTCGCCCGCCGATTGATTCATACCTACGGGATCGTCAATAAGCGAGTGCTGGAAATAGGATGCGGCAAAGGACATTTTCTTTCTTTGCTCTGTGAAGAGGGAGCAAACTCCGGGGTTGGGTTCGATCCGAGTTACGTGGGTGAGCGAGTCCGGCACTCAGGGAGAGGAAGTATCGAATATCATAAAGACTTTTATGGTGATAATCATGCTTCTAAAACTGGAGACCTAGTATGCTGCCGGCACGTTTTCGAACATATCGAGAATCCAGCGGATTTTCTCGCGATTGTGCATCGGATGATCAATGGAAATCGGAATGTGATTGTCTATTTTGAGGTTCCCAATGTCCGATTCATTCTTAACGAACTTTCGGTCTGGGATGTCATTTACGAACACTGCAATTACTTCAGTAGAGAATCTCTCGCATACGTATTCAAACGTGCGGGCTTTGATGTGATCCGTCTGGAGGAATCCTTCGGTGGGCAGTTTTTATCGATCGAAGCGCGGATATCGATAGAGGAAAGAGATGGTCGGGAAAAATCTGTCTACAGCGTGAAAACATCCGAACTGGCCGAATCCGTGGATGCATTTTCGCTCAATGTCTCCGCCCGTTCGAGGCCGTGGATTGAGCGTCTTGACTTATGGAGAACGGACAAGACGCGGGCTGTAATCTGGGGCGGCGGTGCAAAGACAGTTAGTTTTCTTAATATGCTGCCCGTGAATGAAACTATTACGCTTGTCGTCGATATTAATCCAAGCAAGCAGGGATTGTATATTCCTGGATCGGGCCAGGAGATTGTAGCTCCTGAGATTCTAGAAGATTACCAGCCTGGTGCTGTTATTTTGATGAATCCGATTTATAAACGCGAGGTGGAACAGGAATTGGATGAAATGAAGATCAATGCATCGGTGATAGATGCTTGAATTAAGTGGTGCCGGACACGAATATTACACAATCAGATGAAAAGTATATATGACTACCTGATTATCGGAGGCGGCATTGTCGGTCTGGCAACGGCAATGATATTAGGCCGTCGCTTCCCGGCTGCGCGTATCGCTTTATTGGAGAAAGAAGTCGATCTCTCCCTGCATCAAACTGGGCGCAATAGTGGTGTTATTCATTCCGGTATCTACTACAAACCAGGTAGTTTCAAGGCGGGTTTCGCACGAGCCGGGACCAAGTCGATGGTCGAATTCTGCCGCGATCATGGTATTCCACATAATGTGTGTGGAAAGGTGATCGTAGCGACACGCTATTCCGAGTTGCCGATATTGCAGAATCTCTTGGATCGTGGGGTCCAGAACGGTCTGCCTGTTGCAAGAATCACTGCGGAAGAAGTGCGGGACATCGAGCCGTATGTGAGTTGTCTTGCAGGAGTCAAGGTTCCGACTACCGGAATCACGGATTATAGCTTGGTTTCCCGAAAGATCGGCGAGTTGTTTGTTGCAGGAGGTGGGATGATTGAATTTGGATGCGAAGTAAATTCTTTCAAGACAGGCATTTCTGTTCAGACTGTTGAAACCTCCAATGGCGACTATCAGGGACGGTTTGTCATCAACTGTGCGGGTCTTTACAGTGATCGAGTGGCACGGATAGCGGGTGTCGATCCAGAGGCAAGAATTGTTCCATTTCGAGGCGAGTATTTCGAATTGGTACCGGAAAAAAGACATCTGGTTAACACACTGATCTATCCAGTGCCCAATCCCGACTTCCCGTTTCTCGGAGTCCATTTCACGAAGATGATCGATGGTTCTGTGCATGCCGGGCCGAATGCTGTGCTCGCGCTGAAACGCGAGGGCTACCACAAGTCAGATTTCAACCTGCGCGATTTCACCGAGACGATGGCGTTCCCCGGATTCTGGAAACTCATCAGCAGGAACCTAGGCGAAGGACTCAAAGAAATGCATCGGTCATTTTTCAAGTCCGCCTTCGTGCACAGTCTCCAACAGTTAATCCCCGAAATCCGTTCCGAGGATCTAGTTCCATGTAAAGCGGGGGTCAGAGCCCAAGCGTTGTTAGCAAACGGTAAATTGGTCGATGATTTTCTCATCGTCAAAGGCGATCGTGCGCTGCATGTCTGCAATGCGCCTTCGCCTGCCGCAACGGCCGCGCTCGAGATCGGAAAATCGATTGTGGATCAGGTTGCTTAGATGAATGCAAAATGGAATGCTCCATCATCATTTGCACACGCAATAGGGCCGCCACGCTTGAACGCACTCTTCATGCTTTCCAGTCGGTGAAAGCGCCGGATGGCTGGAGCGTGGAATTGATTGTGGTGGATAACGGATCCACCGATGAAACGGCGATAGTGGTCAATAATGCCCGCCACTCGACCATTGATATCCGCTATGTTTTCGAGGCACATCCTGGTAAGTGTCGGGCGCAGAACACGGCGTTGGCAGTAGCCAGAGGAGAGGCGCTGCTCTTCACCGACGATGACGTCGAGCCCGCTTCTAACTGGTTGGAGTGCATGGTCCGTCCGCTTCTTGAGAAGCGCTGTGAGGCGGTTGCCGGCCGCATTCTACTCAGCCCGGAACTCCGCCGCTCATGGCAGACTCACATGCACAGAATCTGGCTTGCCGACGTGCCAGTGCTTGGGACGGAGTGTCCAGAGCTAGTTGGAGCCAGCATGGGAATTCATCGATCCGTTTTTGATAAAATCGATGCATTTGATGAAGAGTTAGGCCCGGGCGCATCAGGATTCGGAGAGGAAACGCTTCTCTGGATGCAAATGAAAGAGGCCGGGCTGCGCATCCGAGCGGTGCACGACACCTTCGTCACCCATCATCCTGATCCATCGAGGCTCACACGTTCGTGTTGGCTGGCAGCTGCGGCCCGTTACGGGCTTACCCGGGCCTATCTGGCATATCACTGGGAGCACTCACCGGTCCCCTGCCCCACGTTGCATGCCATCATAGTTAGATTCAAGTTAATCCTGCGTCGCCTGCTGAGCCGCAGCGCACGTCCGGAAGCCGAAGGCTGCCCGGCCTGGGAAATGAGCTACCTCGCCCGTATCGAAAGTCTGATGCGCTACATTGAAGAATCACGAAGACCGCGAAACTACGAACGCCGGGCACTCCGGAGGAGAAACCTCTTGCACGTGGCGGCTCAGAATCCTGCCGGCGACCCGAAAGAATTTCTGGTACAGCATCTGGAATAAATTGATCGATGAAACTCACCGGCAATGAATGGATGGGAGAAGCCGAAGCACGAAAAAGTCCCGCACGGGTTGTGCTGGTGGGTTCTGACGGGCGTTTGGGAAGCGCGCTTTTCGGGTTTCTGAAACATGATCACACGGTCATTCCATTGGGTCGCGGGCAGTTGAACCTCGCGTCCGAAAGTTCCATCTCTGATACCCTTGAGGCGCTGGATTACGAATTTCTCTTTCTCACCGCTGCCTTAACCGGGGTCGACTACTGCGAGACCCACAAGCAAGAAGCATTCGCGGTCAATGCCGCGGCTGCTGGACGGATCGCTGAAATTTCGGCGAGAAAAGGGGCGCATATGACCTATGTCAGTACCGACATGGTTTTTGATGGCAATACGGAGTTGCCATATCTCGAAACCGACAAGCCCGGTCCGATCAGTGTTTATGGAGAATCGAAGCTCAAGGGCGAGGATTACGTAATTGATACGTCGGAGACCAATCTTATTGTGAGGGTGTCATGGGTGTTCGGTCCGGGGAGGCGCGCCTTTCCGGAGTGGATCGTCGATCAGGCATGTTCCTGTTCAAGTGTGATGTTGCCAGCCGATAAGATTGCTTGTCCAAGTTATACTCTCGATCTCGTCAGCTGGATGACTATGCTGGTGTTTGGTGAGGCAGCCGGTTCGGCCGGGGGAATATTCCACTTGTGTAATTCCAGTCCTTGCAGCTGGCAAGAGTGGGGGCAGTTTTGCATTGATACGGCCCGCGCTTCAGGTCATCCGGTCATAGTCGGCGAAATCGGTGGAGTCCCCTTGGATTCTGTTTCCGCATTTGTTGCGCATCGTCCCCGGAACAGCTCGCTGAATACCGCGAAATTTTCCCGTAGAATTGGCATCCAGCCCCGACATTGGGATGACGCCGTGCATGAGTATATAACAGGTTCTAACTGGCGAGGTTCCGATGTGGCCGAAAGCGCCGGCATCTAACATAACTAGTGCGGAAATTCGGAACTTGATTGCGAAAATGTGAGATGTGGCCGTTTTGAATTCAAATCATTGATGACACGATGAGTGCCCGGCCAGTTGTTTCGGTAGTTATACCGGCGTATAATGCATCCCGATGGATAGGAGCCACGCTTTGCTCTGTTCAGTGTCAGACTTTGAGGGAGATTGAGATCATCGTTGTTGATGATGGTTCGGTGGACGATACACCTGGGATTGTCGAGAGATTCGCGATCCATGATCCTCGAATCCGGGTGGTGTATCGGCAGAATGGAGGGGTGGGCGCTGCGCGCAATACGGGAATCCGATCGGCTCGCGGAGAGTTTATCGCGCCACTTGATGCTGACGATCTATGGGAACCGGGCAAGTTGGAGAAACAAGTTTCCCGCATAAGGCAGTGTGGGGAAAAAACCGCGATGATCTATTGCTGGTCCCGTCAGATCGACGAGGGTGGAAATTCATCCTATTGCTATCCAGCCTTTATGATTGAAGGAGATTTTCTAAGCGCAATCATTTTGAGGAATTTTCTCGGAAATGCAAGCGTGCCTCTGTTGCGTGCCGAAGCTCTCGCCACCACCGGATTTTACCTAACTAAAGCAGAGCAAGGCGGCGTTCAGGGCTGTGAGGATTGGGATCTTTCGATTCGTATCTCCGAACACTGGCAAGTGGGTCTCGTGCCGGAAGTTCTTGTCAGCTATCGGCAGGTTAGATCCTGCATGAGTTCGGAGACTGGCGGCATGTCGGCTTCATATCGACTCGTGCTGGAGCGGGCGCGGCAGAGAAACAATCATCTGCCTGAAGCTCTATTCCGTTGGTCCGAGGGTCATTTTCAGTCGTATCTTGTTTCCAAGAGTTATGGATCTCGCGATTTCAAAGGTTGTCTCGCCGCAGTCTCTCGATCGATCGCCGCCGATCCCGTGGTGCTTTTGAATTGGCATCTGCATAGCCTCATGATCAAGAGCGTCATTTGGCTGGCCGCCGGTGATTGGCTCAAGAAGGCGTTCAAGAGACGTGAAAAAAGTTTCGAGACTGGTTCAAGCGTTTCCTCTCCGTCTGCCAGCGTTACGCTATTTGAGCGAATTCAGCAGCGGCGCTGGACGCAGGTTGTCGATGAGAAATCTTAACAAAAAATTATAAGCATTACTAACAATTATTTTTTCCCAATCATATGTTGCTTCCAATCAAACCCCTCGATTTTGAAATCACTACGAACGATGACATCACCGTTGCGCCGGATGTTAAATCCGCCAGGGTGCTTGTGCGCTGGAAGGATGCCCCAATCGGTGTGCTGGCGATACCGGTGGTGGCCGGCCATGTGCGGGCCGCGGATGTGAAAAAGCAGACGGCGGAGAACTTTCCAGCCGTCTTCCTGAGGGAGGTGGCACGGCGGGCGCTGCTGCGCGGGGGCATTGGTGAAAAAGTTGCCATTTCGGATTATTGGCATGTGCCTGTGCCTGTGTCTGAAGGGAAGAGCCCCGAGATTTCGATCGCTGTTTGCACCCGGGATCGGGCAGACGATCTTGCGATTTGTCTTGAATATCTAGCAGCACAATCGTCCGAACCGCTTGAGGTGCTCGTGATCGACAACGCACCGGCGACGGATGCCACCGAGCGCCTGGTAAGAGAGAAATTCCCGCAGTTTCGTTATATCCGTGAGGATACTCCGGGACTTGACCATGCGCGGAATCGGGCGATTCGGGAAGCCAAGGGTGAGGTGATCGCGTTTACCGATGACGATGTGGTGGCGGACCGCGGTTGGATCGCCGCGTTAGGCAGCGCGTTTGCCGCGGATCCTTCGCTAGGTCTTGTGACGGGTTTTATTGAACCGGCGGAACAGGAAACTCCCGCTCAGGTATGGTTCGAACGTTACGGTGGATTCGGCCGTGGATGCGCTCGCCATTACATGCAACTGAAGCGGGCTGCGGCCATGCCTTGGGAGATGGTTGGCGCGGGACGCTTGGGTGCGGGTGCGAATATGGCAATGCGGCGCGTGGTTTTTGACGAGATCGGCCTGTTTGATCCCGCCCTTGATGTGGGTACGCCGACGCGCGGCGGTGGTGACCACGAAATTTTCTTCCGCATGCTTCGGTCCGGATGGCTTTGTCTTTATGAGCCCAGCGCTGTTGTCCGTCACCGCCATCGCCGGACGATGGGCGAACTGCGGGGACTTTTGTATAATTATGGCTATGCCACGCGGTGTTTTCTAGAACGCGAGGCGTCTGATTTTCCAAAGGATTGGCTTGCGATCCAGCGCTTGTCGCGCTGGTGGTGGCGTCATTGGGCGCTGGCGAGATGGGTTGGTTCCGCATGGTGTCCGGACCGCTTTCCGGGGGATTTGGTCAAGGCCGAGATCAAAGGTTTCATTGATGGCCGCGGCGGATATCGGCGTGCCCGCAAGGCAATCGTGCCCGACGAGTCGGCTCGGCCTGATGTGTTTCGAATCGAGCCGGACAACGTGTCCAAGCTGCGGAAAATCGGGTTGGTGCTAGTGGATGTGGACATGCCATTGCGTGTGCTTCACGAAGGCGTGCAATGCGAGGCGCTCGACGTGATCGTCTGCTGGCGCGGTCGTCCGCTGGGTCGGGCCCGGATTCCGACTCTGGGAGCGCCTGTTAGCATTTGGCGTCTCGCGGATATGATCGCCAGCTGGTTCGGGCAACTCATCGTTTCCCCTCGTCTTGACGCGAGTTTGGCTTGGGCCGAGTTTCATGCCGAACTGGGTCAGCTTCTTCAGGTTGGCGACTCGGTGGATCCCGCTGCAGCTGAGCCTTCGGTCAGTATCATCATCGCCACCTGCAACCGTCCCGAATCGCTGCGCCGGTGCCTGCGATCCCTGCAAACCCTTCGTTATGGAGGACGTGTCGAAATCATCGTAGTGGACAACCGCCCTGCCGCAAACAGCGCGTCAACAGTGGTGCAAGAATTTCCCGGTGTGCGGCTCATCGCGGAAGATCGGCCCGGTTCGTCATGCGCCCGCAATGCCGGTGTATCGGCGGCGAATGGCGAAATCATCGCGATGACCGATGATGACATGGAGGTGTCGCCAGACTGGCTTGTTCGCCTGGTCGAGCCATTTTCACGGGCGGATGTGTTCGCCGTCACCGGCAACACACTCGCCGCCAGCTTGGAGACGACGGCCGAGCGTGATTTCGAGAAATACGGGGGCTTCTGCCGAGGCTTCAGCCGCAAGGAATTCGACACGCCGTGGTTCTATCAGTGGCATCGGCGTGCGGCCCCCACCTGGTGGATCGGAGGGAGTGGAAACGTCGCGTTCCGATCCTCCATTTTCAGCCATCCAGAGATCGGGGCGTTTCTGGAAACCCTCGGGGCGGGCGTTCCTGCCGGAGTCGGTGAGGACACGATGATGTTCTATCAGATTCTGCGGGCGGGAGGCGCCATCATATATGATCCAGGTGCCATTGCCTGGCATCACCACCGTGTGTCCGGGGGTGAACTCCAGCGGCAAATCTTTGCCTACTCCAAGGGCCATGTGGCCTATCACTTGCTCACCTACATGAAATATCGTGATCGGCGGGCACTCATGCGCATTCTCGTGGAGTTGCCGCGTTCTCTCGCGCATCGCGGTTGGCAGCGCCTGCGCGGCAGAGGCTCGTATCCGTGGAGGCTTCTTGCCACCGAGATCGGGGGCTCCATTCTCGGGCCATGGGCGCTCTGGCGCAGCCACTGCCGCATGCGTGAAATCGGGCCGGGACGTAGGCCGCTGAAGTCCGCCGAAGAAATAGAACCCGCCGAAAGCCCTAACATAGCTCTCGAAGCAAGCCCATGAGCATCACCACCAATCTTAATGCGGGCGAGCGCCGCCGCTGGCAGCATGCGTGGGATCTGCTCACCGTGTTGGTTGAGCGCGACTTGAAGATTCTCTACAAAAGATCGTCGCTTGGCTTCGGCTGGGCGCTGGTCACTCCGTTAGTTCAGCTATTGATTTTTTCATTCATTTTCCATCGGGTATTGGCGATCGAGATTGAAAATTATGCCTCATTTGTGTTCATCGGTGTTCTGGTTTTTGGTTGGTTTCAGACCTCTCTCGGGCAGAGTTCCGCGATGATCACGGGGAACCGGGCGCTTGTCACCCAGCCGGGGTTTCCGCTAACGCTACTTCCCCACGTCATGGTGGCGGTGCGGTTTTTTCACTTCGCCATCGCCATGCCGATCTTGTTCGCGCTGCTGTGGTCAGGAGGGATTCGTCCGGGTTGGTCTTGGCTTTCATTGCCAGTTCTGGTGGGAGTGCAATACCTATTGATTGTCGGGCTGTCCTACCCCTTGGCATCGATCAACGTGATTTACCGGGACACCCAGCACATCGTAGGAGTGGCCCTGCAGATGATGATGTTTGTGACGCCGGTTTTTTATAGCCTTGAGAAAGTCATGCCAGAGCAAGCACGCTGGTTTTACCTGAACCCGATGGTGGGGTTGCTGGAGTCTTGGCGGAGCGTGCTATTGAATGATGCTTGGCCTGATCCCCGGATGATCGGAGCGCTCCTGACTCTCGGGATCGTGCTATTGGTTCTGGGAAGAAAGTTGTTTGTTCGGCAAAGCCATCTTTTTGCCGAGGAGCTGTAATGAAACCGATCATCATCGCCGACAGAGTAGGAAAAGAATTCTCGCGGTGCCCCGTACGCGGCAATTGGCGGAGCTTGGTCACGAGGTCTGAAACGCGCTCTGTGCCGGAGACTTTATGGGCCTTGCGTGACGTCTCGTTCGAGGTGTTTCCTGGCGAGATGCTAGGTATCGTCGGAGCCAATGGAGCCGGCAAGTCAACAGTGCTGCGTCTGTTAGGCGGTGTCGGCAGGCCGACGACGGGAAGCATGAGGACCGATGGCCGAATCGGGGCGCTGCTTGAATTAGGGGGTGGATTTCAAGGGGATTTATCCGGACGGGAGAACGCCGTCCTCGGCGCAGTGGTGGCTGGGTTATTGAAGCGGGAAGCGATCGATCGTTTGCCTGAGATCATTCGGTTTGCCGATTTGGAGGGATTTATCGACTCTCCGGTGCGGACTTATAGCACAGGGATGGCCATGCGGCTCGCGTTCTCGGTGGCGGTACACACGGATCCGGACATCATGTTGGTTGATGAATTTCTGTCAGTCGGCGACATTGCCTTTCAGGCGAAGTGCACCGATCGAATCTCCGCCTTGCGGGAAGGTGGATGCGCGATTGTGTTTGTGTCCCACGGCATGGATCAGGTCAGGGAGCTTTGTGATCGCGCGCTGTGGCTGCGTCGGGGAATCGTGATGGCATGTGATACGGCGAAGGCGGTGGCAGCCTCCTATGAGCAGGAAATGCACGCGGAGACGCTACGTCGCACGCCTGGCTTTTCGCCCCGACTAACGTCCAGGGGCAACGAGCTGCGCCTCGGGGAGAACCGGTTTGGCTCACTCGAAATGGAAGTGACCCGCGCGATTCTCCGTCCCGCAGGAACGCTTGCTGCAGGCACACCGCTTGAGGTAGAAATTCAATACCATGCCGACCATGCGATGATTTCTCCGGTGTTCGTGGTGTCGATCAGCCGACCAGATGGCACGGTCTGTCTGGACGTAAACACTGAGGTCGCCCGTGTAGCACTGGATGCGGTCAAAGGTGGAGGCGGCATCCGCTTGGTCATCGATCGCATCGATCTGGTGCCGGGGGACTACTTTGTGGATGTTGGAGTTTTTGCGTCCGACTGGAGTCATGCTTATGACTACCATTGGCATGTCTATCGACTCACGGTCACTGGCGGAAACCGCAACAAGGGAATTCTCGCGCCGCCGTGTCATTGGTTGCTGGCGAACCCGAGTTCCTGAATGAACATTTGATTTAAGTGAATTCGTGATTTAAAACGATTCCATTTTGAAGTATAAATCACGAACCGCAACGTCTTAATCCGACTCATCATGAGAATACTCGTCACCGGCGGCGCCGGCTTTATCGGCTCGAATCTAGTCCATTATCTACTTGGCGCGTCCACCTACGAGCTTGAGTCTGAAATGGATCTTGTCGTCACACTAGACAAGCTCACCTACGCTGGAAGCCGCTCCAGACTGGCAGCGGTGGAGAGGGATCCGCGGCACGTGTTTGTCGTCGGAGATATCGGGGACAGAGCGCTGGTCTCGGCATTGCTTCGCGAACATCAAATCGATGCGGTGATGCATCTGGCCGCGGAGTCCCATGTGGATCGTTCGATCGACGATCCGGAACAGTTCATACAAACCAATATTGTTGGAACTTACCGTCTGCTTGAGGAAGTCCGACGATACTGGAGCGATTCTTCAGGCCTCATCCAGAATCCAAGATTTCTGCATGTTTCCACGGACGAGGTGTTTGGATCGCTTGGATTGGAAGATGCCGCATTCAATGAGACGTCGCCCTATGCTCCGAATAGTCCCTACAGCGCCAGCAAGGCTGCCAGTGATCATCTGGTTCGCTCATACCATCATACGTATGGACTGCCTGTGATCACGACAAACTGTTCGAACAACTATGGTCCATACCAATTTTCAGAAAAGCTCATTCCTCTGATGATAAGAAAGCTTCTTAGTGGGGAAGGACTGCCGGTCTATGGGCAAGGAGCAAACATCCGGGATTGGATCCATGTAGAGGATCACTGCCGTGCCCTTGTGAGGGTTCTCGCCCGCGGAATACCCGGTGAATCTTATGTGATCGGAGGTAGATGCGAAATGACGAATTTGGAAATGGTTCATGCCATTATTGAAATTTTTCGTGAATTCGCACCGGATCATTACGGGAAATCAGCACATGAATTGATCATTTATGTGAAGGACCGCCCGGGGCATGATCTTCGATACGCGGTGAATCCGGAGAGGATTGAACGAGAGCTTGGCTGGGCACCTCGTGAGGATGTGATCTCAGGACTCCGGCGGACGGTGCGATGGTATCTGGAAAACAAGCAATGGATTCTGGATGCTGAGAGAGGAAGCTATCACGGAGAGAGGCTCGGGAATCCAAGCTAATTTTAATTATGAACGCCATATTCAACATCCGCCCGAAGCGGTTGGCTGCGGATCCATCGATGCGCAAGGGCATTGTTCTGGCGGGCGGGACGGGCAGTAGGCTCTTTCCGATGACTCACTCGGTGAGCAAGCAGTTGATTCCGGTTTATGACAAGCCGATGATTTACTATCCACTTACGGCTCTGATGTTGGCTGGAATTCGGGAGATTCTCGTGATATCGACGCCTTACGACTTGCCGGGCTTCAGGCATCTTCTGGAGGATGGATCGCAATGGGGGCTGGAAATTTTGTATGCGGAACAACCGAAGCCCGAAGGACTCGCACAAGCATTTTTGATCGGCGAAAAATTTATTGATGGGAAACCCGTGTGTCTGGTTTTGGGTGACAATCTTTTTTATGGCAATGAACTGGCGGCATCCTTGTGTGCCGCGGCGAGCAGGATGGAGGGAGCCACGATCTTTGGCTATCACACGAAAGCTCCCGAGCAATACGGAGTGGTTGAGTTCGATTCCGATGGTGGTGTGGTTTCGATTGAGGAAAAACCAGCTCATCCGAAGTCGAATTACGCCATACCCGGAATTTATTTTTTCGATGACACCGTGGTTGAGCGCGCGAAAAAACTCAAACCATCGGCGCGGGGCGAACTCGAAATCAGCGACCTCAATCGGGTCTATCTGGAGCGCGGAGAATTGAAAGTCGAGATCCTGGGGCGTGGCACCACCTGGCTGGACACCGGCACGCCGGACTCGCTTGCGGATGCCACGCAGTTCGTCCAGGTCATCCAGCAGAGGCAGGGATTGAAGATCGCCTGCCCGGAAGAGTTGGCATTTGTGCAAGGTCGTATCGACCGCGAAAAGCTCAATGAGTCCGTTGTGAAGTATGACGGCACTCCATATGGCGACTATTTAAAATCCCTTTGATCTAACGATATAAATCGATGGAATCCAACAAGGAAAGTGAATGGATAGGCTTGCGCGAGATAGCTCGGAGTAAGCTTGAAACTCGTGATTACGGAGAAGAATCATTGGCGAAGCGACTCGCCACAACCGGGATCGGGTCGGGCGAGGCTATGCAGGAGCGTGATCAACTGCGGGATGCGTGGATCCCCGGGGTTGAGATATTTCCGCGTCAGGTTCACCAGCAAAAAGGACGGGGATATTTTGCCGAGCTCGTTCGGATCCATGAGGGTGTGCTGGGGAGGATTGGGCTGAATCCCGAGCAATGGGCGTCCGCACTGATGCATCGTGGGAGCGCGAAGGGTTTTCATATCCATCCACCGCATGTACCGAACGGCGTGGCGGCGGAAGCTTGGTTTCGGGAGCTGTATATCGAATTTCCTGATGATTGCACACGGCGCCCTTATGATTTGGAACAATGGGATGTCATGTTTTTTCTCATTGGCCTCTGCGAAATGATACTTGTGGACGATCGGGCAGGACTGCCGCGCCGGATCATGCGCTTCATGATATCCGGTGATAGCAATCCGGGAGGCGACAACTCGGCAGTTGTGATTCCTCCGGGAGTCAGCCATGCATTACGCTGCATCGGCACGGAGGATCTGATTATGGTTTATGGGACAAGCACCCGATTTCAACCGCGCTGGGAAGGACGTATCGGCAGCTCTATCGAGAATGACCTGCTGCCAACCGAATGGGTCAGCTATATAGCAGACATGGAGGCATGATTTTGCATGACTAAAATCCGGGATTTTTTTTCGTGTTCCTGATAGCAAAAACCAAAACAACAAGATGACAATGAAAACGATGAACGTAATATCCGGCGATGCCGGCAACAAGCTCCTGCATATCTTTGTTGCGGGAGCTATTATGATATCAGCCTTAGGTGCGGTCTTGTCCTCCGTGGGTTGCGGTGGCATGAGTTCCGCCCCTGCGGTTCCTGCGGAAGCCTATGCGTCCAAACCCAGTGGTAACCTAGCGGCGGGTGATGAGATCAGCGTCTCGTTTTCCGGCGCGCCGGAACTCAACACCAAGCAGAAAATCCAACCGAATGGCCGAGTTAGTCTTCCAACGGTAGGAGACGTAAGTGCTGCGGGCAGCACGATCGACGGCCTGCAGCGGAGTTTGACATCGCTTTATCAGTCTCATCTTCAAGATCCGACTGTGGTGGTTTCCTTGGAGAGTGCGGCTGCGGGGATCTATCTCTCCGGGGAGGTGCTGCGGCCTGGGAAAATTCCGCTCGACCGCCCGATGACTGCGTTTGAGGCGATCATGGAGGCCGGGGGTTTTTCCAGGTTTGCCAATCCCAAGCAGGTGATCGTGGTGCGCACGCAGAAAGGGAAGCAACAACGGTATGTGTTGAACATGAACGACACGCTGTCCGGTATGGAAAACAGCCCGTTTTATGTCAGGCCGTTTGACGTGATTTATGTTAAGCAAAGCGTCTGGTAAGATCATTGACTGAAATAATCGATATGGAAAAGGGTGGCTTCGGCCACCCTTTTTTCGTCTGAAAGCGGAGGAATGCTAAGGTTTTTTCAGACTTTTCCGGCATTTTCCTTGGCGGAATCGACTGCGACGGGTAGAACGCGCGGGCATGACCCGCCCCGCTATTGAACGTTGCATTAAGGTTTTCATCGTCGCTCTCATCATCACCTTCGGGTGGACACTGACGAGAGTGCTGGCAATGGTCGGATGGTTCTGAAGTCCTACGTCAGGCTTTCCGGTGGCTGTATTGCGGAAATGCACGATCATGGAGAGGCCGTCCTGGCGCGGGTGATTAGCGGGCGTTGAAGATGCGGGAGGCGGAGAGGGCGAAGTTTTCCGGGTCATACATTGACTCGACTTTCGCGGGTGGGGCGGTGGCTGAGCCGGCGATGGTGCAGCGCGCGAGGTAGGTGATGTTGTAGGTGCCCTTTCGCGAGACCTGATCGAGGAAAAACAGGGCTCGGTCACTGCGGAGTTCGGAATGGCTGATGTTCCAATCGTTCTCGCTGGTGGAGATGCCGAGACCGCTGCTCTGCGATTTGAAGTCGGTGTTGACGGTCTCAAACACGCTGGGAAGCGGGTCTTCGATTACGAGGTATTTCGTATCGTCCTTCGGCAAGGTGACACGCAGGGAAACGCGGATGAGGTCGCCGAGCTTGGGTTCCGTTAGAGGCTCGGCGGAGCCGTCAGAATTGATGCGATAATAAAGTCGGTCCACTGACAGGCCGCTATGGGCAGCGGGCTGGATGGGGGTGACCGGAGGCTTGGAGGCGACACGGATGCGGACGAAGGCTTTTTGGTCGGCGGTACAGTTGAGTTTCAGGTTGGGGCCGAGTGCGAGTGTGCGGATGGCGGTGGGGGCATCCGGGGTGAGCTGGATGGTGTCAGCGCCTTCGCTGGTATCGAGGTTGAGGGTGATGATTTCGCTTTGAGTTGTCGCGTTTTCTTTGGCATAAGCGCCCATCGCAACGAGTGACCATCCGTTGGCCCAGGTGCTGCGCCAGTGGCCATAGGGATTGCGCTCGTTGAGCATGCGATCGAGGGATTTCATGGCTTCCGGGCCTGCGGGATCGATCGATGTCCATGCGATGAGTTCGAACGCCCTGTCCGGGGAATACGGCATCCAGCTGTCGTCTTTGATTTTGGTGGGGATTTTTGAGGTCATCACCTGGCGTGCCTTGTCACGACTTGCCTGACCGTGATTTCCCACTGCGATAGCGGCGGCAAGCACGCTGCGGGTGGTAGGCGTTAGATCTGCGAGTCGATCGATCATCGCATTCTGATAGGCTTCCTGAGGTGCTTCGGCGAGAGAGAGCACGAGCAGGGTGCGGGCGTAGGTTTCGAGAGCGGCTGCGGATTTGGTTTCGGCAAGGCCGCGCAGGCTTTCGATCAAATATTGTTTGAGCGAATCGATGGTGGCGTCCGGCACGCTTGCGCCGGCGGATGATGCCAGGATGAGACCGATGCCGGCATAAGGTGTGGCCCAATCGACGGCATCGGTGCCGCCGGGCCAGTAGGTGAAGGAGCCGTTGGGAAGTTGCATGGAAAGCAGGCGGTCAGCCCCGGCTTGGATGGCGGATTTGACTTTTTCGTCGGTGAGTTTCGCGAAGGAGGGAACGACGTTCTTGAGCGGCTTCACGGTGCACCATGGGATGAGTGAAGAAGTGGTTTGTTCGACGCAGCCATAGGGGTAGTGCAAGAGGAAATCGATAGAGCCTGCGGCTTCGGCGAGTGGGGAGCGGGCGAATTCGAGGTCGAGGGTGCCGGTGCCGCCGAGCAGTTTGGGATCAAGCGCTTTGCGGAGATCGCCGAGGACGCCGGGTTGGTCGAGTTTGACGAACTTCACCTGGCGGAGCAACGGCATGGGGTAGGCGACTTGGAAGCGGGACTCCACGGCGTCTGATAGCTGGCGGGTGAGATCCTCGTTGAGCACGCCGTCCTTGAGGGAAACGGGCGTTGCTTTCCAGGAGAGCACGGCTTCGCCGGTATTTTCCGCGATGGTGGGGAAAACCAAGCTGGCTGAGGCTCCAGGCGTGAGGCTGATGGTTTCCTTGGTTCCGCCCAGCGCGCGGCAAACGGGGGTTCCGGCAGCGGTGTGGGCGTTGAATTCGATTTCCCAGGTGCCGGAATAGCGTGATGCGTTTTGGACGAGGACTTGCGGGTTGATCGTATCCGTTTGGTGGGCGAAGCGCGGGGCCTTCGGCTCTAACATTAGATCTTTTTTCACGACGATGGCGGACTCGGCATGGCCGAAGCGCTTGGTTTCGTGGTGGGCGATGGCAATGACGCGGTAGCGAGTTAGAGTGTCTGGAAGTTTGAAGGTGTGACTGAATTTTCCGGCGGCATCTGCGATGATGGCGGGGGCCCAGGTTGCGCAGGGGTCGAAGTTTTTCCGGAGGAGATCGGCGAGTTTCGAGAGATCGCCGCCGCCGCCGACGAAGAAGCCCTTGGTGTTGAATGATTGCATTTCCGGGTCTTCCGTGATGAACGATTCGAATGAGGTGCCGGCGTCGACGCCGAGGATTCGAGGTTGATAGAAATACTCCATGGGTTTGGGTGTTTCATAGCCCATGACGGCGAGCGTGCCTTCATCCTCGGCATAGAGTGTGATTTCCGCGCCGCCGGCGGGTTTGCCATCGGCAAGGGTGATGGTTCCTGAGAGCGTGGCGTTATCGCCGGGGCGTGAGCTTTCGGCGGGAGTGTCGAGGTTGACGGTGAGTTTGTCGCGGAGGTTATCGACGAGGAGTTCGCAATAGCCGAGGCGGAGTTGGGGCGCTTTGAAGGTGCGGGCGGAATCCTTGGCGCCCTTGACGATGAGCACGGAGACATAGGCGTTAGGGGCGTCGTCTTCGGTGAGGGGGATTTCGATGACGGGTTTGTCCGCCTTGAGTTGGACGAGGAATGAGCGGAGGACTTTTTCGCGTTCGATGGTGACGAGGGCGGTGCCTTCGATGGGGGTGAGGACAAGGACGCGAGCGGTTTCGCCGGGTTGGTAGGATTTCTTTTCGGCGACGAGTTTTACGCGTAATCCGTCTTCGTATTGCCATGGGTATTGATCGGTTCCGTAAACGTGGAAGCGAGTGACCGTGGTGATCGGGTGGCCATCGGGATCGGTGCCGCGGAGGGTGAGGAAGTGCAGACCGTTGGACTTCGGCGTGATGGTGTAGAGTTGTCCGTCTTTTTCCGAAGCCATGGGATTGAGGATGATTTCCTCGGTGGCGATCGTTTCCTCGGTTAGGTCATTGCGGGTGGTCGTTTCTCCGGAATCATTGCGGGTTTTGGTGGCGGAGTTCAGTTCGCGGGTGAGGGTGGCGGTGAGTTTGAGTTCATGCCTGAAGGGTTTTTCCGAGGGATCGATGGCGACGATGCGGAGCGGCAGGGCTTCGCCGACGCGGGCGAGGCGGTCGATGCGCGAGATGCCGACATAGGCGGACGTCGGATGAACCGTGGTGGTGGTCCGGGCGGTAAGCGTCTGGTTGTTTGCATCGGTGACTTCCGAGGCGATTTCGACTTCCCGCGGTTGGGGGAAATCCGCCTGCGGGATTTCGATAGGGATGATAGCGCTGCCATCGGTTGCTAATTGGGCTTCTCCGAGGAGTTGGGACGTGTGGGTAGTCGAATCGCCC
Organism: Akkermansiaceae bacterium; assembly: GCA_903919975.1. Lineage (GTDB taxonomy): Bacteria > Verrucomicrobiota > Verrucomicrobiia > Verrucomicrobiales > Akkermansiaceae > Luteolibacter. The sequence goes on along the minus strand of CAIXKE010000013.1, from coordinate 79,669 downwards.
TCGTCATCTTGATAGCCGAAATAGTGATACCAATAACCCCAGTCATCGCTGCGGTGATTGCCGAAGAGGAAATCGCGGAAACGTTCCGGATAGGGATTCTGGGTGGTGATCCGGCTGAAGTGTTTTACAGTGCCTGCGGCGACGGGTTGTCCCTGATAGTATTTTGCGGAGAGTTCGGCGGTGACAGTGGTGGCGCCGATCTGTGGCGGGGGGATGCGCTGAGTGATTTCAAAGGCATTGCGGCGGAATTCTTCGACACGCAGTGGGATTTCGAAACGGGCGCTTTCAAGGATTTGTTCGCGTTTGCTCCAGTTGTCCTCGATGGCCTCTGCGGCGGCGAGTTCGTCGGGGAATTCCAGCCGGATCGAGTGGGCGCCGGTTTTGACCGGGGCGAGTTTGTGGGTGAAATCGAACGATCCGTTAGGTGAGATTGTGACCGGCTGGTTGAGGATTTCTTTTTCGGTGGGATCGATGATGACGATGCGCGCGGTGCTGGATTTTGAGGGTTCGACGGCATTGCCGTGGAGGGCGCGGAGGATGCCTTTGAGGCGGATGGTTTCACCGGGGCGGTAGAGTGAGCGATCGGTGAAAAGGAAGGCCTGACGGGAGGATTCGGCTGGGGTGTTCCACGCATAACGGACCGGGAAATGCCAGAGGCCGACGGTTTCAAGTGTGCTATCAAATGCGGTGATGTAGGTGTCATTCTCGCGCGTAGCGACGAGGTGGCGGGCGGTTTTCAGACGCGGCAAGGTGGCGAGGCCTGAGGCATCGGTGGCGGCTTGCTCAAGGGCGGTGGCATCCTCGCCGAAGAGTTGGAGTTTCACGCCGGGGAGAGGGGCTCCGGTATCGCAGGAAAAGGCATAGATAAAGGCTTCCTTAGACGTGAGTTTCCAGGCGAGGCCGATGTCGGTGAGTTGAATGATGGCTTGGGTCAGTGGACGGCCGCTGCTTTGGGTGTCTTTGTGTGCTTGGCCGGAGGCTTCCAGAAATAGGACGCCGGTTTGGATGTCCTTGGGCAGGATTTCATTCCAGTTGAGGGTGATGATTTTCGTGGTGTCGATGGGGTTTCCGAGCGGGATTTCCTGATTAGCAAGGCTGGTGCCGACGACCATGGACCACGGGAGCGGAGCGGTGCGGCGGATGGATTCGTTGTCGGGGCCGTTGCCTGTGACGTTGCGGTATCCCTGAAACGCGCGGACGAGGTCTTGGCCGCTGAGTTTCTTGATGCGGATTTGGGCGTTGGCGAGGTTCTGCGTTAGAACGCGGTATTGGCGGGTGCCTTTAGCCAGTTGGCCGACGTCTTCGGAGGGTAGGGCAATGAGCGGATCGAGGTGTTCGAATACGACTTTCTCGGTGATGCCGTTTTTGAGAGGGAAGCCGATTCTGGAAACGATGCCGGGTCGGATGGTGACCGAGTATTGGTCTGCAGCGAACAGGTCGCCGGAAAGTTGGATGGTTTGTCCGTCGGACTCTGCGGTTAGATTTCCGGGGGACGGGACGATGCTGAGGAATTTGGTGAGGAAATCGGTGGGAAGTTCCTCGGGAAGTGGGTGGTTGAAAGTGATTGAAATCCGGCGCGGTTCGTCGGCTACGACATGGCTGGCGATTTTGCGGATTTGAAACGGCTCGATGCTGCCGATGTCGTAATGCGTCTCTTCGGTGAGGCGGGCGGTGGCGGAAGTGTTAGGTAAGCCCTTGAGAGTTGAGATGCGCCAATTTTCGCCGGGCGGCAAGGGGGTGAGCGGACGGGCGACTAGGATGTTGCGGGCGAGAGCATCGGTGGCTGGCGTGCTTCCCCAGCGGGCGGTCCAGGATTTGTAGTTGTTGGCGAGTTCGCCTGTGCGTTCCGCGCTGGCGCGTTCGATGTGGGCGGCGACTCGTTGGCCGGATTTTGAGACGAAGGAAATGAACGAGCCTGCGGTGGCGGGATCGATATCATCATTGAAAACAAGAATCCATTCGCCGGTGGAGGGCGAATAACCGGAGTTCCAGCGGTTGGGGACGGAACTCGAAACGATGCGGAATTCTTCGGCGGCAAGCGTGGCGAATTGGCCGGCAGGGACCGCTGAATTGTCGAGGTGTTTGCGGTTTTTCGGGATGGAGAACGCATACGTTGCGCCGATGACGGGGCATTGGTCCGGGAGAAACTCCGCGATGTTTTGGGCTTTCCAGCGCAGTTTGCCGGGGAGGGCGGGTTTGATTTCGAGCCAGGAATTTTCGACGGTTTTGCCGAGTTCGGTGGTAGGGGTGACGGGCAGGTCGAGCACGAGGTCGATCTTGGATTCTGGCACCAGTGACGGGGTGGAAACGACGAGGCGGGGAGCGGCGGAAGCGGCCATGGTGATGGCCATCAAGGCCGTAGCGGCGAGTTTCTGTGTTTTCATAACAAGCATGGCTGTAGGCCGGGCGCACAATATAACTGATAATTCAAAAATGAACATGGAATTTCCCTAGTCCGTCGGGAAATTCCATGATGGTAAGTTTTTCCGAAACGATCGGGATATTAAAAGAGAAGCGGTTCAATTCGCGTTTCAGGGACACGCCGGCTGAAGCCCTATGCCTTTAAGGATTCGACTTGTCGGAGCGCGTGCATTCTGCGCGCTGCTGGATGACGGACATACTGTCCGGCGAGTCGCTTCGCGGAAGATGGGTGACAGAATGTCCCCTCGCCGACAGCCGACAGAATGTCGGCGCTCCGTGGCGCGCGCGTTCAGAGCAGGCGTGGTGAGAGGTGGGCGAGCCATGTCGCTAGGTCGGTGGCGGCGGGGGCTTCCGGGAGGCTGTCGAGATCGGCGAGTTGCCAGCGGAAGGCCAGTTTGTAACCGTCCCAATCGCCATTGCCGCCGCAATCGCGCATCCAGTTGGCGGCGCGGCGGTTCTCGACCAAGGTGTAGCCGACCAATTCGGTTAGCACAAAACCGCGCGCATGGCGAGCATGCGGACGGCGTTGTGGTGTGGTTTAGGATTTCAGTGAGATCAGGACATGCGCGCGGCAAGCAACTCCCGTTGGAAGATGAGCTCCTTGGGCATATGATCGTAGAGATCGATGAAGAACTCGCCTTGGCTGACCAGCTCGGCTTTCCACTCGGTGCGGTTGAAGGCCATGACTTTGTTGAAGTTTTCTTCGGTAAAGCCATCCAAGCCGACGATGTTGAAATCCTCGAAGGCCGGGGTCCAGCCGATTTGTGTTTCGTGGCCGGCGGCACTGCCGTGGCAACGTTTCACGATCCACTCGAGGACGCGCATGTTTTCGCCGAAACCGGGCCACAGCCATTTGCCAGCCTCGTCCTTACGGAACCAGTTGACGTGGAAGAAGCGCGGCAGGTGGGTGAGGTAGCGGCGCATTTCCAGCCAGTGGCCGAAATATTCGCCCATGTTGTAGCCGCAGAATGGCAGCATGGCCATTGGATCGCGGCGGACTTTGCCGATCTGGCCGAAGGCGGCGGCGGTCATTTCCGAGCCCATTGTGGCGCCGAGATAGACGCCGTGGCTCCAGTTGAAGGCTTGGAACACCAGCGGCATGGTGGTAGCGCGACGGCCGCCGAAAACGATGCCATCGATGGGCACGCCGTCGGGGTTCTGCCAGTTTTCGTCAACTGACGGGCACTGACTGGCGGGCGCGGTGAAGCGGGAGTTGGCGTGGGCGCAGACGCGGTCGCAATCGGGCGTCCAATCCTTGCCGGTCCAATCGATGGCGTGGGCGGGTGGCTCACCGTCCATGCCTTCCCACCAGACATCGCCATCATCGGTTAGGCCGACGTTGGTGAAGATGCAGTTTTCCGTGATGGATTCCATTGCGCGCGGGTTGGTGGTGTAGGCGGTGCCTGGAGCGACACCGAAGTAACCGGTTTCCGGGTTGATGGCGTGGAGTTTGCCATCCTCGTGCGGCCAGAGCCATGCAATGTCATCACCGATGATAGTGGTTTTCCAGCCGGCATCCTGATAGGCTTGGGGTGGAATGAGCATGGCGAGGTTGGTCTTGCCACAGGCAGACGGGAAGGCGACCGATAGATAAGTCTTCTCGCCCTTGGGATTTTCCACGCCGACGATGAGCATGTGCTCGGCCATCCATTTGTGTTCGCGGGCGATGTTAGAAGCGATGCGTAGCGCAAGGCACTTTTTACCGAGCAGTGCGTTTCCGCCATAGCCTGAGCCGAACGACATGATTTCGCGGGTTTCCGGGAAATGAACGATGTATTTGTCATCACTGCAGGGCCAGGTGACATCCTTTTGTCCGGGCTCTAACGGAGCGCCCACCGAGTGAAGGCAGGGGATGAAATTTCCGTAGCCATCACGTTTCTTATCAATCTTGCCATCGGCCTCATCCTCAAGGCGCTTAAGGACATGTGAGCCCATGTGGGTCATGATGCGCATGTTGACGACGACGTAAGGGCTATCGCTGAGTTCGATGCCGATTTTGGCGAGCGGCGAATCAAGTGGGCCCATGCAGAATGGGATTACATACATGGTGCGGCCTTTCATCGAGCCTTTGAATTTTCCATTCAAGGTGACGCGCATTTCGGCGGGATCAGCCCAGTGATTGGTCGGGCCGGCCTGGTCCTTGCGCTTGGAACAGATGAACGTGCGGTCCTCGACACGGGCGACATCCGAAGGAGTCGAGCGGGCGAGGAAAGAATTAGGGCGTATCTCGGGGTTGAGGCGGGTGAAGGTGCCTTTTTCAACCATCAAGGAAGTAAGGCGGTCCCATTCGGCTTGTGAGCCGTCGCACCACTCGACGGAGTCGGGCGTGCAGAGGGCGGTCATATCTGTCACCCATTTCTGAAGAGTGGCGTGGGATGTGTGTGGTTTGCTCATGGCGTAACTAAGGAAGTGAATCTCTTGTAACTTAGCAAACAGAAGAGGAAAATCGACCGTAATTTGCCAGAAAATGCGGAGCAGGCCGCGTGAGATGGGCGCAGGACAAGAAAGACAAAGAGCGGCGGATCATGTCCGCCGTGCGCATGGGGTGCCCATGGAAAGCGCATCAGCCCAGCTCGTTGTCACCAAATACACGAGGGCGAACGCGCTTCGCCCCTCCTTGCGACTCGTATCAGCGGTGTTTCCGTTTGAACTGAATGGCAGCCGCGGACTTTGAGATGACACCTTGCAGATAGGCGACTTCCTCGGCATCCATGCTGTGCTCGACGACGGCGAGTTTTTCCTGCGCGCGTTGGATGGCTTCCTCGGCGCTTTGTTCGTCGATCTCCGCTTCGCCCAAGGCCATGTCGGTTAGGACGACGACTTTAGTTTGTGTGACTTCGGCGAAGCCGGAGCCAATGGCGAGGGTGACGACTTGGCCGTTGTGTAGGTAGCGCAGTTCGCCGGGTTTGAGCGCAGTCACGAGGCCGGCGTGCATCGGCAAGACGCCGATTTCACCATCCGCTCCGGGAAGATAGACGTTGTCCACGTTATCCGAGAAAACCTTTTTCTCGGGAGTGACGATATCAAGTTGGAGAGGCATGGTGATCAATTTTGAATTTTAAATTTTGAATTTTGAATGGGATGAAGCTCTTCTAATTCAACATTCATCATTCAAAATTCAACAATCGATTCAGTCGCGGGCGACTGAATCGATTCCGCCCTTCATGTAGAAGTTACCTTCGGGCACGCTGTCGAGTTTGCCATCGAGAATTTCGGCGAAGCCGCGGACGGTTTCTTCGATCGAGCAGAGCACGCCGGAGACGTTGGTGAAGACTTCTGCAACGTGGAAGGGCTGGGTGAGGAAGCGTTGGATTTTCCGGGCGCGGAAGACGGTCATCTTGTCCTCGTCGGAAAGTTCGTCCATGCCGAGAATGGCGATGATGTCTTGAAGGTCTTTGTAGCGTTGGAGCACTTGCTGCACGCCGCGAGCGACGCGGTAATGTTCTTCGCCGACGATTTCCGGGGCGAGGGCCTTCGAGGTCGATGCGAGAGGATCGACGGCGGGGAAAAGCGCTTGTTCAGCGAGCGAACGCTCCAGCACGACGGTCGCGTCAAGGTGAGCGAAGGTGTTGGCGGGAGCGGGGTCGGTCAAGTCATCCGCAGGCACGTAAACGGCTTGGATCGAGGTGATTGAGCCTTTGTTGGTGGAGGTGATCCGCTCTTGGAGACCGGCCATTTCCTCGGAGAGGGTCGGCTGGTAACCCACGGCGGAGGGCGTCCGGCCGAGCAGCGCGGACACTTCGGAACCGGCTTGGGAGAAACGGAAGATGTTGTCCACGAAGAGAAGCACGTCCTGGTTGTCTTCATCGCGGAAATGCTCGGCCATGGTGAGTGCGGAGAGCGCGACGCGGAGACGGGCACCTGGAGGCTCGTTCATCTGGCCGTAGCAAAGAGCGACCTTGGAGCCTTCCGCGAGGACCGGAGTGCCTTCGGGGTGGAGTTTCGGGTGGCCTTTTTCGTCCTTCTCGGTGGCGATAACGCCGGACTCGATCATTTCCCAGTAGAGGTCGTTTCCTTCACGGGTCCGCTCACCCACGCCGGCGAAGACGGAGAACCCGCCGTGCGCTTTTGCGATGTTATTGATGAGCTCCATGATGACGACGGTCTTGCCGACGCCGGCGCCACCGAACATGCCGCCTTTGCCACCCTTGAGCAGCGGGCAGATGAGGTCGATGACTTTGATGCCGGTGACGAGCACTTCCGTGTTGGCGGATTGCTCGGTGAGAGTGGGAGCCGGGCGATGGATCGGAGAACGGAAAGTCGCATCGGCGATCGGCACGTTTTCGTCCACGAGGTCGCCGGTGACGTTGAAGATACGGCCAAGGACTTGTTTGCCGACCGGCACGGCGATCGGCTTGCCGGTATCGACGAGGGTCATGCCGCGCTTGAGGCCGTCCGTGGTGGACATGGCGACCGCGCGCAACCAGCCGTCGCCGAGGTGTTGCTGCACTTCGAGCACAAGCTTGGTGTCCACGCCGTTGAGGACGTATTGGATTTCCAATGCATTGTAGATTTCAGGCAGTTTGGTGGCCTTGGAGAAGTCGGCGTCGATGACGGCGCCGATGATCTGGACGATAGTTCCTTGGTTGCTCATGGGGAAAAGAAGTGTGAAGTGATCAGTGATCAGTGATCAGAGTTTTTGATGTGGAGTTGGAGACGGGTTGGAAAGACGGATGATGGCATTGCGAGCACTGATCACTGATCACTGCTCACTCGGCACTTTACTCCATGGCCTTCATGGCGGTGGTGATTTCGAGGAGTTCGGCGGTGATGGCGCCTTGGCGGAGTTTGTTGTATTCGAGGGTGAGTTCCTTGATGAACTTGTTCGCGTTGTCGGTGGCGGACTTCATGGCGACCATCCGTGCGGAGTGCTCGGAGGCGCGGGACTCGACGTGGGCTTGGAAGACCTCGTAGTTGATGTAGAGGGGCAGGATCGAGGCGAGAACCTCGGAGGCATTCGGCTCGAAAGTGTAATCGCGGAATGCATCCTTGATGTGCTCTTCCACGGAGAAGCCGCTGCCGATGGATTCGAAGGCCTGTTCCTCACCTTCGCGGTGGCCTTGGATCGGCAGGAGTGTGACCACTTCCGATTCCTGGCGCATCGTGTTGACGAAACTGGTGAAGGCGATGGAGACCTTGTCATAGTTTCCATCGAGGAATTGTTGGCTGATGAACTTGGCGATCGGCCGGGTTTGGGAGAATGGGACCGGATCTTTAACCGTGAAATCCGCGATGACTTTCTTGCCGAGTTTTTCGCACAAGGTGCGGAGTTTACGGCCGACCGTGACAAAGTGGGCGTCCGGCGAGGTATGCGCCTTGATGGATTTCGCAAGGTTGGTGTTGAGCGCGCCGCAAAGGCCTTTATCGGTGGAGATCACCAGCACCAGTTCGCGGCCACCTTCGCGGTGCACCAGGAATGGGTGGGATTCTTCGGTGAAGTTTTTGCGGATATCAAACAACACCTGCGTGAGATGCGCGGCGTATTCGCGGCCGGCGAGCGCCTGGTCCTGCGCTTTCTTCATCTTCGCGGCGGCCACAAGCTGCATCGCGCGGGTGATTTGCGCGGTGTTCTTGACGGATTTGATGCGCCGGCGGATGTCGCGTAGGTTGGCCACTGTTTTAAGATTTAGGAGATTGGATAATTGGAGATTTGATAATTAGGGGAAGACGAGGCGGGCATTGACCCAATATCGAATGTCTAATCCCTAATGTCCGTTTTTCACTTCCAGCTCTTCTTGAAGTCTTCGATTCCTTGTTTCACGGCATCGACCATGGCGGTGTCCTTTTTGAGGTCCGGTTTTTCGTTACGGATCTTATCGAGGAGTTCGCCCTTGCGGGTGATGAAGAATTCGCCGAGGGCGGCTTGGAAGCGCTTCACGTCGGAGACGGCGACGTCATCGAAGTAGCCGTTCTGCATCGCGAAGAGATAGATCGCTTCGTTTTCCATGCCGAGCGGGCTGTATTGATTTTGTTTGAAGAGCTCGACGATGCGGGCGCCGCGATCGAGTTTCTTCTTGGTGGAGGCGTCGAGGTCGGAGCCGAACTGGGCGAAGGCTTGGAGCTCGCGGTATTGGGCGAGGTCGAGCTTGGTGGTGCCGGCGACGGACTTGATGGTCTTGGTTTGCGCGGCGGAACCGACGCGGGAGACCGAGAGGCCGACCGAGATGGCGGGACGGACACCTTGATAGAAGAGGTCGGTTTCCAGGTAGATCTGGCCGTCGGTGATGGAGATCACGTTGGTCGGGATGTAAGCGGAAACGTCGCCAGCCTGGGTTTCAATGATCGGCAGCGCGGTGAGCGAGCCGCCACCCGCAGCTTCGGAAAGGCGGGCGGAACGTTCGAGCAAGCGGCTGTGGAGGTAGAACACATCGCCGGGATAGGCTTCGCGGCCGGAGGGGCGGCGAAGAATCAGCGAGACTTGGCGGTAGGCGACGGCGTGTTTGGAAAGGTCGTCGAAAACGATCAGGCAGTCTTGGCCCTTATCCATGAGATACTCAGCGATGGCGCAGCCGGCATACGGCGCGAGGTATTGCATGGCTGCGGCGTCGGAAGCGGAGGCGGAAACGATGGTGGTGTATTCCATCGCACCGGCGTCTTCGAGGATCTTGTGGATCCGGGCGACGTTCGAGAGCTTCTGGCCGATGGCGACGTAGATGCAATAGAGCGGCTTGTGGTTCTGAAGTTTGCCTTGCTCGGCGGCTTTGTTTTGCAGGGCTTGGGAGATGATGGTGTCCACCGCGATGGTGGTCTTGCCGGTGGCGCGGTCGCCGATGATGAGTTCGCGTTGGCCGCGGCCGACGGGGATCATGGCGTCGATGGACATGATGCCGGTTTGCACTGGCACGGAAACCGACTTCCGTTTGATGATGCCCGGCGCGATTTTTTCCATCGGGTAGTTCGCGGCGGAAGCGATCTCGCCCTTGCCATCGATCGGTGCGCCAAGCGCGTTGACGACGCGGCCAAGCAGTGCTTCGCCGACGGGCACGGAGAGGAGTTTGCCGGTGGTGCGGCATTCGGAGCCTTCCTTCACGGCGGCATAATCGCCTAGCAGCACGACGCCGACTTCGCTTTCCTCAAGGTTGAGGGCCATGCCGGTGACGCCACCGCCGAAGTCGATCATTTCGTTGAGCATGACGTCGGAAAGTCCTTCGACTTTGCAGACGCCGTCGCCGACTTGACGGACAGTGCCGACGTTTGATTTTTCGACCGAGGAAGTGATTCCGGCGATTTGTTGTTCGAGTTCCTGGAGGATGCTGCTCATGGGGAAAGGAGTTTGCTAGTTATCGGAGTTAAGTTTTCAGCAAAGAATGAAATCAGAAGGCGTTGGTGAGGCGGTCGAGGCGGCCTTGGACCGAGCCGTCGAACACATCGTTGCCGACGCGGATGCGAAGGCCGCCGAGGAGGGCGGGATTGACTTGGTATTGGGCGACGAGATCGGGGCCGTATTGTTTCGCGAGGCCGGCGACGACACGCTGGCGGGTGGCTTCATCGAGTTCCACCGCGCTTTCGACGGTCACTTTGCGGCGCTCGAGGTCGAGGCGCGTCAGGCGTTGGAGAGCGGAAAGAATGCCGGCGTAGTCGCGTGGTTTGGATTCCACCAAACGGGAAACCACCGTGCGCAATTTCGCATCATCCAAGCGGCCGTTGGTCTGGCAGAGCCCGAACAAGCGGCGTGCGGTGGTGGCGGCGACTTTGGAGATTTTCATGAGGCGGAAAATGAATGCTGCAAATCAAGCTTCGACCTTGGCGAGGGCGTCCTCGTTGATGCGTTTTTGGTCATCTGCGGTGAGCACTTTGCCGGTGACTTGGGCGGTGGTGGCGGCGACGAGGCGGCCGAATTCGCGTTTGAGTTCGGAGCTGAGGCGGTCGCGGTCCGCTTTGGCGGCGGTTTCGGCTTTCGCGAGGATGTTTTGAGCCATGGCGATGGCTTCTTGGGATTTTTGTTCGCTGAAGGCGTGGGCGCCTTCTTTCGCCTCGTTGATCAGGCGGACGGCTTCGTCGTTGGCTTTGCCTATCGCGGCGGCGGTCGTTTGCTCGGATTCGGCGAGTTGTTTCTCGATGCGCTTGAGCTTTTCCTCGCCCTCGGCGATGCGGATGCGGCGTTGTTCGAGCATCGCCTGGATCGGGCCGAAGGCGAATTTTTTGAGGACGAAGATGACGACAAAGAAGTTGATCACCTGCGCGATGAAAAACGGCCCGTTGAGACCAAAGGTCTTCTGGATCGTTTCAAGGATGCCGGGGTTTGCGGTAACGGCTTCGGCGGTGGCGGAGGCAAGCAAGGAGATCATGGCTGGAGAGATTAGCGGAAAAAACTACCGCACGCGTCAGCCGACGCGTGCGGTAATAAGTAAATCAGAACGGTACGGCGAACGCGGAGAGGATGAAGATACCCTCGATGAGCGCGGCGAGAATGATCGAAATGACCAGGATCGGAGTGGCGGCACCCGGATTGCGTCCGGTGGCTTCAGCGGCTTTGGCGCCGAGGAGGCCGATGCCAATGCCACCGCCGAGAGCGGCGAGGGCGACTGCAAATGCTTTAGTAAACATGGTTGGTTGTGTTGGTGTTGGTTGTGGTTTTTTCAGCGGCCCCCACGGTCATGCCATGGTCAGAGCGCAGAAAGGGGTCAATGGTGCTCTTCTTCTCCGTGATCGCAGATCAGCTTGAGGAAAATGGCGCAGAGTAAGGTAAAAACGAGGGCTTGCACGAAACCGACGAGCAATTCCATGAAATAAAATGGCAAGGCCGGAAGCCAGGACAGAAACGGTTGCAAGGCTTTCGGGATCAGCGCCATCAGCGCCTCAAGCGTTTGTTCGCCGCCGTAAATGTTGCCGAAAAGACGGAATGTGAGAGCGACCGGACGAATCGCGATCGAGATCATTTCCAAAACGCCGACAAACAGGAAGATCGGCACCATCATCGCCAGCATGATGCCGTGGAAATGTCCCTTTGGTGCGAAAATATGGGCGAGGAAGGTTTTCAGGCCGTTTTCGGTGATGGCCCAATAGAACCAGAGCAGCGCGAAGGAAAAGGCCATCGCGGCGGTCATGTTGATGTCGGCATTGGCACCACGGAGAAACGGGGTGAATCCGTGAGTTCCGTGGCTATCTAAGGTGTTCCAACCCATCGTGCCCACCCCTGGGATCAGGCCCATGTAGTTATTTACGAGGATGAAGAAGAAAATCGATCCGAAGAACCAGAACACCCGCTTGGTCAGGTGCTCGCCCATCAGACCGCCGAGGACATCATAGAGTGACTCGAACACCCACTCGGCGAAGTTTTGGAAACCCGAAGGAATCAGCGCCATTTTGCGGGTCGCCGCTTGGCAGAACAGAACGATCAATCCCACCGCCAACCAGACCATGATCGTGGAGTTGGTGAACGGGCCGAAAAGCTGTTGGGCATCTAGGGGCAAGGCATGATGACCGCCCTCCTCAGACGCGAAGGCGGAACCAAGGCATGAGAGCCAAGCGAACAAAGTGAGAGTGAGATGACGACGGATCATGTCGGAAAATACCTGCGTGCTGCGGGCGCGGGGTCTTTAATGACCTCTTGGAATGTCTGCAAGGTCTTTTAATGAATTAATGAAAATTTTGCAGGATCGGACGAATCGGCGCCTGCCCACTTCGCGCAAATGAAACCTCACCGGCCGGATTCCGTGAAATCCGCGATAAATCACCTCCGTGCAGACCATCCGATCCGCGGTTCGGAAATCGAACAGGAAATCATACGGTTTCCCCTCGTGGCTGGCCGCGCGCAGCAGGCCCTCCGCGAGATCCGCCTCCTGCAGCGGTGGCCTTAGCACTACGAGCGCGTCCACTTGCAGCGTCTCTTCCGCCGACCGGATCCGGACGGCGTCTTTTTTGGATTCGAGAAACCATGGCCTGTCCACCGCTCTGGGCGGCACTCGGATGCCAAAGCGCTCCAACTCCGCCGCCGTCCCAAGGTAGAGCGCCGCATGCGGCCAGAATCCCGGCAGGAAGAAATTGCTCAGCGCGTCGTCATGGCGTGTCACGAACACATCGCCCGGCTTTACCTGCGCTAGCAGCGCCTCACGCAATTTCCCAGCAATCCGTTTCGGTGCTCTGGACGGTTTGACGCCCGGCTGTCGCAACTCCGCGACCGCGCGTCCGGATGCCTCGAAAAACCCGAACATCACCTTTTTCCATGCCGACCGGTTCCGCCGGAGAAACGAGAGCCACCGGTAAGAAACGATCTGCTTCAGCATCTCACGCCGCCGCCGCTCGATCCCCGGTTCTTCCGTCAGCAGCAGCGCCACCACCGGCCCGACCACCGGATCCGCCGCCAGGGCTTGGATTTCAGCTCTTCCTCGTCCGGCAGAAAATATCCACGGGCCTCTGCCGCTGTCACACAAGCCAGCTCCGCGCCCAAGTCGTCGTGACCCGGCAGCGCTCCCGACGCCGCGAGCATCACGGCCACGCTGCGGGCCAGAATTTTTTCCATTTCCTCGTATTCCAAACCACGCGCTTCTCCCATAATCACCTCGCCGCGTCAACCTCGCCGACGGATGCCGCCACGGCCACCGGCGATCTAACAATCACTAACAATTCGGCGTGCACCCTCGCCGGACCCGAAAAATTCAGGCCCTCGATCCCCCCCGCGCGGCGGAGTCAAGCCGCCAGTTTGAAAAAACCCTGTAAATTCAACGGTTTTTCGCTTGCCAACCCCATCCCCCATCCGCTGATGTTTCCCCTGCCATGAACAAAGCCGAACTTATTGAAGCCATCCAAGCCGCCCTCGGAAAAGACGCAACCAAACGCGCCGCAGACGAGGCCCTCGAAGCCGTTCTCTCCTCAATCGCCAATGGCGTGAAGAAGGACCAGAAAGTCCAAATCATTGGATTCGGCACTTTCGAGGTGAAAAATCGCGCCGCTCGCACCGGTCGCAACCCGAAGACTGGAGAATCCATGAAGATCGCCGCCTCCAAGTCGGTCGGCTTCAAGCCATCCTCCGTCCTTAAGGGCTCGCTCTGATGAGCCGGGGACTCCGGTCCCCACGTCTTCAACTATCAACCCCCAAAAAAACCCCGGCCACTCATGGCCGGGGTTTTTTCATGAAAAATTTGTTTTTTGAGGGGAAATCAGAACCAGCCCTTACGGCCGGTCACATAAGTCGCCACGAATTCCTGGTCGCTCTTGGTCAAATAGATGATGCCTTCGATCAGACCGACGATCCCGAATAATCCGCATGTCGCCAGGCTGGCAATCAGCTGGATGACACCCTCCTTGGTATAGCCAAGGACGAATTTATGAGCCCCCGTCCATCCGAGAAGAATCCCTAGGAGGCCGGCGATGAGTTTTTTTTCGGCCCCTGCGGGCGGCGGAGTTACAGGTTCTGTGGACATAGTGCCTCGCATCTAATACATCCCTCCCGGCAAGACAAGCCCCAAGCCTCATGAAACCAAGAATCACTCTCGCAGAAACCCAGCTCCCCGACGGTAGCACGCTCGCCCTTCAGGAACACGATGGCCGCAAGTCCTTGCTCATCCATGGCCAACAGATCTGCGGGCCAGCGACCCGTGCTGCGGAGGAGGAGCTTGCCCGTCTCGCCTGCGCGCCATTCCGTCCCGCCCGCCAGCCCAGCTTGTTTTTCATCGGTCTCGGCCTCGGCCACTCACTCGCCACCGTATCGGCGGAGTTGAAGCAAAAGCGCGGCACCTTCATCGTAGCGGAGCCGCTCGCCGCCCTGCCTGAGTGGCATCGCCAGCATTTGCCGGAAAGCCCGCTGCTCACGGATCCCCGGGTGGTGCTCGAAAGCGATTGCGGACCCTCCGGCCTGATCCGGCATGCGGGTTTGCTCCACGCCATTCTTCTCCATTTGGATGCCTCACCCACCGGCCCGCGCAATCGGCCATGGGTGGATGACCGCCGCTGGGTTTCCGCGGCTTATGAAGCGCTGCAACCCGGGGGCCTGCTCGCCATTGCCGGCTCGCGCCACCTGACCAATCTCACCCGCAATCTCCAGCGCTCGGGTTTCGAAGTGGCCGAATTCACCGTGCCCGCCTCCCCGGATGCGAAAAAAACCCGGCTCCTCCCGATCTGGCTAGCCCGCAAAGGCCGCGCCGCCGAGTGAACTCGCACGACTTTATTTCCACTTCCCATCAGCGGCTGAAACCGTAAGTTCCGTTCGTGTTTCGCCCCTATCTTGCCTCTGGTTTTCCTGCTTTGCTGGCCGCCGTCACCCTGCATGCGGGGGAGATTACGATCGAGCAAAAGCCCTTCGTCATCGAGGCAACTTTCAACGCCACGGTCATGCCTGAGGGCGAGGCTCTGCTGTTTGAGGTCGATGCCAAAGCTTGGGAGGATTTCCGACTCATCAATATCGCCCCGCACGGTGCGAGGGTCACTAAAGGCGGCGTGCTGGCGGGTTTCGACACCCTTGGAATCGACCGCAAGCTTGAGGACACCCGTCGCTCCATCGCGGCCGGCAGCCTAGCCGTGGCCCATGCGGAGCAAGAGTTAAAATCGCTGGTGGAGACCGCGCCGCACCGCCTCGCAGCCGCACGCCGCGCCGCGCAGATCGCCAAGGAGGAGCATGCATACTTCACTGCCACTCGCCGCAAGGCCCAAGAGGAGACCGCCCATCAAAGGCTGGAGCGCAGCAAACAACAACTCTCGAACCAACAGGAGGAACTTCGGCAACTCAGCAAAATGTATCAAACGGATGATCTCACCGATGCGACCGAGGAGACCGAAGAAATCATTCTCACCCGCCAAAAAGACAGCGTGATCTCCGCCGAGTTCGCCCTGCGCATGGAAACACTCAACAACCAATACAACCTCAAAGTCGCCCTGCCCCGCGAAGCCCTCACCCTTGCCGACAGCGAGCGCGACACCGCCATCGCCATCGGTTCCGCCGAAAAGGAAATCCCCCGTTCCCTCGAGCGCAGAAAACTGGAGCTCGAGTCCCTCAAAACCGGCCAAGCACGCGAACAACAAACCCTCGCCGATCTCGAACTCGATCGTAAGCTCTGTGAATTCAAAGCCCCCGCCGATGGCTGGTTCTATCACGGGACGATCCAAAACGGCCGCTGGACTACCGGCGACGCCATCAAAAATCTCGTTAAAAATGGCCGCCCGCCCGTCCGCAGGCCCTTCGCCACCTTCATACCAGCCAGCGCGCCGCTCGCCATCGTCGCCTTTCCCGCGGAAACCACCGCCCGTTTGCTGGCACCCGACCTCGCCGGCACCGCCACATTTCCCGGCCGTGAAGACATTGAATTTCCCGTGAAACTCACCCAGCTCGCCGGCATTCCCGAGCCGGACGGCAGCTACCGCGCTCACCTTTCCGCCACTTGGCCCGCCGACCCCAAGCCTGCCGTCGGAGCTACGGTAAAAGTCCACCTCATTTCCTATCAGAAACCCGCCGCTATCGTCATCCCCACCAAGGCGCTCGCCCACGACTCACGCGGCTGGACCGCGGAGATCAAACTCGCCGACGGCAAAACCGAACGCCGCCCCATCAAACGCGGCCGGGTCTCCGGCGACGACACCGAAATCCTAGACGGCCTCGAAACCGGCCAAGTCATCCTTGCCCCCTAACGGAAAACCACCACGATGCACGACGCCAAACAAATCATCGGCTGGCGGGAGTGGGTCGAATTCCCCGAGTGGTCGCTCAAAATGCGCGCCAAGGCGGATACCGGCGCCCGCAGCAGCGCGATCGATTGCGCAGAGATACATGAGCTGCCCGGCAACCGCGTGCGATTCACCGTCCGCCTTGACCGCAAAGACAAGCGACTCGTCACGCTGGAGGAACCGATCAAACTCCGCAAACACGTCCGCAGCAGCACCGGCCAAGGAGTCAGCCGGATTTTTATCGAAACCACCCTGCGCCTTGCGGAAGTGGAAAAGCGGATCGTTGTCAGCCTCGTCTGTCGGAAACGCATGATCCACCGCATGTTGCTCGGCCGCGAAGCCCTCGGCACCGAGTTTCTCGTGAACAGTTCCGTCGACCACTGGGCCACCCCGCGCCGGGCAAATAGCAACTCTCACGGAGCGCTGGATTCAGCCGGACTTCCAGGCAATATCCCTGAAATCGCGTGACCCCATTAGACTCCGGGCTGAGACGCCCGGGCCACTGTGGCGCGGGCGTCTTCGCCCGATGCCATTTCATTCGGCAGGTCATCCCATTTTCCGGCGCGTCAGGATGTCTGAGCCTATCTTGGTAGACATCTATTTGACATAAGAAGGAGCGAAACATGTTCGCCCTAGCTATGAGGAGACAATGGAAAGCGAACCGCTTACCTCATTGGCTTCTCATGGCCATCGACGGACACATTCGTGCGCTTCTTGGAGTGAGCAGCAGTGCGGCTTCTTGGAGTGAGCAGCAGTGCGTCGTGGGGAGCGGCACGAGGCGAAGGATCAGCCCCAAATAAATGTTAACTTGGTGGGGTATCACGCCCGGTCACCGGGTGCTTTGGTTCAATCCATGCCGAGGGCAAACAGGGGGGTGTGACTGGATGACCACGTCCCTGCCCGAATTGGTGGTTTTGCCAGCGTAGAATTGCAAATAGTCATCCTTATTCATCTCTATCGCAACGTGAAGCGCGATGCTTGAGCTCGAATCTTTAAACTCTTGCAGGATTTTTGAAGCAGTGAGCACCGTTGTGTTTTTCGCGATTCCAAATACGAATGTGTCGAGAGAAGGCGAGGCGTTCCGGATGTATCTGCGGATGCATGAGAGTTTTTCGGGGTGTCGGGTGCTTTCATACTGCCTGATTTTTTAGTGGCGGAGAAATCAGGCGCCGCTGCTTTGGTCGGACATCCGCGAGGGGGGCGGGGTGTTGTTGTCTCTGGCGGCAGGCACGGATTCTCTGGGAAATGAGATCGTGGTGGCAGGAGGCTATTTTCGGACAGATGACTCGGGCCGTGATTTGCGGATTCTGTGTTATGATTCCGCTGACGGCGGGGTCCGCTGGGAAGCCCGTGAGAACAAGACTCTTCCTAACATGATTACCGCTTAGAACATTTCGATTGATTCTGCAGGCGATGTGTTGGTGTGTTGGTGAGATGGGAAATTGCGGTTGAGCGGCTTCGTGCCAACAATGTGGTTTCGAAATACGCGGGAATCGATGGCCGCCTGCTGTGGGAGTGAAGTTTGTATAATGCTGATAGCGGATCATCCATGACGGCCATTCCGGTTTCGAGTGAGTCGGGCGCGCTTTGCTATTTAGGCAATCTATCGCATAAAGTAATAATCTCCCGGCCTCTTAAGCGGCTCACGCGGTTTTCTTGCCACAGACGGTGAACCTTATCCGCGAGTTTGAAGAATCCGCCGCCGTGAGTTAGATAGTTGAGCCAGCCCTGCCGGTGAAGACGAGCGGGAAGAGCTGCAAGGTAATCTGCGGATGGCAAGGAGAGCGGGGCAATCGCTGGCCGAGGCTGCATAATCATGCGTAGATTGCCAAGCACACAGGTTGATATAACATCGAAGTATGCACTGGCGCTGGCCTGTAGGGTTTCGACATCGAAGTAATAAAGATGGGCTTTAAAGTAGCGGTTGCTTGGAGCGATGGAGCCAGACAAGACCCATGGGACTTCGATGAATAGTTTGCCATCCGGTTTAAGCAGGGAATGGAGATGTTGAAAAACCTCCGCTGGAGAAAGCAAGTGTTCTAACACATGAAAAAGAGTGATCACGTCATATTGACCTTCGATTTGATTCAACCCGGCGGTTGTTACCGGAATATGGTATTCCGAGCGGGCATATTCAGCATATCCTTGGTTTGGTTCGACTCCGCTTGCATCGAACCCTGCTTGGCGTGCCAGAGCAACGAACTCTCCGCTGCTGGCTCCAATATCCAGCAGCAAACCGTCACGTATTCCCGACTTTCGGAGGAATTCAAGCCTGCTGCGAGCACAGCGCACTGAGCGGAAAATGTGTTTGGGTTTCGGGTGCCAAGTGCCTTTGTAATCAAGGCGATAGCTCGTTGAGTAGTAATCGTGGAGTTGATCGGCGGAGGGAAGCGGGGATTGTTGAATGAGCCCGCAGAACTCGCAAAAATAGACATTAAGCGGAGCACCTGATTTGGCGTCGGTATTGGCAACGAGGTTGAAGCGGGTTTGATGGCAAAGATTGCAAGACATAAAGCAGAATTAGTTAGAAAGTTGGATATGAATACTGGAAAATGACCCAGCATTAAGGCTCAAAATGAGAGGTGGCAGCACAGATGGCACACACCTACGCGAGTAGGCAGACGTCTTAAGACGTGCACTCAGATCAAGGGCGGCTTCAACATTTCAAAGAATAACTCGTCCGGGGCGGAATGGTGCTTGCTGCATACAAGAGCAAGTACGCCTAGGGCCGGAGCGACTGGAGTAATGGCTCCAAGAAGGTCCACTTCCGCCGATGAAAAATCATGAATGACATGACAGTGAAAATGATTGGTAGGGCTCGGTACTGGTGAAGTTTCCTCGCCAGATCCGTGCCAAGGATCCATCAGATGGCTTTGTTCATGAGCGTGAAAATCTGCGATGACGTCAGGTAAGCTCTCGGAGCAGACCATCAGGCCCAGCAAAATCCAAACTACGAGCAAGGCGCGCCCACCGACTACGAGGATGGCAGGTAAGGCAATTCGACCCGAGCGCCACGCAGACGCTTCGGGTGGCGAACATGGATGGGGCGTGCCTGTCATGTGACCAAAGATGAAAAAAGAAAAACTAAATTAATATTTCCAACTGCCAAGGCCTAAGTTTTGGGTTTCATAATTTTATTGGGGGCGGCAGGGCGTCAATGATGGGTGTGGAAAACTAAGGTGAAGTTACGCCCAAGACATCTTTCTGGCGGGCTAGAGAATCGGCCTGGTACAAAAGTCAGGTTTTTTCTAATATTTGGACCAACTGTTGGAGGTATTCGAGGGCGGGGTCGCGTTCTTGGATTCTTCCTTCGAGTTGTTCGGTTTGGAGGGCTTCGAGGATTTCTTTGAAGCGTGGGCCGGGTTGGAGGCCAAGTTCGATGAGGTCGCGGCCGGTGACGAGTGGGGGCGGGATCAGCGGCTCGGCAGCAAATTCTTTGGCTTTAGCTTGGAGGAATTCGTAGTTGTCGGTGAAACCGTTGGAGGATCCGCAATCGACGCGGTGCAGCTCCATTTCCTGGTCGAAGGAGGGTTCGGCCATGAAGCGTTTGAGTTTTGCAACGCGCATTTTCTGCACGTTCATGAATTGCATGTGGCGGGCGACCATCGGCACGACGGCATCGATCACGCTGTTCGAATAGCGCAGGCGGCGGAGAATGGTTTCCGCCATGGTGGCGCCCATGGAGTCGTGGCCGTTGAAGCGGATGCGGCCGTCGGGATCGATGGTGCGGCAGGGAGGTTTTGCGATATCATGGAGCAGGACCGCGAGGCAAAGTTCGAGCGGTGCATCGGGTGCGAGCATGCCGAGCATGATGAGCGTGTGGGTGTAAACATCGCCTTCCGGGTGCCATTCCGGCGGTTGCTCGCAACCGATCATCGGCAGCACTTCGGGCATGAAATGGCGGATCAGATCGCTATTGACCAAATGTTCGATGCCCTCGCGGCGGCGCGACGAGGTGAGAATTTTTGAAAACTCATCGCGGATACGTTCGGGCGATATTTTGCCTAACAACGACGCGCATTCGCGGAGTGCGGCATCGGTTGTAGGTTCGATGGAAAAGCCCATCCGCGCGGCGAAGCGGACGGCGCGCAGTAAGCGCAGACCATCCTCGATGAAGCGCGCGGTGGGATCTCCGATGGCGCGGATGATGCCGGCTTTCAGATCCGCGAGGCCGCCGACGTGGTCGATGACTTCTCCTGTTTCAGGAATTTCGAACAAGCCGTTGATGGTGAAATCCCGGCGTTGGGCGTCTTCCTGCGGGGTGGAAAACGTGACGGATTCCGGTCGGCGGCCGTCATGATAACTGCCATCGGTGCGGAAGGTGGCGATCTCTATGTGGTGGCCGCCATGTTTTGCGATGACCACGCCGAAGTGGGCGCCCACTTCGTTAGAACCCGGAAAAATGCCCATCACCTGAGTGGGGGTGGCGGAGGTGGCGATGTCATAATCTTCCGGCGGATGATTTAACAAACGATCCCGGACGCAGCCGCCGGCAAACAAGGCTTCATGCCCGGCGGCTTTCAGGCGGCGGGCGAGCTCCAGGGCCGCCTCGCGGGCGGGGATCGTGGGTGGCTTTTTCACGGCATGGGACGCGTGGCCTGATAGATCGAAACCACGCCTCCGGTGAGCGGGCGGGCATCGGGTGCGGTGAATCCGCAGGTTTCTAGCAAGTCGCACATCGCATCGCCAGAAGGAAATGCCTCGATCGATCCGCCAAGGTATTCGTAGGCGTCGCGTTGGCCGGTTAGCCAGCCGGCCATGCGCGGTAAAACGTGGTGGAGGTAGAGCCGGTAAGGCGTGCGGAGGATGCCGCCGGGCAATGAGAAATCGAGGATCAGCAAGTGTCCGCCGGGTTTCAGGACACGGAACATTTCGCGCAGGGCGGCCGGGTAATCCGCCATGTTGCGGAGACCGAAGGCGACGGTGACGACGTCGAATTTCCCGTCCGGGAATGGTAGTTGCAGGGCGTCTGCAACGAGCGTGTGGGCGACACCGCGGCTGGCTGCGTGAGCCAGCATTTCCGCGCAGAAATCCGAGGCGATCACGTCACAATCCGGGCAATGGTCTTGGATTTCCAGGGCGAGATCGCCAGTGCCGGATGCGACATCGAGCAAGGACTTGGGTTTCCATCGGCGGATGCGGGCGGTGACGACTTTGCGCCACCAGATGTCCATGCCGCAGCTCAGGACGTGATTGGTGAGCACGTAGCGATCGGCAATTCTTGCGAAGGCGTCGCGGACGTAAACGGCATCGGGCATGGCGGGAGCTTTGGGGCGGATCGAGTGGGAATCAAGCGCTCTGTAGGTGGATTCGTGAGATTGCATGAGTGAAATGCACACCCATGGAGTGGCGGAACGTGTCCGCCGAGCCCTTGGGAAAGCCAATGAGGTGAGAAAAACGCTTTTCATGAGCGTCTCGTGGGGAAGTTTGAGTTTTGCCAAAAAGAAGCGGAGAAAGGTCCCAGCCGTCGATCGCGGGTTGATCCGGGACGGTGCCGCCGGCGAGCGCGACGGCGGTGGGTAGGAGGTGGATGGTGACCGCTACGGCGTCAACGCTGGTGTTAGGAGCGATTTTACCTGGCCACTACGCGATCGTCGGCACGCGCACGCCGCCTTCCCAAGTGCCGCCTATCCCGCCACGCAATGGGCCGGCGCTGCCGCGATCGGCTTCTTTGATGAGCCATGGGCCGTTGTCGCTGGTGAAGGCAACGAGGGTGCTTTCCGCGAGTTTGAGATCGCGCAGGGTGGCGTAGCCGCGTTCCTTGAGTCGCTCGGCGAGGGTGTTTTCCGTGGGATTGAGTCCGTTGCCGGCACCAGGGCCATAGACGCCCGGCACGTCGATGCGGGGGCAGTAGCGGTTAGCAGGTGCGCCCGGGAAACCGAGCAAACTGGAGCGGCACAGAACGAGGTGAGTTTCATGCCTTCGCTCGCTATGCTGTCGAGGTTAGGGGTTTTCTGTAGGGTTGTGCCATAGGGGCCGATGTCGCCATAGCCCATGTCATCGATAAAAATGATGACGATGTTGGGAGGCGCGGCGGCGGGTGAGAGGCTGAGGGTGCTGAGTAAAAGCAGGAGGCAGAGAAGTGGTTCCATATGGTGACACTAGCGAGTTGGAGTGGGTAGGGAAAGGCTGGTTTTTTGATAAAGCTCGGCATTGGAGGCTTGGAACTCGGCCTTGAGCCGGACGCGGAGGGTGGAGAGATCGACGAGTCGCCAGCCGCTGAAGGTCCACTCGCCGGTTTTCCCGTCGTGTTCGATGCCGACAAGTAAGTGGACGGCATCGTCATTGATTTTGAGCGTTTGATTTTTCGGTTCGAAATAAAAGCTACGGAATGTACTGTCGGCGGAGCCTTGCTCGACGAGTTTGGGGTCGAGGTAAAAGACGGCGCCGGATTTCTGATCGGTGATGCGCAAATCCGGGTAGCCTGAGCGTTGATGCTCGCCGGAGCGGGTGGGTGGGACTTCACAATCCAGACCGGGCATGGCATCGATGCGGGTGAGCAGGCCGTCTTCGAAAAACCTTGAGGCTTCGTTAATGCGGCGGAGTTTCCGCACTGGGGAATCGGGCTGATTCAAGGCGGTAATCGTTTCTGATAGAGCGAGCCCGACGGCAGTGGTGACGCGTTGGTGCGCTGGGCTATCATCGAGCGACAGGACGCGTTTTTCGGAGCAAGCCTCGGCGATGGTGGCGAAATCGAAGTCGCGGTCTGATAGATTTTCATTTAATAATGAGCGGACCAGTGCGGCGTCATTTTGTGGCGGAGTTGGTTGCCGCTGAGCATCGTGGTTAGGCGCGGTTTTGATGAAATACCCCGCCAACATTCCGCCGAGCAGGAACGCCCCGATTAAAGCGAGAATCACCTTGGCAAGTGTCGATCGCCGCAGCGTCAGATGTTCGGCCGTTTCCATCGCCGACACTCTGGCATCCTCCGCGCCCACCGAGCAACGCGAAACGGAGATCCTGCGACACGATCCTTGCCTTCCGGAATTTCCATGAGATCGGTTAAAGCCCGCTTCACACCGCCGGCCATTCGCCGCGGTCTTCCAACAGTCTGCGCAAAAACGAGCGATCCACCGCGTCTTTTTCACGATGAGACTGCTTGGTTTTCCACAACAAGGTGGGGGAAGCAAAGGGAATTGCCACACCATCAACTATGACAGGACTAACCATGGATTTGGCCGTTTCGTAATCGTGACCGCAGGCCTTTGCCATCAAATCAACGGTGATTACATCACAAACCCGGACCACTACATACTCGGCGACTTCTCTAGGCCTCAATTCCTTGGCTGCGCCGTCGGGCAAAAGTGTTAGAACTTCAAGGATTTTTGCCCTCGTTGTCTTCACTGGTCACGATGAGCAAATCAATGTCTTCCGTGTTCCGCGGAAATCCGTGGATGTTGATCGCCATCCCTCCAACTACGATTTAGCTGGCGTTTCTTTGATTGAGCTCGCGATAAAGATCGACGAGATCACCCATCACCGGCGGCCGGGTGCATTCCGCATCATCAGATTTGTTTTCCATTCATCGAAGCTTTCCCAGATTTTGAAGCGGTAAACGCCCTTGCGGAATGGCAGTTTGCCCCACATGCGTTGAAAATTCTGTTGTATCTGATTGAATCGTTCCCAATCCGCATCGCTCCCCGTTGCCGGGGGGGCGGCGCTTGCCGACGGCTTTGGCGCGCGGGTCGCCGGAATCGATCAACTCGTTCATGCCGAGCACCCTAATGCATCGGAACCTGCATGGCGATGTGGATTTCTCCGGCTTTTGAGGCGGATTTGTTCACTGAATCTTCTCGACGGACGCCCGGTTGATAGGCTTCCCTCCCGTGACCCTATGAGCGAAAAATCCGCAAGATCCCCCAAGGATTCCCCTACCCCAGCGACCGGACCCGTGCCGAGCGTCCGCCGCATTTCCAATCCCCGGCCGAAGAAAGCGGTGAAGACCGCCGCGAAACCTGCGGAACATGCCGCCGAAATGGCCGAGGTGATTTCAGCGCCAACTCGTCCCAGCGTTCCCAAATTTCCGGAATTCGCGGACGCCCCGGAGGCGGTGGAAACTCCATCCTCACGCAGCGATTGGCCGGAGCCCGAGGCCGCTTCGTCCGGAGCCTCTTCCTCACTGGATGGACCCAAACGCAAACGTCGCCGGAAAAAAGGCAAGGGTGGCGCTGTCCAAGATGCCGCGCCGCACGGCGAGAATGAGAATCTTTCGCAAGCGGTCGATGCGCCTACCGAGGCTCCCGCACCGCAGCCGCGGCCACAAGCACCTCGCCCGAATCAGCCCCCCCACTCGAAGCCCAATGCCGAGTTGCTCGCGAAATTCGCGTGGAAAATCTATCTCGCGGAAATCAGCGAGGAAGGCGTAGCCCTCGTGGGGGACAACGATGCGAAGGAACTTTCCCGCCGCTGTTTCCGCCTCGCGGAAATCTTCCTGGAAGAACAGACCCGTCGCCGCTGAATGGGCGGCTCGGCCAGTTGAGCTCTCCCGGACTGACTCAGGATTTCCAATTCAATGCGCCCTTCTTGAGTGCATAGACATAGGCGACTACCAAGACACCTGCGAAACCGGCCATGCTGGCGAGCGCGGTGGGCCCATCCTGAATCAAATCACGGAATTGGACTGCCCACGGATACATGAAGACCACTTCGATGTCGAACAGCACGAACAGCATCGCGACCAAGTAGAATTTCACTGAAAACCTTGGCGCGCCCTCGCCGATCGGCAACATGCCGCACTCGTAGGCGCTGTCCTTGGTCGGGTTATTCCGGCCGGAGCGACCAAAAATCACGCTGGCACCGAGAACGACAACGGCGAAACCAAGCGCGATGATCACTTGAAATAGAACGGGGAGATATTGGTCGGGCATGAAATCGGTGGCTGGACGGCCATGTTCATAGAACTCCGTGCGGGCATTGGGTAGAAAAAAAACCCGTGCCGTTGTCGGGCGCGGGTTCTTAGGGTTTTCAGAATGATCGGAGAAAAAGCAACCTCACTCTTGGGCGGCAGCTTCTTGAGCAGCCGCATAAGCGCTGGATGCCTCATGCACGCGGGCTGTGCCTTTGTATTCCTTACCGAGCTTTTCAACCAAACCGCGGGTTACGAGATTTTGAAGTTTCTCGTAGGCGCGCAGACGGAGCATTTCCTCCCCGCCGCTGACCGCATTCCGCAGTTTTAGATTTGCAAACACCCGCTCAAACAGGTCATTGAAACCGAAAATCTTTTTCTCGGAGAGAACACTGCAAAGTTCATCGGTGACATGATCGGGAAGGCGGCGTGAGAATCGTGTACGTTTCGTTGTAATTGCCATAACGAGATGACCTTACACCGTCTTGTGACAAAAGCGACTCAAAAAATTGAGCCCAGTCTTCAAAACGGGATAATCATTAAGCAAGATTTATTTCCAAGAAAAAGGAATTACTGACTCGATAAGGCGTTAATAAAGCCTGTTCTCAGCTCAGCTCAAAAGGGCTGCCTCGCACTCATGAGCCGCACTCAAACCCGCTCAAACACAGGATTAAGAAGAAAAAAACCGGCGCTTTACTGGCCATGGTCCTCACGGCGACAGCCACGGCGGCGCTCGCCGATGGCATGAAATCGAGCTTCCGCACCCCGCCTGACTCGGCCCGACCGGGGGTTTACTGGTATTTTCTGGATGAAAATAAAGATCGAGACGAGATGGTGGCGGACTTGCACGCGATGAAAAATGCCGGCATCGGCAGCATGCTTTTCCCCGAGGTCGATCTCGGGACGCCCCGTGGCCGGTCCCGGTCATGAGCGAAAAATGGCAGGACCACGTCGCAAATTCCTTCGTCGTGGCGGGAAAACTGGGCATGGAGGTCGTCCTCGGCACCGGGCCGGTCTGGGCCGGCAGCGGCGGCTCATGGGTCGGAATCGAGGATTCCATGCAGCATCTGGTCGGTTCCTGCGTAAAAGTCAGTGGTCAGCATGACAACAAGCGCGCCCGTGAGGTTTGCGCAAGCATCGCCGCCAGTGAAATCGTCGTGTTCGACAAGGCTTACGTGGACTTCGACCACCTTTTCGATCTGGGCCAACGCGGTGAGGTGGCAGGTTTACACGGTATTGCTGGTCTATGTGCTGGGATTCCGCAAACTGGCATGGCCGTAGGCAAAGCTTTAGCGAACTTTGAAAATGATGGCGTAGCCGTAACTTGCATAGCCGCAGGCAAAGTCAAAAGTCGAAGAACCGCGAATTCTGAGCTGACCTTTGACCTGCGACTTTGAGGCTCTTCCTTCCTCAGTCCGTCGCTTTGATTCATAGATCTGGCATCAGACCAATGTCTGATTGATTCTTGCGGAATTCAGGTGTCGGATCTATTATAGATATGCGGGAATACAGGCAAGCTAACGATTTATAGGCATGATCCTCACCCTGATATTCAAGCCCCGCATTCAAATGAAAAACACACCCGCATTCCGAATCCTGGCCACCTCCATCTGCATTGCGGCCACCTCCATCCTTGCCACCGCCGCGGCACCCGACGGCAGCCTTTTCGATCCCGATCGCGCATGGCTGGAACGTTACGATCCCACGCTCATTTCCAGTCGTTACTTCGGCGAGTTCATTTACGAAAGCTACGACGAATCGGACCTCTGGAAACTCGAAAACAACATGCTCTGGGGCGCTCCCCTGCAAGACGGCCACGCAATCGGCGTTCAATTCATGCTGCCGCTGAAATGGCGTGAAACCGCCACCGAAGGCGCGTTCGGTCTCGGCGATCTTGAGCTGCGCGCAGGCGTCGTCGGTTGCCTGTGCCCGTCGTTGCGCTACGGCCTCGCCATCAATGCCGTGTTGGAAACCGCTACTGACTCCTTGCTCAGCGACCACGCCTTCATCTTGCGTCCGATCGCCGCGTTGCGCTGGGATTACAATGCGAACATTACGCTCGGCATCAACGTCGAATACAACATCACTCCGCTCGACGAAGACATCAGTGATGTGAGCGCGCTCGAAGTGAAGTTTCCCGTAGACTTCCGCATCAATGAGGATTGGTCCGCCATTCTCAGCTACAACCCGAGATGGGATTTACTCGCCGAAAGCGATCGCCACCGCCTCGAACTAGGCACCACCTATGTCTGGGGACAGCACAACCAATATGCCTAGTCCTTGGGCACTGAGCTTCCACTCGCCTCCGAATCCTTCGAATTCAAACTGGCCACTGGCTTCGCGTGGTATTTTTAAACCCGCGTGCGCAGATCTGAAATCCCCCACCCCCCCCACCCCCCGAAAGAGATGAACGCTGAGCAAACGAGACTTGCAGAAGACCGAGAGCGCAAACAGCCTTGGAAAAAGTGGGGGCCCTATGTCAGCGAGCGGCAATGGGGTACGGTGCGGGAAGATTACAGCCCGAATGGTGACGCTTGGAATTTCTTCACCCACGATCACGCTCGCTCGCGCGCTTATCGCTGGGGCGAGGATGGTATCGCAGGCATTTCCGACAATCATCAGCATCTCTGTTTCGCGTTGGCCTTGTGGAATGGCAAGGATGCGATTCTCAAAGAGCGGCTATTCGGGCTGACGAACAGCGAGGGCAATCACGGCGAGGATGTGAAGGAGTATTACTTCTATCTCGATAGCACGCCGACCCATTCCTACATGAAGTATCTCTACAAGTATCCTCAGTCGGCGTTTCCCTACGCCGACCTAGTGGATACCAACCGCAGGCGAAATCGGGAGGAGATGGAGTATGAACTATTGGACACCGGGGTTTTCACTGATGACCGCTACTTCGACGTCTTCGTGGAGTATGCCAAGGCTGGCCCGGAAGATATCCTGATAAAAATCACTGCGGTCAATCGCGGTCCGGACGCCGCGGAACTGCATCTCCTGCCGACCCTCTGGTTCCGCAATGACTGGGCGGCGTGGATCGCCGAGTCCAACCGATCCCCCGAAAAACCCAGCCTCAAGCAAATCGAGGTGAACGCCGACATCCGCGCGGTGGCCGCCACCGAACCGTTGCTGGGGGAATTCATCTGGTCCTGCGAGGGCGACGTGCCACTGCTCTTCACCGAAAACGATACGAACAACGAGCGGCTTTTCCCCGGACTGAAGAACGACAGCCCTTACGTGAAAGACGGCATTCACAACTGCGTCATTCACGGCGAACAGAAGGCCGTGAACCCTGCAAAACAAGGCACAAAAGTTGCAGCGCACTACACGCTCAATATCGGCAGCGGCCAGTCCACGACCATTCGCCTGCGGCTCACCAAGACGCTTCCGGGCGTGGAGAACAAAGCTTTCGGGAAGAATTTTGATAACACCTTCGCGGAGCGAGTTCGTGAAGCCGATGAGTTCTATCAATCCGTCATGCCGCCATCGGTCAGCGCGGACCAAGCGCATGTCATGCGTCAGGCTCTCGCCGGCATGTTGTGGAGCAAGCAGTTCTTCTTTTTTGATGGGGATAATTGGCTCGATGAGCACAACTCGAACCCGCTCCATTCCGGCTATCACAATGCCCGGAATTCGGAGTGGTTCCACATGCTCAACGAGGATGTGATTTCGATGCCCGACAAGTGGGAATATCCTTGGTATGCCGCCTGGGATCTTGCCTTCCATACGCTCCCGCTCTCGATCGTGGATCCTGATTTCGCAAAGGATCAGATGAAGCTGATGCTCAAAGGAGCCTATCTGCATCCAAATGGTCAGATGCCCGCCTATGAGTGGAACTTCAGCGATGTAAATCCACCAGTCCACGCTTTCGCGACGCTCTTCCTCCACCGCACGGAGTTGGCGCTGCACGGTGAGATCGACCTCGATTTTCTTAGGGAAACGTTCAACAAACTGGTGTTGAATTTCACTTGGTGGGTCAACCGCAAGGACCGCTTCGGCAAGAATGTCTTTGAAGGCGGCTTCCTCGGCCTCGACAACATCGGCGTCTTCGACCGCAGCGCGCCGCTGCCTACAGGTGGATATCTGGAACAGGCGGACGGCACGGCGTGGATGGCGCTCTTCAGCCAGAACATGCTGGAACTCGCGGCCGATCTAGCAGCCCAGGATCCCATCTATGAGGACATGGTCACCAAGTTCGCGGAGCACTTCTATTACATCGCAGCTGGAATCAATCGTCCCGGCCATGACGGCATGTGGGATGAAGAGGATGGTTTCTATTACGATCTGCTGAGACTTCCCGATGGCAGTGCTACGCGACTGAAAGTGCGCTCGATGGTCGGGCTTTTACCTTTGTGCGCCACGACGATCTTCGAGAAGTGGCAGCAGGAAAAAGTTCCGGGAGCGATGGCGGGAATCCTGAAACGAATGGGCCGGATTCCTGAACTCAAGGAATCGATCCATCCCACCGGGCCGGGGCATTACGGCGAGGCAGACCGGGGAATCCTTGCTCTGGTCAACCCGGACCGACTCCGGCGCATCCTCACCAAGATGCTCGATGAAAATGAATTTCTGAGCGCCTACGGCATCCGCGCGCTTTCCAAGTTCCATGAGCGGCATCCATATATCTTTTATGTGAATGGTGGTGAGCATCGCGTGGACTACCTGCCGGCGGAATCCAACACCGGGATGTTTGGCGGAAATTCCAACTGGCGCGGCCCGATCTGGATGCCGGTAAACATACTCATCATCCGCTCGCTGCTGAACTTTCATCTCTACTACGGCGACAATTTTAAAATCGAGTGCCCCACGGGCTCCGGTAACATGATGAATTTGTTCGATGTCGCCAAGAATATCGCCGATCGACTTGGTCGGGTCTTTTTGCGCGATGAACACGGACGGCGACCCGTCTATGGCGGAACAGAGAAATTTCAAAATGATCCGCATTGGCGCGATTGCATCTTGTTCTACGAGTATTTCCACGGCGACAACGGTGCTGGCCTCGGTGCTAGCCATCAGACTGGCTGGACCGGACTCGTGGCCAAAACCATGCAGCTTTTCGGCCTGCTGGATGCCGATTCCGCTTTGGCGGGTGGCAAGAAGTCCGCCTTCGACCATTACTGATAGAATTCCACAGCGAGAGCCATTCCTACCCATCCTAAAGACATCGGATTCCGGGTTTCATGAATTGGCGGTTTGGCCGCTTCCGCTGAAGATGTGCGTCGTGAAATAACCACCAGTTGAGCTCTTGATAAAGTCATCGAATCGGTTATATTATTCGTTCATCCCCCCCGGAATAGATGACTACCCTCGCTGCCGCATCGTCGGAACTCACCCCCCCACGGAGAGCCCTCATTCTTCGCGGGCTCATTGAAGAATTGCTGGCTAAGGCCGATATTCGCGTCAACGGCCAACGGCCGTGGGATCTGCAAATCCACGCGCCAGGGGTGCTGGAACGGATCGCCACGCGCGGCAGCATCGCCCTCGGGGAATCCTATGTGAACGGCGAATGGGATGCGGAACAACTCGACGAATTCTTTGCGCATCTTCTTCGCGCAAGATTGGACCGGGAGGTGCCCCGTCTGGGAATTTTGCTGCTCATCCTGCGTAACCGCTTGTTCAACCGCCAAAACGCCCACCGCGCTTGGCAGGTCGGCAAAGTCCACTACGATTTAGGAAACGACTTTTATCAGTCCATGCTCGGGCCGGTCATGGCATATAGCTGCGGGTATTGGAAAATCGCCACCACCCTTGCTGCGGCGCAGGAGGCGAAATTGGATCTCGTCTGCCGGAAACTCGGCCTCAAGCCCGGCATGCGCGTGCTCGATATCGGCTGCGGTTGGGGCGCGTTCATGGCGCATGCCGCCACACACTACGGCGTGGAATGCGTGGGCATCACGATTTCAAAAGAACAAGCGGCCTTCGCCCGCGAGAAATACCGCGATCTGCCGCTCGAATTCCGCCTTGAAGATTACCGCGATCTCCGCGGGCGCTTCGATCGCATCGCCAGCATCGGCATGTTCGAACATGTCGGGATCAAAAATCACCGCGCGTTCATGGAAGTCGCCCACCGCTGTCTGGCGGATGACGGCGTTTTCCTGCTCCACACCATCGGCAAAAACGAACGTGGCGGCGTCACCGACCCATGGATCGACAAATATATTTTTCCCAATGCCGAGCTCCCATCTATCGGCCACATCGGCGATGCTGCGGACGGGCTATTCGTCACCGAAGATTTGCATAACTTCGGTGCGAACTATGACAAGACGCTCCTCGAGTGGCACAAAAACTTCGAAGCCGCGTGGCCGGATTACGCCGATGATCTGGGCGAACGATTCCACCGCCAGTGGAGGTATTATTTGCTCTCCAGCGCCGGAGCTTTCCGCGCCCGTGACGTGCAAGTCTGGCAATGGACACTCACCAAAAACGGCCTCCCCGGTGGCTGCCCACGAGTGGATTAGCGGCAGTCGGTGAAGGCCGGGCGGTCACTATCAGATATTAATGATTGAAACCAAGGGCTGACACTGTTGGCTCCACGGATGAAACTGGTTTCCGGTAGGCGGCTTCCGCTGGATGCCGCCGGTTAAATCTGTTTGCGTGTTTCGGCGGTTAGGCCCAGTAAGATGAAAATGACGACAATGCTCAGGGCGAGGAACTGCCTTGGTATGGCGGCAAGCGCCTTCAACAATACGTCTGCTAGAAAAATCGTTGCGACACCATAACCTATCGCGCAAACCAGCACGAAAATCCCCAGACGTACGAGGAAGTGTTGTTTTTTGACGAGTTGCCTAATGAAACGGTTGATGTCGCTTCCGAACATCACGAGGAGTGTCGCGATCATGGAGATTGCGATGTCGTGCAGGTGTAGCCTCAAAAAGTTCGTAATTTGATCCATAATTTCGGCCGTTATTCTGCTGAAACCGCCTCAATAAGCCAGAGATTTTCAACTCGAAATCCGGGCTCACCTTGCCGGAAACCCGGTCTTAAGCTGTGACTGCGCCGCGGTCGTCGTTGAGGCCGGATTTTTCGATGAAGTAATCGTAGCCGCCGGTGTAGCGGGTGACGACGGCGGCGGTGTCTTCGGCGTTGCGGGTGATGTGCAGGGTGGTTTCCGCGAGGGTGCGGATGAAGTGCACGTCATGGGAAATGAAGACGAGCGTGCCTTCGTAGCCTTTGAGCGCGTTGACGAGTGAGTCGATCGAGAGGATGTCGAGGTGAGTGGTGGGCTCATCCATGAGCAGGAGGTTCGGCGGATCGACGAGGAACTTGACGAGGTTGAGTCGGGATTTTTCGCCACCTGATAGAATGCCGCAACGTTTCTCGACATCGGTGCGGCGGAAGAGGAAGGTGCCGAGGATCGAGCGGGCTTCCTCATCGCGGAGAGTCGGGCAGGCGCCCATGACTTCTTCGAGCACGGTGTTGTTCTCGTTGAGGGTTTCGAGGCGGTGCTGAGAATAATAGCCGAGCTTGGTGGCGTAGCCGGGTTCGCGTTTTCCGGAGTTGATGGGGATGAGTCCGGCGATGATTTTGAGCAAGGTGGATTTGCCCGCGCCGTTCGGGCCGACGAGCACGATGCGGTCGCCGCGCTCGATGGTGAGATCGAGATCCTTGTAGATGCATTTTTCGCCGTACGCCTGGCCGACCTTGCTGAGTTCCATGACCTTTTGGTTGGAGCGTGGCGGTTGGGGGAAGGTGAATTTGAACGGCTTGCGCGGGGCGCGGGGTTTTTCGATGCGTTCGAGTTTATCGAGGAACTTGATGCGGGATTGGACTTGCGCGGCCTTGGAGCCGATCTGCCGGAAGCGGTCGATAAATTCTTGGTGGCCTTCGATTTCCTTATTTTGGTTGCGGTAAGCTTGGACGCGTTGTTCGTAGGTTTTCTCGCGTTGTTCGAGGTAAGACGAATAGTTTCCGGTGTAGGAAATGAGCTTGGCGGCGTCCGGATCGATCTCGATGACGGTCTCGATGATGGCGTCCATGAAATCGCGATCATGGGAAATCATGAGTACGGCGCCGGAGTAGTTGAGCAGGTAGCGTTGGAGCCAGAGGAGCGAGAGCAGGTCGAGGTGGTTGGTGGGCTCATCGAGCATGAGCAAGTCCGGCTCCATGACGAGGAGTTGGGCGAGGTGCGCGCGCATGACCCAGCCGCCGGAGTATTCGCGGGCGGGTTTGTGGAAGTCGTTTTGTTTGAAGCCGAGGCCGGCGAGGATTTTTTTGGCCTTGGGCTCGAGTTGGTAGCCGTTGAGGTGGGTGAATTGGTCTTGGGCCTTGGCGAAATCCGGATGTGAGAGGTCGCCGGTTTTCTCGTGCTCGCGCATGGTGCGGAGAATACCGATCATTTCCGGGGTGATGCCCATGGCGATCTCGATGATGGTTTCATCGGTGGGCTCGCCGGCTTCTTGCGGGAGGTAGCCGGTGATGGCGTATTCGTCGCGCTCGATGTTGCCTTCATCGGGGCTGTCCTCGCCGAGGATCATGCGGAAGAGCGTGGACTTGCCGGCGCCGTTCGGGCCGACGAGGGCGACGCGTTCGCCCCAGTTGATGGACATTTCCGCCTCGCGCAGCAAGGTGCGGCCGCCGAGGGTTTTGGTAAGCTTTTTAATCGTGAGCACGCCGGGGGTGTAGAGGAGGAAGCGGCGGGGGGCAAGAAATTCAGCGGATCGGGCATTGAGGAAAGCCGCATCGCTCCGCCATTTTCCGGGTTGTCACTTGATTTCCAGGCTGAACGTTGTCGGTTCTGAAACCCTCGAAGGGAAAATTCGGCCATCTGGCGAAGCTATGGGCTAGGCCATGGTTGGACGCTTCTGCGGTAAGCGCCCCGCTGCGATTCGGGCCACGAACGCGGATTCACAAGCGGGATCGCCCGTCGCTTGGATGCGGTAATGGGCGGCCCGGCGTTCTGGCGCGGGCGATGTAACGGAGCGGCAGCGGCGCGTGAGGTTGCGCGATGACAAGAGCGCCGGAATCCGAATTATTGATAGCTCGGGGTCTTGTGTTGGCTGAAATACCCGTCGCCGACATACATCGAGCCAGCGTAATCGGGCAGTGGGCCGGCGTCTGGGGGCAGGGGGATGTTGCCGAAGGTTGCGTCCTCGGGTTGCGAATAGGCGATGCTGACGGGTGTGCCGTTAGAAACGAGGCGGAAAAACTTCGGAGCGAGGTTTTCATGCATGCGGATGCAGCCGTGGGTGGAAGGATGGTGTTTGACCCAGCCGGTGTGGAATCCGTAGTTGGGCTTGAATTCGCACCAATAGGGCATCGGCGTGCCTTTGAACGACCATCCGGCGGGGCGTTTGGCGAGATAGGTCTGCATGATTTGTTTGCCGTTGTAGGCATAGCCATGGGTGTTCGCGCGTTTCATCTGCACCTTGTTGAAAATCCGGAAGCTGCCGGTCGGCGTGGAGGAACCCGGCGCGCCGACGGCAACGGGCATCGCTAACAGGACTTCAGAACCCTCCATGACATAGGTGCGTTGTTTGCTGATGGAGACTTTGACACGCACGTTGGCTGGATTGGACGGCAGCTTGGTGGGGCGGTCATACGCATGATAGGCGGCGATGCCTGAGCCACCGCCCATGTTTGAACAAGATGGCATGAGTGTCACGGCGGCGAGGGCGGCGACGGTAAGGGCGGGGAATGATTTGAAATTCATGGGGACTTGGAATGAAGCGACATTGCAGCAATTTTAGAGAATGGCAAGCCGCAGACAAGATCACTTCACCCGCTCCCAGGAATCGACGCGGCTATTGAGGAACCAGACTGAGGCGATGCGATAGGGGATGTAGGCCACATCAGGCCCCCACCCAAATCCGAGGCCCGAATATCCGTAGTGCCCGTGGTGACCGTATGGTCCGCCGTAGGAGCCATAGAATCCCGTCAGATAAACTGGCTGTGAGCCGGCGTAATCCCAGCGCTCGGTAGCGTTGCCATTTTTAGAGCCTTGAAAAACCCTCGATGGCCCGCCCCAGGCGAGATACACGGCATTCGGCGACATGCCGCGGCTGATCTGGCCTTGTTGGACGAGGCTTTGGTGGTTTTTGCTGAGGGCGGCGAATTTTTCCGGCTCCCGCTGGATTCGGGCTTGGGGGGTGGAAGGGACGCAGGAGACGAGCAGCAGCGCGGTGGAGAGGGCGGTGAGGATCGTTTTCATGGGTTTGCAATGAGGGGTTCTTGACGATTCAGGCACGGATGGACTCAAACGAGGGGAATTTACCGCCGATTGGGGCGTGTGGCAAACTTGGAAATCCAGGTCCTGGCATCGCTCACTTCATGGGATTTCTCATGGGCATCGGCGGACATGTTCCGCCGCTCCGGAGAGATTTTTATCAGCGTCTCCGGAAGCGCGATGGGTCGGTGTTCTCGTCTTCCTGGCGAGAGCTTGTCGACGGTTTGCGGGTTGATTCACGTTGGAGTTCGGTACGTTGCTTTTGGCGGGACTGTTCGCGTTCGGCTTCTTGTTGCGCTTCGCGTGCTTGTTCGCGTCGGGCGTTGTCCATTTGCGTTTGGCGCGCTTGTTCGCGTTGGGCCTGTTGTTGTTGGGCTTCGCGAGTTGCTTGTTCGCGTTGGCGCTGGGTGTTTTGTTGCAACTGTTCGGCTTGTTCACGTCGGGCGTTGTCCATTTGTGTTTGGCGCGCTTGTTCGCGCTGGGCCTGTTGTTGTTGGGCTTCGCGAGTTGCTTGTTCGCGTTGGCGCTGGGTGTTTTGTTGCAACTGCTCGGCTTGTTCACGTCGGGCGTTGTCCATTTGTGTTTGGCGCGCTTGTTCGCGCTGGGCTTCTTGTTGTTGTGTTTCGCGAGTTGCTTGTTCGCGTTGGCGCTGGGTGTTTTGTTGCAGCTGCTCGGCTTGTTCGCGTCGAGCGTTGTTGATTTGCGTTTTGCGGGCTTGTTCGCGTTGGGCTTCTCGTTGTTGTGTTTCGCGAGTTGCTTGTTCGCGTTGGCGCTGGGTGTTTTCGACCCTTGGTTGCGGATCGATCGGGTCGTTCGAGCGCGGGGATTCGCTGGGTTGGCGGCGAGACGGTTGGGGTGGGATTTCCTTGTCCGGTTGCGGTTGTTTCTGACGGGCTTCGTCCAAGGGCTTCTGCCGGGATTGCTCGCGCGGATTTTTGACCTCCCCGGTTTTTGGTTGGAGATCGGGCTGATTCGCTTGGCGTGGGGTTTCCGTTGGCGAGGAAGGTTGCCCTAGTTTGACGGATTCGGGTTGCTCCCGCGGCAATGGCGGCACGGATGGGGTGTCGGCGGGATTTGGAGTGGAATCCGGGCGTTTGCGGTTTTGCTCGTCGCGAGTCGGGCGGGTGGCCAGATCGTCTGCTTGCCGCCCGTGATCGACTCGGTCCTTCGGCGGATCCTGGGGTCGGGTTTCGCGGGTGTCACGGGTGTCACGGGTGTCACGGGTGTCACGGGTGTCACGGGTGTCACGGGTGTCACGGGTGTCACGGGTGTCACGGGTGTCACGGGTGTCACGGGTGTCACGCGATTCTTTGACCTCTTGGGTTTTGCGCTTTTGTTGGTCTAACTTGAGACGGTTTGCTTCGAGTTGTTCGATGCGGCGGCGCTCGAAAGTTTCGCGGCCGCCGAGGGTTTCGACGGATTGCTCGGCTTTGCGCTGGTTTTCTTCGCGGCTGCGGCGGAACTGCTCGGTGATTTCCGGGCGGAGGATTTTGGTGCGCTCCACGCTGATCGAATCGAGGCGTTTTTTGACGTGTTTTGGTTTGAGGTTGTCATTCCATGGCGCGTCGATGGAGGGGGCGGCGATCCGCAGGCGTGAGCCATCGATGCGCGGCTGCATGGTGAGAGAGTCGCGGCTAGGTCGGCTGCGGCGGTCCATATCCAAGCGGCAGAAGGGAAGAGTCCGCCCGATGCTCCGGCTGAGATCGGCATAACGCGGGCCACCGGAGATGATGCAATTGTTTTGGACGTGGATGTTGGTGATATTGTTAGTTTGGTGGAAGAACGTGTGATTCGCGCGATAGGGGAGGCAGTGTCTGTGGATGGGTCGGTCGAAGTAGCGGGTTTCCACGAAATTGAACCACAAGGCTCCGATGCTGAAGGTGACGTCCACGGAGGAGTCCCAGTGGTGCTGGCGGTAGGCGAGGGTTTCCGGAGGGAGCGGGGCCCATCCGATGTGGCTTCCGCTGGTGCGCCATGAGACCCATGAGGGAGCCCATTCGCTGCCGGGCACCCAGACCCAGCCGATATCACTCACCAGTGCCCAGCGGCCATAATGATAGGTGGCCCAGCCGAAGGGTTCTTCGGAAACCCAAGTCCAGCCGTAATCGCTGCATACCCAGCGGCCGCGGGTGTAAGGGCGCCACGCGGAATCCCGAACGACGCCCGGTTGCCAGACATAGCCGTAATTCGGGGTTTCAAACCACGAGCCATACGATGAGAGCGAATCGTAAAAGGTGCCATAATCTCCGACCGGGGTTTGATCCACTGCGGTCTCGTCGCGGTTGAGGGCTTGGCTGCCGGCGCGTTCGCGCTCGCTGGCGCTGAGTTGGATGTCGCGTTCG
Source organism: Akkermansiaceae bacterium (assembly GCA_903919975.1). Classification (GTDB taxonomy): domain Bacteria; phylum Verrucomicrobiota; class Verrucomicrobiia; order Verrucomicrobiales; family Akkermansiaceae; genus Luteolibacter. Next base: position 42,300 of record CAIXKE010000013.1, on the reverse strand, counting down.
CGGAGTTGGATTTCCTTGTCCTCGCTGGCCGTGCGCTGCGCTTCAAGGGTTGCTTCGCGGGAGGCTAACGCTTCTTCTCGCAGGCGGATTTTTTCCGCGTCGGCTTCGGCGGTTTGGCTTTGTTGCAGTTCGCTGGCGGCGCGTGCTTCATCGAGTTCCATGCGTTCGCGTTCGATGGCATCGCGCTCGGCGGCGAGTTTTTGGTCTTCGAGTTGTTGTTCGAGTTCTTGTTGGCGCGCGATGGCCTCATCAGCCTTGCGTTCCATCTCGGCGAGTTGTTTGGCGGTCTCGGATGCTGCTGATGGTGCGGGTTTGTCACAACCGATGGAAAGCAACACGGCAAGTGAGGCGAGCGGAAATAAGCGGATGGATTTCATGGCAATGGGAAGCGTCGTGGTCTTCGACGCAGGTGATCCCGCGGGCATTCACAAAATTTCAAAAACGATGTGCGGCGAGGATTGTCGACCGCCGGGAAGTTCGTGGCGGGTCACGCGAGCGCCGAGCAAGGCTTCGAGCATCCGGAGTTCCATCGTGACCGCCCGCGGGTATTGTTCGAAAACGCGCTGGAGGGGATTGTGGAGCTCGACGATCCGGACGGGCGATGCGGGTTCGCATTCACACGAACTTGCACAACCTTCGCTGCTGCGGAGTTTCGCCAGTTTTTGCGCTTTTTCGGCGACCGATGCGAGGGCGGCAAGGGGTTTGATCCATAACTCCTGGCGCTTCTGGAAATATTGGAAAAGCAACTTTTCCGGCCCGGACTCGCCATACATCCGCTTCATTTCATCTAGCAGGGCAAGGGTGAAATCGACTCCGGCTTGGGGAAACAAGGTGTCCGCCTTGGCTGCGAGGCTGTAGAAGATTTCGGGTCGGCCGATGGTGGTGCGGGGCAATCGGGCGCGGATTACGTAGCCAGCTTTGGTGAGTTCCTCGCAATGGGTTTTCACAGCCATGTAGCCGCTGCCGGTGGTGCGTGCGAGTTCGCTGGCGGGCTGGCCCCCGGAGCGTTTGAGCTCCTCGAGCACCGCCCGCCACTGGGGTTTGATCAAATCTCGGAATACCGGAAGCAGCATGAGAGTGGCGTGAACCGTCGGTGGATTCATCCCGGCAAGCAATCCGCAAATTCCGATTGGGCCGCTTGATGAAATCGGCGACGACGAAAAATCCGAATCTCACTTGGCCGCCGGTCCTTGCTCATTCATGATGCCGCCATGTCCGCACGCTCAGGGATGCTTCTCGTCGTTTCCGGTCCTTCGGGATCCGGGAAAACCACGCTCTGCCGCCGCCTCGCGGATGCCGGCGAGGCCCGCTACTCGATTTCATGCACCACCCGGTCACCGCGTCTGGGCGAAATCGATGGGCGGGATTATCATTTCCTGAGTCGCCAGGACTTCGAAAGCAGGCTTGCGGCGGGCGATTTCCTCGAACACGCCGAGGTCCATGGAAACCTTTACGGGTCGTTGAAATCCGAGGTTCTCTCGCATCTGAGCGCGGGCACGGATGTGGTGATGGACATCGATGTGCAGGGCGCGGAGCAAGTCCGGATATGCGCCGACCCGGATATCCGTCGGGCGATGGTGGACTTGTTCGTGATGCCGCCCAGCGGAGAGGAATTGCACGCCCGCCTTGCCGGCCGCGGCACGGACAGTGAGCAGGTTATCGCCTTGCGCATGGCCAATGCGCTCGAAGAAATGCGCCACTGGCAGCATTACACATACCTGTTGAACTCCGCCACGCGTGAGGAGGATTACGCAAGATTCCTGGCGCTTGTCGTCGCGGAGCGGCTCCGGGTTTCCCGCATCCGCTGAAGGGGGATTCACGAGTTCGTTCGAACAAAGGGACGGATTGCGCCCGTGGTTTCACGGCAAAGGCAACTTTTTGTTCGAGCGAACATCTTTTTTCTTGCGGTCTACCCAAAGATCGCTCAGAAGTTTCGCAACACCCCACCACACCACTATGGCCGCAAAAGCAAACGCAGAAGAAACCGCAAACGAAAAACTTCAAGAGGCCCGCAAGCGCAACTTGGACCTCGCCATCGCCCACATCCAAAAAGAATTCGGCGAAGCCGCCATCATGCGCCTCGGCGATGACAAGGTTGTCGATGTCGATGTCATCCCCACCGGCAATCTCCTGATTGACCGCGCCCTCGGCGTCGGCGGATTTGCCCGCGGCCGGATCGTCGAGGTGTTCGGCCCGGAATCCTCCGGTAAAACCACTCTCACTCTCACCGTGATCGCCCAAGCCCAGAAACGCGGGGGCTTGGCCGCCTTCATCGACGTCGAACACGCGCTCGATCCACAATACGCCCGCAAACTCGGTGTCAACCTCGACGACCTTCTGATCTCGCAGCCGTCCTCCGGTGAGGAAGCGCTTCAAATCTGTGAGGCGCTCGTTCGCTCGAACGCCATCGACGTCATCGTGCTCGATTCGGTCGCCGCGCTCGTCACCAAGCAAGAACTCGACGGCGAGATCGGCGATTCCACCGTGGGTGCGCAAGCGCGATTGATGAGTGCCGCCATGCGGAAACTCACCGCCCTCATTTCCAAGGCGCAGACCGTCTGCATCTTCACCAACCAGATCCGCGAGAAAATCGGCGTGATGTTCGGCAACCCGGAAACCACACCCGGCGGCCGTGCGCTCAAGTTCTTCGCCTCCGTCCGCGTGGACATCCGCCGCATCGGCCAGATCAAAGCCACCGACGGCACCGTCACCGGCAACCGCACGAAAGTTAAAATCGTCAAAAACAAGGTCGCGCCACCCTTCACCGAAGCGGAGTTCGACATCATGTACAACGAAGGAATTTCCTCCACCGGATCCTTGCTAGATCTGGCGCTTGAAATGGAGATCGTCCAGAAGCGTGGCTCCTGGTTCTCCTACAACGGAACCCAACTCGCCCAAGGCCGCGATGCCGCCAAGGAACTCATCAAAGCCGACCCCGCCCTCTACGAAGACCTCGAAACCAAGGTCAAAGAAGGACTCGAAGCCAAGAAGAAGAAATAACCCTCTCACAATAGCCGCTCCTAGCGCCTCGCGCGCGCGACAAGGAGCGGCGGAACATGTCCGCCGATGCCCATGAGAAGCCAATGAGGTGAGTGAAGCGCTTTTCATTGCCCTCACATGGTCTGGGCGATCATGCAACGCCCCTACGGGGGTAATCAAATTCTGATCATGAAACCCTCAACATTTTCCACGTCGCAAAAAATTCCTGTTAAATTAACAAACACTTCGCAAGCCTTGGCAGGACTATCTAGTTAGTTAGATAAAGAAATTCCGAGATGTTCAAAAACCTCGCCTACGGCAGGGACCAAAGGAAGGGGGGGGCAACAAGCGCAAGTCCGGAGGGGCTCTCTACGTCCTGCCTGCTCGATTCTCAGTCCCAGAATTAGGTCCGTCGCCCTTTGGTTAAGGAATACGATGTGAATCGTCCATCCCTAAGAAGAGCCTCACATGTGTGAACTCCGGTGGGCTGCTCTTGATTGAAGGAATAATCCTCTGCTTTCTTGGCACAAACTTATTATTACAGCAACCCTAGGTATCAGCGCGATTGCCGCCACTGCACTCGCTGTTCCAAAACCCCCGAATATCCGGATTCCAAAACATGAAATCGATTTTGCACAAGCGGATGCCGACAAAAGCGGCAGCCTGGACATCTTCGAATTCGCCGATACCCAAGGCCCCGGCACTCCATTGGTCGAGGTCCGCAGGCGGTTCCTCTCCATCGACGTTTCCGGAGCCTTTGAGGTCGTGATCGATCCCATCCCGACCTACCTGCGGTGGACCCCGTATCAGGAGAACCGGTCGTCGACGCATCCATTCCAGATGGATTCATCACCTTGGACGAGTTGAATGCCTATCGCGACCTCACGCGAAAAAAAATCCAAACTCTCAAAATTCGAACTTGCGGACTTCGATGGCGACGGCTTTCTGGACCCGATTGAGTTTGGTTACCTCGTCTCACCCCGTGTGAAATTCGCCAACGTGCTCCGCAATTTCGATAACCGCGACATCGACGGCAACGGTTTTCTCAGTGAAGAAGAATTCGACTCGAATCGCTCCACTGATGCTTGATTCCATGATGCCGGGCGTTCTTTCAACTTTTTCATCGTCTGAATGGTTGGATGAACGTTTCCCCTTTCACAATTGATTCGCTCCGCGGAGTTTCACCAGGAGAAATGACCATATCACCATCGCGGTCTTATTGCAGACAGGCGGTGCCGAAGAGTGAAAAACCTCCGGATTCTTCGATTTGGATGTCGAGAATCTGGCCGGTGAGGCGTTCGGCATCGCCATCGAAGATGACAACTTTGTTGTGCGACGATCGGCCGGATAGGCGGGCGGCATTGGTTTTGGACGGGCCTTCGCAGAGGACTTGCTGGCGGGTGCCGACGAGGGCGGCATTGCTGGCCTTGGCGAGGCGGTCCACCACTTCCAGCAATCTTTGATTGCGCTCCTCCTTGACCGTTTCTTCGAGTTGTTCGCCCATATCCGCGGCCGGCGTGTTGCGGCGTTTTGAGTAGCGGAAGACGAAGGCGTTATCGAATTGCAGGCGCTCGACGGTGGAGATGGTCGCTTGGAAATCCTCTTCGGTCTCGCTGGGGAAGCCGACGATGATGTCGGTGGTGATCGCGATGCCCGGGCGGGCGGCTTTCATTTTCTCGCAGATCTCGATGAACTTTTCGTTCTTATACGGCCTGCGCATTTCGCGAAGGATGCGGTCCGAGCCGCTCTGCATCGGGAAATGAATGTGCGAGCAAAGTTTCGGCAGATAGGTGAATGCGGCGATGAGGTCGTCCCGGTAACCGATTGGATGAGGGGAGGTGAAGCGGATGCGCTCGATGCCATCGATTTCATGCACGGCTTCGAGGAGTTGGACGAACGGCGATTTGCCATCGATCCGTGGAAACTCGGTGCGGCCGTAGAGGTTGACGATTTGCCCTAACAACGTGACTTCCTTCACGCCGTTGGCGGCGAGGTGGCGGACTTCGCCGACGATGTCGCGGATCGGCCGGCCGCGTTCCTTGCCGCGTGTGTCCGGGACGATGCAGAACGAGCAGCGCATGTTGCAACCCTGCATGATGGAGACAAAAGCGGAGGCTTCCCGGGGCTTGGCGATGTGATCTCGGATGGTGTTTTGAGAACCTTCCTCCTCGGCGACGTCGCAGACGGATGCACCGCGCAACGAGTAGGTGGGATCGTCCATGCGAGCTTCGAGCCGCCGTTGGAGGATGGTGTCCACGTATTCGAACACCTTGTGATATTTTTGCGTGCCGACCACGACATCGAGGCTGGGCACGGCTTTGAACAACTCCTCGCCGCGGGATTGGGCCATGCAGCCCATGAAGCCATAGACCACGTGTTTCCGGTCACGGCCGGCGTGCATCATGTTGCCCATTTTGCCGAGCGCCTTTTGCTCCGCCTGATCGCGGACCGAGCAGGTGTTGATCAGAATAGCGTCGGCATCGTGCTCGTTCTGCGTGACGGTGTAGCCGCCCTCGGTGAATGTGCGCAAGACTTGCTCCGAGTCGCGCTCATTCATTTGGCAACCGTAGGTTCTGACGTAGACCTTTGGCATGGGAAAAAGTTATGGGTTATATGTTGTTTGTTAAAAGTGAAGAGCTTGGTGGGGACTTTTTTTCACTAACAACTTCTAACGTATAACTTATAACGTTGAAACCACTCACGCGAGCACGAGGCGCTCGTCGGATGCGAGTTTTTCGGTGAGCCCGGACCAACCGCCGTCGACCTGCATGTTGAAGCAATGGAGGTAAAGTGTGAGCAGTTTGGGATCGAAGAGCTCGACCAGGCGATCGATGGTGGTGGCGAGGCGGTCGGCCTCGAGTTGTTTCGGGAGATTCCCGACCACCGAGCCCTTGCCATCGTGCGGGATGCCCATGCCGTCACAGAACATGGCGAGCATCGATTGCTGGCCGGCCATCAGGTAGGCTTGCAGCAGGTGCTCGCCGATGGTGTTGCAGGCGTTGATTTTCAGGGTTTTGTGAATCCAGGCGTATTGATCGACAAGGGTTTTTTTCTCGACGAATACCGGGCGGAGCTTGCGGTTTCCGGCAAGGGTGGCGACGGCGGATTTGTAAACATTGCGGTCATTGCTGCGGAACCAATCGAGCATTTGAGTGACAATTGCGGGATCGGCGGCGGTGTAGAGTTCGTGGGCTTTCACAGTGGGAAATTGATTGGACGGGCAGTCAAGACATGGAAACGTGGCCTGACAAGGGCGAAGAAAGCGGGAGGGGCATCAATTTGATCTGAAAAGAGCAAGGAACCGCAGATGAACATGGATTCACATTAACGCGGACTACACAAAGGAGCGCTGGCTTTAGCCCAATGCCTTTAAGGATACGGAATGTCGGAGCGCGTGCATTTTGCGCGCTGCTGGATGACGGACATGCTGTCCGGCGAGTCGCTTCGCGGAAGACGGGTGACAGAATGTCCCCCCCGCCACAGCCGACAGAATGTCGGCGCTCCGTAGGATGTCGGCGCTCCTCGACCCCGGGTATCCATAATGGCTTAGGGCTGAAGCCAGCGCTCCGTAACCACAAGGTCAAGTTATGCAGGAGGTTTGACGGTATAGCAGATCATATGAGGGCGGCGCGTTTTCCCAAAAAGGCGATCGAGCGATCGTGAACCCGCGGAAGCAGGAGTACGGCGATCAACGCGCCCATCCCTGCCAGAAACATGTCGCTTTGAGTGTCCCAAACATCTCCTTGGGTGCCGAGGAACGACTCCGCCGCCTCTGCGGAAATGAGCGCCGCCGCGCACTCGAGGAGTTCGTAAGTGGCGCTGATGGCAAGGCAGACTGAAACCACGCAGAAGCCGAGCCAGCCGCGGCGCGTGATGACGTGGAGTCGGATGAAAATCTCGCGGCAGATCACGGCGGGCACCAGTCCTTGGGCGAAGTGGCCGAGCCGATCATAGTGGTTGCGGGAGAGATTGAAGGTTTCGGCCACCCAGTTTCCCAGTGGGACGCGGGCGTAAGTGTAATGGCCGCCAACGATGAGCAGGAGCATGTGCATGCCGATGAGGCAAATAGCGAAATTGGAAAGACGCCATGCGCTTCTCGTCTGGGCGATGAAAAGCGCGGCGAATCCGAGAAAAACAGGCGCGACTTCAAGCCACCACGTGAGCGGTTCAAACGGCTGCCATGCCGACCATCCGAGAACGGGCGCCACACACGTGAGCAGCAGGAAATTCGGGTGGATTTTCAAGGGATTGCGGATTTGGAAAATTCACTGGACGCCCAGAATTTTCGGAGCGCTGGCGTTGCCGAAACGGTCGAGAGCGGTCACCGCGATGGCATCCGCACGCGGGATGGTCGCCTGGCCGCTGCTTGCCGAACCGATTTTAACCGTGCGCCAAGTGCCGCCATTGCGAGCCTGCACGGCGATTTTCGCGGTTTTGCCATCGGGCGACCAGCGGACGACGGTGTTTTCGCCCTGCACGGACGCGCTGACGCTTGGCGCGGCGGGGGTGTCTGCATTCAACCACGGCATCGGCGGCACGGCGGCGGGTTGGGTGTAGGTGCCGGCGAGTTTGGTGGCGATGCCGCCCTTGTTGGTGATCAAGCTTTTGGCACTCCAATGGATGTGGCCGTTCCAATTTTTGCCGATTTTACGGCTGAGATCGATTTGGTTGGTGATTTCCGATGCCGCCCGCCGGTCTTCCGGGCCGCCGATGCGATCCGTCGCGATGCCAGGCCAGACCGGGCGGCTGCCTTGGTCCCGCCACCACTCGAGGAGCGCGGGGAAACTTTGTTTTGGGGGATAGATCCGCCAGTAAAGTTGGGGAGCGAGGTAATCGACCCAGCCGTTTTTCAACCACTTGCGGGAGTCCCCGGCGAGTTGCTCATAGCTATCGAGGCCCGCCTCGATCCCCGATGGCACACCCGGCCGCCAAATGCCGAAGGGGCTGATGCCCACCCGCACCCACGATTTTTGCTTTTTCACCGATGAGTAAAGGTTGCTCACGAAACCATCGATGTAGCCCCGCCGTTGCGATGGGCTTTTGCCATCGGAAAACTGCAGCGTGCCCGTGGGATAGGGGTAAAAATAGTCGTCGAGATGCACGCCATCGACGTCATAGCGGCGGACCACATCAAGGATCACGTTGAGCGCGCGGGCGCGGGCCTCCGGACTGGCGGGATCGCACCATGTCATCGTACCGTAGCGCTTGGTGATACCCGGTGTGCTGCGCGAGATATGATTTCCGCAGGTTTCCTGGGAATTGTTAGAAAGCGCGCGGAATGGATTGAACCAAGCATGCACCTCGATTCCTCGGGCATGCGCCTCCTTGATGCAATAGGCCAGCGGATCATAGCCCGGCGAGCGGCCCATGGTGCCGGTGAGCCACGGACTCCAGGGTTCGATCGACGATTGATAGAGTGCGTCGCACATGGGCCTGACCTGGAAAACCACGGCATTCATTTTCAATGCGGAAACCTTGTCGAGGATCGCGCGGAGTTCTGATTGTTGGGAGGCCGAGCTGAGGCCCTTGGCGCTTGGCCAATCGATATTGTGAACCGTGGCGATCCAGGCGCCGCGGAATTCGCGGGCAAGCTGCGGCGGCCGATCGGAGCTCGGCGCATAGGATTGCCCGCGAACGAAGCCGACGAGGGCGAGGGAAATGAATATCAAACGAAGCATGCCGCGCACCTTGCCGTCATTTCGGGCCTTGCGCAAGTCAAGGAGTCGTGGGTCGGAATAGACGCATTCAAATAACTTTGGCTTTCATCTATTTTCAGATGAAAGCAATTTCAGCCGTCCCTCGTAGACTGCGGCTTTGACCGATGTTTCGACCCTTTTTCACATTGCTGCCGTTTGCATTCATCGTGTCCGCCCGGGCCGATGAGCCCGTGGAGTTCAACCGCGACATCCGGCCGATTCTCACCAAACACTGCACCGCCTGCCACGGCGGCGTGAAGGAGGCTGGCGGAATTTCATTCATTTATCGCGAAAAAGCCTTGGGCAAAGGCAAATCCGGCGAATACGCCATCGTCCCGGGCAAGCCGGCCGAGTCCGACATGTTGCGCCGCATCCGCAGCAGCGATCCCGATGAGGTGATGCCCAAACCAAAACACGGCCCGCCCTTGCCCGCCGCCGAAATCGCGCTCATCGAGCGCTGGATCGGCCAAGGCGCGGAGTGGCAGAATCACTGGGCCTTCGTCGCGCCGAAGGAATCCGCGCCTGCTATAATTTCCGACGAAACATGGCCGACCGCGCCATTCGATCGTTTCATCCTGCACCAGCTCGACCGGGAAAACCTCAAGCCATCGCCCGAAGCCAGCCCCAGCGAATGGCTGCGCCGGGTGAGCTTCGATCTCACCGGCTTGCCGCCGTCACCGGAAGATCTGGCGGCGTATCAGGAAGCTTTGAAAAATGATCTTGCCGCCGCACGCGCCGGGGTGGTCGATCGCTTGCTGGCATTGCCACGTTTTGGCGAGCGTTGGGCGGCGGTCTGGTTGGATCTCGCCCGCTACTCGGATACTTACGGCTTTGAAAAAGACCCGAACCGCGACATCTGGCCGTTCCGCGATTGGGTGATCCGCGCGTTCAATTCAGACATGCCGTATGACCAGTTCACCATCGAGCAACTCGCCGGCGACCTGCTGCCGAACGCAACCGCCGACCAACGACTCGCGACCGCATTTCATCGCAACAGCCAAACGAACACCGAAGGCGGCACCGATGATGAAGAGTTCCGCGTGGCGGCGGTGATCGATCGATCTAACACCACATGGACCACTTGGCAGGCAACCACCTTTGGCTGCGCGCAATGCCACTCGCATCCTTACGATCCGATCACGCACGACGAGTTTTACCAATTCACCGCATTCTTCAACAGCACAGCGGATTACGATCAAGATGACGATTTCCCGCGCATGAAAGTGACGGCGGACCCGGCGCAGACGGCGGAGGCCTCGGCCTTGGAAGGCAAAATGAAAACCCTCCGCGAGCAACTCAACCAAGCGGGGCAAGATCTAGCGAAAACAACGGAAGATTGGAAATCATTCACGCCCGATGTCTTTGCACCCAGTCACGGCAAACTGGCTATTTCCGCCAATGGAGTGATTCAAAGTGAAGGCAACTTGCCCAAGGGAAACATTCATAAAGTTTCAGGCCCAGCAGCAGCATTCAGTGCGCTTCGTTTGAGAATCCTGCCCGACCATGACGACCCGAAAAAATGGCCTGAGCGCGGTTCGTTGGTCACTCAGTTTCAAGTGAATCTCATCGATCCGGCGGGGGGAGTCACACCTGTCGCGATGCAAGAGGTTTTTGCCGATCGCCTTGGTGATGTCCGCGATCCCGCGCCTGGTGGGAATGTCGGCGGATTCCCGAAACTCGATGGTCCGCGTTGGTTTGTCTTTGTTCCTGTCAAATCGGTGAGTCCAGTCGCTGGAGCGCGATTGGAAATATCGATGACTCAGAAAGGCGAAACAGCGGGTAGCCAAGCGACCCCGGTGCGAAAGTTTGCCATCGAATTTTCCACCCGACCCGAATGGCTGTCGCTTGTCCATGATCCGCAACGCCGAGCCGCATGGAAATCCCGTGATGAAATGAGCCAGCGGCATAAGGCGATCAATGGCACCATGGTTCCGATCATGGTCGAACGTCCCGCCCGCGAGACCCGCGTCTTCGCAAGGGGCAACCGCTTGTCGAAGGAAAACGTGGTCTCTCCCGGCGTGCCGGAGTTACTGGCTAACAACAACAACAAAGACGGGATGACCCGGCTCGACATGGCGCGATGGATCGCCAGCCCGGAAAACCCGCTCACCGCTCGCGTCATGGTGAATCGCTTGTGGGGCGAACTCTTTGGCACCGGCATTGTTCTAACTGCCGAAGATTTCGGCACCTCCGGCACTCCCCCGAGCCATCCCGAACTGTTGGATCATCTGGCGCTCCGGTTTGAAAATCATTTCAAATGGTCGGTGAAATCGATGCTCCGCGAAATCGTGCTCTCATCGACTTACCGGCAAAGCCACCGCGCATCGAAAGACCTTGTGGAAAAAGATCCGGCGAACCGCTTGCTCGCCCGTGGCCCGCGCAACCGACTGTCCGCGGAAATGGTCCGCGATCAGGCGCTTGCCGTCGCTGGATTGCTCTCGCCGAAAATGCATGGTCCGCCGGTGTTTCCGCCACAGCCTGCCGGAGTGTGGAGTTCGGTTTACAACGGGGCGAAATGGAAAGACTCGAAGGGCGAGGATCGTTACCGCCGTGGGATTTACACCTACTCCAAGCGCACCAGCGGATTTCCGGGATTCCTCACCTTCGACGCGCCGAGCCGCGACCTGTGCAGTGCGCGTCGATTGGTTAGCAACACTCCGCTGCAAGCGCTCGTCACGCTCAACGATCCCGCTCACATCGAGGCCGCCCAGAGTTTTGCCAAACGCATGAGAGACCACTCGGCAAATCTCCCGGCTCAGCTCGCGTTCGGCGTCCTGCTCGCCACCCAGCAAGCGGCTAGCCCCGCCATGATCGATGAGCTGGTTTCGCTCCACGCCGACTGCGTTTCGGACTATCAGAAAAATCCCGCTGATTCCGCGAAGCTCGCGGAAACCCCCAACGCCGCCGCACTCGTGCTCGTAGCGAACACGATGCTCAACCTGGACTCCGCTCTCACCCGATGAATCCCGAACACTTCGCCCGGCTCCAACATTCCAAGTTAGAGCATCTGACCCGCCGCCACTTCCTCGCGAAGTGCAGCACCGGCCTTGGCGCGATGTGGCTTGCCGGTTCCGCCGGCCGCGCGTGGGGCGCATCGGGCGTGCTGAAAAAAGATCCGACGAATCCGCTCGCTCCCGCGCTCCCGCAGTTCGCGGCCAAGGCGAAGCGCATCATCTATCTGCACATGGCTGGCGCGCCCTCGCAGCATGAACTCTTCGATTACAAGCCCGATCTACTCAAACTCAACGGCAAGGAATGTCCGAAGGAGTTTCTTGAAGGCAAACAATTCGCCTTCATCCAGGGCGTGCCGAAAATGCTCGGCCCCCAATACGCCTTCCAGCAACATGGCCAATCCCGCGCGTGGGTATCCGACCGCCTGCCGCACTTTTCCTCCGTCGTCGATGACGTGTGCTTCATCAAGTCGATGCACACCGATCAATTCAACCACGGGCCCGCGCAGTTGCTCGTGCACACCGGCAGCCAGAACCTCGGCGCGCCCTCGATCGGCGCGTGGGCGACTTACGGGCTCGGCTCGGAAAACCAGAATCTTCCGGGTTTCATCGTGCTGACCTCTGGCGGAAAAAATCCCGATGCCGGGAAATCCGTTTGGGGCTCCGGCTACCTGCCATCCGTCTATCAAGGTGTGCAATGCCGTTCGGAAGGCGAACCCGTTCTCTATCTTGACGATCCCGCAGGCATCTCGCGCGACCTCCGCCGCCGCTCGCTCAATTCGCTCGACCGCCTGAATCAGAAAATCGCCGAAGACGTGGGCGATCCGGAAACCGTCACCCGCATCGCCCAATACGAGATGGCCTATCGGATGCAGATCCACGCCACCGACGCCTTCGATCTGAAACAGGAAAATGCCGCCACCCACCAGTTATACGGCACCCAACCCGGCAAAGAATCCTTCGCGAACAACTGCCTGCTCGCCCGCCGCCTCGCCGAGCGCGGCGTGCGATACATTCAGCTTTTCCACTGGGGTTGGGACTCGCATGGCGCCAGCGCCAGCGAGGCGCTCAACAAAGGCTTCAACGAACGTTGCAAAGAAGTGGATCAGCCCATGACCGCGCTGCTGAAGGATCTCAAACAACGCGGCCTGCTGGAAGACACACTCGTCGTCTGGGGCGGCGAGTTCGGCCGCACCCCCATGCTGGAAAACCGCGGCGGCAACGACAATCCCTTCGTCGGCCGCGATCACAACCCCGGCGCTTTAACCATCTGGATGGCTGGCGGCGGCGTGAAACCAGGCATTTCCTACGGCGAGACCGACCCCATCGGCTATGAGGCCATCACCAACAAAGTTTCCGTTCACGATCTCCACGCCACCATGATGCAACTCATGGGCTTTGATCACGAAAAACTAACATATCCCTCGCAAGGCGTGCCACAAAGACTCACCAACATTACCAAACCCGGAAGCCAAATCGTCAAAGGCATTCTAGCATAAGTCGAAGCCACCGCCCCACATGGACTGCGTGCGGCCTGCAGCCGCTTTCCACCGCCAGCCTGCGGACGGCAACCCAAATGACTCACCGCAGCAGACTGCGAAACCAAAGCGGCAGCAGGCTGCACGCAGTCCAAGTTGCAATCACAAGCGATTCTTGAGGTCTTCGCTGCTTTTGCTTCGCGATGACCAGCGCATGGTGATAGCGCTCTAGAAATATAGGCGTGCAACGCTGCTTTAACAATTGGATCCGCGCCGGGTCCATGAAGTCGTAGTCATCCGGGATATTGAGAACCACCATCCTCTTGCCTGTGACACGCAGTTTCTTTTTTCAGATGATATTCTCGGCGATTACGATGATTGCCTCCCTCGTCACGCCAAGGCTTGCCGCAATTTGCTGGATGAAAACCGGCGCTTGCAACAGGAACGTGTCGCCGCCTTTGGTGAATACATCGCCGACGTCAAGGAAGGCCGTTTTCCTGAGCGATCCCATCACGTCGAGATGGACGAGATGCTGCTTCAGGAGGTAGTCCACTCGATTGATGGAAAATGATAGACTAACGGATACCTCCGTAAAATCGGGTGGCCAATTTTGGCTCCGGGCGGAAACGCCCGGGCCACTGTGGCGGATCATCGCATATTCCTACAGATCAAGATTGCGTGGAGGGCGTGCAGAGTTCGACGACAATGCCGTCCTTATCCCGCACAAAGGCGACAATCTGACCCCATGGTTTGGAGATCGGCGTGGAAATGGGGATGGCCCCGGCGGCAAGCGCGCGATCGTAAGCAGCTTGGACATCATCGGTGACGAAGGCCAGTTCGAAGCCGGCGGGCAGGCGCTTTGGATCATTTTCCTCAAAGCCACAGGGCAGGTTGGATTTCGCCAGGCCATTGGCGGCAAAGGCCAAGGTGGTGGCGCCCGTATCCATCTCCGCATACATGCCCGCCTCATGGACGAAACGACGGCTTAATCCGAAGGCATCTTCGTAAAATGCCACCGAGCGGGGCACGTCCTTCACATAAAGCATCGTGTAGCCGAGTTTCATGGCCGGGATTTTAAGACATCGCGGCCCATTTAGACAAGCAAAGTCCGGCGCGGAATCGAGAATTGGGGGAAAGAGATTTTGGATCGTGGATTGGAGAAGAAGAGGCCTTGGCAGGTTCTCTTCGTAATAATCTATAACCCATTACTTTTAACACCTCTTACCATAAACCTATCCGAAGGATCATTGCGCATCGCGCCGATTTGTGCGAATATGCACGTTCCAACAAGGAGGTGATGCATGATGATCCTATGCCATTTTTCTTTTCCTAAAATGATTGGGGCGCTTGTGAGTGTCATCATCATTTCTGCTGCGGTGACCGTTCGAGCGGATGTTTCCGACACCGCCACCGACACCGACATCGGCACCGGCCGCTTTGGCGGTTTCTACAAAGTGGTCTCAAGCACCGATCCAAGTGTTCCGGCGACGGAGACGCACGAATATTTCTTCGATTTCGGGCGAGGGATTCAGGCGGGAAAACTCAGCGGCAGCGTGGCCATTTCGGTTCGGCAGAACCCGAACGTCAAAGTCCGGATGTTGGTGTGGCAGTATTTTCCGGAAACGGGAAAAATGGTGATTGGGAATCCTTATGCCGAGGGTTTGAGAAAAGCGGTTGCCTTGGGAGCATGGCAGATGAAGGGCCTTCCGAATGGCGTGCTTTTTGAGCGCGGAAGCTATCAAATCGTCCTCCACCGCGCGGATGAAGGCGATTAGATGATTGGGGGAATCCCTCACATGATTCGGTCCACGAGCGGTTCGTGCGCAAGGTAGCGGCGGAGGTTTTCCAGGAAATGGCGCACCAGCGTTTCATCTTCCGCGTGGTGACCGCCGGCAATGTGGGGGGTGATGAAACATTGGGGCTCGAGCCGCAGCGGGTGATTGGAGGGCAACGGTTCGGGATCGGTGACATCGAGCCAAGCGGCGGAAAGGCGGCCCGAGCGCAGAGCGCGGACGAGCGCATCCTGATCCACGGTGGTGCCGCGGCCGATGTTGTGAAAAACGGCGCCGGGTTTCATGCTGGAAAACACGGCGTCGTTCACAAATCCACGCGAAGCAGGGTTGTCCGGCAAGATATCGATGACGTGGTCCGCGGTGGCGAGTGCGGCTGACAGATCGCACGCGGTGACTACCGGCACACCTTCGTCGCCGAGCGGCTGGCGGCGCATGGCGGTGATGCGCATGGCGAATGGCCCCAGCAATTTGATCAAGTGTTTTGCGATCACACCGAAGCCGAGGATCACCACGCTTTGGCCGTGGAGCGAGCGTGAGTCGCTCCGCAGTCCGAGCCATTCCCCAGATCCATTAGTTGCGCGACTGGCGAACGCTTGCGGCAGCATCCGCGAGTTTGCCAGCATGAAGCTGAAGACATGCTCGGCGCAGGCTTGCGCATAAACGCCGGAGCTATTGGTCACGATGATGCCGCGCGCGGCGATGGTTTGGCGGAACTCGGGCGTATCATATCGCGTGAATCCGGCTGAGCTGACTTGTAGCCACTTCAGATCCGCCGCCGCGTGGATACTTTCCAAATGCGGCTGGCCGAACGCGATTTCCGCCCGCGAGAACGTCGGGTCCGCCGTGGCTTGCGCGAGCACGGACGAGGCCGGTAGCGCGGGAGTCAGTAGGATGTGGCCGGCCGTTCCGGAGCGGAGGAGCTGTGCGGCGCGGTCGCCTAACAGGGGATCGGAGAAAATCGTCATTGGCTTCATGGCGGGGCGATGGTGTGGTCCGGATATCCAGGTGGCAAGGCTGTGAGGTGGCCTTGATTGCCAAAAACCTTTGCAAGTCGGGCAATGCACCTATGTTGCGGCCGCCCAGCGCGGGTGCTTATGAGTTATTCCCTGATTTTGACCCACCCCGGAGGCTCGCATAAAGACGAGTTTCTCGCCTGTTGTCTGATGTTGGCCGGCCATGCCGTGCCCATCGTCCGGCGCGAACCGACGGCTGAGGATCTCGCGGATCCGGCGATTGCGGTGTTGGACGTGGGCGGTGAGCATGCACCGGAGCGGGGAAATTTCGATCACCACCAATTTCCGAAAGACCATCCGCCGCTGTGCGCCTTGAGTTTGGTGCTGCAAGATCTTGGGGTTTACGAGGATGCGCGGGCATTCTGCGATTGGTTGGAGCCGGCGGAATGGCTGGATACCCGCGGCGCGATGGAAACTTCGCGCTGGCTCGGCATCGGCCGGGACACGCTGGCAAAACTCAACTCGCCGATCGATGTGACCTTGCTACGCCGTTTTGCCTCGGTTTCGCGGCTCGAGCCCGGCGAACCATTGTGGGAAGTGATGCGCTGGATCGGCTCAGATTTACTCGGGTATTTGAAATCCCTGCGCTCGCGCCTCGATGAGATCGCCGCCACGGGTGAATTCTGGGAAATCGAATCGCCGAACGGGCCCTTCCACGTGCTGTTCATGCCGCGTACTGAACCCCTGCCGGACGAACCGTCATCCGGCCTCGGCCGCTTCATCGATGGCCACCCCGACGGCCAAAAAATTGTCGGTTTGGTCTATCCCGACCGCCGCGGGCAGGGCTTCGGGTTATCGCGCCACAATGATCATCCGCGGCTGGATTTCACGCGGATCGAGGGTTGCGAAGATGTCCATTTCGCGCATGCCCGCGGCTTTGTCGCGAAGACCTCGGCGACGGATCCGGCGAGGCTGAAAGCGTTATTGAGCCTAGCCTGGCAATAAAGCCCTTGCATGCCCTTAAGAACGATGGAACTCATTGTTTATCCGTGTTTCCTGACTTTCGTAAAAACTGAATCCACATGCGTGAAACCCTGACCGTTGTTGGATTATTCGTGCTCGCTATCGCCTTGCGCTCGGCTCGCACGGCGTGTTTGCGGAAACTCGGCGCACTGACGTTTCTGTCGGCCAGTTTTTGCACGTTGTATTTCCTGACCGGCAACCTCATCGCCGGTTGGTGCGGCGCATTGGTTTGGTTGTTCCTGCCATGGATCGAGTTGCTGACCCGAATTCGCCGGATGCGCTTGCCCGTTGAAAACCGTCTGAGTCAGCGGCCGATCCCGAATCCGTCGTTTTTCCCGAACGCACGCGAGGCCGCCATGGCGATGGAAGAGGCCGGCTTCGAGCATGTCTCGGATTGTGGCTGGGAGTGGGATGGCATGAAACAATATTTTCGACTGTTCTGGCATCCGGAGGAACGCGCGGTCGCCGCCGTCTGCCTCTGCGAGCAAAGCGATGTCGCCTTCGCTTTCATCACGATCACCTCCCATGATTGTGAAGGGAAAATCTGGCGCACCACGAATTTCCCATTCGCCCCGACGCTGCGCTGCCCGCCGGATGTGCGATGGAATCACGTGCCTTGCGATCGGAATTGTTTCCACGAAATTCTCGGCAATCACCGGGATTATCTCACACAATTGAAAATCCCGGCCAAGCAACTCCGCATTCCCGATCCCGAGGAAATCGAGTGCTCGATCGAGGCGGAAATGCGCAGACAAGTCGCTCACAACCTCGCCACCGGTGTCATCCGGCTCACTGGCGACGGCCATTTTCAATATTCGAAACGCGGCCTGCTTTTCCTTTGGGGTCAGTTCCTCAAGGACATGGTGCGTTTTTGTTAGGCCGGAAAAACGCCGGTCAAGATTAACCCGCCGACCACCACGCCGACGGCGATGCGATACCAACCGAAGACCGCCAGTCCGCGCCGTTGCAAATAAGCCACCAGCCACTTCACCGCCAGCGCGGCCGAGACTGTGGCTGCGATGATTCCCACCGCCAAGGGCAACGCTCCATAGTGATTCCACATCAACTTCGCCCCGCCAAACCAAACGTCATAGTCCGCTGCTTCCGGAACATGCACTTTCCAAAGCGCTTTCTTCGCGGTGGCGGCGGTCAAGGTGAGCACGCCTAACAAGAATGAATATTCGATGGCCGCCGCCAACGATAGTCCGACCATCAAGCCGCCGACGATGGTCATCAGACTGCGGCTGGTGCCCGGCCACATCGCGACGCATTGCAGCATCCCGATGATGAGCGCCATTTTCCATGACATTTCTAACAGCTCAACTCCTTTACCCTTGATCGGTCCGCGCCGGGCCCACCATGAAGCGGCAAGAATCAGAATCCCACCGAACACCCAAGCGAAGACGATGGGCCACATGCCGAACAATTTTGCCTCGATCCAGTCGTTGAGCAGAAGGCCGATCACGGCGGCGGGGAGGAAGCCGACGATGATGGAAACCGCGAGCTTGAGACCCTCCGGGTTCTTGCCGAGCACGCCGAGGATCATTTGCAGGACGCGTTTGTAATAAAGCCCGACCACCGCCAGGATCGCTCCGCCTTGGATGCAGATGGCGAAGGTGTCCGCCGCGGCTTTGTCCAAGTCCGTCGCGGTGCCGATGCCCATCAAGTGCTGGGCGACGAGCAGATGGCCGGTGGAGCTGACCGGAAGGTATTCGGTGATGCCTTCGATGAGGCCGAGGATGAATGCTTGCCAAGGTTCCATGATTGCGGGCGCACCTTGTCGCGCGCACATCGATCCGACAAGGCATTTGCGGTTGCTTGTCCGGTGATGGCGGTGAATGTTCCGCACGGGTTTGGCCCCGGTTCATGAAAAAAAGCTATCTCAGATTGGTCCGCCGGGCGTTCAGGTCCCTGCGGCACCCGCGCCTCAGACACCGTCCATGGTGGCAAGCCATCTCACGCCCGCTTCTGAACCGCAACCTCTGGATCCCGTGCCGCGACACCGTGGCCTCCGGCCTCGCCATCGGGCTATTTTTCTCAATGATGCCGATGATCCCGCAATCGATCGTCGCGGCGATTCTCGCCATGCGGGTGAAAGCCAACGTGCCGTTTGCGATGGCGGCCTGTTTCATCAGCAATCCCTTCACCAACGTGCCATTCTGGATCGCACAGATCCGCCTCGGCCAATGGTTGATCGACGTCTTGTCGCTACCCGTGCCCCATTTCCTTGCAAAAGCCCACATGAGCCTTCCCGGCGTCGGCACCCTGTCCGTCAGCAATTACATCGTCGGCTTCGTCGCGATGGGCCTGCTGCTGGCGCTTGCCGCCTACCCCCTCGTGCATCTATTTTCCGTGATTCTGCCCCATCATCTACCGGTCCGGAAGCGGCCTGTTGTCCCGGCGGCAGCAGCCACCGAGGCGTCCGAAATCTGAAATCTCCCGATTCCGCCAAAAACAAATAACCGGCAGCAAAAAACTTTGCAACCATCCGGCGTTGCCAGTGTTTTAAGAGGCAGATATGACCGATGGTCGGTTTTTCAATTCCAAATCGATAGCACCCATGAAAACGACACCCTGGATCACCTTGGCAGCAATGATCAGCACGAGCTTGATTCTTTCCGCCCAAGACAAACCACAAGGCCCCGCTCACTCGAAGGGACCGCCACCGAGAATGGTGAAGAAATTCGACAAGGATGGCGACGGCAAACTATCCGATGAAGAGCGCAAGGCGATGGAAGAGGCTCGATTGGCCAAGGTCGAGGAAATGAAAAAGCAAGCGATCGCCAAATTCGACAAGGACGGTGACGGCAAGCTCAACGACGAGGAAAAAGCCGCCGCCCGCACGGCAAACCAAGCCGTAATGCTCAAGAAATTCGACACCGACGGTGACGGCAAAATCAGCGATGCGGAACGTGGTAAATTGCCCAAGCCTCCCATGGGACACGGCGGCCCAGGCGGCAAAGAAGGTCACGGCGGACCGGGCGGACCAAAAGGCCCAGCGGGCGGTGGTGCCCCGCCTGCGAGTCCGATAAATCCTCCGGCGGAATAAGCTCGCGAACTGCCCCGATTCCCAACCGCGGATCGATCGATGTGAAGACACAAGACTTCGAGACACAAGACAAGAAGCCGCGTTTCTATCAACACGGCTTCGGTTTGGGTCAATTCAAAATCCCGAGGTCATCCTTGTTGATTGCGTGCAGCAGGTTGCACGCAGTCCAAGATAACGAAAGACGGCTGCGGGCAGGATGCCCGCGCCACTGAGGTGGCGTTAGAGTCCGCGGACTTCCGTGGCGAGGCGCTTGGCGGTGGCGATGGTGTTGCGGTGGAGCTTGGCGGTGAACTCGGGCTGGCGGTTGTAGCCGCCGCCGTAGAGCACGGCCACCGGGATGCGGTTGCGAATGAAGGCACTTAGCAGAACTTCGTCGCGGCGTTGGATGTCTTTGAGCGAAAGATACATTTGGCCGAACACGTCGTTGCGGTGGTTGTCCGCGCCGGATATCCAAATGACGAGATCGGGCGCGAAGGCATCGAGTGCTCCGGCCAGGCTGGCGAAGAGTTGTTTCAAATACATCTCACCCTCGACGTAGCGGACCGTCTCGATGTCGAGCGAGCTGGTGGTTTTTTTCGTCGGGTAATTCCGGCCGACATGGATCGAGTAGGTGAAGACGCGTGGGTCGTCGGCTAGCAGGTCGGCGGTGCCGTTGCCTTGGTGGGCATCGGTATCGACGACCATGATCTTAATGTTGGGCTGCTTGTCCTGCAGATCGCGGATGGCGATGGCGACATCGTTGAACACGCAATAGCCCTCGCCATGGCCGCGGAATGCATGGTGGGTGCCGCCAGCTAGGCAGACGCCGACGCCTTCGACGAGTGCGGCGTGGCATGCGAGGCGGGTGGCCTCCACCTCGGTGGCGCTGCGGGTGTAGAGTTTCGGCGTGGCGGGAAGGCCGAGCAGGATTTGTTCTTTGCGGCCGAGTTGGCCGGACTCGATTTTACGGATGTAATCGGTTTCGTGGACGCGCTGGAGGAGGTGAGTGGACGCGCTGCGGACCTCGATGATTTCCTCGGGCCGCAGGATGCCGCCGTCCAGCAACATGTCCTTGGACACGCGGAATTTGCTCATCGGAAACGGGTGCCCCGATGGCAATTCAAGTTCGAGGTCCTCTGAGTAAAAACACCGCATGGTTCTACGGCCAGAGAACAGCGGAATGCAGGGGGAGGGAAGGGGAAAGTTGGTAAGGTCTTGATCGTGACCCAATTCTTTCCACAGGGCCGACGCGTAAAAAAGATTTCAGCGAAACGCAGAGATCGCGGAGGTCGCAGAGAAAAGCGCAGAGATTGCGGGGTTTGGAACGGAATGAGCACAGGAAACATTCCGAGTCCCATGACATTGCATTCATCTTCCTTCGCGAAGTCCTCCGCGGCCTCCGCGTTTCGATCCTGTCAAACCAAGGGAATTCAGATGCGGCGGCTCCATTTCTTTCCGCTTTCCTCTGACGAATGGCGTGGGTAGTCTGCCGGGGTGTTCCAAATCGTTTTTAATGAAATCAGTGCAGCCGAGCTTTCAAAGCTCGGGACGCTTGAGCAACTTGAGTTGCTAGATGAGTTCCAAGTCGGCAAGACCGATCTGGAAAACCTGAGCGGCGAGCGTTTCGGAAAAATCGAACGTGCCGGGACGGTTCTGTATCGGTTCCGGGCGAAGGAATACCGGTTTTATTTCGAGGTGAAGGAGAACTCGGTGATTGTTCACCGGGTTTTGCATCGTGGAACGTTCTCGGATTTCCTGTTCCGCTCGAAGATGCCGCTGGCCGAGGACGAGGCACTGGCAGATTCCAAGCATTTCTGGAAGCTCATCGATGAGGGACGCAACGCGAAGCGCATGTGAGCTTCTGGAATTTCAGCTTCCTCTTTAGTATGCGCGGGTGGCTGAAAAATTGGGTGGTGCGGCATCCATTGTTCGCGGCGGCTTTGGTGGCTTGTACATGCATCGTGGCGGCGAACGGGCACTGGGCGTGGGGGGTGGTGGCGGGAGCTGTGCTGGCGGCGGCTGGGTTGTCTGCAGCGGGTAGGAAATGTGCTTTGGCGTGGTTGTTTTGCGGTTGGCTGGCGGTGGGGGTTTACACGTGGCGCGATGTTTCGCGAGATTCGGCGGAGACGGCTTTGCTGGTGGCACCCGATGGCTGGGTGCAGGCGAGGATGATGAAGGATGCCCGTGGAAGTGACCGATTCTGGGTGGCCCCGGCGGAATTGCAAACTCCGGGAAATGCGGGGGTGAAAGTCCTGTGGGAAGGCCGTGGCGAGATGCCGGTGGCAGGCGCGGTGGTGACAGCGCGCGGAAGCTTCGGCCCATTGCCAGAACCGCGGAATCCGGGGGAATTCGACCGCGCCACATGGCTCCGGCAGCAAGGCGTGGCGGCGGTGTTTCAGATGGGTTGGCAGGAGGGAAAAACCGTGACCGGATGGTGGGCAACTTTCGGCGCCAAGGTACGCCACGGTTTTAGAAATGCGGTGACCGCCGGTCTGGATGAGGATTCAGAAGAAGCGGGCGTCATCCGGGCGGTGGTGATCGGCGAGATCCCGGCGGATGCGGACGCCTTGATCAGCGCATTTCGCGATAGCGGGACCTTGCACGTGTTTTCGGTGAGCGGATTGCATGTGGCGATGGTGGGGGCGATCGGTTGGCTTGTTCTGAGTTGGGTTGGGGTTTCCCGGCGGTGGGCGGTCGTCGCGCTATTGCCGTTAGTTTTTGGCTATGCCTGGATCACGGGCTTCAGCGCGCCGGCCGTGCGATCGGCGTGGATGGCTTCGGTGTTTCTCGGCGCTTTCGTGTTTCGGCGTCGGCCGGATCTGCTCAACGCGCTGGGCGCGGTGTTACTGGCGGCGATGTTGTGGGATGGCCGACTGTTGTTTCAGCCCGGCGTCCAACTTTCCTATGGCGTGGTGGCCGTCATCGCGGTGGGCACATCTTGGGCCACGAAATGCTTCGCATGGATGGCCGTTCCGGAAATCTATCTGCCGACAAAATTGCAAACCCGCTGGCAAGAATTTTGGCTGAAACAACGGCGCTGGCTCGCCCAATCGCTGAGCGTCTCGCTGGTCGCGGGATTGGGTTCGGCTCCGCTGACGGCGTTTCATTTCGGCTTGGTGACACCGGTTTCAATGATTTCGTCGCTGGTGTTGGTGCCGTTGGTATTTGTTTTGCTCTCCGCCGCTTTGTTAGGAGCCGCGTTATTGCCGGTGGCCGCGCCGCTTTCTCACGCGGTGAATCGCTTGAATGGTGGCGTCGCGAAACTCTGCGTGCTTGCAGCGGAAGGGTTTTCCGCGATTCCGGGCGGAAATATCCGAGTGCGCCGGGAAAAACGGCCGATGCTGTTAGTCTACGATCTCGAGTGTGGCGAGGGCGCGGCCTGCTTTTCGGGTGGCGCGGAGGGTGCGGTGCTCATCGATTGCGGCGGACAGCGGGGGTTCAAATATTCGGTGCTGCCGTCGTTGCGGAAACTCGGCATCGAGCCGGACGCGGTGGTGCTCAGCCACCCGGATGGCGGCCATCTCGGCGGCGGCTCGTTCGTCTGGGAGGCGCTCCCGATCCGCCAGGCGCTGATGCCAGTCAAGCTTTCACGCAGTCCGTCCTTCCGCGCATGGACGGTGGATGGCCCCAAAGCGGGAATCCATTTGCGGCCCGCTGCCGCCACCGAATCGTTGGCATTTCCCGATGGTGCCAGATGGGAAATCCTGTATGCGCCGGACCCACTCGCCGTGAATGCGCTGGCCGATGAGCGGGTGGCGGCCTACCGCCTGCATTGGCGGGGTTGGAAACTGCTTTTCACCAGTGATGCCGGGATGGGAACCGAACTAAAGTTGCTAGATAGCGGCAAGGACATCTCCGCCGATGTCATCATCGCCGGCCGCCACCGCACCGACCTCTCCCTCAGCGATGGGTTTCTGGATGCGGTGAATCCCACCGCGATCATCGCCTCGAATTCGCCCTTCCCGATCGAGGAAAAACGCGATCCGGAGACTATGGATTATTGGAAATCCCGTGGCATCCTGGTGATTGATCAAGCCAGCTCCGGCGGCGTGACGCTGCGGGTGGACGAGTCCGGAAACTTGCAGATCGAAGGATTTCTGAGCGACTCGCCCGTGATCCTCACTCGCCACTAACCGACTTCCGGCAGCGCAGCCGCCACATCGCTTTGCCTTCGCTTTCCCAAAGTTGTTGGAAATCGGTCTTTGGATAGAAAAACGTTTCCTCAGTCCACTCAAGTCGCTCGAATTTTCCAAACTCCGCGACCTTTTCCTCGACCCACTCGAAATATTCCTGGTGGTCCGTCATGAACAAGAACTCGCCGCCCGGGACCAACACCCGCCGCACCGCTTCCAAAAAATCCGCCTGCACCAAGCGCCGACGGTGATGCCTGACTTTCGGCCACGGGTCCGGGCACAACAGGTGCAGCCGCGAGACCTGCGCTTCCGGCAGCAACCACTCCACCACGTATCGGCTGTCCAATCTCAGCACCCGCGCGTTTGTCAGCCCCCGCCGCGTCGCCTTCCGGCACACCTTGCGCACCCGGCCTAACAAGCGCTCCACTCCCAGGAAATCCCGCTCGGGATAATGCTCCGCCATTTCCATGAGAAATGATCCATCGCCACATCCCAGATCCACTTCCAGCGGTCGCTCATCCCGGCGGATCTCACGGTGCGCCAGCTCCCGGAAATAATGTTCCGGGACCATTTCCCCCGCCATCGGCGGACGCGGCAGGATGTTGAGTGCTTGGACTGGCATGGCCCGCACTTTTTAACCGCGCCGCTGGATTGCTCAACCTAAAATGCGGCCGCAATGGCCAAGGCGTGGCAGCGAGAGCAAGTTTTTTCCGACAGGGCGGGTCCAAGCTTGAAGTATTCTACACTTCACAGTTTTTCCGCATTCGTGAGGCGGGACATCTTCGTGTCGTTGGTAAGCGTCTTCATATTGTGGGCGGCGTAGTCATCTGCGATCAACCGATCCAGCAAGTCGCATCCTTTGTCCGCTCTCAATGCATCAAATACCGAAGAGCCGTTTTGTGGCGAACAAAGCCCGCTCGTCAGCACATCACACATGGCGGCTTTGGCATCTGCCTTGGCGATTCCGAAATGATGTTGGAGCGCCATGTAGGCCTCGCCGATCACTTGGTTCGATGCGAAGAATTCCGCTTTGGGTTCGACTTCCATGCGATGCTCGAAGGCCTTTACCGTTTTCTGATATTCCGCCTCCGGCTCACCGGTCAACAAGCGGACGAAAACCGACGTATCAATCCCGTAGCGATGGGTCATGGCGCTGGTTACGGAAGGTTTCGAGATCAAACGGTTTGGCTCCTTTTTCAATCAATCCACGCAAGGGAGCCAGCTTGCTGCGATCGATCACACGCGGGCGAAGCAAAAATCCGTCGCTACGCTGTTGAATCTCCAAATGGCTCCCGGGACCGGCACCCAAGGCCTTGAGCACGGCAGCAGGGAAAGTCACCTGTCGTTTGTTGGTCACCTTGATCAGCATGCAGAAAGCATCATTCACCTTACTGATCCTGTCAATTGGTAAGGCGGATTCCGGTGAAAACGAGGTTATGTGTGGGGGCTCGGCAGACGTGGCCGAACTGGAGCGCGCAATTCATTTCGCAGCGCTACGCGATGAGATTTTTCGCGGAATGAATTCCGCGCTCCTTGGGGATCACTCGCCGAGCAGGGTGCTGCGCGTGAACAATGGCAACACGTGAATACCCCGCGCCTCGATGGCTTGGCGGCCACCTTCTTCGCGATCCACCAACACGAGACAGAACGCGACTTTTCCGCCGTCGCGCTCGATGGCGTCGATCGCCTTGAGGGTGGAGCCACCGGTGGTGATGACGTCATCGACGACGATCACATTGTCGCCCGCTTTGAAGTTGCCCTCGATTTGTTTGCCCGCGCCATGGCCCTTCGGCTCTTTGCGCACGGTGAAAACTTGCAGTGCCTCGGCCGGGTGCTTGGCGGCGGAGGTCATGCCGATGGCGAGGGAAATCGGGTCGGCCCCGAGCGTCATGCCGCCGATGGCGTCGATCTTGAGGTGCTCGGAATGGATTTTCGAGCGCACGGCATGCCAGCCGAGATCGCCGATGAGATTGGCGCCGAAAGGATCGAGCGCGGTGACGCGGCAATCGATGTAGAGATCGCTTTGTTTGCCGGAGGCGAGGGTGAAGGATCCGGTCCGGACGGATTTTGCGAGCAGGAGTTTTTTCAGAGCGGCGGCGGTGGCGAGCATGCGGGAGGATTTGAAATGCGGAGTGCGGGGGCAAGCGCGGATCTGCCATGGGCACGGATTGTGGTGGATTCCCCGCTTGTTTCCCGCCCCTCGGCGCGCCACGCTCACGGCATGGAAAGTCATGAGTGGTTCGAAAATACCGATGAAGGAAAAGTTTACTACCGTGCGAATTACATCGGCACCCGCTGGACGATCATGACCACCACCCAGAAGCGCGATCCCACCTGGACCGACATCAAGCCGGTGCCCGAGCCGATCTGGCGCGAACTGCGCGACCTCGTTTGGAAAAAATACCAACGCAAACGTTGCCCATGGGAGCGCGTCGCGGATCTAGACCGATTGCTCGGCGATGAGCCATCACCGAAGTGAGCGCAGGGAACCTCCGCTGCGAGCCGGAAACTCCGCACCGCACCCGAGGCCGCGCCTTTCAGTGCCATCGGGCAAACCGCGTTGCCCAAAGAATGGACGATGACCGCGCCGCCGTGACGCTCTTCCCGTTGGACGACGTGCGGGTGGGCGCCCACAATCAATTTCGAGCCACGAGCCAGCGCGTCCATGTCCGCTGCTCGTCATTGACTTCCTGTCGGTATTCATCGCCGCCATGCATCATGACGAACACGGTTTCGCCGGCGGCTGACGCCTTACGGATTTTGGATGTCCTTCACTTCACCTTGCCACGTGGATTTGATCGATTTTCCCGCGGCGGCGATCTGATAGTTCCGGCAATAGGCCAGCCGTTTGCCGTCCGGAACTTTCTCTTCACCCGGCCCCGCCATCCAATTCCTGTCAAACGACTCCTCCACCGGAAATCCGAAACGCACTTTCACCTTCTTTGCCGTTTCGTTGCGCATCAGGTAGCGGACTTCCACATCGGCTTCCTTGGGGCCGAGTTTGACGGTGGGTTTCTCATCGAGAATGCGGATGTTCTCGGTGGCTTTGGGCTCGAAACCTGCGACATCGCCGGTGTTTTCGATTCCGCCACGGAAATAACCGCCGCCATTGGCGTGAAGCGGCTGCACCTATTCTAACAAAAATCCGAGAACGGCGAGATGGACGATTTTCATCAATCGCATGCTTCGGCAACCTGGGTGTTAGAGCAAGCGAATTGCTTGCTCAGATCGAGGGCTCTTCAGAGATCACCTTTGCTTTCGGCGGAGTGGAATCCTTCTCAGCGGGATAACGGAAGTGGGCTTCAATTTTGTAGTCGAAGAGTGTATTTTCCCATTTCACGCCGGCACCGATGTTATGGACCACCCAAGGCTCAGCCATGTGGGTGCCGGGGCCGGGAACGATGATGCCGATGTGTTTGTCAGCATTGGCCAGCGACCAAATGACGATGTCGCCCGGCTGATAGTCCGCAGCCTCGCGGCTGGCGGTGAGCGTGGTGCCCTTGCGCTCGAAGAAACGTTGCAGGTTGGCCACGCGGCGGTGGTCGATGTTGGTGTCCGGCCCGGAAGCACCCCACAATTGCGGGTAGTAACGGAAATGCGATTTCATGTCCTCGTGGACTTCTTTTTGAAGATCGATGCCGAGTTTGCGCACGCAACGGATGACAACGTCCGCCTCAGCTCCCTTGGTGGGAGCGACATCGCCATCCGGATAGGCGATGCGGTAATATGCGGGATCGAAGGAGATGTTTTCTCCCGAGTGGATGAGGGCGGCGGCGGCGAGGCGTTGCGCCGGATTGGGCGAATCTTGCAGCGAGGAAATGAGAATTTCCGCCTGCTCCATGGAGACGCCTTCCTGTGCCGCTTTGAGGAAAGGAACCAGCGGCCGGCCAAACCAACAACCAATCCCAATGGCAATCACCAGAATCACCCAGCCACCGAAAAAATTCGAACGCTTCGGCTTTTGCGGACGCGGGCCGATGTATTCGATGGTGTTGTAGAATCCTTGACGGGAACGGGCCATGAAATGATTTCCTCTCAAACGGGTTGAAGCGTAAATTGGGCCAGAAGGCTATGATTTTTTCGAAAATTATGATTTCCCTCAAAGAATTTCATCACATGGCCTCGGCGCTCCTTTCTCGACAACCGGGCCGCCCCGGCAAAAGACTCGCGCATGACGATTTTCACTAGCCCGCGCCCCTTGGTGTGGGGCGAGTTAGACGTGCCGATGCTGGGGCTCGCGAAGGACTGGCATGGCGCTCCATTGGAGCCAGCGGCCGCATTTTCCCTCGCCATGGATGCCAGCCGGCTGTGGTTCATCGCCCACCACCGCCGCCCCGCCAACCTTCACCCGGCGGCGCGGCCCGGTCGTTTTCAAGCCGGTTTGTGGGAGCATGATGTCGCGGAACTTTTCATCGCCGATCCGCTGAGTGGTCGATATTTCGAGTTCAATCTAGCACCCAATGGCGCTTGGTGGTCGTGTGAATTCACCGCCGCCCGCGTCCGGGAGGAGTCAACGGACATTGTCATGCCGGACGTAGAGACCTTTTCAGAGCTGGCACCTGATGGTGGATGGGTCGCCGCCATGGCGATTTCGCTCGATTTGCTGAGGGTGCGATTGGATTTCGGTGCGCGCTCGCGGGTCAACGTGGCGATGATTCTCGGCTCGCCGGATCAGAAATTCATCACCGCAGTGGCGCTGGGTGGCGAGGTGCCTGATTTTCACCAGCCGCAGCAGTTTTCCAAAATCGTGCTCGCACCTTTCCCGGGATGAGCTTCTATTCCCTTTCCCGAAGGCGATGACGTTGGCAGTCGGGATTTCGTGAGATGCTCCAGTCAATGATTGAGCGGTTCCAAATTGAGGATCTGATCTCCCAGGATTTATTCGGGGTGGTGTTTCGTGCTTTGGATACGCAATCCGGGAAGCCTGTGGCCGTGCGCCGGTTTTTCCCCTTCGGAGCCGACGGCGGCGGCCTGGATGCGGAAGAGCAAACCGCTTACGAAATCGCCGTGGATCGGCTGGCCGGGCTGAAACATCCAGCTCTGCGCTCGGTTGTTTGTGGCGCATGCGATCCCGTCGATCGCATGCCTTTTATCGTCACCGAATGGATCGAAGGCGAACCGCTCGCCGCATTCATTGCGGAAAATGCTTTTCCCGCCGAGTCCGCCATTCTCTTGATCACCCAGGCGCTGGAAGTTTGCGAACTGTTCTCCCATGTGCTCGCTGAAGAGGCGATTTGGATAGAAACCAACCTGCAATCCATCATTGTAAGCAGCCCCGAGAGCGTCCGCGGATTCACGTTCTGGATTTCCCCGCTCAAGTGGTTGGGCAGCAGTCAGGAGACTCGCGGGCTGGAAGCCATCGCCATTCTTGGTGAGCAGGCCATGGGTTGGACCGGCCACATCTACAGCGAGCAATCCGGTGGTGGACTCGGGGGCTGGCTCAAATGGCTGCGCAGGAACGCGACCGCCACCACCCTTCAGGAAGCCCGTGCATCACTCGCCGCCTTGGTCGGTGCCGAACCACCGCCACCCGTAGCGCTCTTGGTCGCCAACGCTTCCGAACTACCGACCTGGAAAGCCCCCTCCAAAGCGCCCCTGATTGTATCCCTCGCTCTTGGTGTGGTGGTGGTGGTGCTTGTCATCGTCTTTGTGGTGACCCGCGATTCATCCCCAGGAAGTGCCAGACAGCCGGTCACGCTCCAGTGGAATGATCATGAGGCCATCGTCGCCAACAACAACAACCAAGTAAACGTCGAAGGCACCGCCGAAAGTATTGATAATTCGGATAGCGGCAAAACTATCTATCTGGTTTTTTCCAGCATGGATCAAAATGCGGCTAGAGCTGGTATTAGAATCGGAAAATCCTCGAAAGGGGTGATGATACAAAAACTTGAACCCTTTGTCGGAAAAAAAATCCGCGTCTCCGGCGAGGTCGTCGTGAGTAATTTGCCTGAACTCAATCGCCCGGATATCATGATGAAAAATATTTCTGCGGTGGAGATCATCAAGTGATCTTGAGCCGGAAACAGCCCGTTGATAGAAACTACTTTCGAGCAGTTGTCTTAATCCGAACTTCGAATCTGTTTGGTAGTTTTTGCTATTTCAAACCGCAGATTACACAGATTTCGCAGATATGATAATCCACCAATCAGGCTTCCTGTTTTGGTTTTACAACCTCTTCAAAATCTGTGTCAATCTGCGTAATCTGTGGTTCAATTTTTGTTTGCTGACTCAATCGCGCTCATGCACGGATGAGCCGTCCTTCACGGTGTCCGGCGGATGAAGCAGCACTTTGTCTCCGGCATTGAGGCCGGAGATCACTTCGGTTAGTCGGCCATCGGTATGACCGGCCTCGATAGAAATAATCCGGGCCTTCCCATCCTGATGAACATAAGTTTTCCAGGCATTGCCCTCGCGGAAAAGCGCTCCAGCGGGAACCACGAGCACCTCGTCCGAATGCCAAACCGCGACGCGAACTTCGACGCGGTAGCGATCGCCGAGTGTTTTTGCGGTGTCCGGAGGGTCGATCAGATCGGTGAGCACATAGACGCGCTGTTCCTCCACGCCGAGGGCGGAGATTTTGGTGAAAGCGGAGGGTTCGATGCGGCGGACGCGGCCTTTCAGAGGAATCTCGCCGCCCCACTGCTCGATGTCCACCGGGTCGCCGGGCTTCATGCCCACGGCATCACGGGAGAGGATTTCCGCCTCGATTTCAATATCCGTGGGATCGCCGATTTCCACGATGGGCGTGCCCGGTGAAATGATCGTCTCACTTTCCTGCATCACCTTGAGGACGCGACCGGAAACCGGCGAGTTCACCGCGACGAGATTGCCGGCAGTGCTAACATCCGGGCGCTCGAGCACGGCGCGGGCTTGGGCGAGTTCGTAATCGATAACTTGCAGGGAAAACTCCAAGGCCCGCACTTCAGCGGATTTGATTGCGGCATTGGCTTCAGCCTGATCCCGGGCGGATTCCGAGAGTGCGCCATCGCGTTTCACCGAGCGCACCCGCTCCAGTTCCGCTGCGGCGAGTTTTAGGGCGCTGCGGGCGGCCGCGAGCGATTCCTCGGCTTGCTTGCGAGCCGCTTCGTGCTTGGAAACCGCGGCTTCTGCTTGCAGCCGCGCCCGGGGATCGAGCAATGGAGCGACGACTGACTCAATGGTGGTGAGCGTGGTTTTGCCGGCCTCCACTGGATCGCCGGGCTTGAGTGGGACACGCCGCATCTTTCCGGCCACGGGTGCGGCGACGATGTAACGGTTCCGTACGCGGGTCTTTCCTTCCTCGGAAACCCGCACCGTCAGTGGCGCGCGGGCCGCCACGCCAGTCTCGATGATCGCGGGCTTAGGCAACAATCCCCAGACAATGAGGACGAGCAACGCCAGCAAACCGAGCCACGGCAGCATGCGCCGAACGGGGGGGGTGCCCGACGGGCCGCGCTTGTTTTCCCAAGGTGCGGTGGCGGAAGAGGAGTTTTCTGATTCAGGCGCAGCCATGGATTCGTCTTCACATCTATTAAACGATGCGAGGCCCACTTACAAGGGCCAGTCTGATGCGTGGCGTGCCTTTAGGCTCAATCGGCTAGATCCTCATTGAAATAAACTTTGATGAACTTCATTTTGCGCGTCTCGTCAAAGCCGTGTTCCAGCACGCGGTCCGGATCGCCCAGCACGCTGGGTTTCAGACGAATCTCAACCCCGGTATCGAGCTTCATCAACGACCCGATCTTCTTCTTCGCCTTGCTGACGTCCTTTTTGGAAATCTCAAACGATTCCTCCAAGCGTTGGCCGGTTTCCTCTTCAACCTTGGCGCGGTGTTCGGCGAACCTCGCCTTGCTCTCCGGCGTTTTCAGCACCTGTTCTTCAAACTCCTGAAGACTGAAATGCTCTTTTTCCTCGAAGTAAGTGATCGCTTCCCGCACGGCGCTGGTGTCATCCCACGGCGCACTGTCATCATCTTTAGGCTCGGATTTTTTCTCCTTACCCAAAAATGAAACTGCCATTCCGGCGAACTTGTTAGTGAGAAACGGGCTGTCGGTGATGGGCACGACACCCAGGAAATCACGCACCCAAAACCGGGAATCAGAACCCGAGCGATCGAAGGTTAAAACATAATAACCCTTCTGCGACAGGTGATTGAGCACGAGGCAGCCCTTGTCGATGCGCTCGGGGTTGATGCCCTGCTCGGTGTGAAGCTGGAGGTCGCCATCGCGGGTGGAAATGCTGAGGAAGGGCACCACACTCTCGGACTTGAGAATGCACAGCCCGGTGGTCATTTCACCATCGATCTCAATGTCCTTGATCAGGGAAATGCAGAGATCGCCGGACTTGATGTTCGGGTGATTGGATTTCGCGTAGAGCCGTTTCGCGATGTCGCAGCCTTTTTCCAACAGCCCGTCGTCCGCCGCGAAAATGGCCGCGGAATAGGCATTCATTTCATGCTGATCGAGCGACGAATGATGGCTGAACCGGTGGGCACTCAGGTTTTTGAAAGGCTTGAGAAATATGGCAGTCAACGCCTCCTGATCGTTCTCCTCGATCTTGAAAACCTCCTTGGAGGTCTGGAGTGGCTCATCCCGTTGGGGATGGCCGACTTTGGCAAGCACCAGACCGGTGGCGTAGGCGGAGGTAAAACGAATTTTGGCTGACATGGGGGCGCAAGCTACACGACTGCTTTGGATTGAACATGCCCAAATCCAATAAAAGAAATCCCTTTCTTTTATTCTTGCTTTAACGCAAGAGTTGAAAGACTCTTTTCTCACCATGAGCCACTCCCCAACTGTTTTCTCGCCCGCTGGAACACCGCTGATTGATCGCAGCGTCGGTGAAATCGTCGCCGAATCGCCCTCGCTCGCGCGGGTTTTCCAATCCTTCAAAATTGATTTCTGCTGCCAAGGAAACCGCACGCTGCGCGAGGCCTGCGTGTTGAAAGGGATCGCCGCGGAAGCGGTGCTCGAGCAACTCGAAGCCGGCATGCGCATCAAAACCGATCCCGCGGAAAACCCCGCCATGTTGCCGCCGCTTGAGTTGGTGGAGCACATCGTGAGCACGCACCACGCCTACCTGCGGAGCGAGCTCCCTCGCTTGCAAGCGATGACTCAACGCGTCGCCCAAGTGCATGGCGGCCACACCCCATCACTGGTGGAAGTCCACGAAATTTTCGTCGCCATGGCGGAGGAATTGTCCGGTCACCTGCAGAAAGAGGAGCAAATCCTGTTTCCCGCGATTGTCGCCATGACCGAAGGGAAAGCCCACGCCCTACCGCTCGAGGGCCCGATCGCCTGCATGCTCCAGGAGCATGACGACGCGGGTGACGCGATTTCCCGACTGCGGGAGCTCACCCACGGATTCACGCCGCCGCCGGAAGCGTGCAACACCTACCGCGCTCTATTCGCCGGATTGGCAGAACTCGAAGACGACCTGCACCGCCACATTCATCTGGAAAACTCCGTCTTATTCCCATCCGCCCTCAAAATGGCCGAACAATAAGGAGTTATTAGTTTAGGACGGAAAAGGGCCACGACACTCTTGTGGTGGATGCGCATGCGGACAAGCATCGCGGCTCCTTCGGCCCCGTTTATCGACCTTCTAAAATGCGCTCGGCCAGCATTTCCGGCAGGCCGGCGTCCATGATTTTCTGGCGGGTTTTGGCGATGTCATACTCGATACGCCGGAAAACGACGATCTTGTGATCCGTGTCATAGATCACGTAGCAGGCCCGCCAATCGCCATCCCGGGGTTGGCCGACTGAGCCGATATTGATGAAATATTTCGAGTCGGTTTCGATCTCTACGGATTCGGCAGGCACTTCGCGGACGCGGTCACTTTTGACGTAAACCCGCGGCACGTGGGTGTGGCCGTGGAAACAGATTTGAGTGAACTGATAGGAAAAATTCGACATCGCATCAAAGCGATTGGTCACATAGTTCCAGTGTGCCGGTTGGTCGAGAGTGCTGTGAACCACCGTGAAGTCGGAGACTTGTCGGACCATGCGCAGGCGGCCAAGCCACTGGCGCTGTTCCTCGGTGAGCCTTTCGCGAGTCCATTCGAGGGCGGCGGCGGCGACCGGATTCATGCTGTCGAGCGAGTGGGAGCCGGAGGCATCCTCGTCGTGGTTGCCTTTGACGATTGGGCAGTCCAGTGCCCGGACGATCTCCAGACATGCTGCGGGATCGGCATTGTATCCGACGATGTCGCCCATGCAGACATAGTGCGTAACGCCTTGATTCTCGGCATCTTGGAGAACCGCCTCAAGGGCTTCAAGATTGGCGTGAATGTCACCGAAAAGAGCGATCCGCATGGGGAAACAGGGAAAAGATTGAATGGATGGTTGGCATTCCGAAAGGGACTGTCGAGACGAAACCCGAGAGTATTATTTTTCAAATAGATCGTTTGGATCGAACGGCGGCGGTAAGGGTCGGTTGTAAATGCTCTTTTCTTTGGGAATCGATAAAATGGTTTCTAGAGATTCGAGGGCGGTGGCGACACCGAAGACCGGGAATCGTTCGCGAGTCCTCTGCCAATGACCGGAGAGTGCGGCATAGGCTTTTTCCGAAGTGCCAAACAACTCGATGGCCCGCGAGGCGACATCCATGGAGGGATTTTCATGCGCCTCAAGGACGAGCAGGAGCATCAGCAGAGTGGGAGTCCGATTTTCAACCCCTTCCGCATACAGCGTGCGGGCCATGGCGAGGGCCTCGGCTTCGCGATTTTCCACACGTGCGAGCGAGTAAAACCCGGCCCGGCGCACATAAGGAAGAGCCTCTCCGGTGGCGGAGGATTTTTGGTATGCTTCTGCGGCGGCAGCGAAAGTTTCCGGGAGACTCCGGAAAGCCGGAAACTTGTTTGGATCCGAAAGCAAGTAACCAAGAGCGGCATGCAACCGCCAATCGTTCGGATTGTTCCGGATGCCCCGCTCAAGGAATGCCCGCCCCTGCAGGATCGACGAACGCCAAGCCTCGCGGCGGCGCAGGGGCGGCAATTTGGAGTCTTGCTGGTAGTAGGACGCCGCGTTGTAGGCCAAGTGCCATGAGCCGGTTTCCCAGTAGTAGCGGGTCCGCGGGGCGAGATCGACAATCGTGTCGAAGGTGTCCGCCAAATCCGACCACCGTTGTTCGGTGAAAAACGTGAACGCCCGCAAATTGAGAAAGGTGGCCACCAAGGTGCGCAAGCCGCCGAGCGCGACCACCGAGCTCGTCTGGCCGATCCGGTCGCGCGTGCTGATTCCCATTGCGGGGGACATCAACCCGACGTCCTGGAGTTCGCGGGTGAGCCCGGCTTCAAAGGGCAGGCGCGCACCGCCAAGGGCGAGCAAAGCCCCGGCAAGAATCGCTGATTTCCACCAAATGTTCACGAATTCAGAATTCCTTGTCGGAGAAGATAAACCATGACGCGACGGTGAAAAACACCGCGTAATACCCGGCCACCACGACCAATTTCCCGAGCTCCATCAAGGGCATCACCTGCCCTTCGATCACGGCGTCGATCACGTTGAAAAGCTGAAAATCCGGCAAGACCAGCGAGAACAACAAGGCCCCGATTCGCGCGAAAACCCCCTCTCCCGCTTGTTCCGAATGAAGATAGACCTCCCGGGCGTCCGCTTGGAAATGGCCGATGAAGTAAATCAGAAAACTCACGATCGTGGTGAAGAGCGTGCTCGTCGAAAACGTGGAAATCAGCAAGGCGAGTGAGGCCATGATCGAGGCTCTCAAAAACACCGCGAGCACCGCTCCTTGCAGTGACGCATTCGCTCCGTTGGCCTCGGTTTCCACGCGCAAGGAATTTATCGCCTCCTGCGTCCAGCCCATGCCCTTCGCCATTGCCTGCTGCTGCTCGATGACCATGGAGGTACGGATTTGCAGCACCCCGACCATCAGAATGTCCATCAGCGCCAGTGAGACGAAGATGAGCAGCAACACTCCTAACAGCTTTCCTGCAAGATAGTCGAAGCGCGGCACCGGTTTTGCCAGGATCGTGTAAAGCGTGCGGTCCTCGACATCCTTGGGCAGCAGCAGGGCCGTGGCGACGATCGCCAGAACCACGGAAAACAACGTCATCGCGCCCAGCGACCAACTCTTGATCGAGCGCAACACATTCGCGCCAACGGCCTCCGGGCCTTCGTGTTGAGGTAAATCAAAAAAATTGCTGGCGATAGCGATCACCGCGAAGATCGCGAGGAAATAGAACACCTTCATTCGCACCAACTGCGTGAACGCATGCGTTGCAATGGTGAGGATGCGGCTCCAGTGAGAACCCTTGATCGGCTTTGAGGTGGCGGTGCTCATCGTTGTTCTTCGCTGATTTCACGCAGGAAAAGGCGCTCCAGCGTGGTGCGGGGTTTGCCGCTGCGCACGACAGCCGCACCCGGAGTCGCCTCGACCAGCGCGGTGATTTTGGAAATCAATTCCGGGCTGGCATCGCGCAGCACGATTTCCGTCTGGTCCTCAATGGCGATGAGGTCCTCCAAGCGCCCTTCGCGGATCATTTTCCCTTGGAAAATAATCCCGATGTGATCGCAGACCTCCTGCACTTGTTCGAGCAGGTGCGAACATAAAAACACCGTGATGCCACGCTCGCGGAGCGTCATGATCAAATCCCGGATTTGCCGTGAGCCCACCGGATCCACGCCCGCCGTGGGTTCATCCAAAATCACCAAGCGCGGCTCCTGAATGAGTGCCTGGGCAAGCCCGATCCGTTGAAGCATGCCCTTCGAATAACCGCCCACCCGGCGATCCCGCGCACTGCTGAGATCCACCAAAGCCAGCAACTCGTTCACGCGGTCATTCAGCATCCGCCCGCCCAGTCCGCAGAGTTTTCCGTAAAACCGCAGGGTTTCCCCGCCGCTCAGATGTTTGTAGAAATACGGGTTTTCCGGCAAAAACCCCACATCGTTGCGCGAGTCCACCTTGAGTGAATCCCGGCCAAAAATAGCACAGTGCCCGGATGTCGGCGCCACCAGCCCTAACAAGGCCTTCATCGTCGTCGATTTTCCCGAGCCATTCGGCCCGATCAGGCCATAGACTTCGCCCGGCATGATGCGCAGCGAAACCCCGTTGACCGCACGCAGCGGCTCTCGACGGAAGGATGTCTTAAAATCCTTCACCAAGTTTTTGATCTCAACAGCAGGGGGAATTTCAACCATCGGCTCGCGAAGAATGGACAAGCACCCGCTCCGAGGCAACGGGCAATTTGCCGATTATTGCGGCTCTCGGAAGTGAGCTCCTCAAATCTTTCGCTTTAGCACCAGAACCCGCGCCGCACTGCAGCGCGGAAAGCAGAATAACGCGGACGGCACAACGCGAGAAGATCATCATCAAATTCATGGCGCACACTGCTCGTGAGGCCCGCATCCCGCCACGCAGATCGCGAAGTTGCCAGCAAGCATTGCGCAAACCCATCTGCGCTTGGCCACTTATCCGAACGCGTGAATATCTCGATGGAGCGTGCGTTTATGAGGTCATCCCAATCATTTTCCCCTGATGGCATTGGGCTGAAGCCAGCGCTCCGGTTGTGGTTAAATTTTCCTGCCATTTCCCCGGTGTAGAGACCCTAGCGTCAGTGATATTTCCCAATTGACCAATTTTTCAGAACTCAGAGCGTGTCATTCATGCAATCAGATGATTCATCGGAAAATGATCGGCCGGAAAGAACCATCCAGTGGACCCTCGCAATCGTCCTCGTCAGTGCGCTACTGGGCCTCTTTTTTTGTCTGGAAACGCAAAAGCGATCGAGCGGGTTGCGTTCTGAATATCCGCAATGTGCAGCAAGCGATCCGAAGGTGGCACGGCATAACCAGAGCGACCGGACAGATCCGTTGGTCAGAGATTCTCGGACCGGCAGGATACATGCCCGAGCCGAAATGCCCCGCCGGAGGGACCCATCGTTTTCGGGAATTAATTCCCGAATCAGGAGTGCTCGCGATGGAGTGCTCGCTTTGTGATTTGCCAGAAAACCACAAACCGGACTCATTCGTGGGTTGGCAGGACTGAGCTTGAGTTGCTCGCCGTGGGACTTGCGTTGGCCCGGAAGCTGGCTAAACTCTCTTCCACGTTCATGAATTGTCGCCACTTTTCCATTGCGGGATTAGTCCTCTCCGCCCCGTTCGCATCCGCCGCCCCGGCCGCAGCCGCCGCGCTTCCAGAAGCGGCTTCCAAGCAGTTGAACTTTGTGGAAATCGTCTATGCCGGCGGAATCATGATGTATCCGCTGGCCTTGCTCTCGATCATCGGGGTGGTGCTGATCCTCATTTACTTGCTCACCATCCGCCGCAATGCCGTGGTCAGCGATCGCTTCATGGATGCTGCCGAGGCGATGATCCGCAAGCGCGACTACCTCGGACTCATCGCGTATTGCCACCGCCAGAACGAATGCATGGCTCGGGTGACCCAAAAAACTCTGGATTTCATGACCAAATACCCGATGGCTTCGTTCGGCGGAGTGCGCGAAGTGGCCGAGGCCGAGGGCTCGCGCCAAGCCGGTCTGCTGAGCTCGAGGATCACCTATCTCGCGGATATCGGCGCCATCGCTCCGATGGTCGGCCTGCTTGGCACCGTCTTGGGGATGATCAAATCCTTCCTGCAAATCTCCTCTGGAGACGTCGCCGGAGTCCGCCAGATGGAACTTGCCGAGGGTGTTTCCGAGGCACTCATCACGACGGCGGCCGGCCTGATGATCGGGATTCCTGCCTTGGTGTTTTACTCGCTTTTCCGGGGCCGCGTGCAGAAATACATCGCCGAGCTGGAAGCCGCCGCCACCCACCTCATGGCCCTGCTTCATTCGCAAGTGGAGCGTCAACAAAGTCCGGCCGCTTACAACACCCCGGATCAACGGACCCGTGAGGATTATGCCATGCCGGTCTATTCTCCCATCGGTGGCGAGCGCCGCGATATCCAAGGGATCTGAAATTTTCGAACATGAAATTCTCGAGCCGACAACCGGAGCCTGCGGCCATGCAATTGGCACCGATGATCGATATCGTGTTCCTGTTGCTGATTTTCTTCATCGTGACCTGGCAATTCACGCGATCGGAAACCGAGCTCAACGTCTCGGTGCCCACTGCGGAGGAAGGCTCGGAACTGAACCGCCCCAAGGGTGAAATCATCATCAATGTCCTGGGAGACGGTGTCATCCGCGTCGAGGGAACCACGGTGGATTTGGTGCAACTCCACGAAAAACTCGCCTCCATCGCCGAGCAGTTTGAAAACCAGCCCGTCCGAATCCGGGGCGATGGAAAAGTCGCCTACCAACGGATCGTAGAAGTCATCGACACCTGCCAGAAGGCGGGCATTTGGAATATTTCCTTCGCGACCCAACGCCCGTCACCCGCCGAGTGATTCTAAATTCCGAAACATCTTGAAACGCACGCTCGCCTTCCTACTCCTAGCCGCCAGCCCCGTGATCGCCCAAGTGCCACGGGCCGGAGTGGTGGATCCCGCGCTCGCCCCGGATACCGCGAACGATTTTTTCCAACGTGGCAAGAATCTTTACGATTCCGCGCAAACCGCCACCGATGCCACCAGCCGCCAAGATCTATACCAACGCGCAGCCGGGATTTTGAGCGATTACATCGTCGAATTCCCGAACCACCCAAATACCGAAATGGCGTGGTGGTATCTTGGTAACAGTTATTACCAATCCGGCCACGCCGATGATGGGAAACGTTGTTTCAGCACCTTGTTGAACCGTTACGGCAAGGGCAAGTGGGCCGCCGCCGCCGCCTACACGCTCGCCGCGGACCACTACAACAAGGCGGAATACGCGCTCGCCGCCCCGATGTTCGAACGCTATGCCGCGAATGCCGCGAAACCCGAAGAACGCCCGCGCGGCAATTACTTCGCCGGAAATTGCTACCGCCAGCTCGGCCGCGACCGCCAAGCCATCGCCTCGTTCAAAAGCGTCATCCAAGACCCCACAGGCAGCGCTTTCGCCCCGCAAGCGAAAGTCGCACTCGGCCATTTGGCCCTGAATGCCGGCAAATTGCTGGAAGCGCTCGAGCAGTTTGAAGAAGTCATCGCCGCACCGCACGCCGCGAAAATACGGGGCGAGGCGGCCCTTCAGGCAGCCCTCACCGCCACCAAGCTCGACCGGACCGATCTCGCGGAACGCTACCTCGCCCTCATCATGCAAACTCCCGGCATGGAAGATTTCCGCGTCGATGCGCAGACCGCGATGATGGGAAATTATTTCGCAAAAAAAGAATACAAGGACGTGATTTCCGTGTTCCGCAGGAGCACCACCAAAGCCGCAGGTGACAAGGAAGCCGCACGCCTGATGATCGTCGCCCGTTCTTACATGCGTCTCAATCAACCGAAGGAGGCGCTGGGCTTATTCCGTGAAGTCGAGCGACTCGTCAAACCCGAGACCGACATTGCCTTCCAAGCTTCCTATTATCGCCTACTCTGCTTTTTCGAAATCGAGGGCCGCCATCTTCCGGATCAGGTGGACGCCTTCCTCCAACTCTATCGAAAAGCGCGCCCGGAAGATTCCCGCATCCACACCGCCTTGATGATGAAGGCGGAAACTCTGTTTTCAAACAAGAAAGTCGCCGAGGCGGCGCAAGTTTACAGCGAGGTCAGCGCCTCGATCGTCAGCGAGAAAAACCGTCCCGGCCTTCTCTATCAACGTGGGTGGTGCCTTGCCGAAGCGGGCGATCACCAGGGGGCGATCCGCTCGCTGAGCGAATTCATCACCCGCTATCCGAAGGATTCCCGCATCCCCTCCGCCCTCGCCAAGCGGGCCAAAGCCTACGCCAACAGCGCCGAGCCCCAAAAGGCCATCGCGGATTTCGACCGCCTCACCGCTCCTAACATTCCTGCCGACCTCTCCTCGTTCGCTTGGCTCGAATCCGCCCGCATGCGCCGCGGCGAAAACAACATTCCGGACATGATCGCCCGCTATCAGGGACTGCTTCAAAATGTCGAAAACCTCAGCGATAACCTCCAGTCTGAAGCAAACTACTGGATCGGCTGGGGAATGATCAAAACCAACATCGCCAAAGACTCGATCCCTTATCTCGAAAAGGCTCGCACCCTCCGCCCGGACGCCTACCGCAAACATGCCGGCATCCTCCTCGCGCTCGGTTATTTCGCCTCTCAGGATGCCGATAAACTCGCTGCGGAAATCAATCTCGCCATCGATGGGAAATACGAGGAAGACCTACCGGATCAGGCGCTCCAGTGGGCCGGCATGCAAGGCTACAACTCTGGGCAATATGCTCAGGCCGCAAAATTCCTCAGCCTCATCGCCACCCCGGACGAACCCCGCGCCACATCCAAGGAAGTCTGGCGCTACTTGGCCAAATCCCGTCTCGAAACCGCCGATTCCGAGGGCGCGCTCATCGCCGCCTCCAACGTCCTTCTCGTCGAAGACAACCCGGCATGGAAAGCCGATGGATTGCTCGACCGCGGGCGCGCGCTTCTCGCCTTGGATCGCGCTGCCGAGGCCCGCACCGCTGCGGATGAAGCCTTGGCCCTGCGCCCGCAAGGCCGCACCAGCGGCGGCGTCCGGATCCTCATCGGCGATCTCGAAATGAAGGCCGGCGATCCCAAAAAAGCCTCTGCCGAATACCTCATCGTCATCGGTTTCCTCGATGATAAAAATCTCAAACCGCTCGCCCTCTCGAAACTCGTCACCGCCCTCGAAGCCCAGGGCGACAAACCCCAGGCGGAAAAATACCGTCGCCAGCTCAAGGCCGAGTTTCCCGACTGGAAATAACAGCCAATCCTTTTCTAACGGAGCGCTGGCTTCAGCCGGCGAGTCCATCTCCAGAGCCACTTACTCGTATTCCCTAACACGGGCCGACTGAGGCCAGCGCTCCGGCGAAATCAATTTCCGTCTCGAACTCATCAAATCAAATATTCCTGATTGCATCCCTGCGTCCGCAGGTTTTAAAAAACCACTGCCTAAAACGATCTGCACAAGGAACTCCTGATTCAGAGAGGCTAAAGGTTTTACTGAAATTCAAAGCTCCCATGCTGAACCAACCTCCTCTTTCCAACGTTCAGAATCTACTGTTCCCGGCATTCCCCGGCCTGCAAGCGACACAGCAGATGGCCTTGCAATTCCAGCTGGGAGAATCTCAGTGGTGGCCCCGGGAACTCCTTGAAACTCACCAGTTTAGGCAACTGAGGCAGCTGCTTGCGCACGCCTGTCAGACAGTGCCCTTCTACCGGGATCTTTTCGCCGCTAGGGACATTAGCCTGCCGGCGACCATCGATCGCGCCTTCCTCGAGACGCTACCCGTGGTGCGTCGCTCGGATTTTCAATCCGGT
>CAIXKE010000012.1 GCA_903919975.1 Akkermansiaceae bacterium | reverse complement strand
CGCTTGGGGGCGGGTATTTCGCAACGCACAAGCCCGGGAGAGTGATTTCAACCTGCCGGAACTCATCCCGTCAGAAGCGATCCTGTGCGCATACAACCCACACAGGATGAGTGTTTTCAGCCCCAAAGTTGAACACCGTTGAATGAGGTACAACTCCACGATGATGCGTGCAAATCGAGGGAACTACCGTGCAGTTCTCGTAGGCATTACCCAATCCTAGTCTGATCCTCGCCGGTGGCGTCGGGCGTGGACGGGAATCGATGTGCCGAAGACTTCTCAGAACCTCAGACATCACTGATTCGAATTTACAAAGAGAAGTGCATTCCGGGTGAGAGATCAGCAAATGGTGCGGAGCGCAGAGACAGCGCGTGGCGTAATGATGGTGGGAACAAATTTCATTAAACCCAGCTGTGAACGCATTTTCTTCGAAAAACGATTTTCCCGCGGTGCCGATCGATGGACAGAGCCCCTTCGACACGATCCGCGAGTTTTATCTCTATCAGGAGCCGGCGCTGCTCGGTGCGATCCGGCTAGGAGACCGCCGGGAGGCGCGTCGCGTCATCAACCACGTTCTCGTCCACATTTACGCGGCCGGGCAGGAACGCAGCGAGCTGCTCAAAGGCCTGCTGCTGGAGTTGGTAGTGATGATTTCCCGCGCCGCCGTAGAGGCTGGGGCGTCGCAATCCGAGGTGCTTGGCATGCGTTTCTCCCACCTTACGGAGCTTGCGGAAATCGACGATGACGAGGCGCTCGCCTCCTGGTTGCGCGGCACTCTGGAGCGCATTCTAACCGCCATCGAGCGCCAGCAGCGCTTCGATGTTCCACTGCTGGTCGCCGCCACGTTGAAATACATCCGCCAACACATGGACCGCGAGCTGGGACGTGATGAGGTCGCGCGCCATGTCGGGGTTTCGCCAGGGCATCTATCCGAATTGCTCAAGGAGCGCACCGGGCGTTCGTTCGTCGAGCTGTTGCGGGAAACTCGCGTCCAGAGCGCCTGTGAACTGCTTGCACAGACCGAGAAGACGCTTTCGGAAATCGCAGGCGCGTGCGGATTCTGCGATCAAAGTTATTTCACGCATGTTTTCAAGGACATGCGCGGCATGACGCCGAAGCAATACCGATCACAATCCGGAACCGTGACCCGATGAAAACCTCCTCCCCGTTCGCTCTCATCGCTTGCGAGGTGTTCCGAAGCGAGATTGAGCTTCTCGCATCCGGAGCGGGGCACATTGTGGAGCAGCGGTTTTACGAAATCGGTCTGCACGACCGGCCGGATGAGATGCGGGTCAGGCTGCAACAGGAAGTCGCGGAAATGGATCGGCGCGATGACATCGAGGCGATTATTCTGGCATACGGCTTGTGTGGCTGCGGCACGGCTGGATTGCGAGCGGAGCGGCATCCGCTGGTGATTCCGCGGGCGCATGATTGCGTCACGGTGTTTCTCGGCAGCAAGGAAGAGTATGCCAAACGGCAATCGGCCTGTCCGGGCTGTTATTATTACACGCCGGGCTGGAACCGCGCCCGCCGCGTGCCGGGGCCGGATCGGATCACGGCGCTGCGCGAGGATTTTTCCAAACATTTTGATCCAGAGGATGTCGAGTTCCTGTTGGAGAACGAACGCGGGATGTGGGAGCACTATGTCACTTCCACCTTCATTGATCTGGGAACCGGCGAGGCGGCGGGCGAAGCGGCTTACACGAAACAATGCGCGGAATGGCTCGGGTGGAAATTCGAACATCTGAAAGGCGATCCCGTGCTGCTCCATGATTTGTTGTGGGGGCCGTGGGACGACGAGCGGTTTCAAATCGTCCGTCCGGGATGCCAACTTGCGCACTCCGCCACCGAGGCCGTGATGCGCTCCGAACCCATCCCATGAACTCGGACCTGATTGAAATCGAAGCTGCGGAAAGCTCCTCCATTTCCCTAACGGACCTGCTTGCGCGGCGCGGGCACCCGCTCAATGCGCGATGTGGCCAACGCGGGCTTTGCCGCGGGTGCATAGTGGATTTGGTGGGTGGCGAATTGATCGATGCCGACGGCGGAAAAGTCGTGGCCGGTGCCAGCGTGCGGTCCTGCCGGATGCGATTGCCGGAAGGCGGGAGAGCCGTGCTGCGAATCCATAGCCAGGCGCGGATCA
This sequence comes from Akkermansiaceae bacterium, assembly GCA_903919975.1. Taxonomy (GTDB): domain Bacteria; phylum Verrucomicrobiota; class Verrucomicrobiia; order Verrucomicrobiales; family Akkermansiaceae; genus Luteolibacter. Next base: position 10,151 of record CAIXKE010000012.1, on the reverse strand, counting down.
GTCGCGCGCCACAGGTAGGCGAGACGTTTTTCATCGATGTGCCCTGCGAACTCGCGCCATCGATTTCCTGGGAAACCGGCCGCGATACCGGCTTCGCGGTGGATATCGGCACGACCACGGTGGTGGTTTTGTTAGCCGATCTCAAAACGGGCGAGGTGCTGGCCCGGGCCGGCGATTTCAGCGCGCAAATCCGCTACGGCGACAATGTGATCACGCGGATCGGCGCGGCTTCCTCGCCGGCTACACGCTTGGAGATGCGCCGTGCGCTGGTGGAGGAAACGCTTGCACCCTTGCTGCAAAAGGCCTGCAAACGCGCCAGCCGCGAGATTTCCCGTCTGGCGGGCGGAACCATCGCCGGCAACACCACGATGCTCCACATCCTCGCAAACGAAGATCCCACCTCGCTGGGCATTGCTCCGTTCACTGCGCGTTTCTTGGATGGACGGATTTTGCAATCCGACGACATCGGGCTTGGCGGCGCGATGCCGATCCGGCTTCTGCCCGGGCTTTCCGGCTACATCGGCGCTGACATCACCGCCGGTGTCCACGCAACCGGCATGACGCTGGATGATATGCCGAGTTTGTTAGTGGACATGGGCACCAATGGCGAGGTCGTGCTGTGCGCGAACGGCCGTCTTGTCGGCTGCGCCACTGCGGCGGGTCCGGCCTTCGAAGGAGCCGGGCTTTCATTCGGCACCCGGGCGCAGGATGGCGCTGTGAGTGGAATCCGTTTCCGGCTGGATCCATTTCTGTTGGAAACAGAATCCATCGGAGGCCATGCCGGGCTCGCTGGCATCTGCGGCTCCGCCTACATCGATTTTCTCGCAACCGCGCGCGACAGTGGATTGCTCCGCGAAAACGGACGCTTCGATCGCGCAAAATGGGCGGAAATCCCGGCGCAACACCGGATCGAAAACGACGAGGGATTTTCCTTCCGCCTCGCCGGAAACGACGGACCGTCCATCAGCGAGATCGACATCGCCCACCTGCTCCAAGCCAAGGCGGCGATCGGCGCCGGTATCGAAACGCTGCTCACCGCCACCGGCATCCGCGCTGCGGAAATCGGCCGCGTCTATCTGGCGGGCGGTTTCGGCATGCACATTGATGTTCCGTACGCCATCGCCATCGGCCTTTTGCCCGGATTCCGGGCGGAGCAGGTGCGGGTGGTGGGAAACACCTCGCTGGCCGGTGCCTTGCTTGCCTTGCTGGACCGAGCGGCGCTGGTGGAAATGGAGTCCCTGCGCAGCCGCATCGAGGTGATAGAACTCAATCTGCAAGCGGGTTTCGAGGATTGTTACATCGACCACCTGAGTTTGCCGTGAACCACGGATTTCACCAAACAATCCGCCAAATCCACAAGACAGCGCGGCGCAGCTTTGGCAGCATGTAAGCCAATCCATTGAGAACCATGCCCGCACTAATTTCACTTATCGCCGCCATCATCGCCTTCCGTTTCCTGCCTCACTCCGCAAACTTCGCGCCTATTGGAGCCTTCGCCCTAATTGGTGGGTTTTACCTCGGCCGCCGTTATGCGCTGATCGTGCCATTCGTCGCCTTGTTCCTGAGCGATTTATTCCTGAACCAGCAAGCTGGCTACGCCGCCTTCCACTGGCCGCGGATGATCGATTGGGCCGCCTTCCTGCTCATCGGCTTGGTCGCCCTGGCCGTGAGGGAGCGCGGATGGAAAATGAAACTCGGCACCATCTTCACCACACCGTTCTTCTTTTTCGCGGTCAGTAACTTCGGAGTCTGGCTGACCGGCATCAACCTCGCCGGTGTCCCCTATGCGAAAACCTTCGGTGGCTTGGTGGAATGCTACGTCGCCGGTCTGCCATTCCTGCGCGGCACGATGTTGGGTGACTGGGGTTTCGCCGCCCTGTTCATCGGCGTGATGCACTTGGCCGCCACTAGCACCAACCACGAAGTGACCGCCGCGGTCCGCAAATAATCTCAACCGAACCACCAGCCATGAGCACTTTTTTCGAACTCTCCCGCGCCGTCGAAGGCGGCAAGCGCAATGATGCGAAACAAATTACCCAGTCTTTGCTAGATCAGGGGATCAAACCACTCGAAGTCGTCGAGCAGGGCTTGGTGCCCGGCATGAGTGCCATCGGCGAGAAATTCAAAAACAACGAGGTATTCGTGCCGGAAATGCTCATCGCCGCCCGCGCGATGAAGGAGTGCATGGCCATCCTCGAACCGCTGCTCGCGGATGCCGGCATCAAACCGAAGTTCACCGCCGTGATCGGCACCGTGCAGGGCGACCTTCACGACATCGGCAAGAACCTCGTTGCCATGATGTTGAAGGGCGCGAACTTCGGCATCGTCGATCTGGGCACCAACGTGCCACCCGAGAAATTCGTGGCCGCCGTGCAGGAACACAACGCACAGCTCGTTTGTCTATCCGCCCTACTCACCACCACCATGCCGGCGATGAGAACTACGGTACAAGCCGTGCGCGATGCCGGATTGACGTCCGTGAAGGTGCTCGTCGGTGGTGCGCCCGTTACCCAGGATTTCTGCGACGAAATCGGGGCTGATGGCTTCAGCCAGGACGCTGCCAGCGCGGTGGATCTCGCACTCCGTCTCGCCGAAACTTACTGAACAAAAGACCTGTTTTATGGACCGCAAATATTACCTGGATCTGGCAGACGCCGGACTACGGATGCCGATCGGCACGCACCTGCTGCTGCACGAGCACGCCGATCATGAAAATGTGATTCTCGATGGCGAACGCCTCGGTGGCGTCGTCGCGGACACTGCGGATCGATTCAGCACGCCGCTCGCAGTGCCCTTGATGGATCTCAAGCTGGAGAAGGAAGCGCTGCTCCACAGCATGGGAATTCCGGATGCGGACATCGAATCGTTTCACTTCGATGAAGCACCATCCGCCAACCCCTCGTTCGTCCTCACGCCGCGAATGCGCGCCACCTGTGATGCGATTTCCCATGTGGCGAAAAAACCCGGCCTCGTTCCGATGGGCATGGGCATCGGTCCATTTTCGCTGATGACCAAACTCGTGTCAGATCCGATCACGCCGGTCTTTCTCGCCGGCACGGGCCTCACCGCCATGGACGAACCGGAAATCGCCTTGATCGAACGCGCGATCGAACTCGGCACGCAAATCATCCTCGATTATTTCAACGCTCAGATTGATGCCGGAGCCAAGGCGCTCATCGTCTGCGAACCGGCGGCGAACCTCGTGTATTTCTCGCCCAACCAGCTGGATAACAGTTTTGAGATCTTCGACCGCTACGTGACCGAGCCGATGCGCCGGATCAAAGCGTTGCTGGATTCGCGCGGCGTGGATCTCGTCTTCCATGATTGCGGGGAACTCACCAACCCGATGGTCGAGCGCTTTGCCTCGCTCGATGCGGCGATGATCAGCTTTGGCTGCTCGCGTCAGCTATGGGAGGATGCCGCTCTGGTTCCGAAGAGCACCGTGCTTTACGGCAACCTGCCGACTAAAAACTTCATGTCCAGCCAGTTGACCGTGGCCGAAGTCGAGCGGCTTTCCCGGAACCTGCTGGAGAAGATGCAGGAAGCCGGCCATCCGTTCATCCTCGGCAGCGAGTGCGATGTGCTCAGTGTGCCGGGCAGCGAGCGCGAGATCCTCGCCAAGGTGGATGCCTTCATGAAGTGTTCCTAACCAAAATTGTTCCGTCGATGAAAAAACCCACCCTCACCGAAGCCTGCCAGAAATTCCCGCTCACCTGTGACGGTGCCATGGGGACCCAGTTGATCGAACGCGGAATGAAAATCGGCGAGTGCGGGATGTGTTGGAATGCCGAACATCCCGAGGACATCGTCGCCGTCCACCAAGCCTATCGAGATGCCGGTTGCCGGTTGATCACCACCAATTCCTTCGGCGGAACGCGTTCGATGTTAGGACGCCACGGACTGGGTGGAAAAGTCGCAGCGTGGAACCGCCTCGCGGCAAGACTCGCCGCGAAAGCCGCCGGGCCGGAAGGCTGGGTAATCGGCGATGTGGGTCCATTCGGCGATTTCCTCGAACCCATGGGGGATACCACGGTGGAGGAACTGGAGGAAATTTTCCGCGAACAAATCGCCGCCCTCGTTGATGGCGGGGCCGATGCGATCCTGGTGGAAACCATGAGCGATCCCGGCGAACTTTCCGCCGGCATCCGCGCCGCGATAGCCGCCACGGACCTCCCGGTGATCGGTACTTATACATTCCAGAAAAGCGCTGGCGAATTCCGCACGATGATGGGAACTTCGGTCGCCGATGCGATCCAAGCCGCCTTCGATGCCGGCGCTTCCATCGCCGGGGCGAATTGCGGCACCGATCTTTCGTTGGACGACTATCTGGAACTCGGAAAACAAATCGTCGCCGCCGCCAAGGGCCGCCCGACGATTCTCCAGCCGAATGCCGGCGCTCCGAAAATGCGTGATGGCGAGATTTTCTATGATGCCACGCCCGAAGACATGGCCGATCTCGCGTGCAAGCTGCGGACTATCGGCATTTCCATCGTCGGCGGTTGCTGTGGCACCACGCCGCAGCATCTTGCTGCGATGGCAGAGGCATCACGACTGATAGAGTGAAGCAACAAAGCCTGCTTGCAGGCCCCCATTCCAGCGATGGACCGCATCGATCAGGGCAAGGACGTTTTCCGGTGGTGTTCCGGCCTGGATGTTGTGGCACGAACAGGGAATGTAACCACCGTCCGAACCAAGGGTTTCCAGACAGGTAATGACTTCCTTTCGCACGTCATCAGGCGATCCATGGGGGAGGATGTGCTGGTTTTCCACGCCGCCATGGAAGATCACATCTTTCCCGAAGTCCCGGTTGAGACCGGCGCGGTCCATGCCAGGGCAGATGTGTTGGATCGGGTTGAGGATGTCCACACCGCATTCGATGAGATGCGGGACGAACTCCCGGCAGGCACCATCGGTGTGGAAGAGAACTTTCTTGCCATGGGAATGGATCAGATCGCACCAGCGCGCGAGACGGGGCTTGAGGTGCTCGCTCCATGAGGGAATGGAAATGAGCTGGCTTTCCTGGGTGCCCATGTCGTCGGAGATGAACACGATGTCGATCAGGTCGCCGAGTTCTCCGAGAAAACGGTCGAGCATTTCTCCCTGAATGGCGTCGATCCTGTCGAGCGCGGCATTGAGGAATTCGGGTTCGGCGATGACGTCCATCAGTGCGTTTTCCATGCCGCGCATGTGGCAGTAGATTTCGTAGTGGGAAATCCATGGCCCGATGGTGGCGAAACCAAACGAACGCGCGCGCTCCGCAGTGGCTTTGGCCGCAGCGTAGTTGAACTCGCCGACCAGCGGCCAGAGCGGATGATCGTCGAGTTGCGAGGGATCATCCATTTCTCCCAGCGGGGGGTTGCCATACTCCATGTAGGTCGCCATCCCGGATTTCACCATGTGCAACGGCACGCCCCATGGATCCAGGCCCTCCCCTTCGTTGGGATCAAACTTCTCGGCGCGGTAACCGGGAAAGACCCAGGCGATCTTGTCCACGCCGAGAGTTTGATAGAGTTCGTATTCGTCCTTCACTCCGGTGTGGCTGCGGAGGGAATCGAGGACTTCGGGAGTGAGCCAGAGATCGACCGGAACCCGGTCAACGGGACGGCGCTCAATGGTGGCGAGGATTCGTTCGCGGGGTGTCATGGCTTTCTTTAGTTAGGTTGTATTGCCAATGCGGATTGGAAACATTCGCGGGCAAGGTCCCGATAGAGGAGCGCCTCGGCATAGCGGTCGGATTCCTCAACGAGATTGCCGGAAGAATCCGGGAACAGTCGGGCGTAATAATGCGTCCCGGCTAGCAGTTCGGGGGCGAAAATCAACACGTCGCCGGGGCCGGCATTGCGGAGAAAACCGCTCATGGCAAGTATCCACATTTCGCGGAAATGGACCAAATAATCGCTGGCACCATGGGCCATGAGCGGGGTGCCGGTGAGTCCGCCGATGGGCACCTGCATGCCGCCGGGGCTGGCGATGCGGCCGTGCATGAAGCCCACGCGCTCGAAGATGGGAGCCATGAAAGCGAGCTTCATTTCCATGCCGCCATAGACCATTTCCTGGCCACAGTAGTAGTGGCTGAAGTCGCCGTTGAAGCGCACTTCTGGAAACTCTTGGGTGATTTTGACCGTCCGCCACATGTCCTGAGTGATGGTCGCGCGATGAGTCTCGATGAACACGGGCAAACCATGCTTACGTGAGGCATCAAGGATGGCCTCGACCAGACGAAAGACCTCGGCGTCATCCTCAATGCCCCAGCCGACATGCACGGTGAGACACTGGTCGCCGCGTGCGAGATGTTTAGCCACGATCGGGTCCGCTTCACCGGGTGTATTGATGCGATCCAGTCCGCAGAACGGCAGTCTGAAGGCTTGCGGAGCAGGAGCGTCCGAGGTGAGCTGCACGCCCTCAAAGCCATCGGCGGCAAGACGTGCGTCGAGGTCTTGTGCATCAATTGCGGGGCCGAGGGAACCGGGCCGGAGATCGACGAGGTTATCAAGGTTGAGGTAAACGCGCATCTTGGGTGCGTCCGTGCTGTCGTCGTTGAAATACATTGCGGGGTTAGAATTCGTCATAGGAGATGTGATGGTCCGGCACTCCGAGAGAGGTCAGCATTTTCGTGCAGGCCTTGATCATCATCGGCGGTCCGCAGAGGTAAAACTCGGCTTGGGCCGGGTTTTCATGGGCGGCGAGGTATTGTTCGAGCGCCACCTCGTGGATGAAGCCGATGAGTCCCGTCCATTCATCCTCAGACAGGGGCGACGAGAGAGCGGGATGGAACGAGAAGTTCGGGTGCGCATTCTCCAGCGCCATGAAATAATCCTGATAGTAGAGCTCCTGTTTCGAGCGCGCGCCATACCAGAAGCTCACGCGGCGGGCGGTCTTTGTGGTTTCGAGTAGATGGGACAGATGAGCGCGCAGCGGGGCCATGCCAGCACCTCCGCCGATGTAAACCATCTCGCGCTGGGTCGGCTTCGGATGGAAATCGCCGAACGGGCCGATGGCGGTGACTTCATCACCCGGCTTGAGGCTGAACACATAGGCGGACCCGACGCCCGGCGGGCAGTCCTGCCCCGGTGGCGGGGTGGCGATGCGGACATTGAAGCGCAAATTACGTTCGGTGGCTTGGTTGCTGGCGATGGAATAGTTGTTGCGTTTTCCACCATCCGGGTTGCGGGCAATGAGATCGAAGACGTGCTGGAGCTCCCACACCGAGGCATAAGGCTCGGGAATGTCGAAGTCGCGGAAGCGGATCTCCGGGTAGGTGGGGATGTCGAGTTGCAGGTAGTCTCCGGGCGTGAAGTTGATTTTCACGTGGGCATCGACGGGTTCGAGCACCAACTCCCTGATGAAGGTGGAGATGTTGAAGTTGGAGACGACGCGAAGCTGGTAGACGGTTTCCACGCGGGTTCCTACCCCGCCGGCGCGGGCGGTGTTGAGCCACAGCCGACCCTGGCGTTCTTCCAGCGGATAGGTGGCAAGGCCGCGACAGACCGGCGCGCGCGCGGGCGATCCGTCAGCCATATTGAATCGGCCGTTGTGCTTGGGGCACTCGATGATGCCGCCCTTGACGAGCCCGTCCGCGAGGTGGGTGTTGCCGTGGGTGCAGATGCCATCGGTGGCGTAGAGCTTTCCCTCCCCGTCACGGATCAGGGCGTAGGTTTTCCTACCATGGTCGAAGCGAATGACGTCCGCCGGATCCAGATCGGCGGCGGCACAGACTTCGAACCAACCTTCGGCATCGGGTTTCGCTTGCGACGGTTTATTTTCCGTCGCCTTTTTCTTTGGTGCGGGCAGCGGGCGCTTCACATGATAAGCGGGGTCTTTCACCTGGCGAAGCGTGGCGGGCAGGATCTCGCGCCAAGCGGCGCCAATCGACGGATAGGGCGGCGGGCAATCATCCTTGATCAACTCATGCAGGCGCGGCAATGCATGGTAAGGCACCAGCGGGAACATGTGGTGTTCGACATGATAGTTCATGTTCCAATAGATGAACCGGCTGAGGGGATTCATATAGACCGTCCGGCAGTTGAGCCGGTGATCCAGGACGTTTTCGGCCAGGCCGGCATGCTGGGTGGTGTTGTGGACGATCATGACCCAGGTTCCGAAGAAATGGGGCAGAATGGTCAGGAATACCGGGATCCATGATTGCAGCACGATGGCGAGGGCAAGGCCCACGGCGTAAATGCCAAGCGTAATCCGCGCATTTCGATAGATTTTCGGGAATTCGCTCTCAGGAATGAATGTAAGCTCATCCGGTGTGATCCGACCGAGGGCATGCCCGATCAGCCCCGGGAAATAGCTACGGTAAACACCAATCGCGAAAAGGCTCATTAGTTGGGAGGGAATGTCCGGTGGGCGCGAGACCTGGATTTCCGGGTCGCGACCCACGATGATCGTATCGGAGTGGTGGCGGGTGTGGCTCCAACGCCAAACCACGGACTCACGCAGGACCATGAAGGACGCCAACTCGTAGAGGGCGTTATTCAGCCAGTCGGTTTTGAACGCCGTGCCGTGCCCCGCTTCGTGCCAGCGGGAATCCGAGGCGGTCGCGTAAAGGACCGCATAGAGAGCGTATGGAATGACCACCCACCATGTGCCCCACAGGGCAACTGTCCCCCAGCCGGTAATCCCGAGTAGCCCGAACCACAGCAGCGTGTCGCGGATCGCAGGACCATCGCGGCGTTCCAGCAACTTGCGCAGAGCCTTCCGAGGAACCGGGGTTTGATACCAATCCGCCTCAGCGAGGCCGAGTTCGATCGCCTTGACGGCGTTCTTGCCGGTCAGTGAGTAATCCAGACGCTCGGGTGGTCTTGTCGCATGCGCAATCGCGGTGGAGGAATCCAGATTCATAGTGACACAAGGTTATCTGGATCGGTCGCAAAGGAAATGGACACAAGTGAACATTGACATGTAAATTCCGGACATGGCCCACCTCCCGCACGCTTACCGGCTCTATTCGTTTCCTGAGCAGGAAACGACTCTTGGCAGGGTACATTTCGGGGGCGATCTGCCGGGAAGCACAGGCACCGGTTGGGATGGCTTCCGCAAATACGGAATGTATGCGGCGGTCTTGATCACCCGCGGACAGGGTGTTTACCGGGATGCGTTCGGCAGGGAGATCCCCATCCGCGAAGGTTCCGCAGTTCTTGTGTTCCCGGAGGTTCCCCACCATTACGGCCCCAGTCCCGGCGAAACCTGGGATGAAATTTTTGTGGCTTTCTCGGGGTCCGCCTTTGACGCATGGCGGGGGCAGGGTCTGGACCCGGCGCAACCGGTCTGGACATTGCAGGATCCAAGCCTCCAGGCGAGTCTCCTCCGCTCGTTGCTCGATGAGCCGGAGGGTGACTTTGGGCAGGCGCTTCGAAGGGTCGCGGAGGTTCACTACATGCTGGCGCGATGGCTGGCGCAAAAGCCGGATGATCGCGGACTGCCCGCCTGGCTTGAGAATGCCCGGCGGACTCTGGCCTCGTTGCCCGAGCACCGCTCGGCGGCTTCTGTCGCACGGGATAGTGGTCTGCATGCGGATGCGTTCCGCCGCGCCTTTCGAAAATGGACCGGCGAGACACCGATGCAATTTCGCCGCAGACATCGTCTCGCCATGGCGGTTGATCTGCTCCGTCGCCCGGACCTGAGCCTCGCGCAGATCGCTGAAGTGCTCGGTTTCCATGACGCCTTCCATTTCTCGAAATGCTTCAAACAGTCTTACGGTCTGCCACCATCTGTCTTCCGAACTCTCCCTCCCCCGCCTTCCGGAGAAATCCTTCGCCCATGTCACCCGAAAAACACAGCAACATCTCACGATCACTTGTAGTGGCCGAGGGATTTTCGTTTGCCAGAACCCATTCCGAATCCATTTGAAATGCTAGCAGCCTGTCGGATTTGAAGAAATTCAAAAACGACGTCAATATGCGGTCGTCAACGGGCTGCTTTATACTAGTTGTTGTGGTCGCTGCGTCGGTAGATTTTGGGATGGTCAAACAAACGTTTGAATCCATTTCTAACAGAACAGTTGATTTTAGGAACCCAGCGGGCCGATGAGATGTTTTGCCCGTTGTGAGTGCCCGCCTTTGAACTATGGCGTCGATTTTCGGGATCTTTGTCTCCGAAAAGCCTTCACTCAGACTCTTTGCACGCTCATGCCGAGGTTGAAGAGT
>CAIXKE010000011.1 GCA_903919975.1 Akkermansiaceae bacterium | reverse complement strand
TTCCTTGCCCGCAGTGGTCTGGATGGTGACCAACTCGCTTCCCGCACGCCGGTGGACACTCTCCGAAGGCCGGTAGGTTTCGCCGCATAGCACGGTGACTTCCTGCTCAAACATCGCCAAGAGTCCGTCGCGCACGATGCCGCGAAGCCTCTGCTGGAAAATCCCGTTAAAATCCTCAATACCAGCTTGCGCCGGTGCCTGTGTCCCTGTGTGATAGTTCATGGTGTTGGTTGGTTTGAATTCAATTCCAAACAGGCGATGTCGGAACATCGCCCGATCAACCAGCACCAATCCATTTTAACGTTTTAACGGAAAAAAATCCGCTTCCATGTTAAGCGCCTGTTTCCGCAAGGGCAATGCCCAAGGTGGCGGCGAAAAGAGGCACAAGTTCCCGGTTTGTTTAACGATCGCTGATGAATTAGAAGTTTAATTCATGAAAAATGCATCATTTGTCATCCGTCTTCGGTCGCTAGTCATCGCCGCCGCGCTGGTTTCCCAAGCCTCCGCGCAAACCCCGGCTCAGATCAATCAGGCGGAGGTCTTGTATCGGCAGGGAGTCGCCGCCGAAGAGGCGGGCGATCCGGCCACCGCCCGGCAGGCTTATTTGGAGGCGCTGAGAGCAAATCCGCGCCATGCGAATGCGCAATACAGCCTCGGCCAATTGAAGATCAATTACGCCAGTATAACAGCGAAAGGTCGCGAGGCGAAATTCGGCGATGTGATGGTGCCGGAATTCAAACTCGACGATGCGACGCTTAAGGAAGCACTTGTTGCGCTTCAGATGATCATTGAAAAAGAATCGAAACAGCAGGTGATGACGAATTTCATTCTTCAGGATCCCAAAAGCGCACTCGCCGAAGCCAAGATCACGTTGGTGTTGAAAAACACGCCGGCGCGCGGTGTCCTGCAATATCTTTTGGCGCAAGCCAATGCCAAGGCCCGCTACGATGAACACGCGATCGTGATCATGCCGAAGTGAGCGCGGCGTCGAGGATCGCTTGATGCACGTCCTCCGCGCTGCCGACAGGAAACCGTGTTCCTAACAAGACTGGCTGTTCGTTTTCCGGCACTTGATCACGGCCATGCGAACCTTTGACCAAGGTGGCGTCGAGCGGGATGACTTCCAACAAGCCGCGCAGACCGAGCTTTTTCTTGAGCAGGAACTTCGCGATTTTCAGTTGGGGTAGATTGAGCTTCGGGTCGATGAACAACTCGCAGGGGTCGTAGCCGGGCTTGCGGTGGATATCGATGGTGCGGGCGTAATCGGGTGCAAGCGCGTCGTTTTTCCAGAAATAATAGGTGAACCAGGCGTCCGGGGCCGAGATGGCGATGAAATCCCCGGCGCGCTCGGTGGCGATGCCGGGGCCCCAGGTTTTGGCCGGGACGCGGATTTCATCGACACCCGGAGTGGTTTCTAGCAATTCGCGAACATCGTCCCGGATCGCGGGATCATTCACATAGACATGGGCGATTTGGTGATCGGCGACGGCGAAGGCGCGCGATCCACCGCAATCGAGTGTTTCGAGGCCGAGTTCATTTTTGATCGAGAGCCAGCCCCGTTCGCGGAATAGGCGGTTGAGATGGATGGGCCGGGTGACTGGAGAAATGCCGTATTCGGAGAGCACCAGCACGCGGACGCCGCGGGATTCGTAGAAATGGATGAGGTCGGTGGCGAGGCGGTCGATTTTTTCGAGTTCGGCGGGAATGTTAGAAGCGTCCGGGCCGTCTTTCTGGAGCGGATAATCGAGGTGAGGCAGATAGACGAGGCTGAGGGTGGGGGAGTGGTGCTCCTCAATCCATTTCGCAGAGGCGGCGATCCATTCGGACGATGCGATGCCTGCGGCCGGCCCCCAGAAGGCGCGGAATGGAAACTCGCCGAGATCGCTTTTCAGCTCATCGCGCAAGCCCATCGGCTGGGTGTGGATGTCGAACACCTTGCGTCCGTCCGCCGGATAGAGCGGGCGCGGAGTGATGGTGAAATCCGCGGAGGAATGCATGTTATACCACCAAAAAAGTTTCGCGCAGGTGAAGCCGGGGATTTCGCGGCGGAGTTTGTCCCAGAGTTTTTCGCCGCGGACGAGGTGGTTGCTTTGTTTCCAAAAGCGAACTTCGGCGGATTCGCGGTCATACCAGCCATTGGCGACGATGCCGTGCGAGGCGGGGGAGGCGCCGGTGGCGATTGATGACTGCGCGGTGCAGGTGACCGCGGGAAATGCCGGAGCGTAGGATTGGCAGCCGGTTTTTTCCGCAAAGGCGGTGAGACCCGGCAGGTGCGGGCCTAGTAGGGACTCCGAAAGTCCGACGATGTTGATGACGGCAAGGCGCATGGCAGTGGCCGCGTGTCGCGGGCGCCTTGAACTTCGCGCGTTTCCAGCTAGGCACGCAAGCGCCTTCCCCAGAAAATCGTGCTATAAAATTTTCGAAAGGACTGCTTTCTTCGCCAGTATAAGCATGCCGTTGGGCGCTTGATCCGTCAGTCGCTTTGAATTTTTACCTGTTTGAATCCATTTGCCTTATGAAATTCCGCCTCATTTTAATCACCCTGATTCCAGTTCTCGCTTCCGCCCACCCCGATCATGGAGCTACTCCCGGCGCCGAGGTGAAGACGCCGGTGATCACAGGTAATGGCGAATGGACTTATGAAGCGGTTCCCGGATGGGGCGTGCTGCCGGATGGCAAGGCTCTGGGGCCCACCCACGGCGGCGTTCTAACCGGCCCGGACCATAAGGTCTATTTCAGCACGGATTCCGAACTTTCGATCATCGTTTGGGAAGCGGATGGCACATTTGTCAAAAGCATCGCTCCGGAATGTCAGGGATTTCACGCCATGGCCTTGCGCGAAGAGGACGGCAAGACGGTGATTTATGGTGCGCAAAATAATGGCTATGGCAACAAGGGCCGCGTTTCCAAAGGCCTCGCGCCCACTCCGTTTCGCATCTGCAAGATTGATGCCGACGGGAAACTTCTTGCGGAAATCCCCAATGCCAACACCGGCGAAGTGCCCGGTGGATGGAAGGGACTTACTGCCGTGACCGTCGCTCCCGATGGCGCGGTCTTTGCCGCCATGGGCTATGGCTCGCAGTTGATTCATAAATTCGACGCCAGCGGAAAAATTCTCAAAACCTTCGGCGGCAAGGGCAAGGGCGATGGCCAATTCAACACATGCCACGGACTGACCATCGACACCCGCTTCGACGCACCGCGTCTGCTTGTCGCGGATCGCGAAAACCGCCGCCTTTGCCATCTCGATCTCGAAGGTAACTGGATCGGCGTCCACGCCACCAACCTCCGCCGCCCGTGTTCGCTCACATGGCATGGCGAATATCTGGCGGTCGCCGAGCTCGAAGCCCGCGCTGTCATCCTGGATAAAACCGGCACCCCGCTCGCCTTCCTCGGCGACAATCCGGACCGCAAGCAATGGGCCGGTTTCGGTGTGCCCCCCGCACAACAAAAACTCGGCATTTTCACTGCCCCGCATGGCATCGCCTTCGCCGCCAATGGCGACCTCTACGTCCAAGATTGGAACCAGACCGGCCGCGTGACGAAATTGCGGAAGAAGTGAGATAACGTTAGAACTTCCGCAACAAGGTGTCGGCGCGGTAGTGCTCGTCGGATTCCGGGTGATCGAGCGTGTAGTGAAGACCGCGGGATTCCTTACGGCGCAGCGCGCACTCGACGATTAATCCGGCGACGGCGACGAGGTTGCGGAGTTCGAGGATGTCCGGATTCACGCGGTGGCCCCAGTAAAACTCGCGGACCTCGCGCTTGAGGTTTTTCAAGCGCGCGGCGGCGCGGCGCAGGCGGTTGTCGGTGCGGACGATCGATACATAGTCCCACATTAAGCGGCGGATTTCGTCCCAATTGTGATAGATGACGACCAATTCATCTGGCTCCGCCGTGTCGCCGTGCTCCCATTCGGGAATCGTCGGCGGATTGAGTGATTCTTTGCCGGGTGGATAGAGACGCATCATTTCATCCAAGGCACGGCGGGCGACTACGTTGCCTTCCAGTAAGGAATTCGATGCCAGACGATTCGCCCCGTGCAGACCAGTGCAGCCGACCTCGCCGATGGCGAATAGCCCGCGAATCGTGGTTTTTCCATTCACATCCGTCTGGATTCCGCCGCATTGATAGTGGGCGGCCGGGACCACGGGAATCGGTTGTTTTTCGCAATCCAGGCCGAATTTCAGCAACGTTGCGTGAATGTAGGGAAAACGTTCGGCCATGAAGCCTTTTGGTTTGTGCGTCACATCCAGATAGACGCAGGGCGCGCCGGTGCGCTTGAGTTCGCGGTCGATCGCTCTGGCGACGATGTCGCGCGGAGCCAGCGAGCCGCGGGGGTCGACCACTTTGGTGAAATCCTCGCCTTTCGCGTTGATCAGAATGCCGCCTTCGCCGCGGACCGCCTCACTCACAAGGAATGATCTCGCTTCCGGCCCGGTGGCACCGGGATTGAAGAAACACGTGGGGTGGAACTGGATGAATTCCATGTTTGCGATGGTCGCCCCGGCACGCCAACCGAGTGCGACACCGTCGCCGGTCGCCGAGTCGGGGTTGGTGGTGTAAAGATAGACTTTGCCGCAGCCGCCTGCTGCTAGAATCACCCGGTCGGACTGGAAAACCTTCACTTCGCCGGTTTTTCGTTCGAGCACGTAGGCTCCAAGCACACGGTCTTCCGCTACAGCGCCGAGTTTCACCGAGGTGATGAGATCGATGACAAAATGATTTTCCAGCAACGTGAGATTCGGCGTGTTGCGGGCGGTTTCGATCAACGCGCGTGCGACCTCGCGGCCGGTGGTGTCCTTGGCATGCAGGATTCGCCGATGGGAGTGCCCGCCTTCCTTGCCGAGTTGGAAATGATCGTTAGCGCGGTCAAACGAAACTCCGTAGTCGAGTAGATCGTGGATCGTTGAAGCGCCCTCTTGAATGATCGTGCGGACGGCGGCTTCTTTGCAAAGTCCGGCCCCGGCATCCAGCGTGTCCGCCACGTGTTCTTCCTCGGAATCCCCGGCATCGCGCTGGCCTTCCGGCAGTACCGAGGCGATGCCGCCCTGCGCCCATGCCGTGTTGGATTCGTAAGCGTCGCCTTTGGTGACGACCACCACCGACCCATACCGGGCGGCCCGCAATGCGAAAGACAGTCCGGCGATGCCGGTCCCGATCACAAGAAAATCCGCTGTCATGTGGCGGGACCTTGCCCGAGATCCCCCGCCGACAAAAGGAAATTTGTCTGTCTCACTTGACCCGCCCGCCGCCAGAAGTCACCACTTGCGCATGAGCTTCTTTGTCACGGGCACGGACACCAATGTGGGAAAAACTTACGTCACTCGCCTTATTTTGGAAATGTTACGGGCGGAAGGCGTTGATGCGGTGGGTTACAAACCGGTTTCCTGTGGGGATCGTGAGGACGCCATCTTGTTGGCCGCCGCTTCGGGTGGGCTGACCATGGATGAGGTGAATCCTCTCCATCTTAACACGCCGGTGGCGCCCTACGTCGCCGGATTATTGGAAAACAAAACCGTGATTCCGGCGGATTTGCTGGCTGGCTTCCATCATCTGGCTGCCGCTCACGCGCAAATCATCGTCGAGGGCGCGGGCGGCTGGGAGGTGCCGCTGGCCCCGAACTACCGGGTTTCGGATCTCGCGAAGGATCTTGGTCTGCCAGTCATTCTCGTGGCAGCCAACCGACTGGGGGCGCTGAATCATATTCTGCTTACCGTGGATGCGATCCGCTCCAAAGGCTTGAGCTGCGCGGGCATTATTCTCAACCAACTCGATGACGAGCTCGATACCGCGATGATTACCAATAAGGGAATCATTGAGGAACTCGCTGGAGTTCCGCTGCTGGATCACTTGATTTACGGGCAGGATTTTCTGGATGAGGGCGTCTTGGGGCTGATTGAATGATGGGAAGAATAGGAGAGATGGGAATTATGATTCCTATCATTCCTATCATTCCTATCATTCCTATCATTCCTATCATTCCTATTATTCCTATTATTCCTATTATTCCTATTATTCCTATTATTCCAATCTGAGGGTGATTCGTTCATAAGAACAGCGTTCGAGCATCCCCCAGCCTCTCGCTCAATCGAAATCTTCAGATCTTCCGAGTTTCCTCTCAGTTCCGGGGCATACATGGCTTCCGCAGTGGCGGGTAGGGCTTTTTAAGAACCGGGGGCCTCGGCGCGGAGTTGATAGCGCAGCGTGTGCGTGCCGCGCGGAAGGGCGCGGATGAAGAAGTTCACTGATTGGTCGCGCGGTTCTATGTAGGCGCTGAATCCGCAGTCGCCGGAGATGTAGCCGCTGAGTGCGTCGAGCGCTTCGAAGCCGGCGGCTTTGGCGTCGGAGAAGATGAGGTATTCGTAATCGTTTTTGCTTTCGAGGATGAGTTCTACTTCGATGCGGTCGCCGGATTTCACGGATGTACCGTCAGTGAGCGGTTCGCGGCGGAAGCGTTCGGCCTGTTGCTTCACGATGAGTCCGGTGGCGTCGGGCGCTTCGGTTTCTTCTTCGAGTTCGATGAGTTTGGAGATCTTGCGTTGGACCTTCACTTCGAGTCCTGCTGCGCGGAGTTTGTCTTCGAGGGTGAAGACTTCGAGGTAAGCGTTGGCGTAGAGTGTGCCTTTGCCGGTTTTCTTCAACTCAATGACATGTTTTCTGGTAGTGACCGCTTCTCCTGATAGAAATGCGGTGCCATCGAAGGTGAAGAGGTTGTCGCGATTGATGGAAACTTTCTTCAATGATTTTCCGTCCAACAGGATTTCCACATCCATCTCCGGCGCGTCCTCGCCGCTGGCTTTGAAGTAGCTGGCGATCGTCTGTTCGAGTGCTTCGCGGGCTTTGTCGTATTGGCGACGGTTGAGGAAGATTTGGACGAGCGAGTCGCTGACACTCTCGCTCTTGTCGAAAACCGAGCGGTAGGGCGCGATGAAATGGTGGGCGGCGGGGAGTTTGAAACGGCGGACGCCATCCGAGGTTTTTGCGAGACATTCATCCTCTGCGAGGGTGTCCACTTCGAGGATGCCCTTGGCGCTGTCCGGGTCTTGTTGTTGCCACCAACCGTAAGACGAGAGGGTTTCGACGCCGAACTGGGATTGGGTGAAGCTGGCGAGTTCCCGCGTGATGTCCACGGCACCGTCCGGTCTGAGGCGGGCTCGTTCGGCGAGTGAGAAACGCCAGCGTTCGCCATTTTTTTCCCGCATCCCATGAGGCGGGAATTTCATAAAGCACCGGGCCCTCCTCTGTCCAGCGGATCAATCTTCGACGTAGAGGATGCGTCCGCAATCTTCGCAGCGGGCGATTTCCTTGCCGGTTTGGACGGCGACCACGGTGGAAGGGATGAGTTTCATGTGGCAGCCTTCGCATTTGCCCTCGTGCATGGGGGCGAGGGCGAGGCCGGCTTTGCTTTTCATCAGGCGTTCGTAGAGCGGCATGACCGTTTCTGGAACATTGCTGGCGAGTTTCGCGCGTTCGGCGAGCACTTCCTGGCGTTCGGTTCCCATGCGTTCGTGGCGTTGTTTGATCGAGGCGAGGTCCTCGTTCACGAGCGTGCGGGTGTGGGCGAGTGCGGCTTCTGCGGCTTTGTGGGCGGCGCGCAAGGTGTCCATCTCTTCCATCAGTTCGAGCTCGCGGGTTTCGAGATCATCCACGTCTTTGGTATAGCGGACAATTTCATGGCCGAGCGCTTGATATTCCTCGTTTTTGCGGGTTTCGAACTGCTGGATTTTCAGGCGGGTGATGGTGGTTTTGCGGGTTCCTGCATCGAGTTCGAGGCGTTTCAGTCGCAGTTCGCAATCCATGAGCGCAGCGTGGGCGCGGGCGACGGCGGCTTCATCGCTGGCGAGTTTGTTTTTTGCCCGGGCCTCATCCTGGGGGAGTTTTTCAAGGTCTTTGGCGAGCGCAATCAGGCGGCGATCACGGTCTTGGAGAATCAACAACGCACGAACTTCATCTAGCATGCTGGTTGGGTACCTGCCCACGCCCCCGGCGGCAAGCCCAGTCTGGAAATCCAAGTTGAAATTTCAACTTTCAGAGGGTTTTCCGCGCTTCAGGGCATCGGCCGCGTAGATGGCGACGGCGAGCCAAATCAATGCGAACGAGGCCAAACGGGAGCTGGTCATGGGCTCGCCGTAGAGTTTCCAACCGATGAAAAACTGGAGGGTGGGTCCGAGAAATTGGATGATCCCGAGTGTGGAGAGACTGATGGTCCGGGCGGCGTGACCGAAAAAGATCAAGGGCAGCGTGGTCGCAAGGCCGGCACCGACGACTAGTGCCGCATGCGCCCAAGTGCCACCGAACACAGCGGTGGGGCTGCTGGTTTGGCTCAAAATCCAGATGAGCGCGATGGGCGCAAGCAGGGTGGTTTCCGCCGTGAGCCCGAGCCGTGAGTCCAACGGCGTGCGTTTTTTGACCACGGCATAGAGGGAAAAGGTGATGGCTAGGGTGAGCGCGATCCATGGAAATCCCCCGACAGCCGGGATTTGCAATGCCACGCCGCACAAGGCTAACGCGATGGCCGCGAGTTGCAGCGGCTTGTGCCGATCTCCGAACCAAAGGACCCCGAAGAGCATGTTGAAAAACGGGTTCAGGTAATAGCCGAGCGCGCCCTCGATGATCCGGCCGCTGAGGGTGGCCCAGACATAAAGCAGCCAATTGGCCGCCAGCAGGGTGCCGGAAAGGAGGAGCCACGCGGCCGTGCGCGGGTTGCGCAGGCTTTGACAAACCCGGCGTCCCTCATGCCGCCAAGCCACAATGGAGAGCAGAATCACAAGCGACCAAAGCGTGCGATGCGCCACGATCGACGGCGGTGGCAGGAAATCGATCAGTTTCCAATAGATCGGCAGAATGCCCCACAGGAAAAATGCCGCCACGGCGGCCCAAAGTCCCGAACGGTGACGATCCACGGGCGGACGCTGGGCTAGATCCGCGCTGGAATGAAGCGTAAAATCAGACTCTGCATTTTTTGGATTTTGAAATCCGTGACAAGCGGGCAAGCTTCGCCCATGTCGTCCGACCGTCTCTCGATTCCCCGTTATGCCATGGCGCTCGCGCACGTCGCGAGTCTGCGCTCAGAAGATCCTTACCGGAAGGTCGGGGCGGCGGCTTTGGATTTCGATAACCGGGTGATTGGCACCGCCTACAACGGACTGGCTCCGGGCTTCGATCCGCCCGTCGGGTTTTGGGACGACCGCGAGGCACGCCAGAAATTCATGCTGCATGCGGAGGTGAATCTCTGCAGCTTGTTTCGACGCGGTGAGGTTAAGATCGTCGCCACCACCACGATGCCCTGCACCGCATGCATGCAGACGCTTTGCGCGTATGGAGTTAAAGAAATTTATTATCGCGATGTCTATCAAGCATCCGACGCGCCGGAGATCGCCGCGCTTTATGGGGTGACGATCGAAAGAATCACGGATTTTCCGGAGATCTGAAAATAGTAGTCCAGGACTTCAGTCCGTTCTTCGTGTATAAGATCGGACTGAAGCCCTAGACTACTATTTTGAAGCCTTACAATTCTTTCTCATTTCTAAAGCACCATGTTCATCCCACCGGAAGTTCTGCTAGACGCCTATGCCCGCGGGATCTTCCCGATGGCGCATGACGGGGAGATCGAGTGGTTTTCCCCCGTGAGGCGTGGGTTGATCCCGCTCGATGAACGATTTCATATTCCGCATGGCCTCAAGCGGGCGTTGAAACGAAAGCCTTTCAATCTGAAATGGGACACCGCATTCCGCGAGGTCATGCTCGCCTGCGCGGCGCGCGATGAAACGTGGATCGACGAGGTGATTTTGGAAAGCTACTGCAATCTTCACGCGTTGGGATTCGCGCATTCGGTCGAGTGTTGGGATGACGAGGGGCTTCAGGGTGGGCTCTACGGCGTGGCTTTGCCGGGCGTGTTTTTCGGTGAAAGCATGTTTTCCCGGAAAACCGATGCCTCGAAGATCGCCCTTGTCGCTTTGGTGGAGAATCTGCGTGAGCGGGGGTTTCAGTTGCTCGACACCCAGTGGATGACTTCGCACCTCCGCCAGTTCGGCGGCTACGAATTGCCTCGGAAGCCATACCAAGTCGCATTGGCAAAGGCGCTGCGCCTCGGGATGGGAGAGGTGGATTCAAAGTGAACTCACGTCCCGGAGGTTTCCCACCACGGTCCAGTTTTGAGATGTTCTTACTTTCCAGTATGGGAAGTGTGGCTTAGCGTCCCGTCCATGATTGGAATCGCCCGCGTCACAATGCTGACATGCCTGCTCCTGATGTTTGCGCTGCCGGCGCATGCTGACCATGTCATCGTCACCGGTGGTCCCGCATTGAGGAAATGGGAGAATTTCCGAGTCCCGGCAGACCAGCACGACCGATGGTGGGCGAATTTTGTCCGCGCCTCCACATTGCGGATGGCGGAAATCCGCACGGCCTACGGGTCGGACGCGCCCTTGGTTTGGTTTGTCTATCAGCCGAGCTACCGGACGCGGGGTGGTGAGGATGGAAAACCTTACACTGCCTGGATATCGGAACTTGCGGCCAAGCGTCGCGTGACGCTGATCTGGTTCAACAGCGGTGGCGACCTCATCCAGTCGCTCAATTCTCGTCCGCGCGGCTCGATCCAGACTTTCGATTTTTTCGGCCATTCGAACCGCTACGCTTTCATGTTTGATTACGGCAACGATATCATGGCGGCTTCAACATCCTGGCTCCATGAGCGCGATATCCCCCGCATCAAAGGCTCCATTTTCGCTCGCAACGCCTACTGCAAAAGCTGGGGTTGCCATACCGGTGAAAGTATGAGTGTTGCTTGGAAACGATCGGTCGGCGTGCCGCTGGAGGGAGCGAAGGGCCCCACCGATTACACCGTGCTAAGTGCCGGTCGCCTGCCCGTCGTTAAAGGCAGTTGGTCGCGGTGAAAAGATCGGCGCGAATGGGCATCCAGTCATCCCGTGGACTAAGGTTGGCTGTAGCTCTGGGTTGCCGCTTGAAGCTTGCGGTTTTTCGCTTTCGATTCGGCGGCCAACCGAGTTTGGAAGGCGGTGATTTTTTGAAGCAATTCCGGGTTGCCACTTGCTAGAATTCTGGCGGCGAAGAGGCCGGCATTGCGGCCGCCATTGATGGCCATGGTTGCGACTGGGACGCCGCCGGGCATTTGCACGATCGAGAGAAGCGAGTCCATTCCCTTGAGCGCTTGGCTTTCGACGGGCACACCAATCACGGGCAGCGGCGTGAGGCTGGCGACCATGCCGGGCAGATGGGCCGCGCCGCCCGCGCCGGCGATGATGACTTGGAAACCCCGGGTATGCGCCGACCGGGCGAAACGCACCATGTCCATCGGCGTGCGGTGCGCGGAAACCACGCGGACTTCGCACGGGATGCCGAACTCGGCACAGGCATCTGCGGCGGGCTGGAGCGTGGGCCAATCGGAATCACTGCCCATGATGATGGCGACTTTCGGGTTATTTTTTTTCATAAAATGTTGGCGAAGGTGATCGTTTCCGCGGCTGTGGTGGCGGCGATTTCCGCTTCAGTCAAGGATTCTCCAAGGGCGGTGACGTGCCCCATTTTGCGGCCGACACCGCTCATGGCTTTGCCGTAGAGGTGGACGTGCGCGCCGGGGACGGCGAGGGCTTCGTGCAGGCCGGTGATTTCCGCCGGGGCGTGCGTGGCTCCTAACAAATTCACCATCACGGCGGCCGGAGCGATCATGCGGGTGGAGCCGAGCGGCAGTCCCAACACGGCGCGGACGTGGTTTTCAAACTGCGAGCAGACGCAGGCTTCGATGGTGTAGTGGCCGGAATTATGAACTCGCGGGGCCAACTCGTTGACGAGGATTTCACCGCTGTCGGTGAGGAACATTTCCACGCCGAAGCTGCCGACGGCGCCGACCGCTTCGATGGCGCGGCGGGCGGTTTCCGCAGCACGCCCGGCGATCTCGGACGCGACCATGGCGGGCGCGCGGACGAGGTGGCAGATGTGGTTGCGTTGCACGGTTTCCACGACTGGATAGATGGCGGTTTCCCCATCACGGCCGCGGGTGACGATGACGGCGAGTTCGGTGACAAACGGGCAGAACTGTTCGACATAGAGTGGGTTGCCCGCGTGGCCGCCGAGTTGTCGCCATGCGGATTCGATTTCCGCCTCTGTGCGGATCGTGGCGTTGCCTTTGCCGTCGTAGGCATTGCGGCGCGCTTTGAGCACGACTGGTAGGCCGAACTCGGCGATGGCGGCGGAGAGTTCCGCCAAGTCATCGGTGGCACGCATTTCAGGACCGGGCAATCCGGCGGCCTGCAGGGTTTGTTTTTGGGTGAATTTGTCTTGGATGAGCGCGAGCGTGCGCGAGTTCGGCCAAACCGTGTGTCCGGCCAACTCCAGCGAATGGAGGAGGCCAGCATCCACGAATTCATTCTCCAGCGTGATGACATCGACTTGCCCGGCAAGATCTAACAGCGGATCAATGGTGCTCCAATCTCCGACCAGCGAATGGGTCGCGAGGGTGGCGGCTGGGCTGAAGGGATTGGATTCGAGGACAACGACGTTGCAGCCGAGTTGCAAGGCGGACATCGCGGTCATGCGGGCCAATTGGCCGCCGCCGATGATGCCCAGGCTCGGGCCGGCGGCGGCTTTGTGTTTGAGGATTTCCGCGTCGTGGATCTCGTGCATGCTTGTGCTGGAAGTGGGTGGGACGTGGAGTGGTGATTCAATATGCCCCGCCGCCTGTGGCGAGGCGCCGGGGTGATGCGGTGATGTGGTCGTTGGTATGGCGTTGGTCGCGCTTGGTGCGGCGGTGGCGGATTTTCGCGGAAATCCGATTGAACGCTTTGAGCATGGCGGCTCTGAGCGTGTGGTCGGAGCCTCTAACGATGACATCCGGTCCCGGAGTGACGAGGTGAAAGGAAATGCTGAACGGCGGGCTTTCGGTGAGGCTGCGTTCCAGATGGACGCGCGCCTCATCGATCTGGAGGTCGGGTTCGAGCGCTTTGAGTTCCTTGTCGATGATCTCGACGATGGACTTGGAGGGGACGTGGTTGCGGTGGGTGAGGTTTATTTTCATGGGGTGTCGGGTTGACAGGCAGAAAATGGCAGATCAGGAAAAGTTTGCATAATTCGAAAAATCACATTAATCGTTTCAAAAAATGGAAACGTCAGTCGGCACCGAATTTCTCAATTACCATCATCTGCGCTATTTTTGGACTGTGGCGAAGGAAGGAAGTTTTCGCCGAGCATCGGAGAAACTGAGGGTTTCGCAGCCATCGATGTGCACGCAGATCAAAGTATTGGAGGCGAGTCTCGGGGAGGCGCTTTTCCGGCCGAGCGGGCGATCATTGGAATTGACCGAGTTCGGTCAGTTGATTCACGGCTACGCGGAAGAGATTTTCACGTTGGGTAGCGAGATTCTGCGGGCGACCAAACAGGCACCGTGCGTGCGTGCGCTGCGCTTGCATGTGGGAATTGTGGATTCATTTCCGAAGTTGATGAGTTATGAGATTTTACGTCCCGTGCTGGATCACCAACCGCCGGTGCGGTTGACATGCCATGAGGGAAAATTGGCGGACCTTGTTTCACAGTTGAGCACTCATCGCATCGATGTGGTGTTGTCCGATGAGTCGGTCTCGCCTGGTTCTGCAGGCAAGGTGTTCAATCATTTGCTCGGGTCATCCGAGATCACGTTCTGCGCCATGCCGGGGCTGGCGAGGTCGCTGAAGGGGCGATTTCCAAAAAATCTCGATGATGCGCCGGCCTTGCTGCCGACTCAGAATTGCAGCCTCAGACGGGATTTGGAAAAATGGTTCCAAGCGGCCGGGATTCAGCCGCGAGTGGTGGCGGAGTTCGAGGATGCGGGACTGACAAAAATCGTGGCGACCAGTGGATCCGGCTTTATTGCGGTGCCTACGGTCGTGGTTTCGGAAGCCATCGAGAGGTATGGTTTTGTGCCGATCGGGCGGACCAAGGAGGTCGAGACGCAGTTTTATGCGATCACGGCCGAGCGGCGATTTACGCATCCGGCGATTTTAGCGATCACGAGGAATCTGAAGTCGGCAAAGCGGAAACCGAAGCCGTGAGATCCACGGTCGTGCGTTTGGCGGTGCCGGATTTCTTGGCCCTAAGGCGCTTTTCCTTCTCACTTCTTGCTATCTTCTTTCCAATCGGCATCTTTCGCGAGTCCACTACCCCGCGCCTCCCACAAGATCATGAATCTCGCCGAACTCCAAGAACTCCACTCGCTGCCATTTTTCGATCTCCTCAAGCGTGCCCGCGAGGTGCATGAAAAATTTTGGCCCGAGGGTAAAATCCAGCTTTGCACTCTGCTTTCGATCAAAACCGGCGGTTGCTCCGAGGATTGTGCGTATTGCGCACAGTCGGCCCGTTACAAGACTGAGCTTGAAAGCCATGTTTTGCTGGAGCGCGAGGAAGTGATGCAACACGCCCGAGCCGCCAAAGATTCCGGCTCCACGCGTTTCTGCATGGGAGCTGCATGGAAGGGCGTTCGTGGCGGCACTCCCAAGTTCGAACAAGTGCTCGATATCGTGCGCGATGTCTCCACTCTCGGCATGGAAGTCTGCGTCACTCTCGGCGAACTCGGCCCAGCGGAAGCCGAACAACTCCGCATGGCCGGTGTCACGGCTTACAATCACAATCTCGATACCTCGCCGGAGCATTACCCGAACATTGTCACCAGCCACACCTACGAAGATCGCCTGCGCACGATCCGCAACGTCCAAGACGCCGGTATTTCCGTGTGCTGCGGCGGCATCCTCGGATTGAGCGAAACCATCACCGACCGCCTCCGCTTGTTGGAGGTCATTTCGAATTTCAACCCGCAGCCCGAGAGCGTGCCGATCAACTCGCTCATGCCGATGCCCGGCACGCCGCTTGCGGAAAACCCGCAGGTCGATCCCTTCGATCTCGTCCGCATGATCGCCTGCGCCCGGATTTCCGTTCCTGGTGCGAAAGTCCGGCTTTCCGCGGGGCGCACCCGCCTATCCGACGAGGTCCAGGCGCTTTGCTTCTATGCCGGCGCGAACTCGATTTTCTACGGCGAGAAACTCCTCACCGCCGACAATCCTGAGGCGGAAAAAGATCTCGCGCTACTCGCGAAACTCGGCCTCAAGACCCTGCAGCCGGATCGTTCCATCGAAGCGCCGGCCATCGATTCCTCGATGCCAGCCTGCCCTGCGCCGGATGGCCATCACAGCAACGAGACGAAATCCTGCTCTCCTGCAGGATGCTGCTGATTCCGGCCGATTTCAATTAATGAGCAGACGTCGGTTAAGACGGCATGCGATTTGATCACTGAAGCACTGAGAGAACTGAAATTTTCACTTATGTTCAGTGTTTTCAGAGGTTCTCAGTGTTTGCCTCCGGCTATGCTAATTTCGGCTACGCCATAATTTTAAATATTCACTAATGCTCAATCTGCGTTCAGTGGTTTCTTTCGTCGATTTGATATTGTAGCCCAAACCACGGCCCTCGCAGCAGCTTGAGGACCACATCTGATTTTAAGGCGCGTGGGTTTTGACAGTTGGGCGTGGATGAGTATGTTCCGCCCCTGTCAAACCACTGATTTTACTTATGAGCGAAACCACCCTCGAAAAACACGTCTTCCAAGCTGAAATCCAACAGCTGCTCGACCTCGTCGTCCACTCACTTTACACGGACAAGGAAATCTTCCTCCGCGAACTGATTTCCAACGCCTCAGACGCGATGGAAAAACTTCGTCACATCGAGGCGACCGAGAAAAACATCCACCAGCCCACGCTCCCGCTGGAAATCCACATCACCACGGATGAGGAAGCCAAGACCTTGACCATCTCCGATTACGGCATCGGCATGTCGCACGACGAACTCGTCAAAAACCTGGGCACCATCGCCCATTCGGGCACCAAATCGTTTTTGAAAGCGGTCAAAGAAGGCGGCGGATCACCGGCGAACATGATCGGCCAGTTTGGTGTCGGTTTCTACTCGGCTTTCATGGTGGCGGACCTAGTCGGTGTCTCATCCCGCGCATGGCACGCCGACTCGCCGGAGCTCATTTGGACCAGCGATGGCAAAACCGGCTACGAAATCGAGGAAACCAGCGGCCTCGACCGCGGCTCGAAAATCGTCCTGCAGCTCAAGGAGGATTGCGCCGAATTCGCCAGCGAAGCCCGCGTCAAACACCTCATCGAGACCTATAGCAACTTCGTCGGCTTTCCGATCTTACTCAATGGCACGCGCATCAACGAGGTGGAGGCACTCTGGTTGAAGAATAAATCCGAGATTAGCGACGAGGAATACAAGGCGTTCTATCAATTCGCCTGCAAGGCTTGGGACGAGCCGTCCTACCGCCTGCACTTCGCCGCCGACGCGCCGCTCGCGATCAACGCGCTGGTCTTCGCCCCGTCGGAAAACCCGGAGCGCATGGGTTTTTCCAAGGCCGAGCCCGCTGTCGCTCTCTATAGCCGCAAGGTGCTTATCGATCCCGCGCCTAAAGAACTGTTGCCCGACTGGATGCGCTTCATGAAGGGCGTCGTGGACAGCGCGGATATCCCGCTCAACATCTCGCGCGAAACCATGCAGGACAGCGCGCTGATCCGCAAGTTGGGTGCCGTGATCAGCAAACGCGTGATCAAAATGTTTGAGAAAGAGGCCGAGGCCGATCCGGAGAAATACCGCGCGTTCTATCGGAAATTTGATCGTTTCTTCAAGGAAGGCGTCGCCACCGATCACACCAATCGCGATGCTCTCGCGAGACTCCTGCGTTTCGAATCCTCACTAACCGATTCCGGCGCGGTTTGCGGATTCGCCGATTACGTTTCCCGCATGAAGGACGGTCAGGAATCGATCTATTATCTTGTCGGCCCGAGCCGCGATCAAATCGAAAACAGCCCCTACCTCGAAGCCTTCAAGGCGCGCGGCTTGGAAGTGGTATATTTCACTGATGCCGTGGATGAATATGTGGTCGATTCGCTCGGCGAGTTTGATGGCAAGAAACTCGTTTCCGTCCGCCACGGCGGAGTGGAACTCGAGGACCAGGCGGCCGAAGGCGAATCGCTCACGCCGGAGCAAACCACCGCGCTCTGCGAATTTCTCAAACAAGAACTTGGCGATCGTGTGACCTCGGTTTCCAGCGGCAAGCGTTTGGTGGAAAACCCGGTCATCGCATTGGTTCCGGCCAATGGTATGAGTCCGCAGATGCGCCAGATGATGAAGGCGATGGATGAGAATTTCAAAGACGAGGTGAAGGTCGAGTTGGAGATCAATCCACGCCATCCGCTGGTTAGAAAACTCGCCGATGCCAAGGATTCCAACCAGGAGCTCGCGCAACTCGTTTCCCGCCAACTCCTCGACAACGCCCTCATCGCCGCCGGCCTGCTAGAGGACGCCCGCGATACCGTCACCCGCATGAACACTTTGATGGAAAAAGCCATGGGATAAGCCTTGATTTTTATCGCCACCGCCTTTTGTCATGTAGTCCTGATGGATGAGACCGCTGATCGTTAATTGTTAGATTGCCTGCAATCCAGTATGCTATGGCTTGGAAGTTGCGAAAAATTTTATATCCACGTTCTCGGGAACGAGCCAGTTGAAGTAGTCCGTTGACGGACTTTTCCCGAGCGAGGAATCGCTCCTGAGGCTCGTCACCGGCGTCCTCATCGAGATCTCCGAGACATGGGAAACCGGCAAAACCTACCTCACTTTAAACTAACAGAATCCAAACTCAAACCACAAAACCAACCACCTTTAAAAAAGTCATCAGCCACTTTTACAGAAAAAAGTTTGCGCGGCCGGCAAATGGCGAACAAGTAGCTCCAAGCGAAACAAAGCTATCTGCGGCATCGACGGAGTCCGGGTCCAAAACAACAGCGCTTGGGGCTTCGCGCGGTAGATTGAGTATTTTCAGATCGCATCACAGAAGCATGGCGCCTTCGTAGCATTATGTGGGCCGGTGGGACTGCTCTTGATAGCTCTGTTGTTTTTTTTAAATCGCGGCCAGGATGGCGTTGAGAGTGGCGCTTGGGCGGAGGGCGGCGTTGGCTTTTGCCTCATCAGGGAGGTAATAGCCGCCGATGTCCACGGGCTTGCCTTGGACGGCTAACAATTCTGCGGTGATCGTGGCTTCGTTCGCCGTGAGTTGTTCCGCGACCGGGGTGAAGATCGCTTTGAGTTCGGCGTTGTCATTTTGGGCGGCGAGTGCTTGGGCCCAGTAGAGGGCGAGGTAGAAGTGGGATCCGCGGTTGTCGGTGGTGCCGAGTTTGCGACCGGGTGAGCGATCCTTGTCGAGGAAGGTGCCGGTGGCGGCATCGAGGGTATCGGCCAAAACCTTGGCCTTGGGCAGGCTGAAGGTTTCGGCGATGTGTTCGAAGGACGGGGCGAGGGCGAAGAACTCGCCGAGCGAATCCCAGCGGAGGTAGTTGTCCTCGGTGAATTGTTGCACGTGTTTCGGAGCGGAGCCGCCGGCCCCGGTTTCGAACAAACCGCCGCCATTCATCAGTGGGACGATGGAAAGCATCTTGGCGGAGGTGCCGACTTCGAGGATTGGAAACAGGTCGGTTAGGTAATCGCGCAGCACGTTGCCGGTGACGGAGATGGTGTCGAGGCCCTGGGTGATTCTTTCTAACGAGAATGTACAAGCTTCGGCGGGCGGGAGGACGCGGATGTCGAGGCCGGTGGTATCGTGGTCCTTGAGATAGGTTTCGACTTTTGCAATGATTTGGGCATCGTGGGCGCGGTTTTTGTCGAGCCAGAATACGGCGGGATCACCAGTAGCGCGGGCGCGTTTGACGGCGAGTTTCACCCAATCTTGGACGGGGGCGTCCTTGGTTTGGCAGGCGCGCCAGATGTCACCAGCTTGGACTTCGTGCTGCATGAGGGCGTTTCCGGAAGGATCGGTAACGCGTACGGTGCCGTTGGCGGGGATTTCGAAGGTTTTGTTGTGTGAGCCGTATTCTTCGGCTGCTTGGGCCATGAGGCCGACATTGGGGACGGAGCCCATGGTCATGGGATCGAGCGCGCCGTTCTTTTTGCAGAAGTCGATGGTGGCTTGATAGATCCCCGAGTAGCAGCTATCCGGAATGACGGCGATGGTGTCCTGTTCCTTGCCGGCGGCGTTCCACATTTTGCCGCCGCCACGGATCATGGCGGGCATCGAGGCATCGACGATGACATCGGATGGGACGTGAAGGTTGGTGATGCCTTTATCGGAATTGACCATGGCGAGCGCCGGGCCGTTCTGATAGGCGGCTTGGATGTCCGCCTCGATCTCCGCCTTTTTGTCGGCGGGGAGTTTGTCGAGTTTCGCGATGAGGTCGCCGAAGCCGTTTTTGAAATCGACGCCGAGTTCCTTGAGGGTGTCGGCGTGTTTGGTGACAATGTCTTTGAAGAAGACTGCGACGGCGTGGCCGAAGATGATGGGGTCTGAGACCTTCATCATGGTGGCCTTCATGTGGAGCGAGAAGAGCACGCTGTCGGCTTTGGCCTTGGCGATCTCTTGGCCGAGGAAATCGACGAGAGCGGCCTTGCTCATGAAGGTGGCGTCGAGGATTTCGCCGGCCTTGAGTGGGGTGGATTCCTTGAGGACCTTGGTGGTGCCGTCAGCGCCGATGAACTCGATTTTCACATCGGTGGCTTTCGGGACGCAGACGGATTTTTCGTTGGAGAAGAAATCGCCGTGGCCATCCATCGAGCCGACGGTGGTTTTGGAGTCGGCGGACCAGGCGCCCATCGAGTGCGGGTGCTTGCGGGCATATTCCTTGACGGCTTTCGGGGCGCGGCGGTCGGAATTGCCTTCACGGAGGACGGGGTTCACGGCGCTGCCCATGACTTTCGCGTAACGGGCTTTGATGTCCTTGTCGGCGTCGCTGACCGGGTTTTCCGGGTAATCGGGGAGCTTGTAACCCTTGGACTGGAGTTCGGCGATGGCGGTCTTGAGTTGTGGGAAGGAGGCGCTGACGTTCGGCAGCTTGATGATGTTGGCTTCCGGTTTTTGGGTCAGGGCGCCGAGTTCGGCGAGGGCATCGGGGATTTTCTGGTCATCGGCGAGGAAATCCGGAAATTGGGAAATGATGCGGCCGGCGAGTGAGATATCGCGGGTTTCCACGGTGATACCTGAGTGCTTGGTGAAGGCTTGGACTATCGGGAGAAACGAATAGGTAGCGAGCGCGGGAGCTTCGTCAGTCTTGGTGTAGATGATGGTGGGCACTTCGGACATGGGATGGACGGGGTTGGTGACGGGCGAGGGTGTAAAACATGGCCGGGGGCGGGTCAAAGCAATTGCCTGTGAAGAGCGGCATTGTCATATTCCGGACATGGATCTTTCCGGATTTCTCCAAATGGACCCGCACTTACTGGTGGGGCTGGTCAATACCGAGCTGCGCAATCATTGCGATTCGCTTGAGGATCTGGTGAAAACCCACAATCTTGAGCCCGCCGAGTTGTTGGGTAAGCTGGCTGGGGCCGATTACATCTATCAGCAGGAGCAGAATCAATTCCGCTGAGTTTCTCGGCTGGGGAAGGATGCAAATCGCCCGTTGACGGATCGTTATCACCGTGCAAATCGAATTATTTTTTGGGTGGGAATCGTTACAGTATAACGTTTGCAGCGTGCTGCGAGGGTGGATTTTAAAACAAATCTTGCTTATTGCAGGTGAGCGATCATTTTGCTGGTCGCTTATAAGCCGTTTGGCAGAGTAAGCGCGCTTAATTGAATCTCTGACGCCGCGGTCTGAGAAAGTGTGGAATGAATCGGCGTTATTAGAACTGAAATACAATGGATATCTACGTGGGCAACTTGCCCTACACTGCTACTGAAGGAGAAGTTTCTGACCTCTTTGCCGCATTTGGACCGGTCGAACGGGTAAAAATCATCACCGACCGCGAAACCGGGCAATCCAAGGGATTCGCTTTCGTGACCCTCGGCGACCAATCGCAGTTGAATGCGGCTGTCGAAGCCCTCAACAATCATGATTACAATGGACGTCCACTTCGCGTGAACCCATCCGAGCCACGCCCAGCAGGCGGCGGTGGTGGTGGCTACGGCGGCGGTGGTGGCGGCGGCGGCGGCTACGGCGGCGGCGGCGGTGGCTACAAAGGTGGCGGCGGCGGCGGTGGCTACAAAGGTGGCGGCGGCGGCGGTGGCTACAAGGGTGGCGGCGGCGGCGGTGGCTACAAGGGTGGCGGCGGCGGCAGCTCAAAAGGCGGCGGCGGCTGGTAATCCAGTGCTACCAAACTGAATTTTCAATACACCCGGACCTCTTCACAGGGGGCCGGGTGTTTTTTGTGTTGTTAATCCATCAGGCGTGGATGCATGGATCGGCTGGGTTTGTTAGTTCTTCGCAAGTGCGACGACCTGTTCTTGCTTCGATTTCACGACGCCGCCGGGCTGTTCGAGAGTGATCACGAATGCTTGGGGTTTGCTGAGGGCGAGTTTCGCGGCGATGGGGATGACGGCCGGAGTTCCATCAGCTGGGATGTCGAAAACTCCGCCATCGACTGGTGCATCGGCATCACGAGTGGGATCGACGATCCAGAGTTGGTATTGGGCTTGGCGAGGATCGTTCACGGGGAGGCCGGAGAGAGTCATGTAGCCTTTTTGGAACTGATCGCTCCAAATGACCTTGCCGTTGGCTTGTTTGAAATTGCCGAGACCTTCAAATTTTCGCTCGATCAGATCGACGGCTTCGGTGCGGAGTCGAATGGCGGCGCTCTCGGGCGGTTGAGGGTCATCCTTGCGGGCCAGCAACAAGGAGAGGATGAGGATGGCTGCTGCGGCAGCCCAACCGTTGATTGGATTGCGGGCGATGATTTTCCAGGCGGGGACTTGGGCTTGGATGATTTTCCTAGAACTGGGGGTCTCGATACTGTCGGCCCATTGGTAGAGGCGGCCGGCAAGAGCGGTTGGGAGCGGGGCTAGGTTTTCTGGTAGAGAATTCAACTCAAGTGAAGCGGCCAGCAGTTCGAGCGCGGTATCTGGCGTGAAGCCGAGTTCTGCCTCGAGCACTGCGAGTTCGCGCAGCTCCGCAGGAGACATGTCGCCTATGGCGCGTCCCGCGAGCAGCTCATCAAAAAGGATATCGGGATCAGATGGGATCATGATGCCGTTTGGGTGTTGGTGATCCCAGCGCGTCTGAGGTGATCGCGCAGGGTGAGGAGGCCGCGCCTGAGGCGGGTCTTGACGGTTCCGAGGGGCAGCCCGGTTTTCTCGGCGATTTCAGGATGGGTGAATCCGTTTTCAAAAAACAGATCGAAGAGTTGGCGGGTTGCTTCGGGTAGGACGGCGAGGGAGGATTTTACCGCATCCGCGTGACAGGAGATGGTCGAGGGATCCTCGGGAGAATCGGGTAGCGACTCAGCGCAATCCAGCGATTCGAATCCTGGCAGGCGTCCTTGGCGGCGGAGAAAATCGATTGATCGGCGGCGCGTGATCATGCCGATGAAGGTGACTTCGCTGGCGACATTCGGATTGAACGATGCGGCTTTTTTCCAAATCTCCGTAAAAACCTCCTGCACTAGGTCCTCGGCATCCGCCGTCTCCTTGACGTGGCGTCGGACGACATTCCAGACGATCGCTCCGTAGCGATCGATGCAACGTTTCATCGCGTCATTCTCCCCGGCCGCGACTTGCGGCAGAATCTCGTCCGAGGTGGTGGGGTAGAGGGTGTTCAAATTGCGGGAATGACTGAAGTCGGCGGGATGATAGACCGCGCGTGGGATTTGTCCAAAAGATCTTGAGGGTGATCCGTGTGGTAAGCAGATGGGAGCACTCATTGCCGCATGGAATGGGTGCGCTGCAAAACCCCGCCACCAGTCCGAGGACGTATGAAAACGAGGATGGATGATGGATTGGCTCATTCAGAGCAATCGGGAAGCATTTCTGAGAGATTCTATGGACAGTGCAGCGATGTTGAGGATGCCGGCGAATGATTTGAACCATGATTTCATTGGGTTGTCGGTTGTTGGTCAATCGAGGTGAAGCCGGCCGCGATCATTGGAATCAGGTCTCATATGGTTCTTCGTCACGGCGGCGGAAATGGATTCAAAAAAAATCGCGAAAGTTTTTTCAGTGGAAATGCATTTTTGTTGAATCCAACGAGAATCCGCGTGCGAATACCTGATTGTAACCAACCAAACACCACCATGGCCTTCGACTCCGATAGCAGCTTGAAAATTTATCTGCGGGAAATTTCAAAAACACCGCTTCTAACAATTTTCGAGGAAAACGACCTCGCCGAGCGCATCAAGGCGGGCGACCAGGTAGCGAGGGATCACATGATCCGCGCCAATCTTCGTCTGGTCGTCAAAATCGCCGGTGACTACTCCGGTTACGGAGTGTCCACCAGCGACCTTATCTCCGAGGGGAATATCGGATTGATGCATGCCGTCGAACGATTTGATCCCGAAAAGGGTGGCAAGTTCTCAACCTACGGTTCGTGGTGGATCAAGCAGGCAGTGAAGCGATCGCTCGCGAACCAGTCGAAGACGGTCCGGTTGCCGATCCACATGGTGGACAAAATCGCGCGCATGCGCCGCATCGCATCGATGTTGGCTGAGGCTCTCGGCCGCGAACCGACCGATGACGAACTGGCCGCCGAGCTAGGGTTGCCGCGCCAGAAGATCGCCATGCTCAAACAGGCAGCCCTGCGGCCGACCTCGCTGGACGCCCCGGTCAACGATGGCGAGGCCACTGAATACGGTGACATCATCGGCGATGAGTCCGCAATGAGTCCGCTGGAAACGCTCACGGAGAAGAACCTGCACGGTCAGATCGACGATCTGCTCTCGGTCCTCGACGAGCGCGAGCGCCGGATCATCGACGGACGCTTCGGGCTGGACGGCCTCACTCCGATGTTGTTAGAAGATGTGGGCCGCGAGTTCGGCGTTTCGCGCGAGCGGATCCGACAATTGCAGAACTCGGCGCTCGCAAAAATGCGGAAAGCCCTTCAGAAAAAGGACCGCCCGGTCGAAGGCATGCGGTCCCATGAATTCGCCGATGCCTGATAGCCTAGCATCGGGATAGAAAGAAGTCGCGGGCTGAGCGGATCTCAAAGCGCCTCGATGGCGGCCATGATGCGTTTGGCGATGCGGTCGTAGTCCTCCTTGCCCTTGGATGCCTTGAGTTCCTCGGGTGTCAGATAGATCGGCTTGCCGACACTCACCGTGATGCGGGCGAAGCGGATGCGGCTCGAGCCGCGGGGCAGGGCCTCGCGTGCCCCGGAGATGCGCACCGGCTGGATCGGCGCACCCGATTTTACGGCGATCAAACCGATGCCGGGGGCCGCCTCACCGAGGTTGCCATCGACGGTGCGCTCACCCTCTGGGAAAATCAGGACCCGGTCGCCTTCCTTGAGTTTGCGGATGATTGTTTTGAGACTGGCCATGTCAGGCCGGTCTTGGTCCACGGGAATCGCATTCCACTGCGTGTAAAGCCAGCGGGTTGCGCCCGTAAAGAGCGTCTTGCGGGCCAAATAGACCATCTCATCCTTGTAGAGATTTCCGATCAACGGAGGATCGAGGAAGCTCTGGTGATTTGAGGCGACCAGCACCGGTCCCTCGGTGATGAGGTTTTCCATGCCGATGATCCGCATGCCGAACAAGCTTCGGAACGCGGCACCGAACAACAACCAACCAAGCCAATAGATCCATTTCATAGAAAGCGCAGCACATGGCGGATCGGGTGGCACCGCATATGGCTGGCCGGACTTTCTGCTGTCAGTGACTCGGAACGCAACCGCAATTTTCCGGTTTCACGGCATTCCAATCCTGAAATGTCGGCCGCTGCTGGACGGGGGATTCCGATTTCGCCGCTCGTTTCCACTTGCGCGGACTTGTTTGCAGGGCTATCGCCGCCGACGTGAATCGCCTCACCACACACTTGTTTGCCTGCCTGGCTTTGATTTCCTCCTGCGAGGAGCGGAAGGAAGTGGTCGTGAAGGAAACCCGTGCCGCGACCACGCGCGACGTTTCCCCTAAGCTCTCGGCCACCAGTGACGAGCGGTTTCGCGATGCCAAGCCAAGCCCGGTGAAGGGTGAAACCCCGGACGGCTGGCTGGCGCTTCCCGCCACCCAACTTCGCCTGCTAAACTACCGCTTCGGCGAGTCCGGCATGGGTGAGGTCTGGGTCTCGATCTCTTCGGGCAGCGTGCTGGACAACGTGAATCGTTGGTTCAACCAATTCGGCGCGGAACCCGTGGATGGAGTCGGCTTGGAAAAACTCCGCAGCGTGTCCATCGCCGGAACCTCTGGCACTTGGGTCGAGGTTGTCGGTGAATACGCATCCGGCATGGGTTCGGTTCCAAAATCCGGATTCGCTCTGGCAGGAGTCGTCGCATCGGTCGATGGCCGCATCCTGACCGTGAAAATGGTCGGGCCGAAGGACGAAGTGGCAGCTGCAAAGCCGATTCTGGAGAATTTTGCAAAGAGTCTGAAGATCGTTGAATGATCTTCCGTATCACGCCCCGCCATGCCGATTATGGAAAATCTTTCTGACCCCGCCGTCCAACCGAAGCCCCGCCGATCCATCGCCGGGAAAACCTTTGATGTGCTCTCCGGTTTTGGCTTGGCCACCATACTGTTATTATTGTTAGGTCTATTGACTTGGTTCGCCACCCTTGAGCAAATCGATAAAGGACTCTATGCGACGTTGAACAAATATTTCCATTGGAAGTCGGTTTTCCTACTGCCGGAAATCAAAGGTAAAATCGTTCCGTTGCCCTTGCTCGGCGGTTACTGGGCGGGAGCTCTCTTGCTGCTGAATCTCATGCTTGGTGGTGTGATCCGCATTCGCAAGGGATGGAAACACGTCGGCAATCTGATTTCCCACCTTGGAATCATCTTCATGCTCGTCGCCGGTGGCGTGGCCCACCATTTCTCGGAGCGCGGGAATATGGCCGTCGGGGAAGGGGAGACCAGCAACGCCGCCGAAGATTATTTCGAATACGTCGTCGAGGTCGCTGAAATAAAGTCCGGCAAGCCGGATTTGATCCACGTCATCCGCGGCCGGGATCTGGTTGATCTAACCGACGGGGCGTCCCGCCTTTTTAAGTTTCCCAACCTGCCCTTCGATCTTGAAATCGCAGGGTATCAGAACCACGCGATTCCGGTGGGCATTTCCGAGCGTGCACCGACTCTCGGCGAGCGCGATGCGGGCGGCTACTACTTGATGGGAAAGCCGGATGAGATCAATGCCGAGGCGAATACCGCCGGCTGTTACGCGCGAGTAGTCCACCGGGATGGAACGAAAGCCGAGCCGTTTATTTTGGCTGGAGCGAGTTTCCATCCGTTCACCGTCCGTCATGAAGATCGCGTATTCACGGTGGATATGCGCAAGCGTCTGTGGCCGATGCCATTCACGTTGAAGCTCGATGAATTTACTGCCGCATTCCACCCCGGCACGATGAAGCCCTCGAAGTTTGTGAGCAAAGTCACCCGTCTCGAAAATGGTAGCGAGGCGAAGGTCACCATTCAGATGAATGAGCCGATGCGTTACGAAGGGCTCACGTTTTTCCAAGCCAGCTACGGGCCGCCGGGGTCCGGACCGGGGCAGCGGATGTATTCGGTCTTTGAAGTGGTGAAAAATCCCGCGGATAAATGGCCGGAATACAGCCTCTACATCGTTGCTTTCGGCATGTTGGTCACCTTCCTCACGAAATTCGGCGGTTATCTCGCTTCCTCCTCACGCAAAAACCGCCATGTCTAACAAACGATTATCCGCCGGACGATGGATCGCCGCCGCCCTCGCTATGTGCGGACTGGCCGCCGTGCTATACAACGTTGTCATCGATAACACGCCCAAGGGCGAGGTGCGCGAGATCAAGGGCTACACCCCGTGGTCTGCGGAAACCCTCCAGCTTGCGGAAACATTGCCGATTCAAGAAGGCGGACGCATCAAGCCGCTCTCGACTTACGCCGGGTTCACGATGCTCAGCCTGCATGGCGCGCGCTCGATGAAGATTTCCGGAAAGGACGGCCAAGCGCTCCGGGTGAAACCCACGGCATGGATGCTCGATGCGCTTTTCCGTCCGGCGCTCGCCATCCAACAACCGACTTTCCGCATTGATAACTCGGACGCACTTGAAGCCATCGGCGTGCCATCCCGCGGCAGGCGTGATCGCTACAGTTATAATGATATCGTGCCCGGACGCGAAAAACTTGGCGAGCTCTCCAAGTCCTATCAAGCCATCGAATCGAAGTCCCGAGATCCAGTCCAAAACCAGATCGTGGATCTCGCGGCGAACCTCCAAGCCTATGAAAGTTTGCTAGGGTATTTCAGTTTCGCCCGATCCGGGATAGTGTTGCGTGGGTCCGGCCAAAACGGTGGTGCGGACAAGCGGGCTGACGTCAGCGCGCTGATGGCCACCGCGCCACAACTTCTGGAACAGATCAAGCAATCCCAGGCCCATGGTGGAGAGATCGAGCCCCGCCTGCGCGGATTGCTGGAACAAGTGCTGGATGCCTCGAATTTCGCGAAATTCGGGCTCTTTATTCTGCCGCCCGCCGATGGGAAAAACCCAATGTGGCAGAGCGCCGGAAATGCCATTATGGACGTCATGAGTGGCGCAGCGAAGGACCCGCAGACGTCCATCGAGGATATCGACGCGCTGGAAACCACGGCCCGCTCCGTCGGCGATGACGGTGATGACGCGGCGTTTCGTGAAGCTATTGCCAAGGCGCATGAGCGCATCGTGCAGCGGGCGAAGAATCGCGGCCAATACCAGAGCATCGAACTTGAGGCATCCTACTACCGACAAAACTGGTTTCTCTATGCTTTGATTTTTTTCCTCACCGGCACGCTCACCACGCTCGGGATGTGGATATTTGGGAGAACCACGTTAGGCGGAGTGTTCTCATGGATCACCATCGGAGCGACGGTCGCGGGACTGGTTTATTGCTGTATCGCCATTATCCTGCGCTGTATCATCATGCAGCGTCCGCCGGTCGGTAATCTTTATGATACTATCATCTTCATCGCCTCCACGGCCGTCTTCTTTTCATTGCTAATCGAGTGGCTGACGCGCCGCAGGTTTGCCCTTGGCATCGCGCCGATTCTTGGCACGGCGCTCATCGTGCTCGCCCGCCGATATGAACTCGGCGACGCCAATGACCACATGGATCCGCTGGTGGCGGTGCTCGACTCGAATTTCTGGCTCACTACGCACGTCATCACGATCACACTCGGTTACTCCGCCGGACTACTGAGTGCGTTTCTATCAGCTGGGTATGTGTTGATGCGTGGTTTGGGTCTTGATGATGGAGACAAAGATCTCCGCCGTGTCCTCACCCGCACGGTGTATGGAATGTTGTGTTTCACTCTGTTTCTTTCGCTCGTTGGTACGGTGCTTGGAGGCATTTGGGCGAATTATTCTTGGGGCCGGTTCTGGGGTTGGGACCCGAAGGAAAACGGCGCTTTGCTCATTGTCCTGTGGACACTCGCCATCCTGCACGCGCGCCTCGGTGGATACCTCCGGGAATGGGGGCTTCATTTCGCGTCTCTGTTCACCGCCATCGTCGTCACCTTCTCATGGTGGCATGTGAACTTCCTCGGCGTCGGTCTCCACAATTATGGTTTCACGGCGGGGAAGGATACCATCTGGGGGTTCTACATCGCCATGCTCGTCGTGCTCACCTTTGGAGTGATCGCGATGATAGTGGAAAAATCCGCGGCAGACAAACTGCGGCAGCCGGAAGCTTAGATTGTCGTTTGCCGCACACGCCACAAACGATCAAGCTCCGGATTCGTGATCAAACATGAAGGTCCGGAGCTTTAAAGAATACGAGCGGCTTCAGCGCTTCGAGATCGGGTTATGAACCCGATAGCCTTCTTTGTGGGCCACATAACCAACCGCCGTGCCAGCAGCGAGAGGAACGCAGGAGGAGGAGAAGGTCGCAATGGCAGCAGCAGCCAACAACAGGATGAATAGTTTGATTTTCATGGATTCTTGATTGGATATTAATGGCATCCGTATCGCACGGATGCAAAGGTAACTTAATTCAATTCAATGGACCTGCCAATGGGGAAAAACCCTGCCTTTACGCTGCGGACCCTAGCCCGATGCCTTTAAGGATTCGATTTGATTGATTCGATTTGATGTCGGTAGGGAATGGAGAAATTGGCCCTGGATGAGTGACCCCGACATGCAGTAGCGCCGACATGCTGTCGGCTGCTGGCTAGGTGACGTGCTGTCACCATTCTTTCGCGAAGCGACTCGCAGGACAGTATGTCCGTCATCCTGCAGCGCGAAAAATGCACGCGCTCCGACACATCTACTCCTTGCGTTTCAGCAGTGGGAACAAGACCACGTCGCGGATGGTGGGTGCGCCGGTCAACATCATGACGAGGCGGTCGATGCCGATGCCGATGCCACCTGCTGGGGGCATGCCGTGTTCGAGGGTTTCGATGAAATCGTAATCCACCTTATGTTCTTCCTCGCCGCCAGCTTGGTGTTCGAGGCGCTGACGTTGGACATCGGGATCATTGAGCTCGGAATAACCCGGGGAAATTTCCTGGCCGTTGATGATGAGTTCGTAAACCTCCACGGTTTTTCCACCCGGGGTGACTTTGGCGAGTGGCACCAATTCGCTGGCGACGCGGGTGACGAAACAGGGATCGAAGGTGTGCTCCTCAACTTTCTTTTCAAAAACCTGTTGGACGACTTCGTGGTCTTCCATGGCATCGGAAAGTTGGACGCCGAGCTCGCCGCATTTTGTGCGGCGCTGGGCGGGTGTGATGTCGAAGAAATCATCGCCGGCCACGCCCTTGATGAGATCATGATAGCTGGCACGCCGCCATGGGCGGGTCAGGTCGATGGTGCGGGTGATGTTGCCATCGTCGTCTTTGTGCTCGATTTTCAAGCCGCCGCAGAATTTCTCCGCGAGATGGCAGGTGAGTTCCTCGACGAGGTTGGCCATTTCTTCGAAGTCCGAGAACGCCCAGTAGGCTTCTAACATCGTGAACTCCGGATTGTGGCGGCGCGAGATGCCCTCGTTGCGGAAGTTGCGGTTGAGTTCGAAAATCTTGGTGAAGCCGCCGACGAGGAGGCGCTTGAGAAACAATTCCGGGGCGATGCGGAGTGTGAGTGGCATGCCGAGCGCGTTGTGGTGCGTCTCGAACGGCCGTGCCGCCGCGCCGCCGGGAATGTCTTGGAGCATCGGAGTTTCGACTTCGAGGAAACTGCGCACTTGCAGGAAACTGCGGATTTCCGCGAGCATCAGCGAGCGGGTGACGAAGAGCGCAGCGCTGTCGGGATTTCCCATCAAGTCGAGGTGGCGCTTGCGGTATTTCGTCTCACGGTCGGACAGGCCGTGGAACTTATCGGGCATCGGGCGCAGGGACTTCGAGAGCACGGTGAAATTCTCCACTTTCACAGTCGGCTCGCCGGTGCGAGTGAGGAAGGTTTCTCCTTCGATGCCGATCCAGTCGCCGCGGTCGAGGCACTTCCAAGCGGCCGCTTGTTCTTCGGTGAGGGTTTTGATGCCGACGTAGCCTTGGATCGAGCCGAGCACATCGCCGAGTTGGAAAAACACGGACTTGCCCATATCGCGCAAGCCGGTGATGCGGCCAGCGATTTTCACCTGCTTGGCTTCCTCGAAATTCGCGCGCAATTCGGCAGGCGTGGTGGAGACCTCGTAACGGGAACCGTAGGGATCGACCCCGAGATCGCGGAGTTTCGCGAGCTTCTCGCGGCGGACGGCGATGAGTTCGGCTTCGGTGGATTGGGCTTGCTGCGGCGTAGCGGCTTCGGACATGACGGGGATGGCTTAGGGCGCGCGGACCCGCCTCGCAAGAGTTGAAACCGAACCGCCTAAAGAAATCTCCAGCGGTGCGCATAGTGAACCCTAGTTGAATGGGGAAATTTCCCATAGCCGGGGCTCGCGATGGGTGCTATTTCTGCCGCACATGTTTGAAGTCCGACAGAAACCCGAGATGGTTGAGCGCGCCTTGCTGGTGCGCTTTTATTTCGACGCTCGCGAGGCCACCGAGGCCGAATCACTACTGATCGAGCTCGGTGAGCTCGTGAAAACCCTCGGCATCGAGGTGGTCGAGAGCGTGCTGCCAAAATGCCGGGAGATGCACAAAAAATTCCTCTGCGGCACCGGAAAAGCGGCGGAAATGGTCGAGCTCGCCCGCGCCCACCAATGCGATGTGATCGTCATCGATAACGGCCTCGCCCCATCCCAACAGCGCGAATGGGAACGTCTGGCCGATCTCTGCGTGATCGACCGTGAGGAAGTCATCCTCGATATTTTCGCCAAGCGCGCTCACACCAAAGAGGCTCGCTTGCAAGTCGAGCTTGCCCGCATGCAATACGCCCTCCCGCGCCTCGCGCGGATGTGGGGCCACCTTGACCGCGAAGGCGGCGGCGCGGGCGGCAGTGGTGCGGGTGGCGGCGGCAGCGCAGCCCGGGGCATGGGCGAAAAACAAATCGAAGTCGACCGGCGACTCGCCAATATGAGCATCGACCGCTGCAAGCGCGAGCTCGAAGCCGTGCGCAAGCAACGTAAAACCCAGCGCAAGGAACGCGAGAAACAGGAAACTCCCCACGCCGCTATTGTTGGCTACACCAACGCGGGCAAATCCTCGTTGCTCAACATTCTGAGCGGTGCCGATGTGATGGCCAAGGACATGCTTTTTGCCACCCTTGATACCACCACCCGTCGCATCGATCTGCCGGATGGCCAACCGCTGTTGATCACCGACACCGTGGGTTTCGTGCGGAATCTCCCCCACCGCTTGGTCGAGGCCTTCAAAGCCACGCTTGAAGAGGCCGTGCTCGCAGATTTCCTCATTCACGTGCTCGATGCCACCTCGCCGGAAATCGAGCGTTTCCACGATACCACCCTCGAAGTGCTCGAAGAACTCGGAGCCGCCGACAAACCCACGATCACGGTCCTCAATAAAATCGACCTCGTCACCGATCCCTTCGAACTCACCGTGCTCGACCGGAAATTTCCCGGCGCGCTCCATCTTTCCTCCATCACCGGAGTCGGGCTGGAGGAATTGCTCAAAAACTGTGCCGTGGTCTTGGCGGACCGCGTTAAATGCAACGATTACCGCATCCCCCAACAACGCGCGGATCTCGTCGGTCTCCTCCATCGCGAGGCTAAGGTGCTCTCGACCGAATACGAAGGCGATGACATCCTCGTCCGCGCCGTCGTCCCGCCCACCATCGCCGGCCGCCTGCGGGAATTTGCGAATACAACCGATTGACCTCGCTGAACTAACTACTCCGCGAGCTGTTCTTTGAGCACTTTCCAAACAGTTTCCGCGACGATTTGTTGGCCTTTGGCGGTGGGGTGGATGCGGTCGGGTTGGTTGAGGGAGGCAACGCCGCCGACTCCGGCAAGCAGGAAATCCACGAGCTCGGTCTTCTTCTCGCGCGCGACTTGGGGAAATATGGCTTTGAAATCACTGGTGAAGGCGAGCCCGAAATTGGCGGGCATCTGCATGCCTGCGAGGATCACTTTGATGCTCGGGTTTTTCGCGCGGGCTTTATCGATGATTCCCACGAGGTTTTTGGACATTTGCTCAGGTGAAATGCCGCGCAGGCCGTCGTTTCCACCGAGTGCCACGACCAGCACATCCGCGCCATCCGTGCCGAGCGCCCAGTCGATCCGCCGCAATCCACCAGCGGTGGTATCGCCGCTGAGCCCTGCATTCTTGATCTCAAACGGCAGCGCGGCAGCATCGATTTTTTTCTGTAACAGTGCCGGATACGCTTCCTCCGGATCCAGCCCGTAGCCAGCCGTGATGCTATCCCCCAAGATCACGACGCGCTTCTTCCCCGCGTTTGCATTACCGCCATCTTCGGCGAATAATGTCGCGCTCGTCACCACCAAGAGTCCTAACCTGAATAAATTTTGCAATGTCATCTGTTTTGCCCGCCAACCTAGAACCCTCGGCGCATCCTGTCAAACGACCCATTCTTGAAATCGCCGGCCTGAAAAAAGTCCACCGCACGGCGAGCCATGAACTGACGGTGCTTCACGATGTGAATCTCATCCTCGCCGAGGGCGACACCTGCGCCATCA
Source organism: Akkermansiaceae bacterium (assembly GCA_903919975.1). Classification (GTDB taxonomy): domain Bacteria; phylum Verrucomicrobiota; class Verrucomicrobiia; order Verrucomicrobiales; family Akkermansiaceae; genus Luteolibacter. The sequence continues at coordinate 57,006 of CAIXKE010000011.1, read as the reverse complement.
TCGGCCCGTCCGGCAGCGGCAAAACCACCTTGCTCGGGCTGTGCGCCGGACTGGACGATGCGACGAGCGGGTCGGTCAAACTCGATGGACAAGCGCTCGAATCACTCAGCCAAGACGAATGCGCCGCGCTGCGAAACCGCTTGGTGGGCTTTGTTTTCCAAAGTTTTCAACTCATTCCCACGCTGACCGCCATCGAGAACGTGCTCATCCCGCTCGAATTGCGCGGTGAAACCGGTCGCTACGATGACGCCGCCGAGTTGCTCGGACAAGTCGGCCTCGGAGATCGACTCGATCACTACCCGCTCCAACTTTCCGGCGGAGAACAACAACGCGTCGCCCTCGCCCGGGCATTCATCCATCGCCCGAAAATCCTCTTCGCAGATGAGCCGACTGGCAACCTGGATGCGGAAACCAGTGGCCCGATCATCGAAATGTTGTTCAGCCTCAACCGCGAGGCGGGCACCGCGCTGGTGCTCGTGACCCACGATCCCACACTTGCGGCCAAGGCCCGGCGGGTGATCAAGATGAGTGGCGGAACCATCATCGAGGAACAGGAACATGCCGTCTAACATCCGTTCCTTGCCGCGAAATCTCATTCTTGCCTTGCTCCATCCGTGGACATGGCGGATGGCTTGGCGGGACAGCCGCGCGCAGCGGATCCGGCTGGTGGTTTTCTCGCTCGCCATCGTTTCCGGCATTGCCGCACTCGTCGCGATCCATTCGCTCAAGGCAAGCGTGCAGCGGGGAATTGAAGAGCAGGCAAAATCGTTGTTAGGATCCGATCTTCAGATTTCATCACGCGATCCAATTTCTGATAGAGACATGGCCAAGCTCACCGCGCTGGCTCGGAACATCAGCCGCGAGACGTCATTCCCGACCATGCTGCGGTTTCCGAATGGCGGCACGCGGATGGTGCAAATCCGCGGCATCGAGGGCGCTTACCCATTCTATGGAAATGTGGAAACCCGGCCAACGGATGCATGGAGCAAGCTTCCCGGCGAATCCGGGATTTTGCTGGAACCCGCGTTGTTGGATCAATTTCAAGCCAAGATTGGGGATGCTGTGGAGTTCGGCAATCTCTCTCTGAGGATTCTCGGGGTGGTGGAGAAACCCGCTCCCAGAGCGAGCCGCTTCAGTAGCTTCGCGCCGGAAGCCTACGTGCGGCTTTCCGATGTTTCGCGCAGCGGATTGCTGGGAACCAATAGCATGAGCTCGCAGCAGGTGCATTTGCAACTCGCCGACCCACTGCAATCGAGCGTCTTGAAAGAAAAAATCCGCGCCGACTTTCCCGACTCGCCATGGCGACTGGAAACTCCGGAGGATCGCCGTGAAAGTCTAGGCGACGCGCTGGAAAAGTTTCAACAATTCTTGGGGATTCTCGCCCTCGCCTCACTCGCGCTGGGGGCGATCGGCGTGGCAAGCGCTGTGCATGCCCACATCAATCGCCGCGTGGCGACCGTTGCCATTCTGCGTTGCATCGGATGTCCCGGGCACCTCGCATCTGCGATCTACTTCGCGCAGGCAGGAGCGCTAGGGCTGCTTGGATCGCTGTTAGGAGCAGGACTTGGCATCGGCTTACAAATCGGCGTGCTAGCCTATTTTCGCGATCGCTTGCCCGTCACGATTTCACCCTCGCCGGAATGGACCGCCGTGGCACAAACCACCGCCGCGGGATTCATCGTGTGCTGCGGATTTTCGATCATTCCTCTGTTGAAAATCAGGCGGATTTCACCTGTGGCCGCGCTGCGTGGCGGTGCGGTGTTGGAAGGTGGCGCGTGGCGTGCACTGCCGATCTATCTGCTGCTCGGTGGATTGTTGATGGTTTTGGCGCTGATCAACGACCCTGACTGGAAAACCGCTCTCGCACTCGTCGGCGGGTTGGGAATCGCCTTCGTAGCGCTCGCCGGAGTCGCCCGCGCGCTGATGTGGGTCACCCGCAAGGTGGTCGGCCCGCGTTGGCCCTATCTATTGCGGCAAGGGCTTTCCAATCTCCACCGCCCGCGCAATCAGACTTTGCTCTTCCTGCTTTCATTGGGTCTCGGCACTTTCCTGATGGTCACCATTCTGCTCGCGACCAATCTCCTCAATCAACGGCTCAAGATTAGCCAATCAGCCAAAAGCCCGAATCTCTATCTGATCGATGTCCAACCGGACCAACTGACCGGCGTGCGGAGCGTGATCGAAAAACTCAAGCTTCCGGTGCTCGAAAGCGCGCCGATGGTGACCATGCGGATCGAGTCGGTGCGCGGAGTCCCGGTGCGCGAGGCGGCGGGCGTGCCACTCTGGGTGGCGAGGCGCGAGTTCCGCTCGACCTACCGCGATTCCATGAATGAAACGGAAACCCTAAGCGCTGGCGAATGGCATAAAACCGTGACCGATCCGAATGGTCCGGTGCCGCTATCGCTCGAGGAAAAAATCGCCAAGGATTTGCAGGTCGGAATCGGCGATGAACTCACGCTGGACGTGCAGGGAGTCCCGGTGAAAGCGCAGGTCACCAGCTTGCGGCAGGTCGACTGGAGTCGATTCAACCTGAATTTTTTCATGGTTTTCCCGCTGGGGGTGTTGGAGGGCGCACCGGGATTCCACGTGGTGACGACGAGAACCGCATCACCCGCAGAATCCGGCGCATTGCAACGCGAGCTTGTCATGGATTTTCCCAATGTCACCGCCATCGACCTGACGCAGATTCTGCAAACCGTGAGCGACATTCTTGCGAAGATCTCTCTGGTGGTTTCGTTGTTAGGCGGATTCACGGTGCTCGCCGGATTGCCGATTTTGATCGGAACCCTCCTAAACGGCCGCGAGGTTCGATTGCGTGAAAGCGTCTTGCTGCGAACTCTGGGAGCTTCCGCGAAACAGGTGCGGACCATCCTTGTGATTGAATATGCAGCGCTCGGATTTCTCTCTGCTTTGACCGGCATCTTGTTGGCGCTTGCGGGAAATGCCGCGCTTGCCGAGTGGGTGTTTAAGGTATCGCCTGTTCCTGATTTCGGCTTGCTAAGTGCTGCCTTTGCCATTGTGACGGGCATTTCAGTCATCGGCGGCCTTGCGCTGAGCCGGGGAGTGTGCAGCCATCCGCCGTTGGAAGTCTTGCGCGGGTCATGAGTTATTGATGAGCGAGCGCTTGCGACAGTCGCGGACCACCGCTACAAGTCCCGGACTTTGAAACTTCACCTCACCGCCATTGTTGCCATGACTCCCGATCGGGTGATCGGTCGCGCCGGGATCTTGCCATGGCACATGCCGGAGGATCTGGCGTTTTTCAAGCGAGTGACATCCGGGCATCCAATCGTGATGGGGCGGAAAACGTTTGAATCGATCGGCAGGCCGTTGCCAAAACGCCGGAACATCGTTCTGACGAGAGACGCCGGATGGTCCGCGTCCGGCGTGGAGGTGATCCATCGGCCGGAGGATCTCACAAAATTGGCGGGCTTGGACGGACAGGTGTTCATCATTGGTGGCTCGGAGATCTACGCGGCGTTTCTCCCGGAGCTTGATGACTTGTTAGTGAGTCATGTCCTCGCGGAGCACGAGGGCGACACGCGGTTTCCAGAGTTCGAGAGCGCATTCCCGGAATCGGAGTTATTGGAAACCCACGAAGCGTTTGAAGTCCGGCGCTGGCGGCGTCATGGATCCTAGAAAAAATGAACCGCAGATGGACGGGTATGTCTTACTCTCTATTCAGTTCATCATCGCCTCGACGTCGTCGATTTCTCGCGCGATGTCTGCGGAGAGGTGTTCGTATCCTGTCTCGGTGAACGCGACGTTGTCTTCGATGCGGAAACCAATGTTCTTGTCCTCGATGTAAATGCCGACATCCGTCAGGATCAGGTCGCCGTCCTTGAGCAGACCCATGGGCTCTTCGTAGTGGATGTAGAAATTGTTATGGCCGGCGGAAACGATGTTGGCGAATGCCGGTTCGCGTATGCCGTCATCGGCGAGGACCTTGTTGAAGACTGCTTCCAACTGGTATTCATCCATGCCCGCCTTCATCAGGGCATGGATTCCATCACGCTTGAGCGCGATGGCTTCCCGGATGTGCGCGATTTCATCGGTGTCCTTGATTGTGCGTGCCGTGCAAATCACCGGATAGGCATCCTTGCATGTCACGGACGGGAAAGCGGATGTGATCGAACGGTTGTGCTGGTTTTGCGAAGCATCCATGCCTCCGGGTCGTATTTATCAAAATCATACCGCAGGACGGAAACCTCCCCCGAGGCCAGAAGCCCGTGGAGGATCGAGTCCAAGTCCGCGAGGTCCCGGATGTTGGCGATGCCGGACCGCTCCGATGCCTCCTCGTGGGAAATTCGGGCACCGTGCCAGCGCTCGGACATGGGACCCTTGGGATGCACGAACAGCGTTTCCTCGAAGTGCCCTTCGTTTTTGACCGCTAGGAAGATGCTCTCGGACTGAAGAATGCCGGTCAGGTAATAGAAATTCCGGTTGGCGAAATAGGGGTAGTGCGCATCGGCGGACTTCTTAGGGGCCGATCCCACGAAGAGGATCAGGGCTTCGCCCTCGTTCAACTGCTTGTAAAAGCGCTGTCAGCGCCGTGGGTGCGTACCGTTCATCGGCACCCATGTTGTTTTCCAGAACAGACCTGTAAATCCCAAAGCTATGATCAACCCTAATTTTGGCCGCCCATTCCCATGCTGACGTCCAATTCGATGATGTAGACCTCCGGTCCCAGGTCTTTGAAGCGCCGGATATTCCTTTTGACGCTGTCTCAATCGTAAGTCCGGTTGACATGGAAATGGCTCTGAAAGCCCACGGCGTCGACGCGGACACCGCTGTTGAGCAGGTTTTGACCATTTGATAGAGGGCGTCGCTCTTGCGATCATTGTGGGCCGGTTCGCCAAGGATGCGGCTGACCCAATGTGCCCGCAGTAATTGCAGATTCTCCTGCGCATGTGTGCGCGCCTGGCTTTCCAACAGGAACTGGCTGCCGCTCATGGACTCTTCATCCTTGTCCCGCCACCGGCGACGAGCATGTCCTTCATCAGCTTGTCATCGGCCAAGAGCTTTTTCACCATGGCGTCCTTGTCCCGGTCCTGCTGTGCAAACTCGACCAATCCACTTGGGTCGCCTCCGCCTCCGCTTTTTTGACGGCTTCACTGGCCCGTTGCAGCGCGGTTTTTCCCGTTCGCTCGCGGAGAGCAGGGATTTGGTGATCTCCGCCTGCAAGGATTTGAGTGTGGCGGCATATTACGCCTGAAGTTTGTTGCCGTCAGCTTTCAGTGATACGCTTGGTTGCGCTGGTTTCGGTTTTACACCCAAAGCCCCCACTCCAAGAATAAGTCCAAAACCCAACAAAAGAATACGTGATGAATATCCGGCTCGGATATTCATGGAAACGCCGACCGGGATATTCATTTTTCATCGATTTGCAAAAAACGTCTGTTCCCGAGTGAATGCATGAGCGATCGGCGAAAATCGGGCGAAAATTGCAAACCATGTCTTGATTCTCATCAGTTTGGGGGTAAAACGCGCGCCCGCCATGTCGGATTCTTCACGCACTCTCAAAATCGCCATCCCGAAAGGCAGTCTTCAGGAGCCCACCATCGAGCTCCTCGCCAAGGCTGGTTACGAGATTTATGTTTCCTCCCGCGGACTCCGTCCGACTTCCAATGATCCGGAACTCGATTTGTTTCTGATTCGTGCGCAGGAAATTGGCCGCTATATCGGACAAGGGTTCATCGATTGCGGGATCACCGGCTACGATTGGGCCTATGAAAATGAGGTCGATTTGATCGATCTTGCGGAACTTCCGTATTCCCGTGCAACAACCCGTCCGACTCGCTGGGTGCTGGTCGTTCCGGAGGATTCGCCGATCCAGAAACCCGAAGATCTCGAAGGCAAACGCATCGCCACTGAAGGTGTGGGAATCACCAAACGCTACCTGAAGGAGCGCGGGATTCATGCTGAGGTTGAGTTTTCCTGGGGCGCCACTGAGGTTAAAGTGCCGGATTTGGTGGACGCCATCGTGGATGTCACGGAAACCGGTTCGTCGATCAAGGCGAACCGCCTGCGCATCGTCGATACGCTCCTGACGTCCTTCCCGCACTTTTACGCCAACCCCGCCGCTGCTACCGATCCATGGAAAAAGGAGAAAATGGATCGCATCGCTCTGTTGATCAAGGCGGCGCTCGGAGCCCGCGGCAAGGTGGGTCTCAAAATGAATTTTCCAAGCGCCTCGCTGCCGGCGCTTCTCGCCCAACTTCCATCGCTGCGTCGCCCTACGATTTCCAATCTTTCGGAAGAAGGATGGGTCGCAGTGGAGACAGTGATTGACGAAATCGTCGTCAGGGACATCATCCCCGAACTGAAGCGCCTGGGGGCAGAGGGGATCATCGAGTATCCGCTCAATAAAATCGTCCCCTGAACCTTTCACCGCAACCTAACCCCGAACGCAAACGCCATGGGCTCCATTAAAAAACGTCGTAAAACGAAAATCAATAAACACAAGCGCAAGAAGCGCATGAAGCAGAACCGCCATAAAAAGCGTCTCCGCTACAAGTCCTGATTTCAGGATTGCTTGTTGTTTTTAAACGCCAGAGACTCGTTCATTCGGGTCTCTGGCGTTTTTCGTGCGGAATTTTATGAGTCTCCAAGTGGTCGTCAATTTTAGGGTCATCGACGAATCCAATGATTGGATCGTCGTGGATAAACCCGCTCCGTTGATTGTCCATCCCGCCAACCGCAAACCGGAGCCGACGCTTCTCGGAGGCATCGAGCGCCTTTTGGCTTATGAAATCGAGAACGGGGCGTGCCCGGCGATCGTGAATCGGCTCGACCGCGATACCAGTGGCGTGGTCTTGGTCGCCAAACACACGGCCGCCGCCCGCGAACTCGGCATGATTTTCGAGCGGCGCGAGGCGGAGAAGGAGTATCTGGCGATTGTGATCGGTTGGCCGGAAACCGAGGCTTGGGAATGCGCCGAGCCGATTCTCCGTGCCGGAGACATCGGGCCGTCGCCGATTTGGGTGCGCCAGATCGTACATCCTACAGGGCGGGAATGCCGGACGAGATTTCATGTGGAGCGGCGCTTCGAGAGGGAGGGTGAGAAATTTTCCCTGATCCGGTGTTTTCCGGAAACCGGCCGGATGCATCAAATCCGCGTCCACCTCGCGCACGGCGGCCATCCGATCCTAGGCGATAAACTCTATTCCGGCGATGGTTCGGAGTATCTCGAGTGGATGGCCGAGGGCTGGACTTCCGGGCTGAAGCGAAAATTGCGCTTGCCGCGTCATGCCTTGCACGCCGCCGGCCTCCGCCTGCCATGGGGCGGCGGGCGGACGCTGTGGACGGCGGAATTGCCGGACGATTTGGCGGATTTCATGGCCGGCCGGGAATTTGTGGAGCATTCGGACCTCATCCTCTGGAGTCGCTATGACGGCGAAGGCTGATATAGGGGAGGGGAGCTCACGCGCCCTCGCCTGTGATTTTCCAGCGCCCTCGCTAAAAATAGGCGTCTCATGCCCCGGACAGCCGCAACAGGACGCCCCCGATGGAATTGCTTTCGCTCATAGCGAGTGATCGCTATGCTCATGCCATGACCCCGCTGGCCGATCTCGTTTCCTATCTCGATCTGGAACTCCGCGTTGCGGAAATCCTAGACTACCCCGGTGCCAATGAACATCGACCATGGCTGATTTCCGGGCAAATTTTTATTGCAAAGTGGACACGCAACGGGATTTCGCATTGATGCGGCGCGCAGACCGACTATCATCACACTATGACACTCAAGGCCATCATTCATGAAGCGGAGGAAGGCGGGTTCTGGGCGGAAGTCCCGGCCTTGCCAGGCTGTTTTACTCAGGGTGAGACGCTCGCGGAGCTAGAAGAAAATCTGCACGAGGCCATCCAAGGGTGGTTGCTGGCAGCAGAACAGGAAACAGGAAGCTCCTCCGAACGGATTCTCGAAGTGGCGGTATGAAGGCGGTTTCGGGCAAGCATCTTGCCAAACTGGCGGAGGAGAAGGGCTGGAGGCTGGCGCGGATCAACGGCAGCCACCACATTTTCACGTGTGAAGGCCGGATCGAACGCCTTGTGATTCCCGTGCACGGCAACCAAACTCTCAAGACCGGTCTGCAGCGTGCGCTGATGAAGCTTGTGCCGGTGACGGAAGAGGAACTCTGAAGCGCCCAATGAAACCACCCGGAGCCGATCTCCTCATTGTCGTCACCAAGTGGTATGCCTACGCCAAGTGATTCTGGAACGTGTGGCGCGATTGTGGTCGTCCCGATGGAATTGCTTTCGCTCAGCTCGAGACATCGCTATGCTCATGCCATGACTCCGCTGGCCGATCTCGTTTCCTATCTCGACTGCGAACTCCGCATCGCGGAAATCCCGGATTACCCCGGCGCCATGAACGGCTTGCAATTGGCCAATGATGGCAAAGTCGGACGAATCGTCGCTGCGGTGGACGCCTCGCTGCCGGTCATCGAGGCCGCGGCGGCTGACGGTCCGGGTTTGTTGATCGTCCATCACGGAATGTTCTGGCAGGGCGCCCAGCCTCTGACTGGCGCGTTTTACCGAAAAATCAAAATCGCGATGGAGGCCGGCCTTGCAGTCTATTCCGCCCACCTGCCGCTCGATATCCACCCGGAATGGGGGAACAACATCCAGCTCGCAAAAGCTGTCGGATTGGATGATTTGGAACCCTTTTTCGAGCAAAAAGGAACCCTGCTGGGCATCCGGGGGGCCTGGTCGGGGACTCGCGATGAGCTCGCGGCATCGCTGCGGAGCGTTCTTGGCTCTCCCGCCCATCTCTGCCCGGCCGGCCCTGAAACCGTCCGATCGGTCGGAATCATCACCGGCGGAGCGGGAAGCGAAGTGGTGAAAGTCGCTGCTTTGGGGGTGGATTCATTCGTCACAGGAGAGGGTCCCCACTGGAGCTACAGCCTCGCGGAAGAGCTGGGAATCAATGTTTTTTACGGCGGTCATTATGCTACGGAAACCTTTGGTGTTCAGGTGCTTGCAAAGGCGCTTGGTGAGCAATTCGGATGTCCATGGCAGTTTTTGGATCATCCGACGGGACTCTGAAACGAGTCCACGTTTAAGGTGGAGCGGGTGGCGGGAATCGAACCCGCAGTTTAAGCTTGGGAAGCTCACATTCTGCCGTTGAACTACACCCGCAACGCACAATTGGCGGAAAACCGGAGAGCTTAGCCAGGAATCAAGCGGTGTTTTCATTCGTTAATATTTTGGCGCAATTTTAAAAATCGAGAGGAAAACGCTTGCAGTTGCTACATTTCAGGAGTTCAGTAGTTCTCGCACAGCGCGGGCATAGCTTAGTGGTAAAGCGCTATCCTTCCAAGTTAGACATGCGGGTTCGATTCCCGCTGCCCGCTCCAATGTGCCCCCTGAAAACCCTGAACGCCAATAAGCTCTCAATATGAAAAAAAACATTTTTTTTAGTATTTGCGCATCTGCTCTGTCGCTGATGCCGCTCTCGGCCGAGGTTGATTGCTTGACGATTTACGTTTCAGTCAAGCATGCCACGGTTGCGGAATCATCCAAGGTGCTTGAAATTGTTGCCAAGGAAGTGACGGCGGCTCCGGGTTGTGCCTGCGAAATCGTCAAAGCGGCGATCGAAGGCAGCCAAGCCAAGCCCAAAACGGTTGCCGCCATTGTCGAGGCAGCAGTGATCGCGGCTCCCGAGCAAATGCGTTTGATTTCTAAATGTGCGGTGGCCGTCGCTCCAGACGCCTTGGCGGAAGTGCAGGCCGTGCTTGCCAAACTCGATCCAAATCGCGGAGAGTCAGCTTCCAGCGCCGAGGATTCCAAAAAGCCTGTCGGTGAAGTGGCTGCGATGCCCAATCCATTGGAGTTCCCAGGGCAAGGCCCGATTAGCCCGGCACTAGGTGGGCCCGGCGGCATGTCGTTGTTCCCGATTTATACTACGATTGTGATCAATTCTCCGGATGTTACTGATGTAAATTTCCAGATTCGCTGAAATCTGCGATGGATCAGCGGGCGACGGTCAACGGATCGTTCCTGATTAAATTTTTAATACCCTCTAGCTTTGAAATTCATGAAAAGAAAAATTCGATTCGTCCTATTAACATTGTTCGCCGTTAGCTCGGCCTCAGCCCAAGGGCTGTATTATGTGGGTGATGAGGCCCAAGAGTCATTGCCGATCAAATGGGTGTTGGGCGCGAGTGTGATTTATGATGACAACGTATTCCCCGGATATGGCGAAAAAGAAAGCTCCGTCGGATTTAATCCCTATGTGGGAGTATCATTAATCAGCATCACACCGCAGACAACTTGGGATATTTATGCCCGGCTTGGATTGGTCTATTATTTCGATGCTCCCGCATCGATGGACGACATAAGCAATCAGTCGCGTGCAGGTGTGAACTTGACTCACCGGTTCAGTGAACGTCTCCGTTTCTCCAGTCGCAACTTTATCTCCTATGAATTGGAGCCGGATTATTCCTATGGTTATGCGTCCTCGCGGCAGTCTGGAGAGTATTTTTTTTGGCAATCCGACAATTCGCTCGGTTACCGGTGGACCGAGCGCGTCGCCACTTATACTGGCTTGCGACTGAATGGAACGACTTATTCTGACGTTGAAAACAATGACCGGTTTACTTGGGAGCTTTACCACCAGTTCCGCTACCAGCTCAGTCCACAAACGGTCCTGACTGGGGATTATCGCTACGGTCAGACTACAGGGGATGGTGTATCCTCCGATAGCACGAACCAATACATTTTGGCGGGCGTGGAGCACCGGTTCAGTCCGTATGCAATCGGTATCGTCCGTGCGGGTATCCAACTCCGCGATGTGGATGCCGGTTCAAGCGGATCCTCGCCTTATGTGGAATTCGCTCTGAATTCCCAGTTGAATCAGCAGCTGCAAATCCGTTCATTCGCTCGTTACTCGATTGAGAGCTATGATACCGTTCAGAGTTTCGGGACAACGCTGGTTGAGTTTGATGATCGCCAAACGCTGCGCTTCGGTATTTCCGGTGATTATGCCATTAGCCCCAAATTATCGCTATTTGGTGGTATTGATTACATCCCAACCGACTTTTCAAGCGGGCGTGAAATTTCCCCAACTGCTGGGGCTTCCTTTGCGGATGCAAGCGAAGACGTGATCAGCGCTCATCTCGGGCTTTCCGTTAAACTTAATGACTACCTTACCGGAACAGTCTCATACAGCCACACGAGTTCCAGCTCGGACATCGTAAGACACGACTACGACCGCAATCGGATCAGCGTGGGTCTCAGTGCGGAGTTTTGATCCGCCGGTCTCTGAATTGAAAGTGCCCTCTGCTTAAAAGTGCGATTTGCTTGATTATGGACTCCCTCAATGAAATCATTCATTGAGGGATTTTTTATTTAGACTGGAACTCTCTTGAATCTGTGAAAAACTGACGCTCATGAATACCTCTGCTCCTCAACAAAACGAAACGGCGCTTCATGCGGTCGATTACTGGCAAGTGATCAAGAACCGCTATGGGATTATTCTCCTGACCTTGCTCTTGGTGTTTATGACTGCGGCGGTCATCACCTACGTGATGCCGAAGAAATACGAAAGCAGTGCCATCGTGGAGGTGAGACCACGAGGCATGGGAATGTTACCGCTTGGAGCCAGCTTCAGCGATACTTCCGGAGGGCGAATGACTCCGCAGTTTTTTGGAACCGAGTTTGAAAAAATCAAGAGTCGGAATTCCCTCCAAAAGGTGATTGATAATCTTCAGTTGGTGAACCGCTGGAGCGTGGACAAGGAGACCGCCTTGATGATTCTCAAGGGAATTGTGAACACTCAGAATATTCGCGGAACCGATTTGATTTCAATCCGCGTTCGTCACACCGACAAAGTGGCCGCGCGCGATGTGGCCGAGGAAGTCGCCAAGGCATATAGGGAATATCGAGCGGAGCTTGAGGGGCAGGACGCGGAACGTCAGCTCTATGAATTGCAAAGAGCGGTTCGCGATCAGGAGGACAAGGTGGAGGAGAAGCGTAAGCGTGTTTCCACGATTGCGACGACGAAAGGCATCATTTACCGCGGCGATGATCGGGTTTTTAATCAATTCGGTGTGGATGATGACCAGGGCGCCAAGGCTGCGCAGCAGACATTCAATGAATTGGAGCAGGGAAAGTTACAACTTGAGAGCCAAATCAGCAGTCTTCTCAAATACGATAGCGATCAATTGATGGTTTACGCGGCCGGGTTGGAACTTTCCGAAAACACGATCCAGAGGCTTTATCCTCAATATCTCGACCTGAAGCGCCAGCTGGAAGGACTCACCATCAATGGCTTGGGGGATCGTCATCCGACCGTTCTTGCCGCTAAGGACAATCTCAGCGCCATGAAACGCCAGTTGGATGAGGGAGTGGTCAATTTGCGGGCAACGCTGAGCGCGCAATTGGATCTGATTTCGAATCGACTCGCGAAAGTTGAAGTTAGAAAAAACGAGACTCGGGAAGAGGCCATCAAACGCAGTATCGATGCTCAGGATTATGCGGATGCAAATCGTGCATTCGATACGGACTTGGGATTGCTTCAAACGCTGAAGCTCAAACAGATCGGGGAAACGATCTCCAGAAAAATGCCGAGCGACAGTGTGCTGGTTCATGACGAACCCGTGATATCGAATAATCCAGTGAGTCCGAATGTGACGCTGAATCTAGTACTTGGCGCGGTGGTGGGACTGATTTTCGGCTTGGGTATCGCCTTCTTGCTCGAATATCTGGATACTTCGGTGAAGAGCTTGGAAGACGTGGAGCATTATCTTCAGATGCCGGTGTTGGCGGTGGTTCCGAAAAATGTCGGGATATTGCACAGGCAGAGCGGCATGAGCCCTGACGCGGAAGCCTATCGGATTTTGAGGACGAACATCGAGTTCAACCGGAAAAATCCTGAAGACAACTCCATCACGGTGGTTTCCGGGGGGGCGGGTGAAGGGAAATCGACGACCTTGGTCAACTTGGCGTACATTTGTGCGCAGGGAGGTTACACCACCCTGATGATTGACGCCGATTTGCGTCGTCCGCGCTTGCACACATTTTTTGACATCAACAATTCGGTGGGGCTTACGAATTATCTGACTACCGATTTGATGTTGGAGGACGTGATTCTCCAAACGCCTGTTGATAACTTGTATTTTATGCCATCCGGCATTCTGCCATCCGATGCGGCGGGGGTTCTCAACTCCCGCCGGATGTCAGAGTTGATTCGGGATGTGAAGCAGCGTTTCGATCTGGTGCTGGTGGATAGCCCGCCGATTCTGGGTGTTAGTGACGCTTCGGTGCTCGCCAGCGAGGTCGACTTGACGATGTTCGTCGTGCAGCACCGCAAGCTTCCGAGACACATGCTGCGGCGGGTGAAGCAAGCAGTTGATAACGTGGGAGGCAACATCATCGGTGTCGTGCTCAATAACGTGGATGTTCGCAGTGATAGTCAGTATCAGTATTATACCAGTTATTACACTTATTATGCGCCCACTGAATCTCAAGCCGGTCCTCTACCCGCCGTTTCCTCCGCAGCCACCGTCAAACCAAAGGCGTCTGCATCCGGTCGCAATGATTCCGAGCTTTATTAAACCTCAAACCTCAAAACCAAGATGACCTTCAAAAACATCATGACCGGGTTTCTTGCCCTGTTGTGTATCTCAACATCGGTGTTAGCGGAAATTCAATCCGGGCGGGCCATTAACATCACGATTTCCAATGTGCCTTCTGAAGAAAAAAATCGTATTGATTCGATGTATCCGGTTTCCGAGTCGGGATTTGTCAACATGCCGTTCATTGGTCAGGTTCGCGCCAGCGGCCTGAAGTCCGAACAGCTGGCCTCCAACTTGGAAGCCCGCTTCAAACAGGCCGGGATCTACACAAATCCGACATTTCAGGTTTTCATCTCTGACGAGCAGGGCATCGAACAACAGGTCGTTTATGTTGGCGGTGCGGTGGGTCGCACGGGTACTACAAAATGGACTAGGGGGCTGACCCTTTATCAGGCAATCCAGGCGGCCGGTGGATACGGCACATTCGGGAGTAAGTATCGGGTTGAATTGCACCGTGCAGGAAAGTCGAAAATATATGATCTCAGCAAAACCGAGAACATGAACATTCTGTTGGACCCGAATGACACCATCGTGGTTCCCGAAAAGGGCATCACGGGTAAATAGTGAGCGGCGACTGCGCGCATGATCTTGCATGCGGTGGCAAAGTCACAGGGCTTTTAATCGGCTCCTAGTTCGTAAAGATTTGATGATATGCTAGGACGAAATAAAGTGACGGGATCCGGAGTTTTCACTGCGGTGTGCCTGATGGCTCTGTGCGCGGATTTTTGCTTTGCGATCCAGCTTCCGGTTGCCCCCCTGGCTGATCTCAAGTCCGAGGAGTTTCGCAAGCGCGAGGCGGCTCAGGAACAGTTGCTTGTCTGGTCCCTTCTGCAACCGAAAGCGGCAATGGACGCGCTGTTTCAGCAATCCCGGATGGCGGATGATCCGGAGGTTCGCGAGCGCTGTTTGGCGATTCTGCGTAAATTGGTGGACGATGAATATTCGAAGGACGGGGAAGGATTCATCGGCATTGAGATGAGGGATGAAGAGTTGGTTCTGCCGGGGAATGCCAAATCTCTCGGGGTGATTCGGGTGACCAGGGTGGTTCGCGATTCCGCTGCGGCCAAAGCGGGCCTGCAACTTAATGATTTGATTCTCGGCTTCGATGATCATGTATGGGATGAAAAATTGATATCATTGCCATTTAGGGAGCAGATCCGCCAGCTGAAGCCGAATTCCAAAATTACGCTCAACCTCATGAGGAAGGGCAAGTCGCTGAGTCTTCCTGTGACTTTGGGCAGACGTCCTCCGATGGTCGATAATTTGCCTTTCGGTGAGCGGGTGGAAGATCCGGCGGCAGTGGAGCAGGCAGCCAAGGATAATTATTTCAGGCATTGGCTAGAGCGCCGGAAGGCCGGAAAATAAGGGAATTGCGGATTTTGGAATTCGACATTTACAAAAGTGGTGGCACTCTTTCTGGGCGTTGCAAACCCCGCCCCGTTTGAAATTCATGACAAAGTTCTGGTTCCGAAAAGCCGCCGCCGCCGCCACTCTTCTCTTGATCTCCGGTTCTGCGCTGGCACAGCAGCAGGCGGATTTCAACGAGGTTGGACGGCAGATGGCGATCATGCTGCAAAACAGCCATTTCGCCCGCCTTCCTTTCAACGAGGATTTGAGCAAACGGTTTTTGGATGATTATCTCAAAGACTTGGATTTCCAGCGCTTGTATTTCACCCAGCAGGATGTGGATAAATTTTCGGCGGATTACGGTGACTGCCTGCACACCTTGTTGTTGCAGGGGAATAGCATGCGGCCCGCCACTGAGATTTACCGGGTGTTCGAGAAGCGTGTTGAAGCTCGTGTCGCGCAGACAAAAAAACTACTGGACGGTGCTGATTTCGATTTCACCAAAGATGAAAGTGTGATGCTGAGCCGCAAGAATGCGCCGTGGCCGAAAAATGAGAAGGAGGCGGCAGCGCTTTGGGGTTTGCAAATCAAAGAGGCGGTGCTCGCCGAGGTGCTCCGCAGGGAATTGCTTGCCAGGTTGGCGAAGGAGCAAGGGAAAGCAGATCCGGGCAGTGATGATCGCAGTCCCAGGGAAAAGGTTTCGCTGCGATACAAGCGATTCCTCAGCAGCGTTAAGGATGTGGATGATGAGGAGGTCGCCAATTATTTCTTGAGCGCTGTGGCGCGGGCCTACGATCCGCACACGGATTACATGAGTTTTCGTGAGATGAATCGTTTCAAAGACGGCATGAAGAATGAACTCGTCGGAATCGGGGCATTGCTTCAAGGCGAGGAAGACGGAGCGACCAAGATCATGGGCATCGTGGTCGGAGGTCCCGCAGATCGTGAGGGGGCTTTGAAGCTCAATGACCGTGTGGTCGCGGTGGATACACTCAATACCAAGAACCCGGAGGACATGACGGACATCATGTTCATGAAAATCGACAAAGTGGTCGATTTGATCCGCGGCAAGGAAGGTACTTTGGTGGCGCTCAAGGTGGAGCCGGCCGGTGGGGCCCCTGGGGAAACCAAAATTGTGGTGATCCAACGGGGTAAGGTGGAAATGAAGGACGAGCAAGCGAGTGGTGAGGTGATCGAAATGAAGACGGAAAAAGGCGAGCTCCGAAGATTGGGGCTTATCAAGCTGCCATCTTTCTATGCGGATTTTGAAGAGGGAAAAGTGCGGTGCTCGGTGGACGTCGAGAGGATTCTCAAACGCCTGATCGAAGAAAAGATCGATGGGCTCCTCCTCGATCTACGGAATAACGGTGGCGGCTCGCTGGATGAAGTCCGCCGGATGACGGGATTCTTCATGGATCGCGGACCGGTGGTTCAGGTTAAAAACACTCTTGGCCAAGTGCAGATGAAGGATTCGGAAAACGGCAAACCGATCTATAGCGGTCCGATGGTGGTGATGATTGACAAGAGCAGCGCCTCGGCCAGCGAGATTCTTGCGGGTGCGCTGCAGGATTATAATCGTGCGGTTGTTGTGGGAGAATCCTCCACATTCGGCAAGGGCACCGTTCAGCAACCGATGGATATTGGCAGGATGTTGCCGTTGTTTGCCGTTAGAAACCGTGCGGGTTTTCTCAAGGTGACCATCCAGAAATTTTATCGGCCTTCGGGTTCGTCCACGCAAATGGACGGGGTTCGCTCGGATGTGGTTTTTCCAAGTTTGATGGATGCGATGGAGATCGGAGAGCAGTTTTTGGATCATCCCTTGCCGCATGATCGAATCCGCCGTGCGCCGGACTTCAAGCCGTTGGACGCCCAGGGTTTATTCATTACACGCATGAAAGAGCTGAGTCAGGAACGAGTGAATGCCTGCCAAGATTTTTCCTATGTGATTCAGGATGTGATCAAGACAAAGGAGCGGCTGAATAAGAACATACTGACCTTGAACAAGCAGGCCCGCGAAAAAGAGCTTGCTGAATCGGACGTCCGGCAAAAGGAACGCAACGCCGAGCGGCGCACCCGCTTTGAAAAGATGAGCAAGGCCGATCAACAAGGTCTTACCTTCTTCAAAATCACTCTGGAAGGTCTCGATAAAGGGGAGGCGCTCAAGGCCTACGATCCTGCAAGCGATAGTGGATCTTATATGCGCCGCGCCAAGGATGAAGCCGAGGATTTGGATGAAACCCCGAAATGGCCCACCGGTCTTGACCCGGTGAAGCGTGAATCTCTGTTAGTGCTGCGTGACTTGGTGAAATATACCGAGAGTGCGAAGACGGCGGGTTTGATCAAGTGAGAGATTTCATACCACCTAGTTGATGTCGGAGATCGCGGAGAATCTTGGGGAAATCAGAAGTCGGATTGCCGACGCGTGCGTACGGGTAGGGCGTTATCCTTCGGCAGTGGAATTGATTGCGGTGTCCAAGACCTTTCCCGTCGATGCGATTGGCATGGCGGTTGATGCCGGCCACAGGCACTTTGGCGAGAGTCGCTTGCAGGAGGCCGAGCCCAAGATCGAAGCGTTGCCGGGTTCCCTGCATTGGCATTTTATCGGTAATGTTCAACGCAACAAGGTGCGCAGGATTCTTTCGTTGTTCGAAGTGGTTCACGCGGTGGATTCTCTGCGTTTGGCTCGATATGCGGATGAGATCGCATGTGAACTCGGACTCTTCCCAAAGGTGTTTCTCGAGGTAAATCTGGGAGGGGAAACCTCCAAAGGTGGCTTTGATTTCGATGCCTTGCGCTCGGAAATCGATGACTTGTTGTCACTCGAACGGCTGGAAATTATCGGCTTGATGGGCATTCCTCCGGCAGGGCCGGACGCGGAGTCGGCGCGGCCGTGGTTTGCCACGCTCCGCGGTATGCGGGACCAACTGGCGGATGAAACCGGAGTGCCGCTTTCGTTTCTCAGCATGGGAATGAGCGGGGATTTCGAGGTTGCGATCGAGGAGGGAGCCACGCATGTGCGCGTCGGGTCGGCAATTTTCGGGAAACGCGCGTATCGGGTGGACGGCGAGCTGGGATGAGGGCAGCATCATCCATGCCATTGATTCTCGAACAAGTCGCGCTCATCGGTGAAGAACTGGCCTTATCGTTTGCCGGTGGGGTGGAGGCCTATCTGCCGATTTCCATGTTGAGGAGAGCCTGCCCGTGTGCGGCTTGCCAAGGGGAACCCGATGCGATGGGCCGCGTGGTCCGGCCGAAAGTGGAATATGGCTCTAACGCATTCGATTTATTGAAAGTCGAGAAGGTTGGAGGGTATGCCATTCAACCGTCTTGGGGCGACGGTCATGCGTCAGGGATCTATACCTTCGCCTATCTTCAGAAGCTAGCGGAGTTGCCGGGTGCGTAGGGTTTGAATCCGATAGAAAGCCATCGCGTCATGATTTCCGCTCGAGATGAATTGGCGACATTATCCCAGCTTGCGGTGAGGGATTTGGAGGCGTTGATGGCGGCGGGATACCGGACACCGGCGGAAGTGCTGGATCATTTGCCGAAACGCTATGAGGACCGGCGGCGTTTCGATTCCTTTCCCAATCAAGCGACGCCGATCCCGGTTTGCCTGCGCGGCACGGTGATCGATTCAAAAAAACAATTCGGACGTGGCGGGGGATTTTATGAGGCGATCGTCATGGATGGGGGGGGAGGTGTTTTCGGATCGGGAAAAATCACCTGTCGTTGGTTCAACATGCAGTTTATTCATAAACTCGTGGCCACGGGTCAGGAAGTGGTGGTTTACGGGAAAGTGAAGGATTTCAACGGGCGATTGATTATTGATCATCCGGAATTCGAAGTTCTGCGGGAGGATGACGCCGAAGAGTCGGGCTCGATTCATCTGGAGCGGATTGTGCCGATTTATCGCAACGTCGCCGGGCTTGCGCAGAGGCGACTGCGGGAAATTAGGCATGGGTTTTTATTGCAATGCGATCCCGGGACGTTGGGTGCGGCGTTAGAATTGGATGCCGCCATGCCGCGGGTGGAGATGCTGCGGCGGGCGCATTTCCCTGAGTCGATGGAACAAGCGCAGGCCGCCCGGCGGCATTTCGCGCTTGAAGAGTTTTTTGGTATTCAGTTGAACGTTGCGTGGCGGCGGTCACGCCATCAGGAACGGAACGGCCGGGTGCTTGGGAAACGCACTACCTTGCTTGGTCGGTTTTACAAGAGTCTGCCATTTGATCTGACCGGAGCTCAGAAACGTTCAATCCACGAGATCGTGGCGGATATGAGGGAGCCGCGGCCGATGAATCGTTTGTTGCAGGGCGATGTGGGTGCGGGAAAAACATTTGTGGCTATGGCGGCCATGTTGTTGGCGGTGGACTCCGGTTGCCAGGCGGCGTTGATGGCACCCACGCAGATTCTTGCGGAGCAGCATTACCTAACATTCCGTCGTTGGTTGGAGCCGCTTGGTGTTCGGGTGGCCTTACGTACGGCCAATCGGGATGAAACCAGTCATGATGAGCGGGAGGGCGATCCGCAGATCATCATTGGGACTCATGCGCTGTTGTATGATGACGAACTTTTCCGGGACCTCGGGCTAGTGGTGATTGATGAGCAGCACAAATTCGGTGTCGCGCAGCGTGCTTCGTTGATTCGACTCGGGGTGGTGCCGGATGTTTTGGTGATGACGGCGACGCCGATTCCCCGGACACTAACGATGACGATATATGGGGATCTGGATGTTTCATTGCTCGATGAGAAACCGCCCGGCCGCGGGAAAATCATCACCGGCGTGCGGGTGGGTGCGAAACAATCGGATGTCACCGCATTCGTGAAGGAGCAGCTTTCGGCGGGCCGCCAGGCTTATCTCGTTTATCCGCTGGTGGAGGAAAGCGCTTCTCTCAAGGCGGAGTCCGCCACCGAGGCTTTTGAAAAGTGGCGGAAACGCCTCAGTTCGCGTGAGGTCGGGCTGATTCATGGGAAACTACGGCCGGAGGAAAAGGAGGAGGTCATGCGACGTTTTCGCGAAGGACTGACGAACGCGCTGGTTTCCACTACGGTGATTGAAGTGGGAGTGGATGTGCCGAATGCGTCGGTCATGATTCTTCATCACGCCGAGCGATTCGGGTTAGCTCAGTTGCACCAACTCCGGGGGAGAATCGGCAGGGGAGAGCACAAGAGTTATTGTGTTTTGCTAACTGACGGCAAAAATCCGGAGGCGATGGAGAAGCTCAAAGTGCTCGAGCAGAGTTCCGATGGGTTCGAGATCGCCGAGGCGGATCTGCGCTTGCGCGGACCTGGCAACGTTCTTGGCACCACGCAGAGCGGGCTGACGGATCTGCGATTTCCTGATTTTCTGGCGGACACCGCGCTACTGCGTGAAGCGCGGGAAATCGCCGATCGCATTCTTACGGAGGATCCTCAGTTGGATGGTATCCATCGGAGTCTTGCTGAGCTCATTCAGGAAGATGCAGGCATGATGGATCTGCCGGGAACCGCGTGATTTACCGATCGACGATCCGATAGATGCTGCCGATGTGGCTAACGATGAACAATCCGCCGTCATGGTCTTCGGCGAAGGATGAGATGAGCATGATTTTGCCATCTTTCGACTGAAGTTCGTCTGTATGGTCTTGGAAGTCATCCGCCTTGCCTTGATTCATGCGGAAGGACCAGATTCGCGGGTTCTGATAGTCGGCGAATATATAACGGCCCTGCAGCTCCTTGATCGGCCCGCGATAGACATAACCACCGGTGACTGACACTCCATCTTTGGGGCCGCCGCCATGGTTGTATACATAAACCGGCACGACCGCTCCGAGCGGCGCTTTGCCGCCGACGTTTTTTGCCGGGGTTTCGCTGGATCCTTCGCGCAGTCGCCAGCCATAGTTTGCACCGGCACCCTTGCCGCGTGGCATGAAATTGATTTCTTCCCAGTGGTTTTGGCCGACGTCTCCCATCCAAAAGTCGCCGGTCTCGCGGTCAAAAGAGCAGCGCCACGGATTGCGGACTCCGAAAGCCCAGATTTCCGGCTTGGCGTCATCCCGGTTGAGAAACGGATTATCCGGAGGCACGCGGTAGCTGGTCTTGGCGGAAACGTCGAGACGAAGGATTTTCCCTAACAGTGTGTTGAGAGCCTGCCCGTTTCCTTCGGGATCGTTGCCTGAGCCGCCATCGCCATTTCCGATGTAGAGCATGCCGTCTGGCCCGAAGCTGATCCAACCGCCATTGTGATTTGAGTATGGCTGTTTGATTTTGAGAATGACTTCGGCGGTGGATGGATCGGTGGTGAGGCGGTCCGGTGAGGTGAAGCGGACGATGCGGGTGAAGCCCTTGGTGTCGGTGAAATTCACGTAGAAGCGCCCGGATTTTTGGAAATCGGGAGCGAAGGCGAGGCCGAGCAGGCCTTCTTCGTTGCCTTTGCGGCTGACGTCCGAGTGGATATCGAGGAACGGCTTCGCGGCTCGTTCGCCGGTTTTTAGATCAACGATCCAAATTTGCCCGGCTTGTTCCATCACCCAGAGTTTGCCTGTGCTCAAGGCTGGCATGCCCGCCCAAACTGGCCGTTCGAAACTGGATGCGACTTTTTCGACGCCGAGTTTGGCATGGCTGCAAATGGAAGAGGCTGTGAAAATCAAGAAAGCCGTGGTGATTCGGTTCATGTCGTGACGCTAGCAGTGATGGGTGCGGGGGCAAGATGGATTGGGAAACTTTCCGTTCTTATCGGAAATTTCACGCGTTCCTTGCCATAGACGGCTGACGGCGTATCGTCGCCACGGTTCTTTATGACACCGTTTCTGCGTAAAATTTTGGGAATAAACTGGGTGCTCGTCTTTGTGATGTATGGGCTCCTGATTTTTGGCGTATTCATGATTGAGAGTGCCGCGCGGCACCTGCCGGTTTCCAAGGAGATTCTCAGCCAGTATGGCAGTGCGGGATTGTATTACGCGGCGATGCAGAAGAAGTGGATTTTGGTCGGTAGCGTGGTGTATTTTGGTGCGGCGTTTATCGATTACCGCTGGATTCGTTGGCTCGGCATTCCGTTTTTTCTAGGAAGTATGGGATTGATGGCCGTGGCAATGCAGCAGGATGACTCGGTCCATCGGCTTAGCCTGTTCGGGCTGACATTCCAACCGGCCCAGCTCGGAATTTCGTCCGGGATTCTGTTGATTGCGTGGTTGTTGCAGTGTTTGCCGAAGCTCCACCATTGGTTCGGGGCACCGTTTGTCCGAATCGGCGTCATCGGCGTGGTCTCGGCAATCCCATTTTTGATGGTCATGAAAATGGGCGATATGGGATCGGCGCTGGTATGGATTCCGGTCGCGATCGTGGCGCTTCTGGTGGGAGGCGCGCCATTTCGGTATCTTTCCTTCATGTCTCTGATCGGTGCTGGGATGCTGCCCTTGTTGTATTTCGTGGCGTTGCCCTTGGTTTCCGAGCGTGGTCCGGAGCGGATCGACACTTGGTTGCGGATGATGCGCGGGCAGGAGGTGGATATTTCAAATGAGGCTTATGCACCGCACAACATCTCGATGGCCGTTGGCAAGGCCGGTTGGAAAGGTGTGGGTTGGAAAGCTTCGGCTGAGGAAGGCTCTCTGCATGCGAAGGCGTTCATTCCCAAGGATACCGCGCACAACGATTACATTTTCGCGGTTATTGCCGAGGAGCTCGGATTTCGCGGCAGTCTGCTTTTGCTCACGGCGTTCGCCTTGCTGATGATTCAGGGGCTATTCATCGCGTTTTACAGTCGGGATGTGTGCGGTCGGTTGCTCGCCAGCTTGGTGGTGGCGTTGTTTTTTGCTCATGTGTTCGAGAGTATTGGGATGTGTGTGTTGATCATGCCGATCACCGGTATTCCACTGCCCTTGGTCAGCTATTCCGGCACCTTTGTGGTGATTTGCATGTTGCTGCTCGGCTTGGTGCAGAGCGTGTGGATTCATCGGCATGTGAGACAGGACACGCCGTCGAATGCGATGGTCGATTGAGCGGTAATTGCAAACAGCGCTTTCAAGACTTGCCCGGGCGGGCGGGTAGGGGTAAACGCGGGCCGTCATGGCTAAGAAACCAGTAGTGCTCATCATTCGCGACGGCTGGGGTGCAAATCCCGGGGGGAAGGCAACCGCAATCAAAGACGGCAACGCCGTGCTGCTCGCGAAAACGCCGTTTCATGACGAGGTGCTCGCGCCTTATCCCCGTGGATTTCTGAGTGCCTCAGGCATGGATGTGGGACTGCCTCCCGGACAGATGGGGAATTCGGAGGTCGGGCACCTCAATCTTGGTGCCGGGCGGATTGTTTATCAGGATCTTACGCGCATCAACAAGGCCATTGAGGACGGAGAACTTGCGGGTAATCCGGTGTTTGCCGAGGCCATGGAAAAGGCGAAATCCTCGCGTTTGCATCTGATCGGCTTGGTGTCCGATGGCGGGGTTCACAGCCATCAGGACCAGCTCATCGCCATGGTGAAGCTCGCGCAGCAAGCGGGGGTCTCCGATGTCATGATTCATGCCATCACCGATGGTCGGGATACTTCGCCGACTGGTGGCGAGGCCTACCTCGCCAAGGTGGAGGATGAGGCGGCCAAATGTGGTGCCCGCATCGCCACGGTGGTCGGTCGTTATTTTGCGATGGACCGCGATAAACGCTGGGATCGCGTGAAACTCGCTTGGGACGCCATCGTGCTTGGCAAGGGCGAAACGCGTGCGGTCCTCGCCAGCGAGGCGGTCGCCGATTACTACCGCATGGACAAAACCGATGAGTTCATGCCGGCAATGATTTTTTGCGAGGCAGATACTCAGCGTGTCCGCGATGGTGATGTGGTGTTGTTCTTCAACTTCCGTTCGGATCGTGCCCGTGAGATTTCCGAGGCCTTCCTGCTGCCTGATTTTCAGGGATTTGAGCGTTCGGTTGTGCCGAAAGTCCACTACGTCACGCTCACGGAATATGACAAAACCTTCGGTTGCCCCGTAGTCTTCGGTCCGCAGACGCTGACCATGGGACTCGGGGAAACCACTGCCGCAGCCGGCAAAACCCAAATGCGCATCGCCGAGACGGAAAAATATCCGCACGTCACCTATTTCTTCAACGGCGGCGTCGAGCCCCCGTATCCCGGTGAGGATCGTTACATCATCCCGTCTCCCAAGGACGTGCCGACCTATGATTTCAAGCCGGAAATGAGTGCCCCGCAGGTGACTGCGACCGTGGTTTCGAAGCTCAAGGATTATGATCTGGTCATTCTCAATTTCGCGAATCCGGACATGGTCGGCCATACTGGCGTGGTGGAAGCTGCGATCAAGGCGGTGGAAACCATCGATGCCAGCGTCAAGGCGGTGGTGGAGGAAACCTTGCGCCTCGGCGGCAAACTGCTGATCACAGCGGACCATGGAAACTGCGAATACATGCGCAATCCGGACGGCTCACCGAACACCGCGCACACCACCAATTTGGTCGAAATCATCTACGTCGCGGCCGATGCGGCGACTCGCCAAGTCAAGGATGGCATCCTCGCCGATGTAGCCCCGACCCTGCTCGACATGCTCGGCCTGCCCAAACCGCAGGAAATGACCGGCAAGAGTCTGCTCGCTAAAAAATGACTCTGAATGATTGCATCGGATTCCCGAAATGTTCATGTTCGCCGGAATGGATGCGATGAGAATACTGCGTGCCGCCACGGGTTGGCTCGAGCTCGGACTGGCCGATGAGGCTTTGGTCGAGCTGGATGCCTTGCCGATGGATGTCAGGAGCAGGCGCGAAGTGCTGGAGTTGAAGTTGGCGGCCCAGATGGCTGGTCAATCATGGAATCCGGCATCGGACACGGCGCGCCTGTTATGTCTCAAGGTTGCGGACGAGCCGGTATTTTTCCTGCGGGCGGCATTTTGTCTGCACGAAACGGGCGACACCTTGGCGGCCTGCCATTGGCTGCTTCGAGGGCCGAAGACGCTCTTTGAAATGGCCATCTTCCATTACAATCTGGCTTGTTATCTCTGGACGCTGGGAGAATCAAACCGGGCTCGCAGTCACCTGAAACAGGCGATCGCTATGGATGAATCTTTTCTTAAAGCGGCCGATGAGGATAGGGATTTAGTAGGGATCGGGCCGCTGACGTGATTTTTCGCCTTGGTGCTGGGCGATAGACTATTTTAGTCCATAGGCGGTTTGCGGGCGAAAAGAAGGCGCGCGTTGGAACTCCCCCCGGATTTCACAACGCGCGCTTTTATATAGCTTCACGGCTCTGACCTGATTTGGTTAACTTTCCCCCCCGGGTCATCAACCAAGCCATGAATGGTCTAGCGCAATCAGCTAATCGTTTTTAAAATGCAAAATAGCATCCATCGCAAGATCAAAGTTTAAAAGTTGTTTAAAAATTAGGAATCCAAAATAGTTTAACGGAATCGATTAGCTGGCAGGTGTCGGCTCCGAAAATTAGGCGGAGCGATGCGTGTTTTCCCGCGAAATCCCCGAGGATGCGGGCTCGGATGACCGACCCGGACCATTTACACTGGCGCGAAGGCGAATGTGAGTCGATGGTTTCCGGCGTCCACCGTGTCCGATCTTTTTAGCACTCCCGCCGCCTTGCCTCACAAGCCGAACCCAGCTGAGCCGCTGGCCGCGCGGATGCGGCCGCGCTCGCTTGATGAGGTGGCCGGTCAGCGGCACATCCTCGCCGAGGGTAAATTGCTGCGGCGTGCGATTGAGTCGGATTGTTTTACCTCCCTGATTTTCTACGGGCCGCCGGGCACCGGGAAAACGACTTTGGCCAGCGTCATCGCCCGTTCGACCGGTTCGAGGTTCGAGTCGCTCAATGGCGTGGAATCGAACGTTGCTGAGATCCGGGCGAAGATCGATCAGGCCCGCACTTGGCGCGATCTGCGGGGAGAAACGACGATTTTGTTTATCGATGAAATTCATCGTTTCAATAAGGCCCAGCAAGATGTGCTGTTGCCGCACATCGAACGCGGCGTGGTGAGATTCATCGGCGCGACCACTCACAATCCCTACTTTCATGTGAACTCGCCGCTGGTCTCGCGCTCACAGATTTTCCAGCTGGAGCCGGTGCCTGTGGAGGATATCATCCATGTGCTAGAACGCGCGCTTACTGATGTGGAGCGTGGGTTTGGCGGGCTGGAAGTGATCGCTGATCCCGCGGCGCTGAACCACTTGTCGGAAAAATCCGACGGTGATGTTAGGAAAGCGCTGAGTGCGCTTGAATTGGCGGTATTGACCACGCCCGGTGCTGATGGGGTGCTGCGTATTACGCTCGAAGTCGCTGAGGAATCGATCCAACGCAAGGCGGTGGTGTATGATGCCCACGGGGATGCGCACCACGACACGATTTCCGCTTTTATCAAATCGATCCGCGGTTCCGATCCGGACGCGGCGCTTTATTGGTTGGCGAAAATGCTGCATGCCGGTGAGGACCCGCGTTTTATTTCGCGGCGGTTGGTGATTTCCGCGTCGGAGGATATTGGTTTGGCGGATTCCAATGCGTTGCGTATCGCGATGGATGCGCATGCGGCTTTTGAATTCATCGGCATGCCCGAGGGGCGAATTCCGTTGGCGCATGCCACGGTCTATTTGGCGACCGCCCCGAAATCCAATACCGCCTATGCCGCGTTGGGGCAGGCCATGGCGGATGTTGAGAGCGGTCGGACGCTTGCGGTGCCTGTCCATTTACGGACGAATACCCGCAAGAAACTCGCCGCGGCATCCGGCGAATCGGAATCCGCGATGGAGTATCTTTACGCCCATGATTATGAAGGGGCGTATATTCCGCAGGCCTATTTGCCGGAAGGGAAAATCTACTACCATCCGGGTGACCAGGGGATGGAAAAACGCATCAAGGAGCGCTTGGATTTTTGGCGAAGCCAGATCGCCGGAGTTCCATTAGTGTAAATTCAGAATCGAACCCGCAACCGTGAAATAGATCAACATGCCTGAGACATCGACGGTGGATGCGAGGGAAGGGGAGGAGACTACGGCGGGATCTAGATTGATGGCACGGGCGCAGATGGGCAGTAAGGCGCCGAGTACGGTGGCGGATAAAACCTGCACGGTAATCGCCACGGCCACGGCGGCGGCGAGGTGCGGGAAATCAAATGCGGCACCGGTTCCTTGCTGCAATTGGGGGAGAAGCAGGGCGATGAAAGCGGCGATGGCCACGCCGAGCGAAAGACCGAGAAACAGGCCGGTTCGCGCCTCTTTCCAAGCGATTCGCATGGCATTGCCGGCGCTGATTTCGCCCAGCGCCATGGCGCGGATCACCATGGTGGCGGCTTGGCCTCCGGAGTTTCCGCCTGCCGCCACGACCATCGGTAGGAACAATGAAAGCACGAAGGCTTTTTCCAAGGTCTCGCTGAAACGGAACATCACATAGCCCGAAGCAATCGAAATGAAGGCTAGGCCGATGAGCCAGCCGACACGGCGACGATAGTGCAGTTTGACGCTCGTGTTGAGATAGGAAATCTCGGATTGCTCACCGCTGATCGCGGCGAGTTTTTCGATGTCTTCGGTGGATTCTTCCTGAAGAATTTCCAGGGCATCATCGTAAGTCAGCACACCTAACAAATGGTGGAATTCATCAACCACGGGCAGTACCACAAGGTCATATTTGGAAAGCGTGCGTGCGGCTTCTTCTTGGTCGGCCGTGGCGAGCACATATTCATCCGCCTCGTCCATGATATCGCCGATGGGTGTGTCCCATGTGCTGAATGCGAGATCCCGCAGGCGGATTTTTCCGACGAGACGGCCTTGTATGTCCACGACAAAAATCCGGGCAAGTGTTTCCGCATCATCGCGGTCGCGGCGTAGCACGGTGATCGCCTGTTTCACGGTCATATCGGCGGTGATGCGGCCGATCTGGGTGGTCATCCGTCCGCCCGCCGTGTCTTCTTCGTATTTGAGAAGATTGCGGGTGAGTTCTTTGTCCCGCGGCCCGAGCAGGCTGAAAAAGCGGACTTGGGCCTCCTCGCTGACAACTTGGAAAACGTCCACCCGGTCATCGTCGGAGAGATTTCCAAGAAGCACTCGGAGTTGGGCTGGCTTGAAGTGATTCAGGGCATCCTCGATGAGAGTGTCCGGTAGTTCGGCGACCATATCGGTCGCGAGTTCGGGGCCGATCGTTTTGACGAGAAGGTCGCGCTTCTCGTCATCGAGGTTTTCGTAGAGGGCCGCGAGGTCGGCGTAGTGGATGTCCTGGGCAGCAGCCAGCAAGGCGGAGGCGTCGGATGCCTCCAGCGCCCGCAGCAATTCACCCATTGGATCATCTTCCAGTTCGTCCGCCACGCGCGGAAGGTGGCTTGCCGATGCGGCACGGGCAAGGAAAACGCGGTGTCATTCGCGCATATATCGGGAAATGGGTTTTCTTGGGAGAGTTGCCACCGGAATGTGATGGTGAATCTTACGGAGCGCTGGATTCAGTCGGCGAACTCTTTTTTAGAGCCACAGCGCCAAATACCCCGGGACTCGCCGACTGAAGCCAGCGCTCCGGGCCGAATCAATTTTAGGCCCGTATCTGAAATTCTTGAGTGTCTGGTCTTTCTTACCCTCATATTGCTTTTTCATTTTCTCGATCACAGCGGGGACGAGGTCTTGGTTGTCGCGGTGGGCGAAGGCATCGGCGAAGGGGACTTCGGTGATTTCTTCGGTTTTGATATAGCGGCTGGGCGTATCGCCACCTGCTAGGTCGTCGGGGCCTTTCATGCCGATGAACGGGCGGTGGGGGTCGTAACAATTGACGTTGTGGAAAAACGGGCAGCTTTCTTCGCGCGCTTTGCACAGGAACGAGCGTGTGGCCTCGGCGAGTTTGGTCGGGCGGCGGCTGATGGTGTCATCTTCCACATCGAAGCAGAATTGGTCCCATGGCCGGAGATGGGTGGCCTCGCCAAAGAGGGAGATCAAATATCCGGCATCACGAAGTTGCTGATTGAGTGTGCGCTCGCCCGGTTTGACCCCGAAAAATCCCATCGAGTCGCTGGGGTGTGGGTAGAGGTCTCAGAACATCGTTTGACGCACCGTTTGGCAGACCGCGACGGTGGGTAGGCGTGTTCGAAGCGCGGGCCCTCAGAGGCGAGTTGATCGACATTGGGGGCAAGGTCCTTGATCGGTCCATCGAAGACCGCAGTGGAATTGTAGTTCATGTCATCCGCTGTGAAGAACAGGATGTTGAGTGGTTGGGCGGCGGGCAGGACGACGGTGGCGAGCAGCCATGCGGCGATGATGGGGAACGGGAATTTCATGGGAGTAAAGAGGACGAATTCACGCGTGGATTTGTTCCCATTTCATTTCCTCATCGGTGAAGTATCTCACTCGGACTTTTTTGAATTCTTTGGTGGAGTAAAGTGCGTGGCGGTCGTGGATGCCGGTGGCTTCTGCGATGGCGGCGAGTGTTTGTTCGCATTCCTCTTCGCTCTTGCCGTGGACCATGGTGAAAAGATTGTAAGGCCAGTCTGTGTAACTTGGGCGTTGATAGGCATGACTGACGGCGCGGAATCCGGCCATGGTTTCGCCGATTTTTTTCAGGGCCTCCGGATCATCCTGCGGGCCGGCCCAGACGCCCATGGCATTGGCGCCGAAACCTGCCTTGCGGTGATGGAGCACGGCGGCGAAGCGGCGCATGCGGCCGGTGGCTAGAAACTTGGCGTGCATGGACTCGGCCTCTTCGAAAGAGATTTCTAGTTCGTTAGATATGGCGACAAAGGGTTCCGGGATGATCGGGAGATCACGCTGCATGACGCGCACGAATTCGATTTCCTTATCGGTGAGTGGTGCGGCTTCCTGGCGGTTGGCCTCGGTGTAAGCGGGTGTTGATTGGTCGTCGGGTTTTGCATCGCCCTCGACATCGAAACGAACACCGATTTTAAAAAGCCGGAGTGTTGGGAGCAGTCGGGTGGTTTCCGCGCCGGATAGATGGTGGAGTAGGTCCATGGTGCCGTTGAGGCCGAGCTTGCTGGTGGGTGGCACGGCGATGGTGTACCAGAGGTTGAATTCGTGGTTGCGCAGGTAATTGTGGCTCACACCGGGGTGGGAGTTGATCACGGCCACGGCGGCGTCGAGTTTTTCCGGGGCGATCTTGGCTGCGACGAGGCTGGAGGCGTAACCGAGGCTGCGGGTGTCGAAAATCGCGCTGATTTGGCGGATGACTTTGGCGTCTTTGAGGGCCTTCACACGGGAGAGGGTTTCCTCTTCGGTAAGGCCGCAGCGTTTCCCGAGATCGGCGAAGGGCCGCTTCGAGAAGGGTGTGGATTCCTGCAAAACTCCCAGCAAAGCGGCGTCGTTGGTATCGGTGGCGGCGTTCATCTGGCGAGGACTTTAAGGCTCACCCGCACGGACATCCACTCTGATTTCAGGCATTGCGGAGTTTGAATTAAAAAACTATGGGTTTATCTATGGATCTGGATGAGGAGCCAACACACGCCAAAATGGCCAAGTTTGCTTGGAGAGAGGTGGATCATGCCGAGCAGCCCAAACGCGAGGCGGATGAGCGGATCACGGACTTCCATGAGATCTATTCGCTGTTCGATGAGGCGACGATCCGCGAGCAGGCGTCGCGTTGCGTTCAGTGCGCCGAGCCGGCCTGCGTTGAAGGTTGCCCGCTGCACAACCGCATCCCGGAGTGGCTTGGTCTGGCGGCGGAGGGTCGCTATTTGGAGGCGGCTGAAATTTCCCGAAGTACTAGCAATATGCCGGAAATCTGCCCGCGGGTGTGTCCGCAGGAACGCCTGTGCGAAGGGTCCTGTGTGATTCAATCGCGTGAAGAACCGATTTGCATCGGAGCGATCGAAAAATTTATCAACGAATACGCGCTCGCCCATGGTGAAGGGCGGGTGGATGTGGCACCGCCTAACGGAAAGCGGGTGGCGGTGGTGGGCTCTGGACCGGGCGGGCTGGCCTGTGCGGACGAACTTTCTCAACTCGGTTACTCGGTGACTGTCTTCGAAAGCCAGATGCTGCCGGGCGGGCTTTTGTTGTTCGGGATTCCGGCATTTAAGCTCGAGAAGGAAATCGTGGAGCGGCGGGTGAATCTGCTGCGCCATCAAGGTGTCGTGTTTGAGACCGGGGTCACCGTGGGTGTGGATCTGACGCTGGACCAGATTCTCAAGGATTTTTCGGCGGTTTTTCTCGGGATTGGAGCGCTGAAACCGAAGCCGCTGGAAGTTCCGGGAGCGGAGTTGAAGGGGGTGATTCAGGGTTTGCCTTTTCTAGCGCAGAAAAACGCACCGATCGCATTGGGCCTGCCGCCGGTGGAGGTGAAAGGCAAACGCGTCGTCGTGCTAGGCGGTGGGGATTCGGCGATGGATTGCCTGCGCACGGCGATCCGCTGCGGCGCGACGGATACGGTTTGCGCCTACCGCCGGGATCTTGCCAACATGCCTGGATCGAAGAAGGAATACCACAACGCCACGGAGGAAGGTGCGCGTTTCATGTTCCTGACCAATCCGCTCTCACTTGAAGGCAATGAGCGTGGCGAGGTGTCCGGCGTGCATTGCGTGCGCATGGAATTCGAATTGGGTGAATCCGATGCCTCCGGCCGCCGCAAACCGCGTCCGGTGCCAGGATCCGAGTTTGCGCTTCCTGCTGATTTGGTGCTCATCGCCTACGGCTTCGATCCCGTGCCGTTTCCGGTGGATAGCGATTTATCACGGATCGAGGTCAACGACTGGGGTGCAACCCAAGTGGATGCGGACCAGCGGACCAATATACCGGGCGTTTACGCCGGGGGCGATGTGGTGCGCGGACCGAGCTTGGTCGTGCATGCAGTGCGTGACGGTCGCCGTGCGGCAGCCAGCATCCATCGTGATCTGAGTTGATCTTTTTCGCCAGCTTGAGCTGGCGCGGGCCGGGAAATGCCGCTATGTCGGTGCCAGCCGTTTGGCGAAATTCTTCCATGACCACAGATCTCACAGTCATCAAAGCCGGCACCGGAGTGCTCACCAAATCCGCCGACGGCACGCTCGACCGCGCCGCATTGGTGCATCTCGTTTCCGCCATCGCGGGACTGATCGATGTTGGGCATCGTTGTCTTTTTGTCTCGTCCGGGGCGGTCGGATCCGGAGTTTCGGCTTTTGGCCTCGTGGAATATCCGCAGGACACCGCGACTCGGCAGGCTTGCGCTGCGGTCGGTCAGGCGCGCTTGATGCAGACCTACAGCAGCTTGTTTGAAAATTTTGATATTTCCATCGCTCAGGTTCTTCTCACCGCTGCGGACCTCGGCACACCTGAGCGTGCGGGCTATGTTTCGGACACGCTCGGCCGCTTGCTCTCCGAGTCGCGCATCCTGCCGATCATCAATGAAAATGACTCGGTCGCCGTGGAGGAATTGAAATTTGGAGATAACGACATGCTTTCGGTTCGCGTCGCCAAACTCGCTGGAGCCAAGCGTGTTATTCTGCTCACCAGCGTTGACGGCTTGCTCGATCCGGCCACTGACGAACTCATCACAGAAGTCAGCGATATCGACGATGTTTTCCGCCATGTCCGGGCCGACAAGGGTCGATTCGCCATGGGTGGCATGGCCTCGAAACTCGAAGCCGTGAAATTCGCGGTCAACGCCGGGATTGAGACGTGCATCGCCCACGGTCGCCATCCTGAACGCCTCGCCGGAATCGTGGCGGGGAAGGGGATCTGCACGAGGTTTCGTCCAACCGCTTCACTCTAACATCCACCATGTCCACCCTTCAGGAAACCATCCACCAAATGGGCCGCCAAGCGCGCGCCGCCGCTTATAAGCTCGCCCAGCTCAGTTCGGACGAGAAAAACGCGATCCTGCGCAAGATGGCCGCCGCGATTCGCGAAAGCACGCCGGAGCTTCTCGCCGCCAATGCCTTGGACCTCGCGGCAGGCACCGAAAAAGGCCTCTCCGCAGCGATGCTCGACCGGCTCATGTTGGATGAGAAACGCATCGAAGCCATGGCGGCAGGCATCGAGCAGGTGGCGACCCTGCCGGATCCCGTCGGTCAGGTGATGGATGCGTGGGAGCGACCTAACGGGATTCAAATCACACAAGTCCGCGTGCCGATCGGGACCATCGGCATCATCTACGAAAGCCGTCCGAACGTGACGGCGGACGCCGCCGTGCTTTGTTTCAAGACTGGCAATGCGACCATTCTGCGCGGCGGCAGCGAGGCGATCCACTCGAACCGAGCCATCGCCGCCGCTCTTGCGCAAGCGGGCGCGCCCGATCACGCGATCCAGCTGATTCCCTTCACCGACCGCGAAAGCGTGGCCGTGCTGGCCGGCATGGACAAGTGGCTTGATCTCATCATCCCGCGCGGTGGCAAGGGGTTGATTGAAACCGTGGTCTCGCTCGCCCGCATGCCCGTCATCAAACACTACGATGGTATCTGTCATCTCTTCGTGGACAAGGCTGCGGATTTCGACATGGCGAAGAATCTAACCGTTGATTCAAAAACCCAGAAATGCGGGGTTTGCAACGCGCTTGAAACCCTGCTGGTTCACCGCGATGTGGCCGCTCGTTTTCTGCCGCAAGTCGCCGCGGCACTGCGCGCGAAAAACGTCGAGCTCCGCGGATGCGAGGAAACCCGCGCTATACTAACCGATATTTTGCCCGCTACGGAAGTGGACTGGACCACCGAGTATCTTGATCTCATTCTTTCCATCAAGGTCGTCGGCTCGCTCGAAGAGGCGGTTTCCCATATCAACACTTACGGTTCGCATCACACCGATGTCATCGTCACCGCCGATACGGCGGCGGCTGAGGATTTCCTGCGAATGGTCGATTCCGCCTGCGTTTTCCACAATGTCTCCACCCGCTTCGCCGATGGTGGTGAGTTCGGCTTCGGGGCTGAGATCGGGATTTCGACTGACAAGCTCCACGCTCGAGGCCCGATGGGTTTGCGCGAACTCACCAGCTATCAATACCGCGTCCGCGGAAATGGCCAGACGAAGGCCCCGCGGTAATGCGCTCCCAGCAAGGGACTTTCTTTTGTGGGTCTGGAATCGGGTTTTCCCTTGCGCCGTGAGTTACGGACGTCCCTCGGTCCGTCATCTCGCCCGTTATTTTCTGAAAACTTCGCCAACGCCATGATTCACCCCGCACTCGTCAGTCTGTTGGAGCGATACCAGTTGCAGTCCAATGCCTTAAAGGATTCGCGTTGTCGGAGCGAGTGCATTTTGCGCGCTGTTGGATGACGGCCATACTGTCCGGCGGGTTGTTTCGCAACTGACGGGTGACAGAATGTCTCCCGTCCGGCAGCCGACAGAATGTCGTCGCTCCGTATGCCTGCATTCTGCTTGTGATGTCTGTGGTTCTGGAATTTTTCTCACCAGGTGTAGTGCACTTGATAGGTCACGATTTTTTCTTCGTCCGGTTTGATCGTGACGGGGAATTCGATGGTGTGGCTGTCGAGGCTGCGGAATTCGTCGGACTTCTGTTTGAGTTCCCAGTTGTCGAAGCGCGAGAGGTGTTCGACCACGCGGACCTCGACCGCTTCCTTCTTGTGGTTGCGGAGTTTGATTTCAAAAGTTTCGTCGAGCCAATGGTTGGAGCTGTCAGCCTTGTAGGCGGTGCGGCGGCGTTCGCCGACGAGATCGAAGGAGTTGCCGAGATAGACTCGGATGGTTTCGTCTTTCGCGGTGTGGTCGATGTTGTTCTCGCCGGTGAATTGGAGCGATCCGTCGTCATCGCGGGAGTAGAAGCGCAGGCGTCCTTTTGGTAGGGCCATGCCGAGGTTGTTGTCCTTGCTGTTCTTGAATTCACGCAGCACCCAGACCTTCTTGTTGGTTTGGACACCGTATTCGCCCTCGCCGCGGTAGTAGTTCCACTGGCCGTAGTTCATGGTCGCGCCATCGTAGACGAAGATTTTAGGGGCCTTCACGCCGGAGCCTCGGACGAACTCGACCTGCTTGGTCTCTTGGTCGCGCAAGGTCACCGGACGGCCGATGGTGTAGAGATGAAATTCGTCGAAGGCTTTCTCAGTCACCGGGGCTGCCATGTCGGCCTCCATGGCCATCATTCCCCTCGCCATCATCGCATTGGGAGGCGCGCTAGTTTGCACCTTGTTCACGTCGCCTGCCATGAGTTTGACTTTGGCTTGTTTGAATGAGGTGCCGCTCTGATTGTTGAAGGTCACCCAGCCGACGATGTCGATGGAGTCGCCCTTGTCGGCGGCAACGATGTTGTAGTCCGATTTCCAACTCAGACCGCCGGTGACGTAGCCGATTTCAGCGGTGAACTTGGATGCTTCGGGGGCATTGATTGTCCAGGAAAGGGTTGGGTTTAGGATGGTGTCGTCGCCGAGCGCGGGGAAGATCGGTTCGCCGGGCAGGGAGAAGCGGAGGTTGCCATCGACCTCGATGATCGGCTGGGTGGCGGGCCGGCCGCCGGGTCCATAGCCGCTGCGGATGATCTTGCCCCGCACCGTGCGGTCCGGCTTGTTGGGCTCGCGGACGTAGAAATCGATCGTTTTGCCCTCGTTGAGTTGGAGCATCAGGCCGGAGGAAACCGGATCGTTGCGGTAGGCTTGCTCGAGGATCTGGAATTTCACCTTGCCGGCCGAGTCGCGCAGAATCAACGAATCGGTTTCGGCTTGGGCGGTCATGCCAGAGTAGCGGGCCTCGGTGATGCCGGCCTTGATGTCCATGGGCACCGTGTCGCGGACCACGGCGAAGTTCTGGTTGTAGATGGTGAGCGAAGGTTCGGCTGCGGCAAGCGGAGTGGCGGGCAGCAACACGACTGTGGCGAGAGGGGCGAGAAAGCGACGGGATGGTTTCATGGCGGATGGTCTTGGACTCATTGGATATGACACCTGCGGAGGTGAAAACTTAGAAAATAAAAGATTTTTTCAGAGATGGCGTTGTTGGGGGTTGCCGGTCGGTCTTCAGGCCCGGTGTTTTTGGACGATGCCTCACGGGGTAAGTGCCCTATGGGCTCGGTGAACGGCGGTTCCATCTCAGATGCTGATTCTTGATTCCGGTTGGCTGGAAGGAGTGGTCTGTCAACACGACGGCCCCGGATCGACGCTAGCTTTTGCTGTGTTGGTTAAAAAAACCGCCGCCCTGGTGTGGGCGGCGGCTCAATGAATTAACAGATGCGTGGAACGCGGATCGATTAGAACGAGTAGTTCAGACCGATCGTGCCGCCATTGCTGTCGACACCATCGTTATCGACGGAGAACTCGCCGCGATAACCGATGTCCATGGACAGGTTT
Organism: Akkermansiaceae bacterium; assembly: GCA_903919975.1. GTDB lineage: Bacteria > Verrucomicrobiota > Verrucomicrobiia > Verrucomicrobiales > Akkermansiaceae > Luteolibacter. Next base: position 20,932 of record CAIXKE010000011.1, on the reverse strand, counting down.
GCGTTAAACGAGTAACCCGTGCCCACGGACAACAAGATTGAGGAACCGAGTTCGTCGCCCTGCACGGAAAACGAATTTCCGTCAAAGCTGGCTTTGGCCTCAATTGCGTTGTTCTCGAACTCGTGCGCATAGGCGATCGAGGCGTATGGGTGGAATTTGTTGAAGCTGCCATCGACGCGATAGCCGATCAGGCCGCGGAACGAATCCACGTCGTAGTCATCGACCGAAAGCGGCAGAGGACCACTTTCGTTGAAGCCATCGACATCGACGTTTTGATATTCAAGGCCGGCGTATGGGCCGTGTTTGATCGAGGCATTGCCCATGGTGTAACCGACGGTCCAGAGTGCCTGAAGGCTTGAGGCATCGCTGCTGCTGTCGCCATCGAAGCCGGACAGGACACCACCGAAGCTGCGGCTCATATCCATGTCATGGGTTCCGTAGCCGACGAGGAAGTCGGAGTAGAGTCCCATCGATTGACCCCAAGTGCCATAGACAGCGCCACGCAGGCTATCGAGATCCGAGCTGTTGCCCGAGCCGTTGCTGTCGTAGCTGCTTGTCGAGCCGTCGATCACGATGCCCAAGACGAAATCGGAAGACACGCGCCAGTCGAAACCGGCGGTGAAGGCCGACGTGTCACCGTCGTAGTCGTGGCGGGAGTTGGACGCGCTGTAGTCCTGCGAATCAAACGAATAGGCTCCCCAAGCGTTGCCTTTGTTGGCGGAGTTCGTGGTTTGAGCCGGAATCGCACCCTTGGCTCCGCTTGGAGCGGGAGTGGTCGAGGTGGTGGTTTCCGCGCCACGAACCGCGGCGAGGTGTTGCTGCGTCATGCGATGCAAGCGGTAGTTGCCATTCAGCACGGCGACGGCCTGGCTCAGGTAGCGCTCAGGATTGAGCGATGCGAGGGTTTCCTGCACCGTGGACAGATCGGAGTAATCCATGGCCGCGATGAAGTCCTGCACGTCGGAGTTCAAGGAGTTGATCGACTGGTCGATGGCTCCGCCGAGTGCTGACTCGTTATCCGTGAGACCGGGAAGGCCCGCGAAGTCGTGGTCGATGGTGAAGACCAGATTGCTGCTACCACTGGTGAGGGAAACTGTGGTGAAGTAATCCTCAAGAACGGTATTTCCGACAATGCTTCCGCCAGTCAATGAGCCGATAAAAAGCCCGCTGTCTGGAACCAATGCGTCATCGAATTGGACGGCCAGTGACGGCATCGCGCCGGTGATCACAGCGTCGCTATTGATCACGGTGTAGGTGCCGTTGCTCATCGCCTGATTGATACTGGTCGGTGCGATGGCCACAGTCGTGCCAGTTCCGAGATCGTATGTGCCGCCGCTGTGATTGATGAGATCGCCTGCGAGGCCGCCGGAAACCGGAGTTAGAGACTGCGGTTGCACGTCATAACGAATCGTGTTGGCGCCGGTGCTGGTGACGTTGCCAACCAGGTTCAGGGTGCCGATCGCATCGGTCGGAATGGTTGTCAGCGAGGCTGGAATTACTCCGGCACTGATTGAGGCATTGGTCAAGGCGATGTCCGCCGTCCAAGTGCCCGTGCCGCCGAGTTCCGTGCCTGCCGCCGCCGCGATTTGTGTCGCTGGGGCGCCGCCGATCAGTTCGGAAACGTTGCCGTTGATGTAAAGGCCGCCGCCGCTCAGGGTGATGGTATCCGTGAGCACATTGCCTGTGATGAAGGCGGTGCCCGAGTTTAATTTGTTGATCGTTTCCAAGCTCACGTCGCCAGTAATGGCGTTGGTGGTGCCGCTTGGTTCGGTCTTGCCGCCGCTGAATGTGAGTGTGTCGGTGCCGTTACCGCCAATGATGTCGCCGTTTACAATGCTGCTGTAGTCATCGTCACTGGTCATGTTGACGATGTCCGCTCCTGAGTTGAGCAAGATATCGCCAGTGACAAGACTGCCGGCATTGAGGTTCAAGGTGTCGATTCCGAGGACTCCGTCAATGGCTACAGTGCCGGTGCCGGTGCTGGTGATTGTGCCCGCGTTGTTCAGCAGGAAGGTGCTGCCGGGACCGGCGAAAGCGTCGATAGCCAGAGCACCGGAAATGGTGGCGCCGTAATTGTTGGTGACCGTCGAATTGTCGCTGATCCGGACACCGGAGATGCCACCCGTGATGCTGCCGGAGTTGGTCACTGTGGCGCCGTCATCCAGCCAAACGCCAGTGCCGGTGAGATCGCCGCTGATGGTGCTAAGGGCGTTGTTGGTGACGGTGGCGTTATCGCCGGCTATCACACCGTTAACACCGCCATGGATCGAATCCGAATTGGTGAGTGTCAGGTTGTCTACGGCCTGAATGCCGTCGCCGGTGGTGCCGGTGATCGTGCCTTTATTGTCGATCTTCGCAAAGTTTCCGACGTTGATGCCGTCTACTGTGCCAGTGATCGTTCCTGCGTCGACTTTTACGCTGCTGACCAGCACCTGGTTGTTGTTGATCACGAGATCGTTGCCTCCTAGAATCCCGTTAGTGCCACCGAAGATGTCGCCGGAGTTGGATATGTTGACGGCAATTCCGTCTCCGTTGCCTAGGCTGATCCCATTGGCGAGCGTGCTAGTGATCTGAGCATCGTCGTTGTTGGTGATGGAAGCGAGGTTTTGCGCCTCGATGCCGTTGCCTCCATTGGCGGAAATCGTGCCTGAGTTGGTCACGGTCAGGGAGTCACCGTTTGCGTCCACGCCGTCGGCATTGGAGTTGGCGCTGGTGGCGCTGATGGTGCCGTAGTTTGTGACGGTCAGGTTGGCGGCACCTTCGATGCCGTCGCCCTGACTGCCGGTGGCGGTGATCGTGCCGCCCAGATTGTTGGTGACTGTGGCGTAAGCTGAGGAAATTTGGATCGCATCGTTAACCGATGTGATGCTGCCGGAGTTGGTGATCACGGTTTGGTCGAGCGCAATGCCGCCAGCGACGTCGATGCCGTAGATGCCGCCGGAGAGCGTGCCGGTGTTGGTGATGTCAGTAGAGAATCCGGCCGAACTCATGGCACTTAGCGCGCTGGTGAGAGAGCCGGCGTTTCCGATCGAATAGCCCGCGCTGTTGACCAGGAGGCTATCGAAGGTGGGGTCGTTGAGGAGGATGGTGCCGGAATCGATTGTGACGATCGGCGTAGCGCCACCATTCGCGACGATGTGGTTAGCACCGTTGTCCGCTGCGGTTACGATCAAGCTGCCGTTCCCCGCGGTGGAAATTACTGCGGCATTAGCCATTTGGGACATCGCTGGGACGATGATGATCAGGGGGAGTGCCTTGCGGATGATGTTTCGATATTTTGGTTTCATTAGTTTCTGCTGGCTTGTAGTTGGTGAATTGCTAAGAATTTGCTAGAAATTCTCTTGTTCTTATTAGTTGCTCATGTTACATGTCTTGCTAGAAATTTGTTTTTTACGTGAGGCTCTAAAAAACTGTTGGAATAGGCTTCGCGGTGCATCACCCGACCAAAAGGGAAGAAGGATGTGGATGGCTTTTCAAGGTTTGCCGGAGGGTGATGTTTCGATAAGAAGGATTCCCCCGCTTCCCGCCGGGATCTGGCAGGATTGAAATTTTAGTCCGGGGGGAGGGTTGATTGCAAATATAGCTTCCGGTTCAGTTTTGTCAATTCTATTGTTGGAGATAATAGCTAGAAATAATTGCGAAAAATTAAAAGTTATATACTTTTGATAGTTAGGTTATTTTAAATATTTGATCTGATAGAATGTTTTTTGGCTTTTGATCAGACTGGGCTCGGTATCCGAGTGGAAGATGGGTAGGTGTGGTTTATGCTCTTGGCCTGTAGGGAGTTGATCTTCATTAGGACGTATCTTGGAAAACTGGTTTTTCCCTGAATAATTGATGAAAACCGGTGGGATTCTGACCGTCCGGTAGGAATGACCGGGCCAGGACGCGTGTCGAGGAGGTCGATTACACAGGAATCCAGAAGACGAGGTCGCTTTTTTCGAGGGTGGAGATTCCGCCGATGCTCCATTCTTCGCTGGCCAAGGGATGCTGTCCAACGACTTCGGTCTTGGCGGGACGCGTTCCCCGGTTGCGGGTGACGATGGGAATTTGGACGAGTGGCGAGCGCTCGTTCGCGGCAAGTGTGAACTCAAGCAGTCCTTCTTTTTCGTCCTTTATCCGGAACAAGTAGGCGCGCTGAGAGGAATCATGCTCGAGAGACTCAAATCCCACGGAAACGGAACGGGGACTTTCCAATCTACCAATCGATAACTGGAGGTGCGGATAGCGCGACCGAGTTTATCGCCCTGCGGATAGACGTGGATGACATGTTACTTACTTGGCTTGCGGTTGCTTTCCGGCAAAGTATAAGCATGGGCCTTTGAGGTAGAGTGAGCGATGGTCTACGAAGCCGCGTCTTCATGTTTGCCATGTCCGACGTGGAAGATTGTTTCCAACGCGGAAGTTTCATAGCCGGCCTTGATGAAGGCCTGTGGTAGGGTTACTGCGTTGGGATCGACTGTCCGGAAGTTGGTGGTCAAATCGTAAATACCTATGGTTTCCGGACGCAGGCCTGTCATCAACGCATCGCTCGATGGTGCGCACACCGCTTGATTGAAGTAAGCGTTTCTATCGAAAATAATTCATGAAGCGCCCTTGACGTTGCCCTCTTGAATTTGCGTGCGGCGTCCGTCTCCTCTCACTTGCCGATCGGGGAGTCGTCGCACTTCAAGTCACCGAGCGCGTATTGGATGCCGTCGAGGTAATACTGCAGCATACTTTGTTGTTCGTAGGTTTCGGGGCGATGCGATGGTGAGCAATAGAACACGCGGCCTTTGCCGTGGGATTTGATCCATGACACATAGCGGCGGCCTCCTTTCATGGCTTGCTGGGCCTTTGGATCGATGGATTTCATATCAATCTCCAGCAGCGGTCGGAAGTTATGGTCCTCGTAGGCCTTGTTGAACAGATAGGGCTCGTCGAGATGGGTGAAGGGTTTGCCTTGGAATGCTTTGAGCAAAGCATGATCCGGTTCGACCAGGTTCAAGGTCAGTTCCTCGAGTTTCGGGTGCATTGCAAAACTGCCGCCCATCATGTTGCTGAATTCCTTGGATTCATTGAGGAAAACAATGGCCCCGTGGATGGCCACCACTCCCTTGCCTTTGGCCACAAAATCGATCAGCGATGCCTCCAGAGTGGCCGCCTTTTCCTTGCGTTGGGTTTCGCTGAGCGACTTGTCCATCTCCAGCACATCGATGAACCAGTTGCGGTTAGCGGGCTTGGTGCAGGTGTTGTTTAGAATCACAGCATCGAATTGTGCCAACTTGTCCGGCGCGAACATCGCGGGGTCATCCGAGTGCGTGACTTCGAAAGCGCCGGATTTTGCCAGAGTGTCGATGACCACTTTGACGTGAGGGATGACCTCGTGGCAGAAACCGGTTGCCAGTGAGGCCATCAGCACCTTGCGGGGGCTTTTGGGGTCAACGCGTGGCTTTGCCGGTGCCAGTCCCGCGACCATTGCCCGCCAGGCATCATTGGGTGGCTGAATCGGTGGGATTTGGGCGTTTGGGCCAAGTGCGTAGGAGTGTAGAGTGGCGGACGCAAGGAGCAGTAATGGAATTTTCATGAGGTGGACCCGATGAGTTGTGGGTTAGATTTTCACGTTGTGGAAAGATCTGATTTATCAAAAGGCTGATGACTTCAATCGTGTTGATTCGCGATTAAAATCCTTAGTTTGATCACCCTGCTTTTGGCCATCGCTCTACAATGGGATTTCCCACAACAGAGACACCCAAGCCGCTGAATCATTGCCCTCGGTGGTTCCGTTGAGGCGGAGGTTGACGGTTCCCGCATGTATGTTTGCCATGATGCCGATGGAGCCAGTCATCCAGAAATCATCTGAATCCGCAAGCGCCAGATTGAAATTGGATCCCGAAGCCTGACCCTGCACACTGGAATTTCGCTCGCCCAATTGATGTGAGAGCCCCGCTTCGGCGGTTAAGGCCAGTGACTTGCTGATCTCGTAGCTCATGTTCACCCCCACTCGAGCTTCCATCGCATGATCACTGCGGGTTTGGTATGCTGCGGGGTAACTGCCGCCCGACTCGACAAAGCCGTCAACCCGGGACTCAATGAAGGATAGGTCGATGTAAGGTGAAAATTCGCAACCCACCGTGGTGATCAAAGCCTCCCAGTCGATTCTTCCGCGCAATGCCCAGGTATCGACATCGGTCTCACCATGCGAAGTATCGGTTTCCATGCCGGCATCGTATGCCCGTAAAATTTCAGCATCGGACTTGTTATAATATGCTGTGAGTGTCATCCATGCCTTGGGGCTAATCACCTCCACCGGAAAAATCAGTTCGCTCAACACATAATGTCCGTTCATTTCCTGTGATCCGCCCAAGCGTGTGTCGTAGTCACTCCATGACCTGCCTAGGGCGGCTCCAAGCTGAACTCGCGAGTCACCGAGGAGTCGGGCGGCTCCGAACTCGGCAATGCCAAGATCGCCGTCACGCTGATCGTGCTGATCCATGCCCCAATCTCCGCCGACCCAAACCGTGTGACGCGTGCCCGGGTTGACGCGGAAATCCATCGGGTGCCCATGCAGTCCGTGCAAAACCATGTCTCCGGTGCGCATCGCAGTTCGTGATATTTGAATCTGCTCTGCCAGGCTTGCCTCATTTATGGCGATATTGAGCAAATGCAGAATGGATTCCTTTTGAATGTTATAATCCGAGAGCGTTTTTCCTTCTTCGAGTTCTTTGCTCTCGAAAATCAGTCGCTGCTGATTCGGCGGGATGCCCTCCTTGTCCTGAATCTTGGCCTTTAAACTCTCAAGATTGTCGCTCGGCTCGACGTCCAAGACGATGGTCTTTCCTGTTAATGTTTTTACGAATATCTGCATTGCGGATACATTGGCCGTTAACAAAACCGATAAGATGAGCCATGTGATCTTTTTCATATCGATTGGCGGATCGATCCATTATTGCTGAGAATTTGCATTAAAAAATGCCTAGCTTTCGTGGTCGCCTTGTCAATATCGTATTTGGAGAGTTATAAGTATATGTCCAGTCTCCCATGAGACATCGAGATCCGTGAACCAGCCGTCATTGATGCTTTCGAGCTCGGATTCTTCAGCGATTTCCGACGACAAGGTGTTGCTCATATTTCGAATTAAGGTCCAATCAGTGCGATGAACGCATCTTCCATGGACGGGTCCGGACGGTCTGCGGTTGCGGCGAGTTTTTTCAATTCATCGGGCGTGCCGGCGGCGATGAGCTTGCCGCGATAGACGAGGCCGATGCGGTCGCAGTATTCTGCTTCGTCCATGAAGTGGGTGGTGACCATGATCGTCACGCCGCGCTCGACGAGGCTGTTGATGTGCGTCCAGAACTCGCGGCGGGTGATGGGATCGACGCCTGATGTCGGTTCGTCGAGAAACAGGATGTCGGGTTCGTGCATGACGGCGCAGGCGAGCGCCAAACGTTGTTTGAAGCCAAGCGAGAGAGAGTCGGCCTTGGTCTCCATGAATGGGGCGAGGTGGAAAATTTCCGCCATGGTTTGGGTTTTGCGGCGGCGGGCGGCACCTGAGATGCCATAGATTCCTGAGAAAAACTCCAAGTTGCCGCGAACGGACAAGTGGCCATAGAGCGAGAATTTTTGGGCCATGTAGCCGAGTTTTTGTCGCGCTTTGCCGGCGCTTGTCCGCAGATCGAGGCCGACTACGGTGGCTCGTCCCGAGGTGGGTTTGAGCAAGCCGCACATCATCTTGAAAGTGGTGGACTTGCCGGCTCCGTTGGGTCCTAATAATCCATAGATTTCGCCCCGTTGGACATGGAAAGTGATCTCATCGGCAGCGATGAAATCGCCGAATTTTTTGGTGAGCTGATCCGCTTGGATGACTTGCTTACCATCGTTGGGAATGCTGGGGATGTGGTGTGCGAGGACGGATTCGCCGCTTATTGTGCCGCCCATGCGGTCGATGAAGGCGTCTTCAAATCGTGGTTCCGCCGGAATCCACTCCGCATCGGGCGGTGCCCCGAACGACTCCGGAGGGATCGGTGGGATGCCATCCCGAAAAGTGATGCGCAGGTGGCGTCCTTGGATCGTGCCATCGCTGATTTCCGGCCGGCCCAATGCTTGGGCGAGCAGGTGGCGTTTGTTGGGTCCCGGGTTTTTCAAGTGCCAACAGCGACCTGCGAGAGATGCCGTCATGGCCGCGGGCTTGCCGGCAAAGATCAATTTTCCCTCGTTGAGAACCAACGTGTTCGCACACAACTCCGAGTCCTCCAGATAGGCGGTGCTCCAGACGATGGCGATGCCTTGCTCCGCCAGATGCCCGACCATTTGCCGGAGTTCTCTGCGGGAGATCGGGTCCACGCCGACGCCCGGTTCATCCAGTAGGAGAATGCGCGGTTTTCCTAACAATGCGCAAGCCAAGCCGAGTTTTTGTTTCATGCCGCCGGACAGCTTGCCGGCAAAGCGACCGGTGAAATCCTGCAAGCCAGTGAAGTCGAGTAGGCGCTCGAAGCTGCTGACGCGTTCGATGCCTGTGACGTCCCGGAGATCGGCATGAAGCGTTAGGTTTTCCAAAACCGACAAGTCTTCATACAAACCGAACTTCTGTGGCATGTATCCGATCTCGCGGTGTAGGGCGGCGGATTCCTGTGTGGGATTCCGGCCAAGCACTTTGAGATTGCCTGAGCTGGGGACGAGCAAGCCCGTGATCAGGCGCAGCAGCGTGGTTTTTCCCGCACCATCGGGTCCCACCAAGCCGGTGATCATTCCCGCGCGGATTTCACCGGCCAACGAGTCCAGCGCCGGCGTTTCCATTCCGGGGAAGGATTTCGTGAGACCGCTGAAGCTGACCACCACCTCTGACATGTCACTGCGGCGTTGAATCGAGGGAAACGGTTACCGGCATACCTTGCCGCAGCGAGCCGTCAGAATCTGCGACGACGATCCGAAGGCGATAGACCAGCGAGGTTCGCAGCTCCGGAGTCTCAACGGATTTCGGGGTGAATTCCGCCTTGGGCGAGACGAAGCCGACCGTGCCATGAAATTGCCGATGCGGTTGGCTATCGGTGGTTAGAATGACTTTGGTTCCGGGCGGCACTTGTCCGAGTTCGGGTTCGTGCACATAAGCGCGCACCCACACCGGATGTTCCAGTGAGAGAGATAAAACCGTGGCCCCGGCCTGAACGATCGCGCCGGGTTCCACCGCGCGCGTCAGCACCACGCCATCCGAGGGTGATTTGAGGTCGGTGTCCTGCAAGCGCATCGTGGCACTCGCCCGGGCGGCTTTGGCTTGGGCGACTTTTGCCTCGGCCGCCGCAATTTCTTCCGGGCGGTATCCGGCTTCCAGCAGTCTGAGTTTTGCCTCGGCGAGTTTCACCCGTTGTTGTGTTTGATCGAGCGCGGCTTGGGCGCTTTCGAGATTTTGCTGAGAAGTGCCGCCGCCGCCGACCAAGCTGGCTTGGCGGGTGAGGATGTTTTCCGCGTCTTTTTTCGCGACTTGGCTCTCCGCCAGTGCCGCCCGCGCTTGTTCGATTTCCTCAGTTCGGAAGCCCGCTTGTTTCAGGCGTTGATCCGCCTCGGCGGCGGCAAGGGAAGCATCCAGATTGGCCAGTTCGTGTTCGTAGGGTTCTCGATCGATTTTTGCCAGGATTTCGCCCGCTTTGACGGAATCGCCCTCGTCTTTGAGTATTTCCTGCAACCTACCACCCACGCGGAAACCGAGATCGACACCCCGGATATCGACGTTTCCATAGAGCGTGAGCCCGCCGGGCGGTTTGAGGAATTGGTCGCGGAAATGCCAGCCAATGGTGGAGAAACCAGCCAGGAGAACCAGCACGAGCAGCGTTTTTTTCATGTCGGTAGATTCGGATTCCCGGGCAGTTTCACCAGCGCCGTGACAGAGTCCACTACTTCGGCGGTCATTTCAACCCCGCGAATTTTACGATTCGCCGCGCCCGGCTTGCCAACTTTTGGAAATCGGTTTGCACGTGGCGAGCTTCCGCTCTACAAAATGCGGCACGCCATGTCCGACAAACCGTTTTTCTATCAAGATCTATTTCCGCTCGGCCCCGACACCACCGAGTATGAATCCATCAGCACGGAGCACGTCAGCGTTGTGGAATTCGAGGGGAAACCGATCCTCAAAATCGCGCCGGAGGGGCTGACCCTGTTGGCAGCGGAGGCCATCAAGGCGATCAATTTCACACTTCGTCCGGCCCATCTGGCGCAGGTGGCGGCGATTCTTGACGACCCGGAAGCTTCGGAAAACGACCGGATGGTCGCGCTGATGCTGCTGAAAAACGCCGAGATTGCCGCACACGGCATCCTGCCATTTTGCCAGGACACCGGGACGGCCACGATTGTCGGGAAAAAAGGCCAGCAAGTCTGGACGACTGGCGATGACGCGGAGTTTCTCTCCAAGGGCATCTATCAGACATACACCAAGGAAAACCTGCGCTACTCGCAGACCGCGCCGCTCAACATGTATGACGAGGTCAATACCAAGACCAACTTGCCCGCGCAGATCGATCTTTATGCGACCGAGGGCGACGCCTACAAGTTCCTGTTCGTCAGCAAGGGTGGCGGATCGGCGAACAAAACGTTTCTCTATCAGGAAACCAAGGCGCTGCTGAATCCAACGCGGCTCAAGGAATTCTGCGTTGAGAAAATGAAGTATCTCGGCACAGCAGCCTGTCCGCCTTATCACCTCGCGTTCGTCATCGGCGGCACCTCGGCCGAGACCTGCCTCAAGACGGTGAAGATGGCGTCCACCAAGTATTACGACGCTCTGCCCACCTCCGGCAACGAGCATGGTCAGGCATTCCGCGACTTGGAGCTCGAAAAGGAACTGCTCGCCATGGCCCGTGAGATTGGCATCGGGGCGCAGTTTGGCGGCAAGTATTTCGCACTCGATGTGCGTGTGATCCGCCTTCCGCGTCACGGCGCGTCTTGCCCGGTTGGGGTCGGCGTTTCCTGCTCGGCCGACCGCCAAGCGAAGGCTAAAATCACCAAGGACGGGATTTTCCTCGAAAAACTTGAAAAGAACCCGGGTCGATTCATTCCAGAAAAATTCCGCGATTGGAAATTCAAGGGTGTACCGATCAATCTGGATCTCGGCATGGAGGAGACGCTCAAGACCTTGAGCAAATATCCTGTGACTACGGCGGTCGCGTTGTCCGGTACGATCATCGTGGCTCGCGATATTGCGCATGCGAAGCTCAAGGAAATCCTCGAGAAGGAAGGCGAGCTGCCGGAATATTTCAAAAAGTATCCGGTCTATTACGCCGGTCCCGCCAAGACACCGGCGGGCATGGCGTCCGGATCATTCGGGCCAACCACCGCCGGGCGGATGGACAGTTATGTCGATCTGTTTCAAGCGCACGGCGGCTCGATGGTGATGCTGGCCAAGGGCAATCGCTCGTTAGCTGTGACCGAGGCCTGCAAGAAACATGGTGGATTCTATCTTGGTTCCGCAGGTGGACCCGCCGCCTTGCTCGCGCAGGACCACATCAAATCCCAGGAGGTGGTCGCATTTCCCGAGCTTGGCATGGAAGCCGTCTGGAAAATCACAGTTGAGAATTTCCCGGCGTTCATCCTCGTCGATAACAAGGGCAACGATTTCTTCACCCAGCTCAACCATTGCCCGGTCTGCAAGTGAGCGGATGGGATCGCGGGATCGCGTGAATCTGTGTAAATGATCCGAAGGCACCACACTCCTGTGGTGCGGGCGAATGCTGGGACATTGAAATGCGCGACGCTCTTCATCAATGACTCTCCATTCGCATCCACGACATGAGTGTCGTGGCTCCTTATCGCCGGGATAGCGCGCTAAACCCTTATCCGCTAATGCTCTCCATGGAAATTCTGGCGGATTTTCCAATTGGAAAATTGGTGGAGGAGGGGCAATTTCCCGTGTCGCAGCGATGTTGCTGCGGTCACTGCGAATAATTATGACGATTACAACAATTCTGTTTCTGGTCCTTGGACTGGTAATGTTGGTTGCCGGAGCTGAATTTCTGGTGCGGGGCGCATCGCGTCTGGCGACCGCTATCGGGATATCTCCGCTGGTGGTGGGGCTGACGGTGGTGGCGTTTGGGACCAGCACGCCGGAGCTGTCGGTGAGTGTGATGTCCGCTTATGCGGGCCAAGCGGATCTGGCGCTTGGGAATGTGGTGGGCAGCAATATTTTCAACGTGTTGGTGATTCTCGGTTTGGCAGCGTTGATCGTGCCGCTGGTGGTGGCGCAGCAATTGATTCGCTTTGATGTGCCGGTGATGATCGGGGTTTCTTTGCTGCTAATGCTGCTGAGCCTGGATGGGAACATCGGGCGTTTGGACGGCATATTGCTGTTTAGCGGGGTGGTGGTCTACACGATTATTCTCATTCGCCTGAGTCGCCGCGAGAGCAACCTTGAGGTGAAGGCTGAGTATGAGCAGGAATTCGGCGCTAAGGAGCAGGCCGGAGGCTCGTGGAAAAACATCGGCCTGATGGTCGCAGGTTTGGCGGCTTTGATGTTGGGTTCGAAATGGCTGGTGGATAGCGCGGTCACGATCGCCCAATCGTTCGGAGTGTCCGAGTTGGTGATCGGCCTGACTATCGTGGCGGCGGGTACGTCGATGCCGGAAGTGGCAACCTCCGTGGTAGCGGCCCTGCGTGGCGAGCGGGACATTGCAGTGGGCAATGTGGTGGGCAGCAATATTTTCAATATTCTCTGTGTGCTCGGTCTCGCATCGATCGTCGCGCCAGCTGGCATCAATGTTTCCAACGCTGCGCTGCATTTTGATATTCCGGTGATGATTGCGATCGCGGTGGCTTGTTTGCCGGTGTTTTTCGCTGGAAACCAGATCACCCGAGCCAATGGCGCGGCATTTCTCGCTTACTATGGGGCCTATCTTGTCTATCTGATTTTCACGGCGACAGAGCACGAGGCGCTCGGCACCTATCAGGCGGCGTTGATGTATTTCGTGCTGCCGATCACGGCACTCACGTTGTTCTTCATCACGGTGATGGGGTTCAAGGCGAAGACAGCGGCGGGCTGAATATTTTCCGCTTTCGAAAACAGTCTCTCCGGGCATCATCCAGCCATGCGCTACGCCGAACGCCTTCAGCAACGAATCGAGAAAACCGGATCACGCCTGTGTGTCGGGCTGGATCCCAGGCCGGGTGACGGAGGTGCGCAGTTTGCGCGGAATTTCTTGATGCAGGTCATCGAGGAAACCGCGGTCTGGGCGGCCGCATTCAAGCCGAATATGGCGTATTTCGAGGCCATGGGGATCGAGGGAATCCGCCTGCTGGAGGATCTGCTTGCGAGTATGCCGGACGATGTGCCGGTCATTCTGGATGCCAAACGCAGTGACATCGGCGAGACCCAGAAATACTATGCGCAGGGATATTTCGGCGGGTGGAATGTGGATGCCGTGACGCTCAATCCGTTTCTTGGATATGATTCGATCGAGCCTTTCTTGGATTGGGAAGGGAAGGGGATTTACCTGTTGGCGGTCACTTCGAACGCCGGTTCTGCGGATTTCCAACGACAAAAACTCGCCGACGGGCGATCGGTTTTCGAGTTGGTGACGGCACTTGGCGAGCGCGCCTGCATAGAGGGGCGCAAGACCGATGTTGGCTATGTGGTCGGGCTGACCAATGCTGCGGAAGTGTTGGATAAGATCCCTGACGCGCCTTTGCTGGTGCCCGGGCTCGGCGCGCAAGGAGGTGATTTGGCCGCGTTGGCGGCCGCCGCCCGCAAGGCACCGGACGTGATCAACGTGTCCCGAGGGATTCTCTATGCCGGGGACGAACGCGGATTCGGTGCCCGTGCGAAAGATTGGGCGGAAAAGATTGCGGCGGCCTACGCGGGTTGATCGCAGGAGCGACGAAAGTTCGGACACCGCCGGGATTGCCATACGGTGGGAAGTTCCTATCATCCCGCCCGAAATGAGTGCCCTCGAATCTTCCCTTAGCTCTGCCGTGGCCAGTGGCAATCTGCTCGCTGCCGCAAAATTCAACATTGAATCCCTGCTCGCAGGAACCACCAGCGAGGTGGCGGCCCATGTGATCGACGAATTGGTGGCGTCCGGCTCATGGGACGAACTCAATGATCGGTTTTTCAAAACTCTCGCGTTCGGCACCGGCGGTCTGCGCGGGCGGACCATCGGCCGCATCATTACCAAGGCCGAGCAAGGAAACGGCGGAACCAACGGCCGGCCGGAGCATCCCTGCGTGGGCACGGCGACGATGAATTTCTACAACCTCAGCCGCGCCGTCCGAGGTTTGATCACCTATGCGAAACAATTCGTCGGAGACTCACGCAAACCGGCATTGGTATTCGCACACGACACCCGCCATTTCTCGCGCGATTTCGCCGAGTTCTGCGCCAAAGTCTGCTCCGAGCTTGGCTGCGATGCTTATCTCTTCGATGGCCCGCGCTCGACTCCACAGCTTTCCTTCGCCATTCGCGAATTGCGCGCCGATGCCGGCGTGGTTCTAACGGCCAGTCACAATCCTCCTCATGACAATGGGTTCAAGGCTTACTTCAATGACGGCGCGCAAATCGTCGATCCCCATGCGACGGACATCGTCAATGAGGTGAATGCCATCCTCTCCGAAACTTACGAAATCGTTCCAACTGAGCGGCGAGGAACGATCACCCTGCTTGGCGAGGAGATGGACGCCCGTTATGTCGAACGCCTTAAGACCTTGCTGCTCCGCCCGGCCTTGCTGGACGGCGCATCGACCAAAGTTGTTTTCACCAATCTCCACGGCACCGGCGGCCACATCAACGTCCCGATGTTGCGTGGTTTCGGCTTTGATGTTCTAACGGTTCCCGAGCAGGACATGCAGGACGGCCGTTTTCCGACGGTAGAATCTCCGAATCCGGAAAATGCCCCGGCTTTGAAAATGGCGATCGATCTGGCCGAACAATCCGGCGCGGAAATCGTCATCGGCACCGATCCGGATGCCGACCGCATGGGCGTGGCCGTTCGCGATTCGAGCGGAAAAATGGTTCTGCTAACAGGTAATCAAATCGGTTCGTTGATGGCATGGTATCGCCTTAAGACCTGCTTTGATCTCGGTTGGTTGACTCATGCGAACCGCAGTCGCGCCGTGCTCATCAAGACTTTTGTGACCACCGAGCTTCAACACGCCATCGCTGATGGTTTTGGTGTTGGGATCGTGGATACTCTCACGGGTTTCAAATACATCGCCGGTAAGCTGCGCAAATATGAGGAGGCGATTCCGGCGGATAAGAAGGGCGATTACCGCGCGCTTACTGAAGAGCAGACGCGCCTGCTGCGGCTTGAATACTCGCGTTTCTTCGTCTTTGGCGGAGAAGAGAGTTATGGTTATCTCGGCTCGGATTCGGTGCGCGACAAGGATGCGAATGGCGCGACTCTGATGTTCGCTGAAGTGGCCGCCTATGCGAAATCCGTAGGCAAGACGATTCCAGAGTTGTTGGATGATGTTTACCGCGAGTTCGGTTACTATTTGGAAGTCGGCAAATCGTTGGTGATGGAAGGCGCGGATGGCGCGGCCAAAATCCAGGCGCTGGCGAGTTCCTATGCCGAGAATCCGCCGACGGCGGTGGATGGCTCCGCGGTATTGCGTGTGCGTGATTTTGCGAAACAGGATCTTTACGATCAGGAGGGCGATTTGCTACCGAAGGAGAAAATGCTTTTTGTCGATCTGGAAGACGGGCGCTCGTTCGCCGTGCGTCCGTCCGGGACCGAGCCGAAGATCAAGTTTTACTTGTTTGGAAAGGCTGCGGCCGGCGGCGATCTAACGGACAGCAAGAATTGCGTCCGCGGCAGCTTGGAGAGTCTTTGGGCGTGGATCGAGGCGGACGCGAAAAAGAGATAGATGGAGGCACACACTCGGAGGCACCACGCTCTTGTGGTGTTGGAGAATGTGGGGGCATTGAGAGTGCGCGTAGCGCTGGATCAATGGTTTTTCATTCTCATCCACGACAGGAGTGTCGTAGCTCCGTGTCGTAGCTCTTTATCAAGCGAGCGGCTGGACGTCTGGGACGGACGGGCCGGTCGCTTGCATGAAGCGGGTTTTCGAGCGGATTATCAAGGTGCCGAGGCAGAGATCGGCGAGGGGTAGCACGACGTTGAAGTTTTTGTGCATGTAGCGGTGATGCAGCAGGTGATGGCCGTTGAGGAGGCGGAACCAGCGGGGTTTTTCGACCCGGCGGGCTTTGGGGAGGTGCATGCACCAATGGATGTATTCGTAGAAGCAATAATAAGAGGTGAAGGCGGTGATCGCGCCAATGTGGATGCCCCAATAGCCGGTGGCCCAGCTGATGAGGGCGCAGGGGATGGAGAAAATGAGGATGAGTGCGGGTCCGTTCCACCAAGCCATGGGGATGGTATGTTTGTCGCTCTCCTCGATGAGGTGGTAGGAATGGTCGGCCTTGAATGTTTGGTGGTGGACGACGGCATGCGCTTGGAACGCGTAGCGGAAGCTGCCCAAGGGCCGGTGCATCACGTATTTGTGGAGGAGCCACTCGAAAAACGATGCGAAGACGATGTTGGCGGCGAAGCCAATGACAAGCGAAAGGAGGAATGGGCTCATAAGAAAAAACCGGTTGGTCATTATGACGGCCAACCCGGCGCGCGGAAGGCACTCGATTACCGGCGGGATGTCGAGCCACAAAATGCTCAGGGAGAAAACTCCACTCTTTCGTAGAGCTCGGCGAGTGGCAGTGCGGCCTCGATTTCCGGCAGGGGAACCGTATTTTCCAGGCCGGTATGGAGTTCACTGGCGAATCCTCCCCCGGGTTTACGGCGATAAAGAGCAGGAACTCCGAAAGCTGACAACCGGTGTCAGCCGAGCATTTCGCCGACCAGTTTTTCGAGTTTCACGATGTCTGCGGCGAAACTGCGGATGCCTTGCGCGGTTTTTTCGGTGGCCATGGCATCCTCGTTGAGCATGTAGCGGAAGGTTTTTTCATCGAGAGAAATTTTTGTGAAATCGCTCTTCGTCGCCTCGGTAGGTGTGAGACGCGGGATGACGGGCTCGGTGGAGGCTTGCAGTTCGGCGAGCAGACCGGGGCTGATGGTGAGGAGGTCGCAGCCGGCGAGGGCGAGAATTTCGCCTTTGTTGCGGAATGAGGCACCCATGACTTGGGTCGGGTAGCCGAATTTTTTGTAGTAATTGTAGATCGCGTGGACGGATAGCACTCCGGGATCTTCTTCGGCGGAGTAATCCTTGCCGGTGGCGGCCTTGTGCCAATCGAGGATGCGGCCGACGAAGGGTGAGATTAGGCGCACGCCGGCCTCGGCGCAGGCGACGGCTTGGGCGAAAGAAAATAGGAGGGTGAGATTGCAGCGGATGCCTTCTTTTTCGAGGATTTCGGCGGCTTTGATACCTTCCCAAGTGGAGGCGATTTTGATCAGGATTCGGTCGCGCGAGTGGCCTTCTTTTTCATAAGCTGCGATGAGTTGGCGGGCCTTGGCAACGGTGGCGTCAGTGTCGAAGGAGAGGCGGGCATCCACCTCGGTGGAGACGCGGCCGGGGACGATCTTGAGGATTTCGAGGCCGAAGAGGATCAAGATACGATCAAGGATGGCTTCGGTGAGCGCGGAACCGCTCAGGCCGGAAGGTTTTAATTCGGTGATGGCCTGCTCGACGAGGTGACGATACTCGGGCTTCGCGGCGGCTTGCAGGATGAGCGACGGATTGGTGGTCGCATCTTGCGGGTGATAGATTTTCATCGACTCGAAATCGCCGGTATCGGCGACGACGGTGGTGATCTGTTTGAGTTGTTCGAGTTGGTTGGCGCTCATGTGGCATGAGTTAGCCAGAGGGAATGGGTTTGTGAAGGTCAAAAACCCAGCTAGACGCCATGAGTCATGAATCCGATTTTAATTTGCGATGAATGGCCTTGAAGAAGAAGGCGCCTGAACTGGCTCCGAGCAGGTCGGCCAGCCAGTCCCATAAGTCATTTCCGTTGCGTCCTGGAGTGAAGGTTTGGTGCCACTCGTCCAAGCCGCCGAGCACGGCCATGGCGAGGATGGTGGTTCCAAGAATGAGTTTCCATGACGGCTTTTCCGGGTTTTTGCGTAAAAGCCAGCCGGTGAAAACGAAGCCACCGGCAAAAAAGTAGCTAAAGTGGGCGAGCTTGTCCAAATGGAGGATCGGCCCCGGCGGATAGGGGACGCTTGATATCGAGGACGCGATGAAGAGAACGGCGAGCCAGCAAAGCAGAGCTGCGAACCATGTAGCGGAATGCCTTAACATGGTTTAGAGTTTGCGCATTTCGTCTTCGAGTCGCTCGGCCAGCCACTGTTTCATCATCGATTGGTAGTTGAGGAAGCGGGAGCGGGCGATGCGTTTGATGCGCGAGAGCATGCGTGGGTCGAAGCGCAGGGTGATGGTGGTGGATTCGCGGGAATCCGCCTCATGCACGGAGGTGGCCATGAGGCGGCCGTCGAGTTCGTGAGTTTCCCAGAACCGGGCTTCGGCCTCCTCGTCGGCGAATTCGGGAATATCGGACCAGCGGGCGATGAGATTCATAGTGGTTGGCAGGTGTGGTTTTCAGCGGAATTCCGCGTATTTGCGGTCGTAGAACTTCCGCTCGGACTCCGCCATCTCGCGGGCGGCGACGACGCGGGCGCTCTTGCCATCGGTCGAAAATGAAAAAAACAGGTAGCGGTCGGCGATGGTGCGGCCGAGGGCGTAAAAGCGTGAAGCGCCATCCGAGCGTTCGTTATCCGGCAGGAAACGGACGGCGAAGGGGTCCTCAAATGCCTCCTCCAACTCGCGGGGCTTGATGCTCCGGAGATCGAATTGCACGTCGATAAGATCGAGTTCCATGTGCGAAGAGTGTGCGGATAGGCGGCGAAAGTGCAATAAAGAGTTTGTGCTGAATCAGAGCGTGTGGCCCATGCGCAGGCGTTTGGTCTCGAGGTATTTTTCGTTGTGGGGATTTGCGGGTAGGGAAATCGGGAGTTGTTCGACGATTTCGAGTCCGTAGCCTTCGAGGCCGATGACTTTTTTCGGATTGTTGGTGAGCAGGCGGATGCGGCGGACGCCGAGGTCGGCGAGGATTTGGGCGCCCATGCCGTAGTCGCGGAGATCGGAGGCGAAGCCGAGTTTTTCGTTGGCTTCGATGGTATCGAGGCCTTGTTCTTGGAGTTTGTAGGCGTGGATTTTTGCGGGCAGTCCGATGCCGCGGCCTTCTTGGCGGAGGTAGAGCAGGACGCCACCTTCGGTAGAAATTTGTTTGAGGGCGGCGGCGAGTTGTTCGCCGCAATCGCAGCGGCAGGAGTGGAAGACATCGCCTGTGAGGCATTCGGAATGGACGCGGACGAGTGTCGGTTTTTCCGGATCGATTTTGCCGTGGCTGAGGGCGAGGTGGTGGCTGGAGTCGGTGGTGATCCGATAGAGATGGCAATCGAATTCGCCGAAATCGGTGGGCATTTTTATGGTTTCCTCGTGCATCACGAGTTTTTCCGAGCGGCGGCGGTATTCGATGAGTTGGGTGATGGTGCAGGCCTTGAGTTTGTGACGTTGTTGGTATTCGCCGAGTTCGCCGACGCGCGCCATGGTGCCATCGTCTTTGATGATTTCACAAATAACGGCGGCTTCCGGGAGTCCGGCGAGACGCACCAAATCGATGGCGGCCTCGGTGTGGCCGGCGCGGCGCAGGACGCCATCGGGCGCGGCGCGGAGGGGAAAGACATGGCCGGGGCGGACGAAGGAGTCGGCATGGGTGGAGGGATCGGCGAGGAGGCGGAGCGTGAGGGAGCGGTCGGCGGCGGAAATGCCGGTGGTGACGCCTTGGGCGGCATCGACGCTGACGGTGAAGGCGGTTTTGTGGCCTTCTAGGTTGCGGCGGGTCATTTGGGGGAGATCGAGTTCCTCGGTGCGGCCGGCGGGGAGTGGGGCGCAAATCAGTCCGCGGCCATGGATGGCCATGAAATTGACCATTTCCGCAGTGCAAAGCGAGGCGGCTCCGATGAGGTCCGCTTCATTTTCGCGGGATGGATTATCGGCGCAGATCACCATTTTTCCGGCGGCGATATCTGCGATGATTTCATCGATGGGGCTGAAGAGGATCGGGGTGTCGGACATGGATGGGTGGATTGCGGGCAAGTGAAAGCGGAAGGACGGAAGCGGACAGCATGAGCGCGGACTCGGCAATTCCCGATTGCTGGATTCCTGCGGGTTAATTCAAAAAAGGATCCTCCGGGGCCTCGGCGAGGATGCGGTGCAGTGGGGAAATCTGGCGGAGCAGGGCCGACCAAAGTGCCGGATTATGTTCGTGGCCGAGGATGTCGGGTTGTGGATTGACCGGAAACCAGGAGGTGCGGCGGAGTTCATTTTCGAGTTGGCCGGCACTCCAACCGGAGTGACCGATGAAGGCGCGAACGATGCGCCCCGGGCGGCGGGCGTGTGCGGCGGCATCGGCGGCGGAGATGCGCATGGCCCAGCGGAGGCCGAGTTTTTGGCTCCACCAGAATGAGGAAAACGTCAATTGATCGTGGGCGACCGGCCCGCCTTCATGGACTGGGAGTTTTTTCAGCTGAGCGAATTCCGCATCCTTGAGGAGATCTCCGACGACCTTGCCAATGGGGTGGTTGAGAATCAATCCGGCGGCTCCGCCATCCGTTGTGTGATCGGTTAGGAGGATGACGGATTTGTTGAAAGTGCCATCCCGCAATGAGGGATCGGCGAGCAGCAGCTTCCCTTGAAGCAGGATTGGAGAATCGGACTTGGACGGATCGGCGGCCATGGGGAAAACATAGCGGTGGTTTTTTCCGAATGCTAGGAATTTGCTTTTGGGGTGAAGGCCGTTGAGAGAGTTGATGGCCGGACCGGATGCGGAAAAAAGGGGATTAGTGGAAATGAGACATCCGCCGGTGTCGTAGGTGTAGGCTGTGCCGATGCAGCGTGCCCAGACGCGGGTGGATAGGCGGGTGGTGGGGTTGGCGACTCCGAGGGATTGGGTGGTTTAATAGAGGCCGTT
>CAIXKE010000010.1 GCA_903919975.1 Akkermansiaceae bacterium | reverse complement strand
GTTAGAAATGGATTCAAACGTTTGTTTGACCATCCCCAAATCTACCGACGCAGCGACCACAACAACTAGTATAAAGCAGCCCGTTGACGACCGCATATTGACGTCGTTTTTGAATTTCTTCAAATCCGACAGGCTGCTAGGCTATGGTGAATTTTTTGTGATAGATTGCGGTTCCGGAAAAGTAGCGGATGCTGCGATCGATGACGAGATCGATGGCTGGGTCGGCAACACCGGCGCTGCGGGCCAGCACGAGGGAAATGGTCAATGTCACCCCTGGAACATTCATCATTCCGTAGCCAGCAAGCCGCACGTCGGGCAAAGCGAACTTATGGCCCCATGACCCGACTTTGCTTTGGCCAAGAGCCGATTCCATTGCCAATCTGCGCAAACCCGGCATCACTGAATCATACCCCGTGGCCATTTTGTATTCGGCGAGCAGTGAGAGACATAACATAATACCATGCCGGCCCGCCAACGGGTGATCTTCAAGTCCCCCGCCACGGCATCCGATTCCACCAAGCTCAGTGCTTTGCCAAACTCGGAGCGAGGTTTGTATGAGAAAAGCTTACCGCCGACACTGAGGATCACGTCGCGTTGCTCTAAAATACCGGCAGCTGGTGAGGCTTTGGCGCCCTCCGTGATCGCAATTTGTCGTGCATCCGTGGTGGTGAGCTTATCGCTGAAGATCCATCCACGGGCACCGGTGGCGCCGAGCGTCCATGTGTTTTTTCCCTGCTACGGGATCGGCTCACCTTTGGTGAGGTCGGGATTTTGGATCGTAACCTTCGGGCCGCCCGCAAGCGCGGAAACAGTGAAAAGCACAGTGCTGAGCAATAAAGAAAGACTGGTTTTCAACATCGATCTGGGATTTACGTCTGAAGTGGCAGGAATCTGTCAGACATATGGCGGACTGGGACCCAGACGGTGGAGCTGGGACCGCGAGTTTGGAAACACTCGATCCCGGGGCATTCTCGTTGGCTCAGCATTTCATCAGGGCTTTCCCCATGGCATCCTCGATGAGGAAGAGTGATTCGTGGTCAAACCACCTACGTTGCGCTCAGTATCTAATAAAACAAACACGGCAAGTCCCTATGCCAACGGCAGATTGGGATGAATATCCTCGCCGAGGGGCGAGCATTCCCCTGCTAGGTGGCGGAGCAGGCCGGCGAAGGCGATCATTGCCGCGTTGTCCGTGCAGAAATCCGGAGATGCGGTGATAAGTTCGTGTCCGGACTTAGCGCAGGCATCCTGAAAGGCGCGGCGCAGCGCCTGATTCAGGCTGACTCCGCCGGACAGAGCGATGACGCTTCGCCCGGATTCGCGTGCGGCACGCAGAGTCTTACCGACTAATATTTCAATCACCGCTTGCTGGAAAGATGCGGATAGATCGGCGGTGGATACTTTTCCATTCGCCTTCTGGAGTGTGTAAAGCACGGCGGTTTTCAAGCCCGAAAACGAAAAATCCAGATGCGGATCGTGCAACATCGAGCGCGGAAAATCATAGGCTGCCGGATTCCCGCCGCGAGCGTTTTTCTCGATTTCCGGGCCACCGGGATATGGCAAACCTAACATTTTACCCACCTTATCATAAGCCTCGCCGGCAGCATCGTCACGGGTGCCGCCGAGTTTGCGATAACGCCCCGGCCCCTCGACATCCAACAGCAGCGTGTGCCCGCCGGAAACGATCAACGCCAGATGGGGCGGCACGGCTGTACGATCGAGAAACGGCGAGAGCAAGTGACCTTCGAGGTGATTGATGGCAAGAAACGGTCGATCCGCCGCGCAGGCCATGCCTTTTGCCGCCGTGCTGCCGATCAACAGAGACGATGCCAAGCCGGGGCCGGTGGTGGCTGCGAAGGCATCGATTTCCGGCATGGTCACCCCAGCATCCGAGATGGCCTTTTCCACCAACCCACGCAGTCGCAGCGAATGGTTGCGAGACGCCAGTTCGGGAACCACCCCGCCGTGCTCACGGTGAAGCTCGATTTGCGAGGAAACCTCGGATGCCAGCACCTCCGCCGCACCTCCCGCTTCGCCACGCACGATCGCCACCGCGGTTTCATCGCAGGAGGATTCGATCGCTAAAAGCAGTGCCATGCGCGGGTTCTACTGCGGAGGATCACGAAAACCGAATAAAAAAGATCACGCATCACCGTTGAGCGCTTCGCGGACGACTTGTTCTGGATCGATGTCCGGACGATCATACGTAGCAATCGCTGCCCGCACCATTGCCAAGGCGCTCTCGTGTTCATCATGAATCACCTGCACACCGAGTTCGCGGAGTCGATCCACCTCACCTGGATATTTGGCGCGCCCGAAGATGCAGATGCCGGGGTTTCTCTCGCGGACGAGGGGCACGGCGGCACAGGTCGAGACCACCGCAGGAAACGTGAACGCTACTAGGCGCGCCCGAGCGATGCCCGCAAGGTCCAGCGCCTCCGGATGGGTCGCATCCGCAAACAACACCGGCTGGCCCTCGCGTTTCAACGTCAGCACCGTTTCCGAGTTCAGTTCGAGCACCAGCGTGTCCACCCCGCAGCGTTTCAGCGCGTCATTGAGCGCACGCCCCACCGGGCCATAGCCGCAAATGATCGCATGATCACTGATTTGTTTGAGCACCTTGCTCGATGTCAATGAATGCGGCGCGGATTGATGCGCTTTCAAAATCCCCTTCCGTTCCAGCCATTTTGCAAATGGACTCGATGCCCGCATCATCGACGGCACCGCAGCCATCGTCACCGCGGTGCAAATCAACAGCATTTGCTCGGTCGCTGGATCGAATGGCCGGTATCCACCCGCCTCGCCCATCAGCACCAATGAAAACTCACCCGTGCTCGCCAAGCTCCCCGCCGCCAACATCGCCGAACGCCCGGGCAATTTCATATACTTGAGCACCCCGAAAACCACCGCCGCCTTGCACACCAGCAACATCGCACTACCTAACAAAACTTTTTGCCACTCCGCAACCACCGCTGACACATCAATCAGCAATCCCACCGAAACGAAAAAAATCGCCAGAAATAAATCTTTAAACGGCAAGATGTCCGATAAAATCCGGTGGCTGTATATCGACTCGCTGACCACCAATCCCGCAGCGAAAGCCCCCAACGCCAGCGACAAATCCAACGCGCCACCCGCAAAGGCAACCCCCGCGCACAGTCCGACCACGGTGAGAGTGAACAACTCGCGGCTCCGCGTTTTGGCGACCGCATGGAGCAAGGGCGTCAAGCCGTAGCGCCCGAGCAACCACGCACCACCAAGAAAGGCGATCCCCTTGAGCATCGATACGCCGACTTTCCAACCAATCGCGTCGTCTCCCTGATGATAGAGCGCGGGTAGAAGCAGAAACACCAAAATCACCAGCACGTCCTGAAACAAGGCGATGCCCAAACTCGCGCGCGCCCCCGGATTGTTTTGCTGGCCGTGATCCTGAAATGATTTCATGGCAACCGCCGTCGAACTCAGCGCCACTGCGATCCCCAATACGATGCTGTCCACCAACTGAAACCCGAAGGCCGAAGCCACTATGCCCGTGACCGAGGCCGTGATGCCCACCTGCAATCCGCCGCCCACCAATGCCGTACGCCACAGATGCTTGAGCTCGCCAAGCGAAAACTCGATGCCCAAGGTAAACATCAACAACACCACCCCGATTTCCGCCAGATTGTGAATCACCGGATCGCCCCGATCCATGCCGGTCAGCCACAACAATCCCACATTGCTGATCAACACGCCGCTCAGCAGGTAACCCACCAGCAAACTCTGTTTGAACCGCACCAATACCAGCGAAACCAGCACAGCAAACACCAGAACAAGCGTCAACAAGGCAAACAACGGCGAAATGCCCGTCACCACAACCGCCAAACTGCCCCAGCCCATATCCATCAGGGCAATCTTCCCGGGAAAGTGCGATTGAGCAAAGAACAAAAACCGCCTGCTGGACAAACGGACTCTCCGGCGCGATTGAAATGCCAGCGCCGATGGAAACCGAAGCCCTAGACCGATCGCACCTGTGCGACACTCACCGCGAAGAGATCGCCAGCCTCGTGACTCACGCGGCTGGCATCCTCTTTAGCCTCGCCGCACTGGCAGTCATGCTGATGCTTTCCTTCGGGAACCTCCTCGAAACCCTCTCCGCCGCCGTGTTCGGTATGTCGCTCGTGGTGTTATACACCTCGTCCACGCTCTATCACATTTCAACCACGCCACGCTGGAAATCCCGCTTCCAGACGCTCGATCATATTTGCATCTACCTACTCATCGCCGGCTCCTACACGCCCTTCACGCTGATCACCTTAAAAGGCCCCTGGGGTTGGTCATTATTCGCTGCCGTCTGGGCTATGGCCATCGGCGGGGTGCTCATGAAAACTCTTCTGAAAGGCAAAAAAGACCACTGGTTTTCCACCGCGCTCTACCTGCTCATGGGCTGGTTGATTGTCCTTGCAATCCGCCCCTTATTCCTGGAACTGCCCACCGCAGGACTCGTTTGGCTGGTTGCGGGGGGACTCGCCTATACGCTCGGCGTGATTTTCTTCATCTGGCATCGACTCCCCTACAACCATGCCATCTGGCACCTGTTTGTCCTCACCGGCAGCGTCTGCCATGTACTCGCCGCCTGCCTTTTCGTTTTCCAATAAAACCATGCCCGAGCTCCCCGAAGTCGAAACCACCCGCCGCGGCATCGAACCGCATGTGCGCGGCGTGAAAATCAGCGAGGTGATTGTCCGCCGCCACGATCTACGCCAACCGATTTCCGACGACCTCCCGGCCATCGAAGGCCGACGTGTCACCGCTGTTTCCAGGCGTTCGAAATACCTTCTGTTAGCCATCGATGACCGCAGCACGATTCTTATCCACCTCGGCATGTCCGGCAGCCTGCGGGTGATTTCACCGGCCGATCCCTGGAAAACGCACGACCACGTCGGCATCACGTTGGCGAATGGCAAACAACTCCGCTTCCATGATCCCCGGCGCTTCGGCCTGGTGCTGCGCCTAACCGGCGATCCGATGGCGCATCCGCTCCTCAAAAGCCTCGGCCCCGAACCTCTTGAGGAAGATTTCACGGCAGCGCATCTGCAAGCGGCGTGCACAAATCGATCGGCAGCGATCAAACTCGTCATCATGGATGCAAAAGTGGTGGTCGGTGTGGGAAACATCTATGCCTCCGAAGCCTTGTTCCGCGCCGGCATCCTCCCACGCACCCCGGCGAAAAAACTCACCAAGCCACGCCTCGCAAAACTCATGGCAGCTATCCGCGCCGTCCTCAGCGATTCGATTGCGGAAGGCGGCACCACCCTGCGCGACTTCCTGCATTCCGATGGCGAACCCGGCTATTTCAAACAGCGCTTGTTCGTTTACGAACGCAAAGGCCAACCCTGCCGCATCTGCGGCACGCCCATCCGCCAAGCAGTCATCGGCCAACGTTCGACCTATTGGTGCCCAAAATGCCAAAAATGAGGCGACAGTCAAAGACACGCCGCTACATTCCATCAGGGCGAATTAGAGTTCGCCGCTCCTTGAGGATTTCCCGCAGCCACAACTCTGCCCGCATCCGCTCTTTTTCTTCGGTCGCACAAGTCTCGCTAGAAAAAAAACGATCGTTAGAATCACAATACCAGCGGCGATGATCGTTTGCCATTCCATATTAAAAACCTAGCAATCTGCCGATTTGAAAAACCAGCATCGAGGCAACATATGCGAAACCCGTCATGAAAGCAAACTGCCCGAGCGCCCATTTCAAAGAACCCGATTCCCTCGCCACCACCGCGGAAGTGGGCAGGCATTGAAGTGCGTAGATAAAAAACACCAACACCGACACCAAGGTCAACGGCGTGAACAACAACCTGCCATCCGGCCAAGTCGCGGAGGAGATCCGGTCGCGCAGTTTGCTGCGGGTTTTTTCATCATCCTCTGCCTCTTCCACCCGGAAAATCACCGCCAACGATGAATTGAACACCTCACGGGCGGCGAATGACGTAAGAATGGCCGTGCCAATCCGGCCATCAAATCCAAGCGGTTTGACCACTGGTTCGATCACCGCGCCGATCCGACCCATGGCGCTGTGAGACAGTGCGTCCACGTTTTCATCGTCCGATTTAGGATAGGTGCTGAGCGCCCAAAGCAAAATGGAAAGCCCGAGAATGATCGTCCCCGCCTTGGCGACAAAGGACCATGCGCGTTCGAGAACATGGCGGAAAATGTAACTCCACTGAGGCCCGCGGTAGGGCGGAAGTTCTAGCATGAAATGAGTCTTGCTGGTGTCCGGCCCAAGTTTCCCGCGCAGCACGCGGGCAACCACGAACGCGCTGAGCGTACCGAGCGTGTAAATACCAAACAGCACAAGCGCCTGTTTCCAAGACCCCTCGTATTCGTGAAGCAAAAGCGGAACGATCAGGAAATAGACTGGCAGACGAGCGGAACAACTCATCCAAGGCGCGATGAAAATGGTGACTAATCGTTCCTTCGCGGAATCAATCGTGCGGGTGGCCATCACGCCCGGAATCGCGCAGGCATAGGAACTGAAAAGCGGCAGAAAAGCCTTACCACTGAGCCCCGCCTTGGACATCACACCATCCATCAGAAACGCAGCCCGCGCCATGTAACCGGAACTTTCCAACAAACCGATGAAAAAAAACAGCAACAGAATCTGCGGCAGGAAAACCAACACTCCACCTACCCCGCCGATCACTCCATCGACTAACAACGAATTCAAATCGCCCTCCGGCAACAACGAGGCCACCCAGTCGGCAAACACACCCTGACCGGATTCAATCCAAGCCATCGGAATCTGGGCGAACGAAAAAATCCCCCAAAAAACCGCAAACATCACCGAGAGAAACGCCACCCACCCGATCACCGGGTGCAGCAACCAGCCGTCGAGCTTGTCCGAGACCGTCAGTTGATGCGCGTCCGGCCGACGGGCCACGAGTTCGCAAAGATCCCGAATGAATCCGCGACGGCTATTTTCCAAATCATCGGATTCGGTGGCCCACCGCACATCAGGCGAAGTAGGATACGGAAAACGCAGCGCCTGTTTCAACTCGATGATCCCCTTCCCCGCACTGGCTTGCATCGGGACCACCGGCACGCCGAGCTCCTCGGAAAGTTTGGCCGGATCAAGGCGCAATCCGGATTTCTCCGCCATGTCCACCATGTTCAAGGCGATCACGGTCGGCATCTGCAATTCAATGACTTGCAACGCGAGTTGGAGGTGACGCTCCAAATTCGAAGCGTCGAGCACGCAAACCACGAGATCCGGTTTTGCGAAGCCGGGCAATTCGCCCTTCAGCGCATCGACGGCGACTTTTTCATCCGGCGAGGGTGCGCGCAGCGAATAACATCCGGGCAAATCGAGCACCCGAAGTTTTTTCCCGTGCGGCGTAAAGGTTTCACCGGATTTGAGCGCCACCGTAACGCCGGAATAATTGCCGACCTTCTGATTTGCTCCGGTCAGCGCATTGAAAAGCGTGGTTTTTCCCGCATTCGGATTCCCGATCAGCGCGATGGTCGAGGGTGCGTCATCCATGGCCACGGCAGAGGGTTAGTCCAATGGAGCCACCAAAACTTGTTCGGCAAGTTCGCGGCTGATGGCCATCCGGGTCCCACACACGGAACAGATCAGGTTCCGTCCGCCCGCCAGCTTGCGGACCTGCAATTGCTCGCAAAATCCAAGATCCCGCAACCGATCGCAGCCCGGACCATTCAAAATCCGAATCGTAACATCACAACCGACCCCGACCTGATTCAAGGTCATCGCACTGTCGATTTTCAAATCACTGGCTAGCGCAGTTGGCATCTGCAGGAAAATTCTCCAATTGAGACTGATTTGCAACAACAAAAATCACGAAGCGCCCCAAGGAGCGGCGGATTGTCTGAGGTTTAGTATTTTAGTCAGTCAGACCTATTTGCCTCCGGCTACCTCCACTTAGTTCTGGTTTCGCAGCACTCCGGTTCTGCATTCTCCTTTTCGGAGCGCGTGCATTTTGCGCGCTGCTGGCTGACGGACATACTGTCCGGCGAGTCACACCGCGGAAGACGGGTGACAGTATGTCCCCCGTCCGGCAGCCGACAGTATATCGGCGCTCCTTAGCCAACAGAAAGCAAAGGCGACGGCACTGCCACCACTTGCATACCCGCGCGTTGTGCCGCCAGGATTCCGGCGGGTGCATCTTCCAGCACCAAGCACCTTGATGGCAACAC
The DNA here is from genome assembly GCA_903919975.1 of Akkermansiaceae bacterium. Lineage (GTDB taxonomy): Bacteria > Verrucomicrobiota > Verrucomicrobiia > Verrucomicrobiales > Akkermansiaceae > Luteolibacter. The sequence continues at coordinate 86,670 of CAIXKE010000010.1, read as the reverse complement.
TCCCAACAATTGGGCGGCTTTGAGGAACACATCCGGCGCGGGTTTACCTTCGGCAACGTCATCCGAGGTCACCACTTCGTCAAACCAGTCGGAAACCCCGACCACATGCAGGGTTTTTTCAACCACCATGCGCGATCCGCCGCTGGCGATCGCCATCGGGACTTTACCACGCAGGGATTCGGCGAAAACGGCCACTTCATCGATGAGTTTGATGGTGTGTAGACGCTTGAGAAATGCCTCGCGTTTGGCGAAAGCCACCGCCACAGGGTCCAGGTGAAGATCGTATTCGTCGTTGATTTCAACCACGATATCATGTGTCGGACGCCCGCCCATGGCGAAGAATACATCCTCCTTGAAAATCCCCCCCGCGCCGTAAATGGCGAGGGCTTCACACCATGCCTCAAAATGCGCGGGCATGGAATCAACCAAAGTCCCGTCACAATCGAAAATCACGGCGTCAAAACCGCTCGTGGGGAAGGAAAAGGAACCGATGCTCGACATGGGCGGGGTCTTTAGTGGTATCCCCCGCGATTGGCAAGACCCTACGGTGAAAAAAATTCGATAAACCATCCCAGCATCATTTCCTCCGTTTTATGGAGGAAACACTCACAACACCTGGTCTCGGTAAGTTCCAACTGGCACGATTTTGGTTTCCGGACCCGAATTCGATACTTCCACGTCACCCTGGATTATCACGCCGGACTCGAAGTGCACCGGACCGCTGACTTTGAGCGATGCGCAATCAATCAAACTCGGCACGCCAAGGGTTTCGATCGAATCGACGAGCTTGTATTCGTCCGAAAGCTGGATGACGGGCGGCCTGCCCTGGCGCGAGGCATGGAGGCGGACTTGGCCGTTTTCGAGCACTTCGTAGGCATCGGACCGCAGGGCGAGCAGATCGCCGGTGGTTTTCACCGGTGCGAAACGACTGCGCGGAACGTCGATCGCGGCAGAGCCTTCAAAGCACTCGATGGCGGCACCCATCGCGGTTTCAAGCTGGATGACAGGCTTGGAATCCTTGGCGCGCGGATCGACGGTTTTGTTGTTCCGAATCATCGGCAATGGCAGCACGCCGGCATCGGCGGCGAGTTGCTCTTTGAGCCGATCCAAACGCAGCCAAAGGCTGTTAGTATTGAAATACTGATGGCGATCGATGTTTTGAAATGCATCGATGTCGCTCTCAGGGCATTGGGCGACTTCGCGGAGCAACAAGCGGCCGTCGGACTTGCGCTTGGCGAGATGACCACCCTTGCGATCAGCTGCCGTGCGGCGAGTGACTTCCATCAGAAACGGCGCGCCGGAGTCGGCAAAATAGCGGAGAATCACCGGATCGAGAATGGCACCGAGGTTGTCGGAGTTGGATATGAATGCATAATTCACGCCCTCGGCGAGCAGCCGATCGAGCCAACCGCTGCCGACCAGCGCCGGATAGAGATCGCCATGGCCGGGCGGACACCATTCGAGATCGGGATCAAGCGGCCAACTCACTGGATCCAGCGTGAACGCATCGATTTTCGGGATCTGGTTTTGCATCAACTCGACTTCAGAGGCGTTGGCAAGCCCCTCGGCGCGATAGCGCTCCAGATGACCGAGCGTGTCACCACTGGTGCTGAAGCTGTTCATCAGAAGCAATCTAACGGGCGCGCCGCTGGACTTCCGGAGGTCCAGTATTTGGCGCACCATTAGATCGAGAAAATTCACGCCCTCGCGCACGGCGAGCAGGCTTTTCGGCCCCTGCAAGCCCATACCGGTGCCGAGGCCGCCGTTGAGCTTGATGACCACCGCTTGCGAAATCAGCGCCGCATCCGCAGGAGAAACGTCGATGCTTTCGAGCGAAACCAGATGCTGCGCCGGCTCAATCGTTTCCTCGGGAATCATCCCGGTTTCCTGACGGAGCAGTGCCTCATAATTCCGGCGGAACGCGCGGATCGCGGCATCGCCCATTCCGGCGGCGGTCATCTTTTGTTCGAAAGTGTCGAAGTTTACCATGGGGTCGTATTGATTGGTGCGGCGAAAATGCCTTTCCCATAACGGCGGGTCACGCGTAAAATCAAGGAGTCTGGGCATCTCGCCCACAATTCTCGTCTAGCGATGACTGTTGGCGAGACGCCAACACGCCTTGAGTCCCACCATTCCGCTTGGCTCGCCCGCTTCCGCAATCCATCCTCCCGCCATGACTCGCTTCCGCCCGTGCATCGACCTCCACCAAGGAAAGGTCAAACAAATCGTCGGCGGCAGCTTGCGCGATGACGGCGCAGGGCCGGTGGAAAACTTTGTTTCCGACAAAGCGCCCGCCTGGTTTGCGGAAACCTTCCGAAACGATGCACTCACCGGCGGTCACGTCATCCAACTCGGCCCGGGCAATGACGAAGCAGCCCGCGAGGCACTCGCCGCTTGGCCCAGCGGCCTCCAGATTGGCGGCGGGATTTCCGCCTCGAATGCCAAGGATTGGCTCGATGCCGGAGCCAGCCACGTGATTGTCACCTCCGCCTTGTTTGATGCCGACGGAAAATTTCTCGAACCCGCACTCGACGCCTTGGTCAAAACCATCGGCGCGGAGAAACTCGTCATCGACCTGTCCTGCCGCCGCACGCCCGATGGCTGGACGGTGGCCATGAACCGATGGCAAACCCTCACCAATCTCGATGTCACCGCCGCCACGCTGGACCGCCTCGCCCCACATTGCGCCGAATTTCTCATCCACGCGGCCGACGTCGAGGGACTCTGCGGCGGGATCGATGCAGAACTCGTTTCGCTGCTAGGAAATTGGGGTAAAATCCCGGTCACCTACGCCGGCGGCGCGGCGACAATGGCCGACTTGCGGCTCGTTGAGATCGCCGGACGCGGAAATGTGGACGTCACGGTGGGCAGCGCGCTGGATCTTTTTGGCGGCAAGGGACTCGCATACAAGGACTTGGTGGTTTGGAACCGACGCCCCGAATGAGCTCTTGCGGGAATCCGGTTGCAGGTTTGCATCGGGCCGTCTTTAATCCTCCGCCGTGCCCCAATTGGACATGCCAACCAACACCGATGGAGTGGTGACGAACCGCGATTTCCTGCGATCGGTCTTCCATTCGATGCTCCGTGCCAGGATTCTGGAAAACAAGCTCTCCAGCCTCTACAAGGCAGGCAAAATCGTCGGCGGAGTCTATCTCGGCCGCGGCCAGGAGGCGGTCAGCGCCACACTCGGCACCTCGCTCATCCAAGGAAAAGATTTCTTCGCCCCGCTGATTCGCGATCAAGCCGGCCGCACGGCTTTTGGCGAATCGATGCTCGATTGCACCCGCACCTACCTCGGCTCCGCCCAAGGCCCGATGCGCGGACGCGATGGCAATATCCACCGCGGACGCCCGGAAATGGGCATGCCGGCAATGATTTCCCACCTCGGCGCGCAAGTCCCAGTCGTCGCGGGCATGCTGTTTGCCAAACGCTTGCAAGGCACGCTCGAAGGCCGCGTGGGTGCCACCTGCATCGGCGATGGCGCATCCTCGACCGGCGCTTTCCACGAAGGACTCAACCTCGCCGCCGTCGAAAAATTGCCGCTCGTGATCGTCATCGGCAACAACCAGTTCGCTTACTCGACCCCGAATTCACGGCAATTCGTTTGCGCGGATCTCGTCGAAAAAGCCCGCGGCTATGGCATCGGCGGATTTTCCGTGGATGGCACGGATTTGTTAGCCTGCGTCTCGGTCATCGGCGAAGCCGTGCGCCGCGCCCGCGCCGGACAAGGACCGCAAATGGTCGTCGCCCGCTTGTTGCGCCTCTCCGGCCACGGCGAACATGATGACGGATCCTACGTGCCCGATGAAATCCGCAAGGACCACTACGGACGGGATTGCATCGAGGTCGCCATCCGGCAGTTGCTGGAAAACGGCCACGCCACCGCCGACGAAATTTCCTCCTGGGAAAACGAGTTTTCCGACGAAGTCCAGCGCGCCGTCGCCCAAGCCCAACAGGAGGCCCCGCCCGATCCCTATCATGAGGACTGGACCGCCCTCGCCACGCGCTTCCCCCTGACCGCCAGCCAACCCACCGCCCAGCCCGTTTTCCCGTGAGCGTGACTTATATCGATGCCATCCGCGAAGCACAGGAAACCCTCCTGCGCGAAGACCCGCGCGTGTTCCTCTACGGCCAAGACATCGCCACCTTCGGCGGTGCCTTCAAAGCCACCAAGGGCCTCGCGGAAAAATTCCCTAACCGCGTGTTCGATTGCCCGATCTCCGAAGACGCGATGATCGGACTCGCCGTCGGCGCCGCCATCGAAGGCATGCGCCCGATCGTGGAAATGCAGTTCGCGGATTTTTCATCAATCGCATTCAACCAGATCGTCAATCAAGCCGCCACCCACTTCTATCGGACCGGCGTGCCGATCCCGATCACGATTCGCCTGCCCTCCGGCGGCACTCCCGGCTCAGGCCCGTTCCATAGCCAAAGCATGGAAGGCATCTATGCCCAATACCCCGGTCTCGTCGTTCTAACACCCGCATCGGTTTCAGACGCCTATCACATGCTCATCGACGCCGTCGCGCTCGATGATCCGGTCATCTTCTGCGAACACAAGTTTCTCTATCGCTGGCTGAAATCAAAATCGATCAACGATGATCACCTGCCCATCGGCCAAGCCCGCATCGTCCGCTCCGGCAAACACGCCACCGTCGTCGCCTACAGCGCCATGGTTCATGAAGCCGTTCGCGCCGCAGACCGACTCCAACAAGACGGCTGGGAAATCGAGGTGGTCGATCTCCGCTCGGTGAAACCCCTCGACATCGATACCGTGCTCGCTTCCGTCGCCCGCACCGGCCGCCTGCTCGCCCTCGGCGAAGCATTCCCATGGGGCGGCGTCACCGCAGAAGTGGTTTCACGCGTCGCCGCAGAAGGCTTTCATCTCCTCGATGCGCCGCCGCAACGCCTCAACGCCCGCGACACCCCAGTCCCCTATCACCCGAAACTCTGGGCCGCCCACCGCCCAACCCCCGAGTCCATCTGCGAAGCCCTCCGCAAACTCCTAACATTCTGAAGATTTCAAATCTCAAATTTCAAATCTCTCTTTCTTCCAAATTTTAGCTTCTCAGCTTTTCAGTTTCTCAGCTTTTACCTCCTAAGTTTCAGCTTCTCAGCTTTTCAGCATCTCAGCTTTTACCAAAATGCCCACCGTCCCCATTCTCATGCCGCAACTCGGCGAATCGATCGCCGAGGCAACCGTCATTCGCCTCGGCATCGCTGTAGGCGATGCGGTCCGCACCGATCAGGAAATCATCGAGGTGGAAACGAACAAGGCGGTCATGGGTGTCACCACGCTCTGCAATGGCATCGTTTCCGAAATTAAAGCCCAAGAAGGCATCTCCTACTCGGTCGGCAGCCTGCTTGGTTTGTTAGAAGTTGCCGCGGAGGAAGTCGCCCGCACCGGCGTGGATACCCTTGAATCACTCGAAGCCAAACGCAGCGACGCCTCCACCAGCCCCGCCCAAGCCGAAGCAAACCTCCATTTCGCCATCGACGATGCCGATGCCTACGAGGAAGCCCCCGCCGTGGTGCCCAGCGTGAAAGGCTTACCTGTGCCCGCCGGCACCATGGGTGCCCACTACATCTCGCCGCGCATGCGCGCCCGCATGGATGATCTAGGCCTGCGTGAGGCGGACATCTCCGCCGTCGCCGGAACCGGCGCGGGCGGCCGCGTAACCGTTGAGGACCTCGAGCGTTTCCTCGATTATCTGGAAGCCTGGCCAAGCACCCAGGCATCACCCATGCGCCTCGCCGTAGCCGACGCCATGCGCCGCAGTTGGACCCGTCCTCTGGCTACCGTAGGACTGCCAACTTCGTTAGATCGTGTGCTCGATCATCGCCGCACGCACGAACCGAAACCCGGCCTCACTCTCTACATGCTGCGCGCCTTCGCGCTGGCGCTCACCGAAAACCCAGCCACCGCCGGATACCTGATCGGCGACAAAGTGGTCCACCCGCGGGCCTTCGATATCGGCGTGGCCGTGCAAGTCGAAGACGGCGTGGTCGTCCCCGTGGTTCGCAAGGTGGATCAAAAACCCCTGCGCGAACTCATCGCCGAATACGATGATCTCGTGGACCGCGCGCGCCGCCGCCGGCTTTCCGAAAACGATTGCCGCGGCGGAATTGCCACGGTCACGAACTTCGGCACCTTCGGACTCACCCTTGGCACACCCATCCCGCTGCCAAATGAAACACTCATTCTCGGCATCGGCGCGGGAGTAAAAAAACCCATCTGGAGCGCCCAAGCGGAGGTCTTCCTACCCGCAACAGTGGCGGAGGTCTTCCTCACATTCGACCACCGCGTCGTCGATGGCGGTGGGGCCGGCCTGCTGCTCAAACGGGTTGCAGAACTCCTGCAGGATCCCTCCGCTCTCTGAGCGAAACCAACAACAACCCCATTTCTCCTTAGCGTGCGATTCGCTTGGGATTGAAATTGCCACAGCCCCGCGCCCCCTCCAAGTTCCGCCTCAACATTCATGGATTGGTCCTACACAATACTCGGCCCGGATCCCTTCGCGGGGATGATGGTGGTGCTCATTCTAATCCTGATCGAGGGCATCCTCTCAGTGGACAACGCCGCGGTGCTGGCCACCATGGTCATGCGCCTCCCAGCGGAACAACGAGGCAAGGCCCTGCGCTATGGCATTCTGGGTGCCTATCTATTCCGCGGCCTTTGTCTCGCGTTGGCCTCATGGCTCATCAAAATCTGGTGGCTCGAACCGGTCGGCGGACTTTACCTACTCTGGCTGGCGTGGACACATTTCTCACGGCATGAGTCGGTGGAAGAAGAGGGAGCCGAAGCCGTAGCCACCGAGGGCAACTGGCTTTTCCGACACACCATCGGAAGACTCGGCCCCTTCTGGGCCACCGTGTTCGCCGTGGAAGTCATGGACCTCGCCTTTTCGATCGACAACGTGGTGGCGGCGGTGGCTTACGTGCAAAAATTCCCGATGCCTTCAAAATTGATTCTCGTCTGCATCGGCGTATTTCTCGGCATCCTGACCATGCGCTTCGCGGCACAAGGCTTCGTCAAACTGATGCACCATTTCCATTTCCTGGAAACCTGCGCCTTCATCGTGATCGGCATTCTTGGAGTCAAACTCGTGCTCAGCATTCCACGGCATTTCCTCGATGAAGCTCATCCCGTCCATGCATTTCTTGCCAGCAAATACTTCGACCTCGGCACTTCGGCTCTGACGCTGTTAGTATTTCTCATACCCGTCTTGGTTCATCTCACTAACAAACGATTCAAGCAATCCAGCCGAACATCTGAAACAATCGCACCATAAGGTAGGCGACAACTCCTGCAGCCGGCAAAGTTAGAACCCAGGCCCAGAGAATGCGCTCAACGAGCGATAACTTGAGCGCGTTGAACCGCTTGGCGCAGCCCACTCCCATGATGGCGGTGGTCACGCTGTGAGTGGTCGATACCGTCATACCGAGACTGCCGGTGACCGCCAGCAACGTGGCAGCAGTGGTTTCCGCCGCGAAACCATGCACCGGTTGAAGTTTGACCATCTTATGACCGAGCGTTTTGATGATGCGCCAACCGCCAGCAGCCGTTCCGGCAGCCATGGTCAATGAGCAGATGATCTTGATCCACACCGGCACATCGGGCGAAAGCTCATCCACCTTTTTGGAGGCGACCGCGAGCGGACGTTTGCCAGCCTCAGTGGCGGCAGCCATTTCCTTGGTGAGTGTCTTATCCCAGTCGTTGACCTTGGCGGCGACCATCTTGCCGATCACCGGCACCTTGGTCAGAATGCGGGCTTCTTCCCGTTCGATCGCCTGACGGTGAGTGCTCGCAGCCAGCGCGGCGGCGCGCTGGCTGGCGTCCGTTTCACCAAGCGACTCGTAGGTCTTGGCCGTCAACGTGAGGAAAGCTTCACGGAATTCGCCGCGCTTGATTTTCACAGCCTCGGCTTCCAGCTTGGCGGCGGCGGCTAACAACTCCGTGCTAGAAGCCTCCTTGAGGCCGATCTCCACGATGCACCGCTCGGCCGCAGCCGACTTATCCATTTTCAGGAAGCCTAACCATGATGGCAACTGCTCAAAGCTACCGGCAGCGGTGGCGGTGACCAGTGCCAAGGTGATCACACCCATGGTTTTCTGGGCGTCGGCCAAGCCGTGCGCAAATCCCATATACGCCGCACTGCCAATCTGAAGCTTGCCGAAAAAGCGGTTGACGAAGCGCGGGCGCGCCCCCCGCAAAATCAGATAAAGAAAACCCATGATGATGAATCCACCGAAAAAACCGATCACGGGCGAGGTGACCATCGGAAGGACCACCTTGTGCAGAACGCCTTCCATCACCACTTTGCCGTCTTTGACTTTTTCCACCGACCAAATGATGGCGTTCCAGTTGTTGTGGGCACTGGCAAAAGCCGCACCGCAAATACCGCCCACCAGCGCGTGGGTGGAGCTCGATGGCATGCCGAACCACCACGTGATGAGATTCCAAACGATACCTCCCACCAGCGCGCAAATGATAACCAGCGGCGAGATGAACTGCGCATCCACCAGCCCGGAAGAAACCGTCTTGGCCACCGCGTGCCCGGCAAGCGCGCCTATCAAGTTGGTGCATGCGGCCAGCACGATCGCCTGGCGGGGCGTGAGCACCTTGGTGCCGACAATGGTGGCAATGGAATTCGCCGTATCGTGGAAACCGTTGATGTATTCAAAGGTCAGCGCGATGAAAATAACCAAGAAGATGATCCCGAGCGTCATGGAAGCGGCAGATCAGGAGTTTTTGAGGACGATTTGGGTCACCACATTACCGGCGTCGCGGCAGCGGTCGATGACCTTTTCCAACAGGTCGTAGAGATCGCGCATGGCCATGGCCTTGATCGGTTCCAATCGACCCGAGTAAATCTCCTTGAGGTAGCCAAGCACGAGCTGATCAGCACGCCCCTCAAGCTCCTGCATCTTGTCATTCTCCGCCTTGATGTCTTCAAGCTTGGGACTTTTACCTAGCATATCCACCATCCGAACGACCACTAAGGAAGCTTCCTGTGCAATCGCCATCTGGGGTGCGAAATCCTCCGAAACAACCAGATGATGCATGATTTCATAGCGCTCGCCGAATTTCTCCACCGTCTTGGGAATCCGGTAAAGCGCGCGCGACAAGGCTTCAATGTCCTCACGCTCAAGCGCCGTCACGAACACCTTGACGAGCTCTTCGCTGATGGTTTCCGCATTTTTCTTCTCGTTGCGGCGGGCTACTGCTAGCTCGGCCAACGTGACATTACCGTTGGATTCCTTCAGAAGACGCGCGAGCGCCTCGATGCTTTGGTGCGCCGATTTGGCGCTAGCCGCTAGAAGTTCAAAAAAACGGTCCGACTTCCCAAATAGTTTCGCGAGCGAGATCATGGCGGGGCGATTGTGACGATTTATCAGCGCCAAGCAACAGCTCTCTTTTTTTCCTTCACGCTCCCGCTCCCCACTCACTCTGCAAGGCTCGCCGATGGCGGAAAATCCGGTTTTACTTGATGAAAAAAACAGCCCCCCCCCCCCCCTGTTTCCCCAACAGGAAAAACAAACTGCCTGCCGCATAGGTCTTTCAGTTTGCCTCGCCCCGCGTTTCCGGCACATAATGCCCACACGATGAATAGGCGTCTCCCGCAAGTGATCCGCTTCGTCAGCCGCGTGCTGAGGGATTTCTTCCTACAAAACCATGGACTGCTGCTCACCGGCTCCGTGGCCTTCAATGTGATGCTCTCACTCATCCCCCTCTGCACCGTGCTGATGGTGGTTTTCTCACGACTGTTCGACCGGCAGTTGTTGATGAATTCGCTAACCGCGGAGGTCTCCCTCATCGCACCGGGCCTCATACCCACGGTGTCCGAGGTGCTGGAAGGATTTCTCGACAACCGCGGAGTGGTCGGAGGAATCAGCCTCGTGACACTGATGTTTTTCAGTTCAAAGGCCTTCCGAGTCTTGGAGGATGCCTTCGCGATCATCTTCCACCGCCCGCTGCCCTCACTCAAACGCAAGTTCTGGGTTTCCGCCCTGCTTCCCTACCTATTCATCCTGATCGTCGCCGCCGGTCTCATCCTCATCACCTCCGTAAATGCCATCATCGACGCCCGCGTCGGCATCCTCACGCACTTTCCGGCAATCAAACAACTCGTCGATCCCTACGTCGGCCCGCTCCTTTACCTAACCGGGATTCTGGGACTCGTCCTGCTTTTCACACTTCTCTACAAGATCATGCCCGTGGCCCGCGTTTCTTTCGGCCGCGCGCTGGCCGGTGGCTTCACCGCCGCCGTGTTGTGGGAAATCACCCGCCACTTGCTAGTCGCCTATTACACACACATCTCATCAATCAATGCGCTCTATGGCTCGATGACCACTATCATCATCGTTCTCCTCACAATGGAAGCCGTCGCATTAATCCTTCTCCTCGGAGCCCAGGTCATCGCCGAACTCCAACGCAATGCCAATCATGGCATCCCGTGGCATCAGGATCCGGATGAACCGCATCCCGAGTAAAGCCCCAGAATGATTAAGCACATCATGCTATGGTCTGGACTTCTCACAGACCTCGTGCGAATGCTAAATACGCTTACTTTAAATAAGCAGGTAAAATACGCGTAGCCTTAGCAACTTCCTGCGGTGCCAGCCCCTCATTACCTGCAATACTCACTTCAAACACGCCTCATACCCCTTCACAATGATTACGAAAATCGACCACTTGGGAATCGCCGTCAACTCCCTCGAAGAATCCATCCCCTACTACGAAAATATTCTCGGACTCACCTGCGAAGGCCGTGAGGAAGTCGAATCCCAAAAAGTCCGCACCGCTTTTTTCGCCGCAGGTGACGTCCACATCGAATTGCTCGAACCCACCTCCCCCGACAGCCCGATCGCCAAGTTTCTAGAAAAAAACCCCTCCGGCGGCATCCACCACATCGCCTTCGCCACCGACGATATCACTGGTCAACTCGCCCAAGCCAAAGACAAGGGGGCCCGCCTTATCCATGAAGTCCCCTTCGAAGGCGCCGGCGACAAACTCGTCGCCTTCCTCCACCCGAAATCCACCTTCGGCGTGCTCACCGAGTTCTGCCAACCCGCCCACTGATCCCGCCCACCACTCCCCACTTAAACCGAACATCACACTATGGCCATCGACCCATCACTACTGGAGGCTCTCAAGCTCCGCCGCGAGGAAGCCCTCATCGGAGGCGGCATCGACCGCATCGAAAAACGCCACGAAAAAGGCCTGCTCTCCGCCCGTGAACGACTCACGGCATTCTTCGACGGCGGAAACTTCATCGAGTTCGGCATGCACGCCCATCACTCATGCATCAACTTCGGCCTCGAAAAACGCAAGATGCCCGGCGATGGCGTCGTTTGCGCCACTGGCTACGTCGATGGCCGCCCGGTCGCCGCTTTCGCCCAAGACTTCACCGTCGGCGGTGGTGCCGTCGGCGCCATCCACGCCAAGAAAATCTGTGATCTGTTAGACTTTGCGATCAAGGCAGGCATGCCCGTCGTCGGCATCAACGATTCCGGCGGAGCCCGCATCCAAGAAGGTATCGAGGCACTCTCAGGCTACGGCCAGATCTTCTTCCGCAACGTGCTCGCCTCCGGCGTCATCCCTCAAATCTCCATCATCGCCGGACCCTGCGCAGGCGGTGCCGCCTACTCGCCCGCCCTCACCGATTTCATCATCATGACGCGGAAGAACTCGAATATGTTCATCTGCGGCCCGGACGTCATCCGCGCCGCCACCGGCCAATCCGCCTCGCTCGACCAATTCGCCTCCGCCGACGCCCACGCTCAAATCTCAGGCAACATCCACCTCATCGCCGAGGACGACCAACACGCGATGGACCTTGCCAAGAAACTCCTCGACTACCTGCCGTCCAACAATCTTGGCGATCCACCGCACAAGATGAACGACAACATTCCGCTCACCGAAGATCTCGGAATGAACGAAATCATTCCGGCCGATCCCAAGTCGCCGCTCGACATGCAGAAGGTCATCGACCGACTCATGGACCCCGGCTCTTGGTTCGAAATCCAACCGGACTACGCGCAGAACATGCTCACCGGCTTCGCCAAACTCGAAGGTCTCGTCATCGGCATCATCGCCAACCAACCGATGGTCAAGGCCGGGTGCATCGATATCGACGCATCGGACAAAGCTGCCCGCTTCATCCGCGTTTGTAACATCTACTCGATCCCGATCCTCTCGCTTGTCGATGTTCCCGGCTTCATGCCCGGCCTCGCTCAGGAACGCGGCGGCATCATCCGCCACGGCGCGAAAATGCTCTTTGCATGGGCGTCCGGCACCGTGCCAAAAATCACCCTCATCTGCCGCAAAGCCTATGGCGGTGCCTATCTCGCCATGTGCCCCAGCGACCTCGGCGCGGACTTCGTTTTCGCCTGGCCCACCGCGGAAATCGCCGTCATGGGTGCCCAAGGCGCCATGAAAGTCCTCTACAAAAAAGAACTCGAAGAAGCCGAAGACCCCGCCGTCCTCGAACAAGAACTCCGCAAGGCCTACTCGGAAAAATTTGCGTCTCCCTATCAAGCAGCATCCAACGGCATGATCACCGATGTGATCAACCCCGCAGCTTCACGCAGCACACTCGCACTCGCCTTCCGCGGCATCATGGGCAAAAGCGAATCCCGACCACCCAAGAAACACGGTAACATCCCACTCTAACACAATATGCATTTTTCACCGATTCTCGCTGCCGCAGAGAAAACACACACTTCGATCATGGATGCCGTGCCCCACCTTGCGGGCATGCTCATGGTCATGATCACCCTGACCATCCTCTGGGGCGTCTGCGCTCTCACCGCGAAGTTAATCCAAATCTTCGCGCCGGAACCAAAAGCCATCGCGTCTCCCGTCGCCAAGCCCGCTGAAGCGTCTACCGCCACTCCTGACGCTCACACCGGAATCCCGATAGAAATTATCGCCGTTATCGCCGCAGCCGTCACCACCGTCACCGGCAAATCCCACCGCATTATCTCCATCAAACCTATGAGCACCAGCTGGGAAAAAGCTGGCCGCCAATCCGTCCTCACCTCACACCGCCTCCGTTAACCACATCATCGCCATGGAACATCTCCGCATCACCGTCGAAGGAAAAGCATACGACGTCATCGTCGAAACCATCGACTCGAACTCATCCGCAACCGCACCAGTTGCCGTCAGATCCGCCGCCCCAGCCGCCGCCCCGGCCCCTGCTCCAGCCCCTAAACCCGTCGCCGCAGGCTCAGGCGACGCCCCGAGCCCACTCGCCGGCATCGTCCAAGCCATCGACGCCGCCGTCGGCAGCATCGTCACCGAAGGTGACCTCGTCATCACCCTTGAAGCGATGAAAATGTATACGCCCATCAACGCCCCCATGAGCGGCACCATCACCGCCATCCACGTCAAAGTCGGCGACGCCGTCGAAGAAGGCCAAATTCTCTACACCATCGGCTAACCGGATTTTCCCACGAAATAATGAACAAACTCTACGAACTTTGGATGACGACAGGCTTCCCCTATCTGCAATGGCAGATGATGGTGATGTGGATCGTCGTCGCGGTCCTGCTCTATCTGGCAATCGTCAAAGGCTTCGAACCGCTCCTGCTCGTGCCAATTTCGCTGGGAGCCCTCATTTCAAATCTGCCGATTCATGATTTCATCATGCAGCATCCCGTCGGTGATGAACCCGGCGGTTTGTTCTATTACCTCAACCAAGGAATTAAACTGCAGATCTATCCCCCACTCATCTTCCTCGGTGTCGGAGCGCTTGTGGACTTCGGGCCCTTAATCGCCAACCCGCGAACGCTCTTGCTCGGCGGCGCCGCCCAATTCGGCATCTTCGCCACATTTCTAGTCGCTCCCCTATTCGGATTTAGCCTCGCAGAGTCAGGTGCTATCGGTGTCATCGGCGGTGCGGACGGCCCCACCTCGATCTTCACGGCCTCGAAACTCGCCCCGGACCTGCTCGGACCGATCGCGGTGGCGGCTTACAGTTATATGGCACTGGTTCCACTGATCCAGCCGCCCATCATGAAATTGTTCACCACCCATGCAGAACGCAGAATCAAAATGAAAACTCTGCGCAAAGTCAGCCAATTGGAAAAACTCATCTTTGCTGCCGTAGTCATGTCATTCTGCTGCATCATCGTCCGCGACGCAGCACCTCTCCTTTCCATGCTTTTCGTCGGCAATCTGCTCCGCGAATGCAAAGTCACAGAACGCCTCGTCAAAGCCGCTCAAAACGAAATCATCAACATTGTCACCATCTTCCTCGGCATCTGCGTCGGCCTCAAAATGGGCATGGGTGAAGGATCAAAGCACCTGTTCCTTAATCCACAAACGCTTGGTATCCTCGTTCTAGGAGTGGTCGCCTTCGGTGTCGCCACCGCCAGCGGCGTACTCATGGCCAAACTCATGAACGTCTTTAGCGAGAATAAGATCAACCCGCTCATCGGATCCGCCGGCGTCTCCGCCGTGCCAATGGCCGCACGAGTCTCGCAGGATGTCGGCCAGAAGTATGATCCCACCAACTACTTGCTCATGCACGCCATGGGGCCTAACGTAGCAGGAGTGATCGGCAGCGCACTTGCCGCCGGTTACTTCATCTCCATGCTCAAGTGAAGGCCCACCCGGCATCCAATTTCCAATCATGAACAGTCCATATCCCGTCCTCACCCCGGAAGAAGCCGCCGCCTTCATCAATCATGACGAAAATATCGGCTTCAGCGGCTTCACCCCCGCCGGTGCCGCCAAGGTAATCCCCACCGCCATCGCTGAAAAAGCCATCGCCGAACACACCGCAGGTCGGGATTTTAAAGTGGGTGTCATCACCGGCGCCTCCACCGGCCCTTCACTCGATGGCGCGCTCGCGAAAGCGGATTCCATCAAGTTCCGCACCCCCTATCAGTCGGATAAGGACCTCCGCGCCAGCATCAACGCCGGGAAAACGCATTTCTTCGACATGCACCTTTCCCTGCTCCCCCAATATGTCCGCTACGGATTCCTCGGGGAACTCGATTGGGCCATCGTCGAAGCCGCAGATGTCTCCGCAGATGGAAAAATTCTCCTCACCACCAGCGTCGGTGCCACCCCCACTTTCCTCACCCAAGCGAAAAAAATCCTCATCGAAGTGAACAACCGCCATCCAAAGCAGTTGTTAGGCTTCCACGATATCTACGAACCCGCATCACCACCCCACCGCCGCCCGATCCCGATCTGCGCCGCCGATGACCGAATCGGCACCCAACGCGTCTGGGTCGATCCCAAAAAAATCGTCGGCATCGTCCACTCGAACCGCAACGACGAAGTCAAAGACTTCTCCCCGGTCACCGATGTCACCACCAAGATCGGCCTCAACGTCGCCGAATTCCTCGCCGCCGAAATCCGCAACGGCCACATTCCGAAAGGTTTCCTGCCAATCCAATCCGGAGTCGGAAACGTCGCCAACGCTGTGCTCGGCGCCATGGGCGACCACCCGGAAATCCCGACCTTCCAGATGTATTCGGAAGTCATCCAGGACTCCGTCATCGACCTCGTCAAACAAGACCGCTGCTCCTTCGTCAGTGGCGTTTCCCTCACCGTCACCGATCCCGTCCTGCAAAGCATCTATGACAATCTGGACGCCTTCCGCGGTCGTCTGCTCCTCCGCCCACAGGAAATTGCCAACAACCCGGAAATCGTCCGCCGCATCGGCATCATCTCGATCAATACCGCGCTCGAAGCTGATATCTTCGGTAACATCAACTCCACCCACGTGCTCGGCCAAAAAATGATGAACGGCATCGGTGGCTCCGGAGATTTCACCCGCAACGCCTACATCTCGATCTTCACCTGCCCATCCACCGCCAAGGATGGCAACATCTCGGCCATCGTCCCGATGTGCTCGCACATGGACCACAGCGAACACTCAGTCCAAGTCCTCGTCACCGAACACGGCGTCGCCGACTTCCGAGGGAAGGACCCCCGCGAACGCGCCGCATTGGTCATCAAAAATTGTGTCGATCCATCCTACCGGGATCTCCTCTGGAAATACTTCCAACTCACCGAAAACGGCCACACTCCGCAATCGTTCCGCTCCGCCTTCGCTTTCCACGAAGCCTTCCTCGAATCCGGCGACATGCGGAACACAAAGTTCTAATCAAGGAGCGTTGGCATCTCGCCAACCACTGATTTCCAAATCTCAAATTTCACCTATCAAATGTCCCTTCTTCTATCCGAATTCCCGGAGCACACCTACGAACAATGGCACGCCGCCGCCGAGGCCCTCCTCAAAGGCGCGCCATTTGAAAAACGCCTCGTCAGCCAAACCTACGAGGATATCACAATTCAGCCGATCTACCGCCGCGAAGACATCGCAGATCTCGAGCAACGCAAACACTTCCCTGGCTCAGGATCCCTCGTCCGCGGCAGCCACGCCGCAGGATTTCTAACAGCCGGCTGGGAAGTCTCTCAAGAACTCAGAGCGACATCCCCGGAATCACTCAACTCTCTCATCCACGAAGGACTCAACGGCGGCCAATCCGAACTCAACATCCCCGTCGGCTGCGGTGCCGATGAATGCTGCACCGGCGGCGCAAAAATCACCACCGCCGCTGACTTCACCACCGCCCTCTCCAAAGTCGCTCTGGACTCCATTTCAACCTATCTCCAAACCGGTCCCGCCAGCGTCCCGGTCACCGCGCTCTTCATCGCCGCCGCCGAACAAGCCGGCATACCCGCCTCCAAACTCCGTGGCGGCATCGATAACGACCCACTCGCAGAACTCGTCGCCAAGGGCAAACTCCGCCAGTCGCTCGCCCTGCGCTTCGACCACATGGCCGCACTCACCGACTACGCGGCCAAAAACGCCCCACAGCTCCGCACCATCTCGATCCAAGGCGATGTCTATCACAACGCCGGGGCCACCGCCACCCAAGAACTGGCGTATATCATCTCCACTCTCGTGTGTTACCTCGAGGAAATGAAATCCCGCGGCATCTCTGCGGAAACCGTCCTGCCCCACATCCGCATCCGCCTCGCGATCGGTTCGGACTATTTCATGGAAATCTCAAAAATCCGCGCCGCCCGCATGCTCTGGAGCAAGGTCGCCGCAGCTTACGGCGTGCAAAACGCCCCCATCCACATCCACGCCAGCACCTCAAAGTGGAATAAAACCACCTACGACGCCCATACCAACATGTTGCGCGTCACCGCCGAAGCCTTCGCCGCCGTCGTCGGCGGCGTCGATAGCCTCCACATCGGCCCCTACGATGAAATCGCCGGCCACACTGATGAATTCTCACGCCGCATCGCCCGCAACCTCCACACCATCCTCCGCGAAGAATGTGGACTCGATCACGTCATCGACCCCGCCGGCGGCTCAACCTACATCGAGTGGCTCACCGCTCAAATCGCCGGGAAAAGCTGGTCCATATTCCAAGACATCGAAAAACAAGGCGGTATGATCGCCGCCCTCGAAAGCGGCTCAGTCCAACAAGCCGTGCAAGACGTCTGCAAGGCCAAGTTCAAAAACATCCGCATCCGCAAAGACAAGATCGTTGGGTCCAACATGTATCCCGATCTCAAGGGCAAAAAACTCGCCATCCACGCCCCGGAATGCAAAGCTGCCGAGGTCGCCGCAGCCGCCTACCCAATCGCTCAACCCGCTGCCGGCACTCAGTCCGCCACCGCCGCCATGGTCATCGAAGCCATCGCCGCAGCCAAAGCCGGAGCGTCGAAATTCTCGCTCGCCATCGCCACCGGACTCACCAACTCCGATGGCGCACCCACCGTCACCGCCTTGCCGCCACACCGCGCCGCCGAGGAATACGAAACCCTGCACGACGCATCCGCAACCTTCACGAATAAGACCGGTTCCGCTCCAGGAATCCTCCAACTCAACATCGGCCCCTCCGGCCGCTACCGCCTCCGCGCCGACTGGACCGCTTCATTCTTCGAAGCCGCCGGTTTCGTCATCGATGGCGCACGCGACTTTCCAACCATTGAGGAAGCCATCAAAGCCCTAACCGACAGTAAGGCGGAAATCGCCGTTATCACCTCCGACGATGCCACCTACCTCACCACCGTCGAACCCCTCGCCACCGCCGCGAAAGCCGCGAAACCAAGCATCACCCTGTTAGTCGCCGGCGCGCCCGGAGAAAACGAAGCCGCCTGGCGCGCCGCCGGCGTCGATGAATTCGTCAACGTCCGCAGCAACAACTACGAGTTGAATGAGCAATTGCTTAAAATTGCGGGTGTCATTTAACCACAGATTACACAGATTTCACAGAAGAAGATTTTAAACCAGAAACCCAATCAGTAAATCAGTGCAATCAGTGGTTAAATTCTTTCATGAACCAATAACTACTCAAAAAAGAAGCCTCTAATCTTCAGACCTTCGACTTTTGACCTTCTGACTTTCCGACCCCTTCCCACCATGTCCCGTCCAGCCTTCGCCGAAATCCCCTTCGCCACCACCACATCCAACACCGGATTCACCGATTGGTGCGCTGCCCTCGAAAAAGAACATGGCAAACCCGTCGGCGAAATCGTCTGGGACACCATGGAAAAAATCCCGGTCAAACCGCTCTACACCGAAGACGACATTGCAGGCATGGAGCACCTGAAATACCAGGCCGGCATCGCCCCCTTCCTCCGTGGCCCCTACGCCACGATGTATTGCTTCCAACCCTGGACCATCCGCCAATACGCCGGATTTTCCACCGCCGAAGAATCCAACGCATTCTACCGCCGCAACCTCGCCGCAGGCCAAAAAGGCCTCTCCGTCGCCTTCGACCTCGCCACCCACCGCGGCTATGACTCGGACCACGAACGCGTCGTCGGAGATGTCGGAAAAGCCGGTGTCGCCATCGACTCGATCCTCGATATGAAGATCCTCTTCGATAGCATCCCGCTCGATAAGGTCTCCGTTTCCATGACCATGAACGGCGCGGTGCTTCCCATCCTCGCCTTCTATATCGTCACCGCCCTCGAACAAGGAGCAACCCTCGACCAACTCGCCGGCACCATTCAAAATGACATCCTCAAGGAATACATGGTGCGGAACACGTATATCTATCCGCCCGAGCCATCGATGAAAATCATCGCCGACATCTTCGAGTTCACCTCGCAGAAGATGCCGAAGTTTAACTCAATTTCCATCTCCGGCTATCACATGCAGGAGGCCGGTGCCACCGCCGACCTCGAAATGGCATACACCCTCGCCGATGGCTGGGAATACCTCCGCACCGGCATCGCCGCAGGCATCGATATCGACGCCTTCGCACCCCGTCTCTCGTTCTTCTGGGCACAAGGGAAAAACCACTTCATGGAAGTCGCAAAAATGCGCGCCGCCCGCGTGCTTTGGGCCAAAATCGTCAAAACCTTCAACCCGAAGAACCCGAAGTCGCTCGCCCTCCGCACCCACTCGCAAACGTCCGGTTGGTCGCTAACAGAACAAGACCCCTACAACAACATCGCCCGCACCTGCATCGAAGCCATGGCTGCCACCCTCGGCCACACGCAATCGCTGCACACCAACGCGCTCGATGAAGCAATAGCCCTGCCCACTGATTTCTCGGCCCGCATCGCCCGCAACACGCAGATCTTCCTCCAAGACGAAACCTCAATCTGCCGCGTCATCGATCCCTGGGGCGGCTCGTATTACCTCGAATCCCTCACCCACGAACTCATCCACCGCGCCTGGGCCCACATCATGGAAGCCGCGGAATACGGCGGCATGTCCAAGGCCGTCGAAGCCGGTATCCCGAAAATGCGCATCGAGGAAGCCTCCGCCCGCCGTCAAGCACGCATCGACTCCGGCGAAGAAACGATCGTCGGCGTCAACAAATACCGCCTGGCCAAAGAAGACCCCATCGACATCCTCGATGTGGACAACACTGCGGTTAGACTCTCGCAAATCGAGCGCCTCAAAAAACTCCGCGCCGAGCGCGACGAGGCCGCCTGCCAAGCCGCCCTCAAAGCCCTCACCGATTGCGCCGGCGGCGGCGAAGGCAATCTGCTCGCCCTCGCCATCGCGTGCGCCCAAGCCCGCGCCTCACTCGGTGAAATCTCCGACGCCATGGAAGTCCATTTCGGCCGCTACACCGCCGTCATTCGCTCGATCTCCGGCGTCTATGGCAAAGAATTCAACCACCAGGGCGACATGAAAGACATCCCCGATCTCATCAAACAATTCGAAGCCGCCGAAGGCCGCCGCCCACGCATCATGGTCGCCAAAATGGGCCAGGATGGCCACGACCGCGGTGCCAAGGTCGTCTCCACCGCCTACGCCGACATGGGCTTCGACGTCGATATCGGCCCACTCTTCCAAACCCCTGCGGAAACCGCCAAACAAGCGGTCGAAAACGACGTTCACGTCGTCGCCATGAGTTCCCTCGCCGCCGGCCACAAAACCTTGCTCCCCACACTCATCGCCGAACTCAAAAAACTCGGCCGCGAAGACATCATGGTCGTCTGCGGTGGCGTCATCCCCGCCCAAGACTACGATTACCTCTATCAAAACGGAGCCGCCGCCATCTTCGGCCCCGGCACCGTCATCCCGGACTCTGCCAGAAAAATCCTCAAACTCCTGCTAGAGCAAGCGGAGGACTGAACCAGTAACATGTAGCGGCGCGTCTACTTGTCCCGATGTCGAATCAGGCATCCTGAAGTGCCGGAAAATGGGATAACCTACCGATGAGATGGCTCCGGGCGGAGACAAATAGCGTCACGCCATTTCACGGTCATTACCCGGAATTCCGGCAGATGTCAGGATGTCTGAGCATAGTGATGACGGATGAACGCCGCACCTTACCCAAGTGGGTGAGACGCAAATAAAAATCCATCATCTCAAACCATCCCAAGTTTCCACCTTGGCAATCCCTCTATGGGGGTCTAAAAAATGCTTTATGAAAAGACAGCCCAGCGAAAAAATTCCACCACACGCGGCCATCATATGCCAATTCCCTGACAGACCACGTTGCTGAGCACATCCAAGTTGGAATCGCGTCCGCCCCTCCAGAGATGGAACAAGGAATGTGGGCTCCAAAGAATCCCCCCACGGAAACCCCATCAACCGAATAGAATCGTGACCAATGTGGCACCAAACAAGGGAACCATCGGCCATTGGTCACGACCGACCATCCGAACTCATCCCATGTTACGATTGAACGACATCACCAAAAGCAAAACGACAAACGGATAAGTCACAAAACGCTTACCCGCCATCACTTCATCGACAAGAGGATGCTCTAGCAGCGGCAGGAATGGCGTTTTCGACGCGTATCGGTCAAGTGGAGACGGGACATGGTTCATGTGACCATTCTGCAGTGCTGCCGATTTTTATCAACATGCTCCCGGAAGGCCAAAAGCGATTGGAGGAAATATCAGACTTTTATCAGCCCAAAGACCGTCATCTCGGAATCCGCTAGTCATATTCTCCACTAATGAAGCAAAAAGAAGACTTCAGGATCGCTCAGTTGTTGGATCATGCGATTTGTCACATGATCGGCACTGACAAGTGCCTGAATCTGTGCTTTATTTCTACGCATGAATCTTCCCGAGGCACCAGCCACAGAACAAACGCGTGTGCACTTGGCTGCCGGGTGCGAGACGCTGAAACAATTGCTCTCCGGCCTACTGGATTCGAAAGGCAAGGTGTCGGAAGAAATCCATGCGATCCGTAAGCTGGCGAAATCGCTGCGCGGCGGGTTTGCGCTATTTGGTTTGAAAAAAACCTCGGCGCTAGAAATCCAAGCGATCGGAAGGCTGCTTTCAAACTCGCGGGATGCCTGCTCGCGGTTCAACACTTGGAACAAGCTCGATTGGAAGGATGACCCCACGGTTTCGGCCGCCATCGGCCTGCTGCTTGAGCAACAAACGCATTCGGCCGCCCGCCGACCGCCCGCCGAAACCATCGCCTGGTGCTTGGCCAGGGTGGATGCGGCACTGGCGGAATTGCAGAGGTTGCCCGAAAAAAATCTCGAGGCTTTGCTAACGAAGGGTCTGGAAAAACTCAAAAAACGCGCACTCAAGAGATGCGGAAAACTCGACCACCGCAGCGAAGAGGATTTCCACGAAGCCCGAAAAGCCGTCAAAGCACTCCTCGGAGCAATCGGATTTCTACCGGAAGACACCGCACCGCTCGATCCACAATTTCAGCATCTCGCGGAACTCCTGGGCGATGAGAACGATTTGACCACTCTGGCGCGATGGTTGAGGCAGCACGGCTTCACCAACAGGTTCGCTCCGGATCTTTGCAGAACGGTCGACGAAGCCCGTTTAAAACTGCAGCGGCGTGCGATTAAAGATGTGGGAAAGCTGTCATCGGCAGTTCCATCCTAAGGCAATCGCAGACAAATCGGCGATGACGGGACCAAAATCCGACGGATTTCCGACGGAATTTCTCTAATTCCAGCGGCCGGGTGTTGCGTAAGGGCCGTTTTCCACTATGGAGGGGCAGTTCATTTCCTCCTACAAACCACCCTTCACAATTTATCCCAATGCCCGCTCATCTTGACTTCCGCAGCCGCCACCTCGGTCCCGTCGGACCGGACCGTGATCAAATGCTTCGCGATACGGGATACTCGTCGCTGGCAGACCTCATCAACGACGCCGTGCCCGGCGGTATTCGCTCGGAATCTTCCCTCAATCTGCCGACCGCCCGATCCGAACATGACGCACTAGCCAAGTTGAAGGGCATCATGGGAAAAAACCGTTTGGTCAAATCGTTCATCGGCCAAGGCTATCATGGAACCCACACGCCCGGCGTCATCCTGAGAAATATCCTCGAAAACCCCGGTTGGTATACGGCTTATACACCCTATCAGGCAGAAATAGCACAAGGCCGCCTTGAGGCTTTGCTCAATTTCCAGACGATGATCACCGACCTCACCGGTCTGGATGTCTCCAACGCCTCATTGCTCGATGAAGGCACCGCTGCCGCCGAGGCGATGAGTCTGGCTCTCGCCGGAAAACCCAAAGGCCGGGCGATATTTGTTTCCGACCGCATTCACCCGCAAACGCTCGATGTGGTCATCACCCGCGCCGAACCCCTCGGCATCGAGGTAATCACCGGCGATTGGGAAACCACCGAAATCCCAGCAGACGGCAGCGTGTTCGCCGTGTTGGTGCAATACCCGGACACCCGCGGTCGCATCGACGATTTCACCAATTTCTTCGCCAAAGCCAAAGCCGCCGGTGCCGTCACCATCGTGGCCGCGGACTTGCTTGCCCTCACGGTGCTGAAAGCCCCCGGAACCTTCGGCACGGATATCTGCATCGGCTCTTCCCAACGCTTCGGCGTGCCCATTGGCTTCGGCGGCCCACATGCGGCGTTCATGGCTTGCACCGACGCCCTCAAACGCAAAATGCCCGGCCGCCTCATCGGCGTCTCCATCGATTCTCGTGGCAAACCCGCCTACCGCTTGGCACTCCAAACCCGCGAGCAACACATCCGCCGCGACAAGGCGACATCTAACATTTGCACCGCCCAAGTCCTGCTCGCCGTAATGGCCTCGATGTATGCCGTCTATCATGGCCCGGACGGACTAAAGCACATCGCCAACGAGATTCACGCAAAGGCAACCAAACTCGCCGCCTCCCTGACCAAAGCCGGCATCCTGATTGAAAACGGGGCTTTCTTCGACACTATCACCGTAAAATCCCCTGGCTCCGCAAAAACCATTCATGCACTCGCCGTGAATGCAGGCATCAATCTCCGCCTGATCGATCCCAATCATCTGGGCATTTCGATCGATGAAACATCCACCGAAGAAGAGCTCGCCATCATCTGCCGACTTTTCAATGCGGAGCTGATGAACAGCACCCAGGAATCCTCGTGGCACTCATCCGTCGCACGCACCACGGATTTCCTCACGCAAAAAGTCTTCAACAGCTATCATTCGGAAACCGAAATGCTGCGCTATATCAAGCGCCTCGAATCGAAAGATCTCGCACTCAACGAGTCGATGATCGCACTCGGTTCCTGCACCATGAAGCTCAACGCCACTTCCGAAATGCTGCCCCTGAGCTGGCCGGAAGTCGCCTCACTTCACCCCTTCGTGCCCGCCGACCAAAGCGCGGGCTACCGCGAAATGCTCGGCCTCCTCGAAGACTGGCTCGCCGAAGTCACCGGCTTCGCTGCCGTCTCACTGCAACCGAACGCCGGCTCACAAGGCGAATACGCCGGCCTGCTCGCCATCCGCCGCTATCACCTCTCACGCAACGACGCCCACCGCAACATCTGCCTGATCCCGGTCTCCGCACATGGCACCAACCCCGCCTCCGCTGTAATGGTCGGAATGAAAGTCATCGGCGTGAAATGCGATGAAAAAGGCAACATCGATGTCGACGATCTAGCCGCACGCACTGAAGAGCACCGGGAAAACCTCGCCGCATTGATGGTGACCTACCCATCCACCCACGGGGTGTTTGAGGAAACGATCCGCTCGATTTGTGAAATCATCCACGATGCCGGCGGCCAAGTTTACATGGATGGCGCGAACATGAACGCCCAAGTCGGACTCACCAGCCCGGGACTCATCGGCGCTGATGTCTGCCACCTCAATCTCCACAAAACCTTCTGCAT
This sequence comes from Akkermansiaceae bacterium, assembly GCA_903919975.1. GTDB lineage: Bacteria > Verrucomicrobiota > Verrucomicrobiia > Verrucomicrobiales > Akkermansiaceae > Luteolibacter. The sequence continues at coordinate 62,110 of CAIXKE010000010.1, read as the reverse complement.
CCCCCATGGCGGCGGCGGACCCGGTGTCGGCCCCATCGGCGTGGCAAAACAACTCGTGCCCTTCCTGCCAGGCCATGCCGAGTTGGAAATCACCAGCGGTGCCGTCTGCTCGGCTCCCTGGGGCAGCGCATCCATCAACACCATCTCATGGATGTACATCGCCATGATGGGCGGAGAAGGACTCACCGAAGCCACCGAGGTCGCCATCCTGAATGCCAACTACATCGCCAAACGACTCGCTTCATTCTATCCGATTCTTTACACCGGCAACGCAGGCCTCGTCGCCCATGAATGCATCATCGATGTCCGCCCGCTCTCCGACCAAAGCGGCATCACCGTCGAGGACGTCGCCAAGCGCCTGATGGACTACGGCTTCCACGCTCCTACCATGAGCTGGCCGGTCGGCGGAACTTTGATGATCGAGCCCACCGAATCCGAATCCAAATCGGAGCTCGACCGCTTCTGCGACGCCATGATTTCCATCCATAGCGAAATCACCGCCGTCATCCGCGGCGAGTTGGACGCCACCGACAACCCACTCAAGAACGCCCCGCACCCGGCGGAAACAATTTGCGCCAATGACTGGCAGCACCCGTATCCCCGCGAGCAGGCCGCTTATCCCCTGCCCTATCTCCGCCAACACAAGTTTTGGCCAGCTATCGGCCGCATCGACAACGTTCATGGCGACCGCAATCTCATCTGCACCTGCGACAGCGTGGAGGCCTACGCCGCAGCCCAGTGAATCTCAAATTTCAAATCTAAGATGCCACCTTCCCCGATCGATTGGAGTCAGTGGCAGGGCGAGATTCACGCCACCCTCATGTTCATCGTGAAGGAAGGGCGGGTTCTTCTCATCGAGAAAAAACGCGGACTTGGAGCAGGAAAAATCAACGGCCCCGGCGGAAAAATCGATCCCGGCGAATCTCCACTGCAATCCGTAATCCGCGAAACTCAAGAAGAGTTACTCATCACCCCTTCCACTCCGCGCAAGCTCGGTGAGCTTTGGTTCGCCATGTCCGATTGCCCTCACATCCTCTGCCATGTCTATCGTGCGGATGACTATATCGGCACTCCCGGCGAGACCGATGAAGCGGTTCCCGTTTGGACTTCAGTGGATGAAATCCCCTACCACCGGATGTGGGAGGATGACCGACATTGGTTGCCTCTGCTACTCGATGAAACCTCGTTTCACGGCCGCTTTGCATTCGAAGGGGAATCCATGGTCTGGATGGACATGGCTACCAACCTGGTCTGGTGATGAATAAAAAAAGCCGCCCCCTGTCGGAGCGGCTTTTAAATGGATTGGGTAAAAGCTAATTTCAGACCAAGCTCTTGATCGAAGCCATGATGGCATCGTGCTTGGCATAAAGCTTTTCGAGTTCCTTCTCAGCTTGGTTGACTTGCTCGCTGATATTAACCAGAGAAGCCACCTTGGCGGCGAGACCGGTTGGTGCGGCGGAGGACTTTGCAGCCTTCACCACAGCGCCCTTAGCGGCCTTCTTGCTAACCTTGGCTGCCTTCGGAGCCTTGGCAACCTTGCCACCCTTCACGCCTGCGGCCTTGAGCCATGCGGAAACAGTGAGAACGGAAAGTTTGAACTTATCAGCGGCACGGCTTTGGCCACCGCGACCATTGGCAGCGTTGAAATCCTGAACGAATTTCACAACTTCTTGCTTTTGCTCGGGGCTATAACGCACGCCCATCTTGCTCGCACCAGCTGACTTCGCAGGCTTTGCGGCTTTTGCGGCTTTTGCGGCTTTTGCGGCTTTTGCAGGCTTTGCGGCTTTCGCAGGCTTCGCTGCCTTGGCGGCTTTCACAGGCTTAAGAGCCTTCGCAGGTGTTGCGGCCTTCTTACCCAAACTCTTGATCCATGTAGCGATCGTGAGAGGTGTGACTTTGAATTTCTTAGCAGCTACGCTTTGTCCGCCACGTCCTTTTGAGGAGTTATATTCGCTGACAAAATCAACGACCTTCTGTTTTTCTTCGTTGCTATAACGAACTCCCGTTTGGGCTTTTTTCTTCGATTTGGTACTCATTTCGCTGATAAGCTATAACAAGCGACTTACCACGCAAGCACAAAGTCATCTACTTGCTATGAAACAATCAAACCCATGAATTGCCAATCGCACGAATCAAAAATCCGCATGCGCGAGTATTCAAAAATACATCTCAACAACTATGATTTCATACATGGAGGTGTCAGAATCAGGACCGCATTATGCCCTCCCATGCCGTGCGAAAGCTTGGCGATAGGCCCCGTGACATCAATCACATGCTCTGGAAGCACAAATGCGGAAGGCGCATACATACCTGATAGATTAGGTGGCAAGTGCCCATCTCTCAAGAAACGCGCGAGCAGCACACTCTCCAGCATTCCACTGGCCCCGATGGTATGACCGAGAAATGGTTTTAATAAATGCAGTGAGGGACGAGCCTCGGGAAAAACCCTCTCCAGAGCGGCGGGATCCGCGGCTGCCTGAACTGCCGTTCCCGTTGCATGCGGACATACCGCCACCGGACGCCGCGCGGAATCCGCCAGCGATTTGAACAACTCCGGAGTGCGACCACCATCCTTGGGAATGCCAACCGGATCACACGCATCCGAATTGCAGCCATAGTGCGACAAGCGGGCGTGATTTCCAGAATTGCAATCAATCGCCATCGCAGCAGCACCCTCCGCCGGAACGAAACCGGTGGTTCCGGGACGATATGGATCAGAGTGCATGCTTTCGGCAAGAATACCGGATGCTGCATAGTTATCCAAAAGCAAAGACACCAAAGGAAGATCCACCGCAACAGCCAACGCCCGTGGCGCGGCACCACAACGAACCAACATCATCGCAATGCCAATCGCATCCAATCCCGCAGAACAACCGCTGGCCAAAACATGATTCGGCCCGGTAATCTGAAACTCAATACTGATCGCTGAAGCAGGCTCGCTATGAATGGTATTGCTGGCCGCCATCAAACGAAATGGCCGACGACCCGGCCATGGCCCAAGCCATCCCGCAGCGTTGCCGCGACTCGTCCCTACCACCAGCGCCGCATCCTTGAGATCCTCCGCAGTCCACCCCGCGTCCCGGATCGCCTCACGCGCCACATGCAACGCCGCCATCGTCGCCGGACTCCATTTACGATGCGTAAGCAAATCACGGTTTTCAATCCACGCGCCGGGACGCATGGCGTGCGGACTATCCGCACCCAACAACTTGCCGAGTCGCTGGAATGGAACTCGCCGATCCAGCAAAGCCCGGTGATGGGATGCAACATCCGTTCCAAGCGCGGACAAGGCACCAAGGCCGATGATGGAAAGTGGAAAGTCGATGGCCACGGCGTATCAATCAGGGAGGCTCGGGCAATGCAAAAATGCAGGCATGCCAAATCACGCAGCGATTACAAGGTGATCTGCGCGCCTAGCTCGACAACACGCCCCGGCGGGAGTTGGAAGTATGCGGTGGCCGGTGAGGCATTGCGCGCCATGATCGCGAAAAGAGAGAGTCGGAGGTGGTCGATAAACGTCGCTTTTTTGCCGACGCCATAAGTTTCGCTGCCAAGGAAATAAGTCGCCTTTCCAGGTTGAAAACGAACGGTTTCCGGCAGATGAGCCTTCAAGGCGGCGGGCACGTTCGGTGTTTCCGCGAAGCCGAACTTCAGAATCACCCGGTGCAGTCCTTCTCCCAACTCATGATGCTCGAGCATTTCATCTTTGCCGGCATAGGGTTGATCGAGCGTCATGACATGCAGCAGGATGACCCGCTCATGCAGCACTTGGTTGTGTTTGAGATTGTGCAGCAAGGCGGTGGGCACTTGGGTTCCCTTACCACTCATATAAATCGCGGTTCCGGACACCCGATGGATCCGCCCCTTGCCAAGATCATTCAACAATGCGTCCACCGGCAGCGCATCGCGCGAGATGCGGGCAAACAACCTTTTGCGACCCCAGATCCAAATCAACATCAGCGACATGACACCGCCGCCAATCACCAGCGGGAACCAACCGCCATGGATGATTTTCAGTGAATTTGCGGCTAGAAACGCTCCATCAAGCGTGAGAAACGATCCGGTTACAAGCGCCGCATTCATAGTGGACCACCCCCAGACCGAGCGCGCTGCAGAGAAAAACAACATCGAGGTGATCGCCATCGTCAGGGCGATGGCGATGCCATAAGCCCCGGCAAGGGCGGTAGAGGTCCCGAAGGAAATGACCAGCATAATGCAAGCCACAGCCAACATCCGGTTGACCGCCGGGACATAGACCTGCCCCACGGAATGCTCGGAGGTATAACGCACGCGAAATCTCGGCAAACATCCCAACTGGATCGCCTGCGTCGTCAGGGAGAAAGCGCCTGAAATCAGCGCCTGACTGGCAATGATCGCCGCCGCTGTGGCTAATAAAGTCAGCGGAAACCTCAAGGCCTCGGGAGCCATCAGGAAAAACGGGCTGCGGATCGCGGAAGGATCGGCCGTGAGCAAAGCAGCTTGACCCAGATAATTGAGCACCAACGCTGGCAGCACCACCACGAACCAACCAATCCGGATCGGCCGGGCACCGAAGTGGCCGAGGTCGGCATACAACGCTTCACCACCCGTCACCGCCAGAAACACCGCTGCAAGCAGGGGCATCGCATGCTTCCACTCGTGCACCAAAAACAACACGCCCTCCAATGGACTCAGCGCCATCAGAACCTGCGGGTGCGCCCACAAGGAACTCAATCCGAGCGCCGCGAGCGTGGCAAACCACAGTAGAACCACCGGGCCAAACAACACGCCGACTTTTCCCGTGCCGAATTGTTGAATCGTGAAAAGCCCCGCCAAAATCATTACGGAGATCGGAACCGCCCACTGAGAAAGCATCGGCGCACTGACCGACAACCCTTCCACCGCACTGAGTACCGAAATCGCCGGAGTGAGCATGCCATCGGCATAAATCAAGGCCGAGCCCGCTAGCCCAAACATCAGGATTCTGCCGGAAACCTTGCCTCCACTGCGAGTCATCGCCCCGCGGATCAAAGCGGACAACGCGAGAATGCCGCCCTCGCCGCGGTTATCCAATTTCAGGATGATGAATAAATATTTCACCGAAACCACCAGCAGCAACGACCAGACAATTAACGACGCTGCTCCCGTTAGATTCCGCGGATCGATCGGTGCCGCATGGGGACCGTGGAAGCACTCGCGGAACGCATAGAGCGGGCTGGTGCCGATATCTCCGAAAACAATTCCAAGCGCAGCCAAGGTAGTGGCCGCCAGCTTCGGTTGATGGCCGCGGTGGCCGGAGTGTGATGTGCTCATCGTTGCGAACGGATTATCGCGCGCCCGTCAAAGCACTTCATCCCCCTCCTGACCAGCGAAATAACGCAGCAGCTCACAGCAGATGCGAGAACATCGCATCCCTGAGCTTCGGTTCGAACCAAGTGCTCTTGGGCGGCATGATGCCACCGGCGTCGGCTATCTCCATCAGGTCTTCGATCCCGGTTGGAAACATGGAAAACGCACAAGCGAATTCGCCGGAATCCACCAGTTTCTCGAGCTCGTCCGTGCCACGGATGCCGCCCACGAATGCGATGCGCTTACTCGTCCTCGGGTCTTGGATATCGAAAAGCGGCGCGAGAACCGTGGTTTGCAGCAGCGAGACATCGAGCAAATCAATCGCCGATCCCGCACTCGTAAGCTCCGGTTTGAAGACCAGCCCATACCATTTGCCCGCCATATAAAAACCGAGTTGATGTTTTTCGGAAGGCACCGGTGCACCTTTTTCGCGGATCTCAAACACCTGGCCGAGCGCGCTCAGCAACTCCTCCGAGGTCTTGCCATGCAGATCCTTGAGCACACGGTTGTAGGCCAGAATATTCATCTGGTTGTGCGGGAAAATCACCGTCAGGAAGCCTGCGCTACCACCCGCACCCTTGCGGCTTTGATAGATCCGGCCCGCCGCCGCACTGCGATGGTGGCCGTCCGCAATATACAATGCCGGCATAGCTGCAAATGCCGCTTCCAAAAACGCGATGTCCGCCGCATCCGCCACCGGCCAAGAACTGTGACGCACCCCGTCTGGCGCTGTGAAATCGATCTCCGGCGCGCCAGCCGTGATCCGAGAAACCAAGGCATCAATGGCGGAATCCGCACGGTAAGTGAGGAAAACCGGGCCGGTCTGCGCGTCCAACGCTTCGATGTGACGCACGCGATCATCCTCCTTGTCGGGACGAGTCAACTCATGCTTTTTTACGATGTTATCCAAATACTCTTGGCAACTCGCCAACCCGACCAATCCAATCTGGCTATGGCCACCCATCACCTGCCGGTAAAGGTGAAACATCGGTGCCGGATCACGCCGCAATACCCCATCCGCGATGAGTTTTTCAAAATTCTCACGACCCTTCGCATAGACCGCTTCAGAATAGAGACCAATGCCCTCCGGCAGGTCGATTTCCGGTTTGCTGACGCGGAGGAAACTGAGGGGATTCCCAGCAGCCATGACGCGAGCTTCATCAGACGACATCACGTCGTAGGGAAGCTCACAAACATTGGCGGCAAGCGCGGGATCTGGACGAAGGGCGGCGAATGGAGTGATGGTAGCCATGGCGAAGGTCCGGCACCATAGTGTGATACCGGACCGGTGCAAGACCACATATCCCCCAGAATTATGGCAGGGTCACCTCCACGATGCCGAAGAGCTTCGGAGTGGTCACGCTGTTGATGGGCCTCTCGATTTTAACCCGCTCCCATGTCGCATCGATACTCGTGACCGTCGGCGTCTCATTCATCGACTGGAACACCTTAAGATCGGTGGAGCTCTTCGGACTATAAACCAGCCCACTTCCTTTGCGCTTGATAAACTCAACCGTGAAGGATGGCGGCGATTTGCTTTGATTCATGCTGAATACCGGCAATCCGACCGTGCCAACTCCCGCCTTCAAGATTCGAGTGTCCGCAGCACCAGCATTCATGTTGAATGCATATTTCAAAACATTCTTCACCCCATCCTGAAATGGCATGGCTGACGGTGCCGCAGTCGCCCCGCTCAAACCGCTCGAAGACGCCCACGTGTTGAAAACAGCAACGGCCGATTGCGGCGAAAATGAGATTTCAGAGGAAATATCGCTCATCAATCCAGCCACATTGTAGGCTTGAACCGCACAATAATAAACCGTGGAGGATGAAAGCCCGGAAAAAACGTAACTCATCACTTTTCCAACATCCTGAACCACCGGATAGTTGCCTCTCACGGTCCCAAGATGGACGATGTAGCCGGCAATGTCGGATTCAGGGTTGGAACTCCATGACAAAATTGGCGAAGACGACCACGGAACCACGGTGGTCGATTGGGGCGTAAACGAGAGCTCAGAGGAAATACCGCTGGTCATTCCAGCAGTGTTATAAGCCTGAACCGCACAATAATAAACCGTGGAGGATGAAAGCCCGGAAAAGGTGTAACTCGTCAGCATTCCAACATCCTGCACCACCGAATAGTTACCACTCGCCGTTCCAAGATGGACGATGTATCCGGCAATGTCGGATTCCGGATTGGAATTCCACGTCAAGATTGGCGAACTCTGGGCCATGGCCGATGTCGCAAACGCGAACGGCAATCCGAGAACCACCAAGGCAATCAGGCACCATCGGCGCAACGACCAACCTGCGGCGGATAACTCCGGATTTCCGGAGTCGAATAAACGGTGAATTGTTGAAAAAAGGAATGGGGGGAACTTGCTTCGCAATACAGGGGATGGCATGAAACGTGCTTTTTCAGTGGTTTTTAATATGGGGTTGGGGTTTTCGACGCTTCATGCCTAGGAGGAGCCGAATCGGCAGACCTTCCACATCTCAAACAAACAACGAAGCAACGTAGAACTTTTAAAATTTGCAAATAAAAAATACACTCTTCCAAAAATCCATAACTCATTGGCTGTCTGCGTGTTCTAACGGTTATAAGCCACCCTCCAAAAAACCTCGTAAAATTACTCAGTAAATACTATTTCACCGCGTAAATCCGCCGATCGGCGACACCGAATCTCAAAGAAACCATTGCGCTTTTTCCCGCCTGCCCGGAATTCGGCAAATTCACCCGCATGGGGTCTCCGAGTCTTGACAGGGTTGATGCCGAAAAGCAGATTCCCCGCCCGGTCGTCATGGGTTTCCTGCGTTTCCCGACTTTCGCGAGCCTCCCGGCGGCCGGATCCCTTGGATTCTCAACATCTTCGCCCATGCTCTCTTCACCGAGCTCAACATCATTCAGCACACTCCAATCCTCCAGAAATTGATTCCCATGCCCGCTTCTCAGAAATCCCCACTTGGCTGGCCCGAACCTCAGGGCCTTTGGCATCCTTCGCGCGAAAAGGATTCGTGCGGCGTCGGATTCATTGCCCACCTCAAAGGCAAACGCTCCCATGATATCATCGTGAAAACTCTCACGATGAACGCCCAAATGGATCACCGCGGTGCCAGTGGATCCGATCCCGCCACCGGTGACGGCGCCGGAATTTTCGTCCAAATGCCCGATAAATTCCTGCGCAAGGAAATGGCAAAAAAAGACATCGAATTGCCCGTCGAAGGCGATTACGGCTCAGGCCTCGTCTTCATGTCGCCCGATACCAGCGAGCGCGAGGCCGCCATGCAGGTCTTCGAACACGTCATCCGCGAGGAAGGCCAAAAATTCATCGGTTGGCGCACCGTCCCCACCAAAAGCGAAATCCTCGGCAAAACCTCGGGCCACTACGAACCCTCCATCAAACAGGTGTTCATCGGCAAAAACCCGAGCATCACCGATCCGATGGAATTCGAGCGCGTGCTCTTCATCATCCGCAAACGCGTCGCCGCATGGATTCGTGACAACGAAGTGCCCTCGAAATACGCCGATGTCCACGGCAACAAGTCGAACAATTTCCCCGGTGGTGATTACCATTACGTCACCAATCTTTCCGCGCGCACCATGGTCTACAAAGGCATGCTCACCCCATGTCAACTCGCCGAGTATTTCCCGGATCTTCATGACCCGGACTTCGAGTCCGCCCTGGCCCTGATGCACACTCGCTTCTCGACCAATACCTTCCCGAGTTGGTCACGCGCCCATCCAAACCGTTTCATCGCCCACAACGGCGAAATCAACACGGTCATGGGCAATGCCAATTTCATGAAAGCCCGCCAAGCGCTTTGCCAGAGCGATAAGTTCGGCAAAGACATCTCGCGCATCTTTCCGGTCATCAACGAGGATGGCTCGGACTCCGCTCGCTTTGACAACGCCCTCGAATTCATGCACTTCGGCGGCTATGACCTCGTCCACGCCATGATGATGATGATTCCCGAGCCTTGGGAACGCCACACCATGATGGATGCGGAAAAGAAAGCTTTCTACGAATTCCACGCCTGCATGATGGAACCTTGGGACGGCCCGGCATCCATCACCTTCTCCGATGGCCAACAAATCGGCGCCGTGCTCGACCGCAACGGCCTCCGCCCAAGCCGCTACTACGTCACCCAGGATGACCTCGTCATCATGGCCTCCGAAGTCGGCGTCATCCCGGATCTCGACCCTCTAACCGTTATCGAAAAAGGCCGACTCCGCCCCGGCCGTATGTTCCTCGTGGACATGAAAGAAGGCCGCATCGTCCCCGACGAGGAAGTCAAACAACGCGTCTATTCCGCCAAACCCTATCAAAAATGGCTAGATGAAAACCGCGTGTTCCTCAAGGACCTGCCGCAACCCAAAACCCCCGAAAAAATCGAGGAATCCCGCATCATCGAACGCCAACTCGCGTTCGGCTACACCTATGAAGATCTGCGCATGTTGCTCGGACCCACGGCCTCATCCGGCGTCCAACCGATCGCCTCGATGGGCAACGATACGCCGCTCGCCGTGCTCTCGAACAAATCGAAGCTGATCTATCAGTATTTCAAACAGATCTTCGCCCAGGTCACCAACCCGGCCCTCGATTGCATCCGCGAGGAACTCGTCACCGCCACCGAAACCTTCCTTGGCTCCGAGGGAAATCTCCTCGATCCCGGCCCGCAAAGCTGCCGCATGATCCGCCTCGACAGCCCGCTGCTCGATAACAAACAACTCGCCCAACTACGCGAGGTTTCGCTCACCGGTTTCAAAGCCACCACGCTCGATGCACTCTTCCCCGCCGATCAAGGTGGCGAAGGACTCAACAAGGCCTTCGACTCCCTCTGCGCCGCCGCCGACCAAGCGATCGCCGATGGCTTCAACCTCTTGATCGTTTCGGACCGCAACCTCGACGCCGCTAACGCCGCGATGCCAACATTGCTCGCCATGGGCGGTCTGCATCACCACCTCGTGCGCTCCGGCACACGCGCCTTGGTCTCGATCATCTTGGAAACCGGCGAGGCACGCGAAGTCCACCACTTCTCCACCCTCATCGGCTATGGCGCGGACGCCATCAACCCCTACATGGCTTTCGATTCCATCCATCAAATGATCAACGATCAGATGCTGGACATGGATTTCGACAAGGCGGTCTACAACTTCCTCAAAGGATCGATCAAAGGAGTCGTCAAAACCATGGCGAAGATGGGCATCTCGACCGTCGCCTCCTACCGCGGAGCACAGATCTTCGAGACCATCGGCCTCAGCACCGATCTGGTGAACAAATTCTTCAGCGGCACCTCCAGCCGTTGCGAAGGCTCCAACATCGAAAAAATCGCCGAGGAAACCCTCATCCGCCACCGCGACGCATTCCCGGACCGCCACATCGAGACCGAAGAACGCGCACTCGATTCCGGCGGCCTCTATCAATGGCGCAGCGATGGCGAATACCACCTCTTCAACCCGGAAACCATCCACCTGCTCCAAAAAGCAACACGCACCGGCAGCTATGAGATCTACAAACAATACGCCGCCAAGGTCAACACGCAGAGCGAGAACCTCTCGACCCTGCGTGGCCTGATGCGTTTCCGCAGCAGTCGCAAACCGATCTCCATCGATGAAGTCGAGCCGATCGAAGCCATCACCCGCCGATTCAAAACCGGCGCCATGTCTTACGGATCGATCTCTCAAGAAGCTCACGAAACCCTCGCCATCGCGATGAACCGCATCGGCGGTAAATCGAACACCGGCGAAGGCGGCGAAGATCCGGAACGCTACGTCACGATGCCTAACGGCGATAGCAAACGCTCCGCCATCAAACAGGTCGCCTCCGGCCGCTTCGGCGTCACCAGCGAATACCTCGTCAACGCCGATGAAATCCAAATCAAGATTTCACAAGGTGCTAAACCCGGTGAAGGCGGCGAACTCCCAGGCTCCAAGGTCTATCCATGGATCGCCAAGGTCCGCTACTCGACCCCCGGCGTTGGCCTCGTCTCCCCTCCTCCGCACCATGACATCTACTCGATCGAAGACCTCGCCGAGCTCATTCATGACTTGAAAAATGCCAACCCACGCGCACGCATCAATGTGAAGCTCGTGGCGGAAGTCGGCGTCGGCACCATCGCCGCCGGCGTGGCCAAGGCTCATGCCGATGTCATCCTCATCGCAGGTCATGATGGCGGCACCGGCGCCTCCCCATCGTCCTCGATCTACAATGCCGGCGCCCCATGGGAACTCGGCCTCGCGGAAACGAACCAAATCCTCCTGCTCAACGATCTCCGCAGCCGCGTGGTCCTCGAAACCGACGGCCAACTCAAAACCGGCCGCGACGTCGCCATCGCCGCCTTGCTCGGTGCCGAGGAATACGGTTTCGCATCCGCCCCGCTCGTCACCGTCGGCTGCCTGATGATGCGCGTCTGTCAGAAAAACACCTGCCCGGTCGGCATCGCCACCCAAGATCCCGTCCTCCGCAAAAACTTCGAAGGCAAACCCGAGCATGTCGTCAATTTCATGACCTTCATCGCCATGGAAATGCGCGAAATCATGGCCGAATGCGGATTCCGCACGGTCAATGAAATGGTCGGTCACGTGGAATGCCTCGAAACCGCCGAAGCCACCAATCACTGGAAAGCCAAAGGCGTGGACCTCACCACCATCTTCCACAAACCGGATGTCGGCGATGATGTCGGTGCCTATTGCCAGAAAGCGCAAGATCACGGCCTCAAGCTCGCACTCGACAACACCCACCTGCTCGCGCTCTGCAAACCCGCCATCGAACGCGGCGAAAAAGTCCGTGCCGAACTCCCGATCATCAACGTCAACCGCGTCGTCGGCACCATCACCGGCAGCGAAGTCACCCGCAAACATGGTGGCAAGGGCCTCCCGGAAGACACGATCTATCTGAAGTTCAATGGCAGCGCCGGCCAATCGTTCGCCGCATTCACTCCCCCGGGCATGACCTTCGTGCTGGAAGGCGATGCCAATGACTACGTCGGGAAAGGACTCTCAGGCGCGAAAATCGTCATCTATCCGCCCGCCGGATCGCTCTTCAAAGCCGAGGATAACGTCCTCATCGGAAACGTCGCCTTCTACGGCGCCACCTCCGGCGAGGCCTACATCAACGGCATCGCCGGCGAACGCTTCTGCGTCCGCAACTCCGGCGCCAGAACCGTCGTCGAAGGCGTCGGCGACCACGGCTGCGAATACATGACCGGCGGCCAAGTCGTCGTGCTCGGCGCAACCGGACGCAACTTCGCCGCAGGCATGTCCGGCGGCATCGCCTACGTCTATGATATCGACGGAATGTTTGAAAAACGCCTCAACAAGGAAATGGTCAATCTCTATCCACTCGTCGAGTGCGGGGATTCGGACATCGCCATCCTCAAGGCGGAAATCGAAAATCACGTCGAACTGACGAATTCCGCCCGCGGCAAATATCTGCTCGAAAATTGGGATGCCGAGTTACCGAAGTTCTCCAAAGTCTTCCCCCGCGACTACGAACGCATGCTGGAATGCTTCCGCAAAGTCGAAGAATCCGGCCTCTCCGGCGACGAAGCCGCCATGGCCGCCTTCGAGCAAAACATCAACGACCTCTCCCGCGTCGGCGGTAATTGATCGATCATTTCAAATCACAAATTTCTAATCTCAAATTTCTAATTATATGGGCAAGCCAACAGGATTCATGGAAATCGATCGCAAGACCGATTCGGAAACCGCACCAATCGAACGCCTCAAAAACTGGCGGGAATTCAAGAATCACGGCGATGATAAAGATCGCCGTGCCCAAGGTGCCCGCTGCATGGACTGCGGCACGCCCTTCTGCCACACCGGCCACATCGTCGCCGGAATGGCCAGCGGTTGCCCGGTCAACAATCTGATTCCCGAATGGAACGACCTCATCTTCCGCGGTCGCTGGAAGGAAGCCCTCGAACGTCTCCACAAAACCAACAACTTCCCGGAATTCACCGGTCGCGTTTGCCCCGCTCCCTGCGAAGGTTCCTGCGTGCTCGGCATCATCGAGCCACCCGTTACCATCAAAAACAACGAGTGCGCCATCATCGATAAAGGCTGGGAAGAAGGTTGGGTCGTCCCAAAAATCCCCGCCACCCGCACCGGTAAAAAAGTCGCCATCATCGGCTCCGGCCCGGCCGGTCTCGCCTGCGCCGACCAACTCAACCAAGCCGGCCACAGCGTCACCGTTTTCGAACGCGAAGACCGCATCGGCGGACTCCTCATGTATGGCATCCCCAACATGAAACTCGATAAAGAGCAAGTCGTGCAACGCCGCGTCAATCTGCTTGCCGAGGAAGGCATCGTTTTCAAAACCCGCGTCCACATCGGCAAAGACGCTGAATGGACCGCTGAAAAACTTCGCAATGACTTCGACTCGATCGTCCTCTGCTGCGGTGCCACTCTCGGCCGCGACCTCCCGGTCGAAAACCGCGATGCCAAGGGCGTCTATCTCGCTATGGATTTCCTCACCTCGAACACCCGCTATCAACTCGACCATAGTTTCGATGGCAGCAACCCCGCTCTCAATGCCACCGGCAAAGACGTCGTCGTCATCGGCGGCGGTGATACCGGCACCGACTGCGTGGGCACCAGCCTCCGCCACGGCTGCAATAGCGTGGTCCAACTCGAAATCATGCCGCAACCGCCGCTTGAGCGCGCGCCTAACAACCCATGGCCCGAATGGCCGAAGGTTTACAAGATGGACTACGGCCAAGAAGAAGCCGCCGCCGTCCAAGGCCAGGATCCCCGCCAATACTTGGTGCAGACCAAACGCTTCATCAAGGATGAGGCCGGCAATCTATCAGGCCTCGAAATCTGCGATATCGAATGGACCAACGACCAAGGCCGCTTCATTCCCAAGGAAAAAGAAGGCAGCGCCCGCATCATCCCCGCTCAAATCGCCCTGCTCGCCATGGGCTTCATGGGTCCGGAACAAGACATCGTCCAACAATTCGCCCTCGAAACCGACGCCCGCTCGAACGTGAAAGCCGAACACGGGAAATTCACCACCAATCTCCCCGGCGTCTTCGCCGCCGGCGACATGCGCCGTGGCCAATCTCTCGTCGTCTGGGCCATCAACGAAGGCCGCGCCGCCGCACGTGAATGCGACCGCTTCCTCATGGGCGTCACCCATTTGCCGTAACGCAAACATTCTGAAATCCAAATAAGGAGGCACCACACTCTTGTGGTGCAAGCGGATGTGTGGTCTTTGAACAGCGCGAAGCTCTTCCCCAAAGGCTCTCCATCCGCACCCACGACAAGAGTGTCGCGCCTCATTATTTCTTGATCTTCACCGATTGAATTTTCTGAGCGGCCGGCAAGCTAACGTAAGTTAATTTCATAACAAAAGGGTCCGGTTGGTGTTTAATAGGGCGAATTACCTCATCGCGTTATGACCAATCCAAACCTCTATTCGATCGTCCTTCTGGTGGCATCCACCTGCCTGACAGCCTGCGCCATCGCCCAAGACCCGCGAGTCGGGCGCTTGCGTGAGCGCATCACAGAGTCACGGGATCTCGGCGCAGTCGAACTGAGTTATGGCAAGGACACGCTCCAGAAACTCGACTACTGGAAGCCCAACAAAATCGGATCACCACTGGTGATTTTTGTGACACGCCCCAACCGGTCGAACCGGTTGGGGCATTCACTGTGAGGCCGATTAATCAATTGGCCGGCGCTTGTGACGGGGCGCTATCTCCAGCCTTGCCTTTGCCTTTGCCTTTGCCTTTACCGGGAGGATTTGGAGGGCGATGGGCCTTAAATTCTTCCAAGCTCACGCTGCCGTTGGAGTCGGAATCTATCTTCTTGAAGATTTCCTCCGCCTTAGTCGGATCCTTCTGCCCGCGGGGACCAGCCTTGAACTCGTCAAGACTCAGAGAGGAATCGCCATTGGAATCGAGCTTCTTGAAGACAGCCTCGGGCTTCGGGTGCTTTTTGCCAGAGCCATCCGGAACGCCGGGAGCCTTGGGGGCTTGTCCGTCTTGTCCGAAGCACAGCGAGGCGGCGATCGCCAACGCACCGAGTGTGTAAATGCAGGTTTTCATAATGTTTGGTTTCTTGGTTGGTTGCCACGATACTGCAACTGGCAGTGTCGCGACATCCATTGAAACTCCGCAAACGAAGAAGGGTTCCTCGCAGGTTTGTTAAGATTTCGTAAAATTCCACCACAGGCACATTCACGCACTCACCGCCCGGCACAGCGTGACCTGAACGAGGTGACTACGCCCTTCAAGCCGATTCCAAAATCACATTGCCATAAGGCGTCGGATCTCCAGTGCGGATCAGGCCGATGGCGAGCGGCACGCGCTTTTTGAAATCGATGTGCGCCTCACGCGTCAACGGAATATCACCGAATGATTTCGCGAAACGCGCGATATTTCCCGGTGTGTTGGTCGCCACAAATTCCTCAGCTTGCCAGATACGGCCGATTTTAAAAACGGGTGTTAGCAAATCGAGCACATCAAGAACCGTCGGGATGCCATGGGTGAGCGAGATGTCGACCGTTTCGATTTCCGGCCAGAAGGGAAACGCCCAGTCGGCAATCACCAAGGTGTTGGTATGACGAACTCGGGCGATGAGATCAAGAATATGCGGGTTGAGAATTCCGGATTTGAGCATAGCGGAAGTGATCTTCCTCCACGATCCGCCTCCGTCAATCCGAATCCCTATTTCATCGTATAACACAAAAAAACGCCCGTCTCCACGAGGGAGACGGGCGTTTTAGAATAGTTAGGCAGTGTGATTACTCGCCGAGGCCGAAGCGCACGAAGCGGGTCACCGTGAGGGTGTCGCCGAGTTCCTTGCCCTTCGCTTCGAGAAGAGACGCGACCTTGATGTCGGAGTCCTTCACGAATGCTTGCTCAAGGAAGCAGCTTTCAGCAAAGAACTTGCCGATCTGCCCCTTCAGGATGTTCTCGATGATGTTGGCAGGCTTGCCTTCAGCAGCAAGGCGGGCGCGGAAGATATCCAATTCCGTGTCCACCACCGATTGCGGAATGTCGTCGCGGGAAAGTCCCTTCGGCGCGCAGGCGGCGATGTGCAGGGTGAGATCCTTGATGAGTTCCTTGAAGGAATCCGTGCCAGCCGTTTCCGGCTTGGTGGTGCCCACTTCGATCAACACACCCACTTTACCCGGAGGGTGAATGTAAGCGGCAACAACACCGCCAGGAGCCGCGTCATAACGCACGTATTTGCGGAACTGAAGGTTTTCTCCGACTTCGAGCACCTTCGATTTGACGGTGTCCTCGAGGTTGTATTCGCCCATGCTCACCACAAGAGCGGCAGCGTGGTCCACCGCGTTGGTGGCGGCAAGGGTGTCGGCGATTTTCGCGACAAACGCCTGGAAGTTATCATTCTTGGAAACAAAGTCGGTCTCGCAGTTGACTTCGAGCAGGATGCCTGCGGTGGCAGCAGCGTTGACGCGGGCGGTGATGACGCCTTCGTTAGCAGCGCGGTCAGCCTT
Organism: Akkermansiaceae bacterium; assembly: GCA_903919975.1. GTDB lineage: Bacteria > Verrucomicrobiota > Verrucomicrobiia > Verrucomicrobiales > Akkermansiaceae > Luteolibacter. The sequence continues at coordinate 45,314 of CAIXKE010000010.1, read as the reverse complement.
GGCACCAGCCTTGGCGATTCCACGCTCGCGGAGGAGCTTGATGGACGCTTCGATGTCGCCGTTGGTTTCAGTCAGGACTTTCTTGCAGTCCATCATGCCGGCGTTGGTTTTGTCGCGGAGTTCTTTGACAATGGCAGCAGTGATCATAGTAGAAATAAAGTGATAGGTGGTGTGGGAAAAGAAGGGTGGCCTGTCGTCAGACAAGCCACCCGGAGGAAATCAAAAGATCAGTTCTTGCGGGCGGCGACCATAGCATCCACCAAATTTTGGAGGATGAGACGGATCGAGCGGATCGCGTCGTCATTACCCGGGATCGGGTATTGCACGAGAGCCGGATCGGCATTGGTGTCCACAAGGGCGACAATTGGAATATTCAAGCGGCGGGCTTCGGCGACGGCGATGGTTTCGCGAGCGGAGTCCACGATCACCACGGCATCCGGCTTGGAGTCCATGTCACGCACACCGCGGAGGTTGCGCAGAAGTTTTTCGCGCTCACGGCCGAGGGCGGCGAGTTCCTTCTTGGACATGGCCTTAAATTCCGGTTGTTTCTCGATGGTTTCAAGATACTTGAGCCGCTCCACGCTCTTGCGGACGGTGAGGCTGTTCGTGAGCATGCCGCCGAGCCAACGATGGTTGACGTAGTGCTGGCCGGTCGCTTCAGCCGCTTCGCGGATCGCGTCTTGGGCTTGGCGCTTGCAGCCGACGAAAAGGACTTTTTTGCCCTTGCCGACGAGTTCGCCGAGAAATGTCGAAGCTTTATCGAGCTGTTGGACGGTTTTCTCGAGGTCGATGATGTAGATCCCGCCTTTGTCCTTCATAAGGAAGGGCTTCATGCGTGGATTCCATTTTTTCGTTTGGTGACCGTAATGGACGCCTGCGTCCACCATTTCATTGATGAGTTCGTTAATCATGGATACTTTGGTTTCCCGCCTTGATTCAGGTCGGGCGATTCTTAAAGACCCGCCGCATGTGGATTTCCCCGGGTCTTCGTTGGTGTGTGTGCGGCGTGAAGGGGCGCACGGGGTATGGAAATCCCAGCGACTTGGCAAGGGGAAATCCTACTCCGACATGGAAAATCAGGGATTTGCAGAAATCCTTGAGAATTATCCCGAATCTCTCGATTTTTGAAAAGGCGGCCCGCATGTCGGAGTATGACGCAAGCCTGCCACCATCCTCCGATGAAATTCATTATCCCTACCTTCTTGCTCCCAGCATTGTCTCTCATCGCGCCGCAACTTGCCCATGCGGGGCCAGCAACCGACCCTGCTACGCTCAAAATCGCTCCTGGCTTCAAGGTTGAGCTCATTTACACCGTTCCCAAAGAACAACAAGGCTCGTGGGTTTCCATGACTGAAGATGCCAAAGGCCGCCTCATCACGGGCGATCAAGGCGGAGGCTTCTTCCGCGTGACCGTTCCCCCGATCGGCAAAACCGATGGAGCACTGGTAGAACCGCTCCAACTCCCAAAAGATCTCAATATTCAGACGATCGGTGGCGCTCACGGCCTACTTTATGCCTTCGATAGCCTCTATGTGATGACCAACGAAAAAGGTGCCAAGGGGCTCTGGCGTTTGCACGATACGGATAACGATGATCAATACGACAAAGGCGAACAACTCCGCAAATGCCAAGGTAGCGGCGAGCACGGCACTCATGGGATCGCTCTCTCACCCGATGGAAAGTCTCTCTACTTCGCCAATGGCAACCATACGAAATTGCCGGACAACCTCGAATACTCACGCCCCGTGGCCATCGGAGAAGATCACCTGATCACCCGCCTATGGGACGCCAACGGCCATGCCAGAGGCATCCTCGCACCCGGCGGCTATGTCTGCAAAACCGACCCCGAGGGCAAACGCGTCGAACTCATCGCAGGCGGCTTCCGCAACCAGTATGACATCGCCTTCGACGCCAACGGTGAACTTTTTACCTTCGACTCCGACATGGAATGGGACATGGGCACCCCCTGGTTTATACCCACCCGCATCAACCATATCGTCAGCAGTGGCGACTATGGATGGCGCTCCGGTGCGGGTCGCTGGCCCAGTTATTATGCGGATTCACTGCCTGAAACGGTGGACATCGGCCCCGGTTCACCCACCGGCACGGTGTTTGGCACGGGCGCGAAGTTTCCGACAAAATACCAACGGGCCTTATTCGCCCTCGACTGGACATTCGGCACAATCTGGGCGATCCACCTCAAGCCCGATGGCGCAAGCTTCACCGGCGAGAAAGAAGACTTCCTTTCCGGAAACGGTTTCTCCGTGACGGATGCCGTGATCTCAAAAACCGACGGAGCCCTCTATGTGACCATCGGTGGACGCGGCAACCAATCCGGTCTCTACCGCATCACCTACAACGGAAAAGAAAGCAGCAAAGCCGCCCCTCCCGTCGCGATAACGCCCGAGGCGAAATTGCGGCACCAACTGGAAGCCCTCCACGCCGAGGGCACTGGTCCCGAGGCGATTGCCAAAGCATGGCCAAATCTCAGCCACACCGACCGTTTCATCCGATGGGCCGCCCGCGCCGCCATCGAACGCCAGCCATCCACTCTCTGGGCGGAAAACGCCCTCGCCGAGAAAAATCCGCAAGCTTCGCTGGAAGCACTCATGGCCTTGGCTCGCATCGGCGACAAATCACTTCAACCACGCCTCATCGTCGCATTGGATAAGCTGAACTATCAGAAACTACCCACCGATCTTCGCCTGCCATTGCTACGCGTCTGGGAACTGACCTTCACCCGCATGGGACGGCCCTCTCCCGAAGTTTGCGCACAGATCGCCGCCAAGCTCGATCCGCTATTTCCAGCCACCGATCCGTTTGCCAACCGCGAACTCGTTTCACTCCTCAGCTATCTGGGTTCCACTAGCATCGTTGCAAAAACAGTGCCCATGCTCGGCACCGCCAAAGATACCGACATCACCATTTCCAGCGCGGAAATTCTCTCACGCAACGGCCGATACAGCAAAGCGGTGGAAGGCATGAACAACAGCCAACCCAACCGCCAAGCCATCTCCTATGCCTATTCGCTCCGCGAAGCTAAAACTGGTTGGACCCCAGAACTCCGGAAGACATTCTTCAGCTGGTTTCCGACCACAACCAAGTGGCGCGGCGGCAACAGCTTCACCAAGTTCATCAACAACATCCGTGCCGAAGCTCTCACCAACATAGTCCCCGACGCCACCGAACGCGCGGCCCTCGATCAACTTTCCAAACAAGCCCTGCCCGCCCCGCCCGCCAATCTCGTCGCCCCCAAAGGCCCGGGAAAAAACTACACCACCGCAGACGTTGTCGCCCTCGTCGCCAATGGACTCAAAGGCCGCAACTTCGAACAAGGCAAAGCAATGTATTCGAGCACACTTTGTATCAATTGCCACAAGATGAATGGCGATGGCGGAAACATCGGCCCCGATCTAACCGCATCTGGCAAACGCTATACCGTTTCCGACTTGATGGATAACATCATCGAACCCTCCAAAGTCATCAGCGACCAATACGGCACAGAGCAAATCGGACTCAAAGACGGATCCACCGTGATCGGTCGGGTCATCGTCGAGGAAAACGGCAAAATCTTCGTGATGACGAGCGCTTTCGCCCCCGACGTGCTGACCACCTTGGATGCGGAACAAGTCCAGCAGCGCCAACCATTCAACATCTCGATGATGCCAGCCGGACTCATCAATGCCCTAAACCAAGAGGAGCTTCTCAATCTCATCGCCTACCTCCAATCCGCCGGCAACCCCAAGGACAAGGCTTTCCAAAAATAATGATAAAACCATATGAATCCTCGTAACCGATGCCAAAATTGTGCCTCAACTTAGTGAATCCAAGATCATCTACCATTAGCCGGACAATTTCGTCCCATCGAGCCTCGCGACCTTTGATTCTTTCCTGCCTTGTGATTATCCGGCGATTATTTGGCAGACCGCCGATTCCCACGAAACGGGTGAATTCTCCGAAAACTTCGTTATGAAGAATCAGCCGGTCGAGGTATTCAAGCGGATCTCCATTGGATAACCGAGGCTTTCCATTCAGGATTTCCACAACGTATGCAGCACTCGAAGGCTTGGTGAATTTCAGCAAGGTTCCGCTGGCATCATCATAAGCCCAATCGTGCTCACGCCCGCCTTCAACCCGTAGCTCCAATCCGTCATATAACAATCCTAGCCTACGCGCTTCGCCTTCAATGATCTGGATTTACTCGGATCGATCAAGGTAGTCTTCTTGCCCAGAGATTTCTCCATCTGGGTGTAAAACTCTTCGGAAGTCATCTGGCAACACCGCGACAATAGCCGTTTGGCGCACGATCTCAAGCACGCTCTTGCCGCCATCGTCCCGCCAGACTTTCAGGCCGGGAGTCGGAAGCTCAACAATTGCTTTCCGGTATTTCGCTGCCTTTGACGCATCTCCCCGCACTTCAGCATCGGCAAGGCCACGATTCAGCATAATGCGGCGGGTTTCGGCGGCAGCTTCTCGCGCCACCTCTCGGATGTCTCGCGGCTTGGGGCCAGCCTCGATCTCGGCAATGAGCTTGTGCTTGATGGCTGGGTTCATGTTGCGCACGGACGCCCAGGTGTCATCATCGATCTTCTCTTCCTCGGGCGTCAATGACAGCAACGCTAAAGCCAAGTTTTCGAGCTTCCTCAAGGCTTACGTCTTCTTGTGTGACCCCTGAATTGAATCCGTAGGACCCCCACGGCACACCAACCCCTTTTTCCCCGCCCTTCTGTCCCCAAATGAGCATTCTCACCGGCCATCATCCCAAAAGCAAATTCCTAGCATTCAAACTCTAGACAAAGCGCCTTGAGATACCGAGCCTCGGCAAAACCCGCCGGATGATCCTCCGCGTGACCGCTCGTCCACAGCTCCCGCCAGGATCTACCACTGCGCATGGCCGCCGATCTAACGATATCATAAAACTCCACTTCCGAGACGTGCGCGGAACATGAGGCCGCCACCAAAATCCCACCCGGCGGCAATCGCTCGATCGCCCGTCCGTTGAGCCGTTGATAGGCGCGGATCGCACCCTCCCGTTCCTTCTCCCGCTTCGCCAGCGATGGAGGATCGACGATGATCATGTCATAAGTCCGCGGATCTTCATCCATCCACTTGAACGCATCCGCACGCACGGTTTCCCGGGAAACCCCCGCAATCCGGGCATCACCCTCGTTCAACTGGTAATTCCGATCCGCACTTTCCAACGCGTGCCCGCTGATATCCAAATCCGTCACCGACTTCGCACCACCCCGCGCCGCATACAGCGAAAAACCACCCGAAAAACTGAACACATTCAACACCTCACGCCCGGCCGCCAGCGTTTCCACCCGTGTGCGGTTGTCGCGTTGATCGAGGAAAAATCCAGTCTTCTGCCCGTTGATGACCGCGGCCTCGAAACGAATGCCGTTCTCCGAAAACACCACGATTTCATCTCCCGCCTCGCCACGGAAACCTTCTTCCAGGCCCCAGTGTTTCGCCGCATCCTCCTGAATATTCCGGCTCAGCCTCAACACCAAATGTTGCGGTTCCAGCACCTCCCGAATCACTCCCTCCATCTCTTCCCAACGCGGCAACCACGCCGCCGTGTAAAGTTTCGCCACCAAGGTCCCCGCATAACGATCCAGCACCAACCCGGGAAAACCCTCGCTCTCCCCATTGATCAAGCGCGCACCATTTGTTCCGGCGTTCACCACCGATCCCTCGCGCCGTTCAACACAGCTCCGCACTTTCTCTAACCACCAAGCCCGATCAATCATCGCCGGCTTCCCGCAATGCACGATCCGCACCCGGATCGGCGAAGTGGGATCATACAGCCCCACCGCCATAAATCGATTATTCCGATCATACATTACCGCCAACTCCCCCACTTCACCTTCACGGTTTTGCCCTTTGATGCTCTCGCCATACACCCACGGATGCCCACGCCTCACCGCCGCCTCCGCCCGCGGAAACAATTCAATGCGCAATCGACCACCCGTTTCGTTCATCTCCGCATCAAGCCACTTGCCCCCGCGCCCGCCAAGCGCGAACACCTTCAAAATCCATCACGCCACCGCGTGAATCCCGATCTTATGCCGCGCGCAAAGCTCCGCCACGGCCGTTTTTTCGAGCAACAACGTTTTTCCAGCCTCGATGGCGATCCCCGAGATTCCCGCAGCCGCGCAGGTCTCGATGGTTTGCGGGCCGATCACCGGCACGTCGAAACGAAAGTCCTGATTGGGTTTGGACACCTTCACCAGCATCACGTCCTTGCCATTGCCCAAGTCCCCGCCGCGACGGATGCAGGCATTGGTCCCCTCGAAAGCCTCCACCGCCAAGACCGTGCCGTGGCGCACCACCACACTCTGGCCGATGTCCAAGGCGCTCGTTTGCTTTGCAATCCGAAAGCCAAACTCCGCATCGCTAAGCTGGCGTTTCTTAAAGACCGGCCCGCACACATACCCAAGCCCAGGAAGATGATCCTCCAAAAACGTGGTGGCCGGAAGAACAACGATCCCATCCTTACCCAACTCATCCGCGATAGCTCCAAAAAGCGTCTCGGCATTCCGCTCCCTAACCCGGGCAAGAATCATCAAAACCCGAAAATCCGGCCGCAAATCAAACAAATTCCTCGGCGAAATCTGCCCCATCATCACCGCCTCGGTCACCCCCTCGCTCCGGAAAAATTTAATCACCTTCCCAAGTTGCGCGACCCGAAACCAGTCGATGGCATCCGCCTGATCCGCCAGCTCCGCCTTGGTTTCACCATGAAATGCCGCAACTACAAGCTTCACACCCGGCGAATTCTTCCGGGCGGAAACCATGAAGGTCTCCGGATACACTCCGCTGCCTGCGATGATTCCAATGATGCGAGGTTGAGTCATGCCGTTTTATCCTGAAAAAAATCGGCTGCCCCGCGAAATACGGGAAGTAGCGGCTGTGGGACTCGAACCCACACTCGTTAGAACTCGATTTTGAGTCGAGCGCGTCTACCAATTCCGCCAAGCCGCCTTGGTGCGCGGCAATCTGCAAACTCCCGCCCCGGAGGGCAAGCGGATTTCTCAATGCCCTCACTTTTCAAGCCATTCAACCATGATTATTTTGAATTCTTCTTTACAGAATTGTGAATTTGTGGATTTTAAAAATTAACTTTTAGAGAAAATGAATACTAAAATTCGAGTTATGACCGTGGTTTGCGTTGCCAGCTTGGCATCTTGCGCCAATCCGCCTGCCGGACCATCCCACATTCCTGTTTCGGCATCTTCAAGTGCCGACAACTCCCTCTCCTCACGCCTGTTCAGTGACATCAATGCCTACCGCCGCAGCCAGGGCGGCCAAGACCTCCAACGCCACAGCGGTTTGGATAAACTCGCTCAATCTCATTCTGAATATCTCCGCAAACACCGCGGCAACTTCAGCATCAATGGAAAAAACGTCAGCCATTTCGGCTTCGACGCACGAACCATCGTTGCACGCGAACATCTTAATATGTCCAACGTCAGCGAAAACGTTGCTGCCAGCCCCAACGCTCGGGATATCCTCCCACTCTGGAAATTATCAAAGGATCACCATAAAAACATGCTCGATAATTGGATCTACTCTGGAATCGGAGTGGTTGTGGACTCGGATGGAATGATCTTCGCCACCCAGATATTCTCCACACCCAATTTATCCCATCGCTCGACGCGGGAACGCTTCAACCGCTTTTAATCTGTGCCGGATCTGGCCTTCGAAACCGCCCTACACACTCGCGGTTATCAACGAATCGCCGGCATCGATGAGGCCGGTAGAGGACCATTGGCCGGTCCTGTCACAGCGGCGGCAGTCATCTTTCCTCACGGTTTCTCCTGCCCCGGCCTGGACGATTCTAAAAAAATCAGCGCCGCCAAACGCCAAACCATCTACGAGCGACTGACCGGCGAACCGGGTCTCATTTGGGCGGTTGCTACCGCCAGCCGTGAAGAAATCGACCGCCTCAACATTCTTCGCGCCACCCATCTGGCCATGCGCAGGGCGGCGGAAGCCCTCAACCCGCTCCCCGACCACTGCCTGATCGACGGGCTACCATTGCGCGATTTCCCGTTTCCCTACGATGCAATCGTCAAAGGCGACGGCCTGTCACTCTCCATCGCCGCGGCCAGTATCATCGCCAAGATCACCCGCGATCGCCTGATGGCGGTAATCGACCGCGAATTCCCTCAATTCGGCTTTGCGAAACACCAAGGATATGGCACCAAAGCCCATCTTGAAGCGCTTCGGAATCACGGCCCTTGTCGCCATCATCGTCGCTCGTTTCAGCCGGTCGCTCAATGCACCTTGCCGTTTGACGGCGCCTGATGGCTCGCTGCGCAGCCGCAAATGGCTGGGCGATTATGGCGAACGGGTCGCAGTCGATTACCTACGCTCCAAAGGTGCCCGGATCCTCATGCGGAATTTCAGGGGACCCAAAAAAGGCGAAGTCGACATCATCGCACGGAATCGCAAGTTGCTGCTCTTCGTGGAAGTCAAAACGCGGCGCGAAGGAAGTAAAATTCGGCCACTGGATGCCGTAGATAAGCCAAAACAGGTCCTGATCGAACGCGGCGCGAATGCCTGGCTCAAGCGCCTCGGCACCCGCAATCTGCCATGGCGCTTCGACGTGATCGAAATTTACGTGGAAGAGGGGAAAAAACCGCGCCTGAATCACGTAAAGGACGCATTCTAACGAATGCACACGATGCCTGATGAAACTTGCACATTCATCGGATGCAAGCCACCCTATGCGCCGCTCACATGGAAAGCACCTCCCAATCAATGGCATGGCTGGCTCGGCGGGATGGCAGCGTCCTGATCGGTCACGGCCCGTTTCAAGCATCCAACACCCCACCACCCGGAGGAGTGGCGTTTTACGTGCAGAATTTCGCCCCAGGGGAAAGCCAACCATGGCAGATTCCGCATCGCATCGAACGCACCAATCTGGCAGAATTTTCAGCGCGATTCACTGACGTCCCTAACTTGAGTTACGAATGGGATCCACTCGGTGCGGCTCCTTTTTCCGAGGTCTTTCAGGAAATCTTGGCGTCGATTCATAGCGGAGTTTTCGAAAAAACCGTCCCGGTCGTCACCGAAACCGGTCACGCCAGCCAAGCCCCGGAAAAAACCATCATCGCGGCCATGGCCCGCCGGAAGCCTCCCCTCCAATCATACGGGTGGGTGCACCCGGGCGCGGGTTTTGCCGGTGCCACCCCGGAGTTGCTGTTTTCCCTGGATGGCAAAAAACTCGAAACCATGGCACTCGCCGGCACCGCAAGAATCGACGACCTTGATGTTTTCGCAGTCGATCAAAAGGAAATCCGCGAACACGAATACGTCGCCCAAACCCTGGTCTCAAAACTCCTCGACCTCGGCAACCTCACGCGTCACTCACGCCAAATCCTCGAATTAGGGTCCATCGTCCATTTCCTCACCCGCATCGAGGTGGACCTGCACGCGGAAATGGATCCGCAAAGCCTGCTACGCCGGCTTCATCCGACACCCGCGCTCGGTCCTCTTCCACGGACGGATGGAACCATGGCGAGCTTGTTGAAATGGCGCGACCGCCTCGGGTGCCCGCCACACTTCGGCTCACCCTTCGGACTTTGGGACCAAGGCCGCTTCGATGCCATCGTCGCCATCCGCGGCGTATGGTGGGAAGGCACCCAACTCAAAATCCCGGCCGGCTGCGGGATTATCGAGGCCAGCCGCCTCGTCAACGAATGGCGCGAACTCCGCCTGAAACGCGAAGCAGTCAAACGTTGCCTCGACTAACCCTAACAATTATTCTTGATCCAGCATCGTTACCGACCAGTCTCAAAATAGAATCCATTCGGTCAGCCGCAAAGCGGCGCAAAAACCCTCAAAAAAATTAACACAACCAGGCTTTTTTGCGATTTTTGCGATTTTTTTACGGCAAATCCTGCTGTAGTGCAAACTCAGTTTTGGTAGCAGGCATCCTACCTTTCCTCGCGATTTCATCCTTTCTTCATTGGCATTTCACAGAGACTCGTTGAAATCCCTCCATGCCACGAGTCCTGTTGGTAGAAGACGAGTCGGCCATCGCCGATGCCTTGGTGTATGCGTTGGAAACCGAATGTTTCACGGTCACCCACGCCCTCACCGGTGCCGATGCCCTCGCCGCAGCCTCCCGCGAACCGCATGACTTCGCCATCCTCAACATCGACCTGCCTGACATGACCGGACTCGATGTCTGCCGCCGCCTACGCGAAACCTCATCCATCCCCCGTGCTCTTCCTAACCGCCCGCGACGGCGAGGTCGATCGCATCCTCGGCCTTGAACTCAGCATCCGCGACCATGGCGAAGGCATCCCCAACTAAGCCCGCGAAAAGATTTTTGAACGCTTTTACTCCTTACGCCACCCCGGCTCCGGCCGCAAAGGCACCGGCCTCGGACTCACCCTCGTCCGCGAAGCCGCCGAACTTCACGGCGGCTCCATCACCCTCAATCCTGCGGACGAAGGCGGCACCGTAGCCAAGCTGGAATCCCCCCTCACCTGAAACCAGAAGCCACCGAAGGCCATGGACTGCGCGCGGCCTGCTGCCGCTTTCCGTGAGACAGCCTGCTGTCCACGGACAAAGGGATCTGAAAATATCAACCAAAGCCATTTCACTTCTGAGCTAACTGCTCCGTCCTTCTTCCTTCACTTGGATGAAGCGCTTGAAGACCAGCAGACCCACCGGAGCCACCAGCACCATCAGGCCAATCATCAACCATGCGAGTTGAGGATTCCCCGGGCCCTCCTCGGGGCACATCCACGCCATCACACCGAGGAAGCCCAACAACGCGGTAATCAGTTTTCCAATCAACAGCGGAACATATGAGAGCGATGCATAGGAAGCCTCCTGCCCTCTCGGAGCAATCGACGATGCATACTCATACACTCGCGGTGAATAGAACGCCTCGCCAACCGAAAACATGACCTGCCAGAACGCGATCATCACATACCACGGACTCACCGCTCCCACCAATTTCAGATAGTGATGTCCAATCACATTACCCACCCATCCATCGGCCATTCCTTGGAAAGCCGAGCTTGGAAGAAACATGAAAACAAACGATCCCGCCGTGACAAGACCACCCATAATCACCATCGAATACGCGGAATACTTTTGCGTCAGGATCCCGATCGCCGGGGCCAGCACGAGGATCAGCACTCCGTTGATAGCATTAAGTCGGCCGACGGTTTCCATCGAGCCAAGCTCCTTGACCGCGAATGGAGGCAAGACGTAGTCCATCACATTGAAGACCACCTTGAGAAAACCGATCAACAACAGGAAAATAATCAACCTGTGAAACCCCGGAGTCCGGACCAATCCGCTGAAAAGACTCAGCGTCTGGTCCGCAGCCTCCTTCACCGTCAGCCATGAGGCCTCCACAAATCCATACCCCGGATGCTTGTCCTCCTCAGGAGTGATCACCATTCCGTTTGCCGTCATCTCCGCACCACGCCGGAGCATCAGAATCAACGGAAACATCAATAACTCCACTCCCATACTCGCCAGCAGCATCATCCGATAGACACTGAAATCCCCCGATAAAAAGGCGAAATCTAGAGTGAACATCTTGTCGTCCCCCGCCGCCTTCTGCACCCCGTCGGAAACAAAATATCCCACCATGAAACCAAAGTTCATGATCGCGTAAAATACCGAAAACGCCACCGATCGCTGGCTCGCCGTAGAGAACTTACGCAACGCTACCACCAGCACCGGAGTGCAGAGTGCTTCACCAATCGCCAACGGCAGAAGGCCGGCCCCCAAGGCAATCACCTGATTGGACGTCGCCACCATCACCAAGCGCGCCAACACGCAAATGCTCACGCCTAATAATAATGTCTTCCGCAAGCCGAGCGCGTCCGATAGCGAGCCAGCGAGCAGCGTGGAGATAGACATGACGATGGCCCAGCAAAAGACCACTGTGAGTCCGTATTCCTTCGGAATCCCGATGTCATTGGCTAACCACATCACCAACGTGAAATTCATAACCTTGTAGGCCATCACACTGAAAAACTTCAGCCCGAAGGTGTATCCTATCTCAGGCGGCGCACCGCGGAGATTGATCATTGAAAACAGACAAACCCCGAAGATGCACGCGGCGATGACCACACCGGGCCAGAGACCGATCCCGAGCTTCGCCGACGAAGCCCAGCCGACTCCCACGCTGATAAGGATGAGCAGGACCAACTTGAAGAACTCAAATCCCGGATTCACCGGCGGCATCTCTTGATGTGTCAGCGTTTCACTCATAGGCCAGCATTTTGGCTAGGACGGAGATTAGCAACCATCATTAGCATCACGCTCCGCCCCCTCCCTCACGCGCTAACAACTCCGCTTCCTCCTCATGCGAGTGAATTTGCAACGCAACCTGCACGCCTTCCTTGTCCGCCGCAGCCTTCAGCACATTTCGGATCGCCGATGCCGTGAATCCATTGCGGCCAATCATCATCGCAACATCCGCACTAGCGAGCACCAGCTTGAAACGCAGTTTTTTCGGCCCAAGCTCGGCCACTTTCAATTGCGCCTGCGAGGGATCGTCGATCAATTTCACAGCCACATACTGCAGAAAATTTCTCAATCGTTCGGTGACGGGGTTCATGCTCGGACCATGGAGCGTAAGAGTCCTCCAGGCAAGTCTCGGTTATCGATTGCTTTTCTGATTGACCACCCGGTCCATCGGCTATTGGACGCATTCGCGCATTGTAGCACATGAAAATTCTCATCCTCTCCCGTAACTCGCAGCTCTACAGCACCTCCGCTCTCGTGACCGCCGCCGAGACCCGCGGCCATGAAGTCCGCGTGGTCGACTACCTCCGCTGTTACATGAACATCACCTCCCGCAAGCCACGGATCTACGTGGATGGCGAGGAACTCGTGGCGGACGCGGTGATTCCGCGGATCGCCGCCAGACACACGTTTTACGGCAATGCCGTCGTCCGCCAATTTGAAATGATGAACGTCTTCTCGCTCAACGATTCCGTGGCCATCGCCCGCTCGCGCGACAAACTCCGTTCATTGCAAATCCTCGCGAAACGAGGCATCGGCCTGCCCATCACCGGCTTCGCCCACCACACGGACGCCACCGGCGAGTTGATCAAAATGTGCGGCGGCGCCCCCCTCGTCATCAAATTGCTCGAAGGCACCCAAGGCGTCGGCGTCGTGCTCGCGGAAACCACTAACGCCGCAGAATCCGTCATCGAGGCATTCAAAGGCCTCAACGCCAACATCCTCGTCCAAGAATTTATCAAGGAAGCCGAGGGTGCTGACATCCGCTGCATCGTCGTCGGCGGCAAGGTCGTCGCATCGATGAAACGCCAAGCCGCCAAAGGCGAATTCCGCTCCAACCTCCATCGCGGCGGATCCTCCGAAAAAGTCAAAATCACCCCGCAAGAACGGACCGTCGCCATCGCCGCCGCCAAGGCCATGGGCCTCAACGTCGCTGGCGTCGATCTCCTCCGCTCAAATCACGGCCCGGTCGTGATGGAAGTGAATTCCTCCCCCGGCCTCGAAGGCATCGAACAATCGTCGAAAAAAGACGTCGCCGGAACCATCATCGAGTTCATCGAGCGCACCGCCGTCAAGCCCTCGAAATCCACCGATAAATAACAAAATCTGACGAACGAACGAATCGCAAGCCACGACTACTATCCAGCAGCTGGCAACCAAACTCACTCTAAATTCCGCAATTAAAACCACGAATTACATGGATTTTACGGATTATCAAAGAGTTATATGAATTTATGATTTGACCCATTAGGTGAAATGAGGTGGCCGACCTCGCCCCAAAATCCCTTCTGTGTAATCCTTGGCAAAAAATCGTCGAACTCGGCCTTCAACTGCGGATTTCAGGCTCAGACCAGTGATCGCGCGGGAAGAAACAACCGCAGCGAATCCGGTGATATCCTGACGAACCCGTAGCGTTCGTAGAATACCACAAGATGGTCGGTTGCCGCATCAACGACCAAGCCGATGCCGCCGGTGGAGGTAAGAGAATCGTGGGAAATACGCCGGGCCAGTGACAGCAACCGGCTTCCGATGCCAGCGCCTTGCATGCCCGTAGCAACACCAAGCCTGCCCAACAAAACCGCCCCAACCGGATTTCGCGGCAGCGCCTTTGGCACCTCGGGCCATCCGGCGGCTTCCACCATGCAGGGTGTCAGAGTGAAGTATCCGAGGACCGGCTTTGGTGGCGCTGCATCGGCATGAACCAAAACGCGCGTCAGACTCACGCCCTTGTCGGTATGTCCGCGGGCGGTTTCGCGCAGGTAACGGTCGATACTTTCCAAGCCCGATTCAAAATTCCTCCGGTCGTGGAATGCGTCGAGTAACTCAAGAGCGAATCGTGACATCGGCATCCGCGAGTGCGGCAGCCTTGCGGGCTGCGGCGCTGGGTTTGGGTGGATTGGACAGCAACCCGAGCAGCGTCCGTGTTTCCGCCTCATCGAGTTGCCAGCGGGTCTCCTCGGCGATGACCCGCTCGGCCGCGACTCGTGCCGCCTCTAGGACAAAGCCTGTGACGGTCAGACCTCGAAACGCCGAAGCTTTTTCCAACAAAGCGGCAGTGGACGACGGAAACCGCGGGCTGATCCGAACCGTGCCAGCCTCTTCAGAATGCGGGCGACCCCGCCGACCCGTGGATTTTGCTGATTTCATGCCAGCACGGTGGACTTGACGACAATTCCCGTCAATGAATTTTTGGTGCGAATTTATCACCGTTGTTCAATACATCTGATGACTTGCCAGCCACCCATACACCCGCCATTTTCCCGCGCATGTCACGCAGTCACCGCATCACCATCCTCGCCGGCGACGGCATCGGCCCCGAAGTCATGGCCGAAGCTGTCCGCATCCTTGAAGCCACCGAACAAAAATTCGGCTTCACGATTTCTCGCAGCGAGCATCTCGTCGGCGGCGCAGCCATCGATGCCACCGGTCACCCACTGCCTCCGGAAACCGTCGCCGCCTCGGCACAAGCGGACGCCATTCTCTTCGGTTCAGTCGGCGGCCCGAAATGGGAAAATCTGCCACCCGAGATCCAACCGGAACGCGGCGCGCTGCTTCCCCTGCGGAAACATTTCGGTCTTTTCGCCAATCTCCGCCCCGGCGTCTGCATGCCCGCTCTCACCCATGCCTCGCCCGTCAAACAAGAACTCATCGCAGATGGCTTCGACGTACTCTGCGTCCGCGAACTCACCGGCGGCGTCTATTTCGGAACCCCCAAAGGCCGACACGAAGAAAATGGCGAACCCGTCGCACTCGACACGATGGTTTACAAAAAAAGCGAAATCGTCCGCATCCTGCGCGTCGCCTTCACCGCCGCCATGGGCCGCAAAAAACAATTGCTCTCGGTCGATAAGGCCAACGTGCTCGCCTCCTCCGTCCTCTGGCGCGAAACCGCCATCGAAATCGCCACGGAATTCCCCGAGGTCCAATTGTCCCACATGTATGTCGATAATGCCGCCATGCAACTCATCCGCCGCCCCGGATCGTTCGATGTGCTCGTCACGGAAAACCTCTTCGGCGATATTCTATCCGATGAAATGGCCATGATTTCCGGCTCGCTCGGCATGCTTCCCTCCGCCTCGCTCGGCACGAAAAATGAGAAGGGCCTCTACTTCGGCATGTATGAACCGTCCGGCGGTTCCGCTCCCGACATCGCCGGCCAAGGCATCGCCAACCCGATCGCCCAAATCCTCTCACTCGCCATGTTGCTGCGCTTCTCACTCGGCGAAACCGATGCCGCCAACGCCATCGAAAACGCCGTCGCCAAAGCCATCGCCGATGGCTTCCGCACCGGCGACATCGCCACCGGCCGCGAAGGCGAAACAAAGGTAGGCACCTCCGCCATGGGCGACGCGATTCTAGCAAGACTCTGATAGACCATTCTCCAAACTGGAGCGCGGATCATTCCGCATGGAGGGGCGATTTGCCTCCGGCTATGTCCGCTGCGCTACCGTTCCGAATCGCCCTGCCAATGAAGTGCCAATGAAACGCGCTTCACTCACCTCATTGGCCCCATCATGGCCATCGGCGGACACATTCCGCCGCTCCTTGAGGTGCTTCGCGTTTCATTCGTTTGGTATAAACCTGAATCCTTCCTGGCACGCCCTTGCCGCTTGCCACCAAATAACTCGGCGAGCAAAGTGAGACATGAATAAAATTCAAGTGAGCCACTGACTCGACAAGCAAACACTTGGCCCCACTAGCCACTGCAAACAAAATTTTTTCCAGTCCGAGATTGACGCAGCCATATGCCAAAGCTAAGAGTGCCATATGCATAGAACCACCATCCTACTTCCTAATGAATTGCGCCGACGCGCGGATCGCGAGGCCAAGGCACTCGGTATTTCGCTAAGCGAGCTGATCCGTCGTCGTCTGGCGTCGGATGACGGACCGTCGAATCCAGAACGCCCGCGCTTCTTTGCCCGCCAGCCATGGACTGGGCCGGGGCCAGTTGACACGGCGGCCAATCACGACACCTATCTCTACGGGCCATGATTGCTTTGTATGTGGACACCGGAGCTTTTGTAGCCAAGGAAATTGCCGGAGATCAATTTCACGCGAGCGCGCGGCAATCTTGGAGCGAGGTGGAGCAACGCGGATATCGACTCGTTTCCTCGGAACACATCCTCGACGAGTCCGTCACGCTAATTGCACGGCGCAGCCATTACGCTTTTGCAGCGCAATGGGGGCAAGACGTCATGGCTTCGGGCATTGAGTGGCTCCGGGCCGGCGAAGAGGACTGGGCAAAGGCGTTGGTCTTGATGCGAAAGTTTGCGGATCAGGGAGTTTCATTTACCGACTGCCTGTCGGCGGTCCTGATGAAACGCTCTGGATTGAAGCGTGTATTTGGCTTCGACCGTCACTTCGAATCCATGGGCTTTCGGGTTTGGCCCGACCAAGCCGGGTGATCATTTCCTGCTGCATCTCGTCGTAGCCAACACAGAAATCACATCCAGCCCACATAGAGCTTCTCTCACTTCTCGCTTCTCACTCTCCCCTTCCCGCTCCACACTCCTCCCGTGTCCCGCACGGACCTTCCCACACACGGCTGGCTCCGCCGCGCCGTCACCCACCCGGATTTCGCCGCACGCCTGGCCCCTCTAGCCACCGGTGATCGCGAACTCGTACTCGATCACTCCGCCGAGGCGTCCCACGCGTTTCTCGCCGCCCTCGTCTGCGAGGCTGCCCGCGATCGCAAAAAACCACGCCTCTGGCTCGTCTGCGACATACCACGCCACCGCGAACGCCTCGCCGCCGAGATGGACCTCTGGGGCATCAACGCCCTCGTCCTGCCCGATCCTCCCACCGACACCGGCGATGGCACGATCGCCGACCCGGAATCCGCCGCCGAGTGGTTCGCCGTCCTCGAAATCCTCGCCCGCTCGGAAAATTGCGCCGTCCTCTGTGGCAGCGACGCATTTGCCGGCAAGGCCCCTTCCCCAGCCGCCCTCCACTCGTCGCGCACAACGCTGAAACCCGGAACCACCCTCGACCCCGCCGAACTCGCGAAATCCCTCGCCGAACACGGCTACGAGCGCGTTCCCACCGTCGCAGCACGCGGACAATTCGCCGTCCGCGGCGGCATCATCGACCTCTTCGCATGGCAGGCCGCCAAACCATTGCGCCTCGAGTTTTTCGATACCGATCTCGAATCCATCCGCGAGTTCGACCTCGATTCCCAAGCCTCCACCAACAAACGTCTCGAAGCCGAACTCCTGCTCGCCGAGCCCGCCACCGAGGCCACCGTCGCGGATTACAAACGCCCCGGCGACCTCGTCATTTCCTTCAGCGCGGAGATTGAGAAACCCGACGTCCGCATTCTGGAAGAAGCTGCCGAGTTCAACAGCGAAGAGGATTTCACCCTCGCCGCCTATGGCAGCCCGCTCGGCATCTTCGAAGCCGGGGATTTCGTGTTAGAAGAACTCCGCCGCGAAAATTTCTTCCGCCAACTCAACGATTGGAAACGCGACGGCTGGGACATCGCCATCGTATTCTCCAACAAGGGCGAGCAAGAACGCTTCGCCGAACTCGCAGGCAAAGACCTCGAACGCGACCTCGGCCTCACCCCGATCCATGGCGAACTCATGGCCGGCTTCACGCTGCCGGTGATCAAACTCGCCGTTCTATCATCTTCCGAACTCTTCGGCCGCTACCGCACACCCGGCACCTCCCGCCGCACCACCCTCGAAAAAGCCCGCGCCGCTCGTGCACGCGCCACAGTCGATGAAATGGAAGAGGGCGATCTCGTCGTCCACTACGAATACGGCGTCGCCCGCTTCCGTGGCATCCAACAAGGCGACGATGGCGATGAACTCCAACTCGAATACCGTGATGGCGCATTACTCGGAGTTCCGTTAGAACAAGCTCACCTTGTCGGCAAATACGTCGGCCTCGGCGGTCGCACGCCGGAACTCAACAAACTCGGCGGAACCGCCTGGAAAAATGCCCGCAAGGCCGCCGAGAAATCGATCCTCGATTACGCCGCCCAACTCCTCCGCGTCCAAGCCGAACGCCAACACGAACCCGGCTTCGCCCACCCCGCAGATACCAAATGGATGTGGGAATTTGAACGCTCATTCCATTACACCGAAACCGCCGACCAACGCCGCGCCATCGAGGAAACCAAACTCGACCTCGAATCCCCGCGCCCGATGGACCGCCTGATTTGCGGCGATGTCGGATTTGGAAAAACTGAAGTCGCCATCCGCGCCGCCTTCAAAGCCATCACCTCCGGCAAACAAGTCGTCATCCTCGTGCCCACCACCGTTCTAGCAGAACAACACTGGCGCACCTTCCGCGAACGCATGTCGGACTATCCGATCCGTGTCGATCTCCTCAACCGCTTCCGCACCCCCTCGGAAATCCGCAACACCATCGCCGGCATCGCCGATGGCTCGGTGGACCTCGTCATCGGCACCCACCGCCTCGTTTCCGGCGACGTCCATTTCAAGGATCTCGGCCTCGTCGTCGTCGATGAAGAACAACGCTTCGGCGTCGCCCACAAAGAGAAGTTCAAACAACTCTTCCGCCAGGTCGACGTCCTAACACTTTCCGCCACCCCCATCCCGCGCACGCTCTACATGGCACTCATGGGCGCGCGCGACATGTCCACCATCGACACCCCTCCACCCAACCGCGTCCCGGTTTCCACCACCGTTTGCGCCTACGACGAACGCGTCATCCGCGATGCCATCCGCCGCGAAATGAAGCGCGGCGGCCAAGTCTTCTTCCTCCACAACCGCGTTAAAACCATCGACCAAATGGCCTCGCGCATCCGTGAACTCGTCCCGGAAGCCCGCGTCCTCATCGGCCACGGCCAAATGGACAAGGACGATCTGGAAGTCGTCATGCACACCTTCGTCAAAGGCGAGGCCGATGTCCTATTGGCCACCACCATCATCGAAACCGGCATCGATATCCCCAACGCCAACACCATCCTCATCGATCGCGCCGACCGCTTCGGCCTCGCCGATCTCTACCAACTCCGCGGCCGCGTCGGCCGCGCCGGTGAAAAAGCCTATGCCATTCTCCTCCTGCCCCGCGACATGATGACCGTCGGCGACGCCCGCAAACGCATCCACGCCATCAAACAATACACCGCCCTCGGTTCCGGCTTCAAAATCGCCATGCGCGACCTCGAGATCCGCGGCGCGGGAAACTTGTTGGGAACCAAACAATCTGGCCACATCTCTCAAATCGGCTTCGACCTCTACTGCCAACTCCTCCGCCAATCCGTCGATCGCCTCAAAGGCCGCAAAGACGCCCCACGCGGCGAATCCACCTTCAAAGCCGACTTCATCACCACCACCGAATCCGCCTTCCTCAATCCAAAATCAACAATCAAAAATCAACAACTTGTCCCGGCAAAGCGCAGCGACGACGGATCATCAATCCTCCCCGCCTTCCTCCCCGCCTCCTGGCTCTCCGAAACCAAACTCCGCATCACCGCCTACCGCGAACTCTCCGAAGCCGGCACCGAAAAAGCCGTCGATGCCCTGGCAAAATCCTGGCGGGACCGCTTCGGCCGCATCCCCGATGCCGCCGCCAACCTTCTACAAATCGCCCGTATCAAAGCCCTCGCCGCCGCCGAAAACATCAACTCCGTCGAGATCAACGGCCAACGCCTCATGCTCTACCGCAACGGCGACTACATCCTCCTCGAAGGCCGGAGATTTCCACGCCTCAAATCGGAAACCCCCACCGCCAAACTCACCGAAACCATCGAAATGCTGAGGACGGTTTAGTTCGGCTTCACCCTCATTACAGGAAAGAGCAAAGCAATTTCAATTACCTCCGCTAAATTCATCTCCGGCAGAACGAAATCCTGAATTCATTTTTGAGACTTATCGCCGCTGAATGGCACAGTTGCTATATTTTCCTTATGCCATTCGAGACTTATGTATGAGGTATCCTCACTGGTGGCGTTCAAATTCACGACAAAAGACTTGCCTCCAACCGCCCATTTCCAGGTTCGATCTTTCGCATCAGCAGGATCAAGATTAGCCTTCGCAGGAGCCCCCATATCACGCAACCAGACTTCCAACTTTGTAAGAACATCCGTTCCCTTCATCTTGGTGGATACGCAAACGCTTTCTCCGACAATTCCACTTGAGCCATACCAACGGGAACATGAAAGCAAAAACGGTTTGGCTCCAATCACTTCAAACGTGATGAGCTGGAGCTCTTTTGAAAGCACACGTCGAATCGTATCAGACGTGCAAGAAGGATTCATCTTGCTTTCAGGTGCGAATAGATCGCGTGGATAAGAATCCTCCCAAGCAATATATTGATCATCGAAACGCAATCCGCACGTAGAGCAAACCGTCCAATGCTGTCGCGGGCCAACGATGCAACCGGCAAAAACAACATCACCATTCTCAGCTTTTGCAGCAATCACCGGGGAACTCATCAAGCCTCCGACATGTCCGTAAACAACAGGCACATCCCTGAGCGTCCTGTGCCCGTTTGTACATTGAACTAACTCCGCAGCTGTCTTCTCGCGTGGAGGACCAAATGGATCTCGACCACCCTCCTCAGCGTGTATGACACAGATCACAACGCAGAAAATTAAAACAACGATTTTCAAAATTTATTCAAATAGAATAGAAGACATCTGCGGCGATCTACAAGCATGAATTCTACTAAGGAAAATTCCTTTTGCCTGCTATCGACAAAATCACCGATGGATATGCAAAGCAGATGATTCAGCGGTCGGCGCCATAAACGCAGGAGAATGTTTTGCAATCTCTCAGGAGGCGAGCTCTTGAGAGTAACAACATAGTGGTATTTGCCATCCCAAATGGATTCGTTGAGCCTCATGGCTTGCCTCCCTCAGGTGGCAGATTCTTGATCATCTGGTCGAAGTCCGACTCAAACAACCGGTCCTGCACGATGCGGTATTTCTCAAACTCACTTTCGGCATGGCTCTTGGCCAGTTCCGCCGTCACTTTCCCCGCATCTTGTAGAATTTCACGATCCCAGAGTTGGAGGAATCCGCTCAGGCGTTTCTCCCAGTCCTCCATGGTCATCGGGATTTTGCGCATGGCCTGCATTTCGGCCATGTCGAGGTAGGCCGAAACAATGCGCTGCATTTGCCCCAGCTCGGAATCCGAGAGGTAGTTCTTGGCAATGAAAACGTCGTAGCGATGAATTTTGCCCACGGGCGAGCCTTCCCAATGGGTCAGCCCCATACTCTCGCGTTCATGGTTGGCGCGATCCACGATGACCTCCGCCGCCGTTTGTCCGTGCACGGCATAGTGCATCTTGTTTTGGACCGCTGCAAAGAATCGCTTCGTCGCGGTTGCGGAGGAGTCGTAGTCCAGCGCGGTGGCGTAGATGTCCGTGATTTTCTGGTAAAACTTGCGCTCGGAGAGCCGGATTTCCCGGATCTTTTCCAATTGGCGCTCGAAAAATTCATCCGTCAGGGTGCCGCCGTGTTTGAGCCGTTCGGCGTCCATCGTCCAGCCTTGGATCGTGTAATCCTTCACGATCTGATTGGCCCACTTGCGGAATTGGATGGCGCGCTCGTTCTCGATCTTAAAGCCCACTGCGATGATTGCTTGCAGACTGTAGTGCTCAACGGCTCGCTGAATCTGGCGGCTGCCTTCGGTCTGAACGATTAAGTATTTCTTAACAGTTGCCCCAAATTCCAACTCGTTATCGCTAAAAAGGCGCTTCAAATGCTGGTTGATGGCGGGGACGGAGACATCGTAAAGCGCCGCCATCATCTTCTGCGTCAGCCAGACGTTTTCATCTTCGTAACGCATTTCAACGCTCGCGTCCGAGTCGCCTCCCGCCGCCACAAAAGTGAGATATTCCGCCGCCGACGAGCGGACGAGGGAGATTTCGGCTTTACGACGAGCGGGCATGAGATAGGCCGAGACTAACGAAGTAGCGTAGCCATAAAAGCCAAAAGCCCAGCTATTTTTCGCCCGCAGGTTTCAGCCCAGGGTGACTCCAATAGGGTGAGTGAAGAGGTTTTTCACCGCCAAGACGCCAAATGCGCCAAGTCAAATAGAGGAGTTTCCTTGGCGCACTTGGCGTCTTAGCGGTTCAAATTCTTCCCGTCGGTGCTGATTATCCAATTCGCCCCCCTTGTGTAGGGCCCCCTGGGATTCAGCAGTCCGATGATGACTGGACATAGCGGTGAAAACCGCCGCCACGTTTCACGCCACAGCGACTTCGATCTGCTTGTCCACGTCTTCGCGGAGGTTGGCGATGATGAAGTCTTGGCGGTCCGGGGTGTTCTTGCCCATGTAAAAGGCTAACAACTCCTTGACTCCCTTGCCTTCTTCATACTCCACGTGATCGAGCCGCATCTCTGGGCCGATCATGAAGCCAAACTCATCGGGCGAGATTTCGCCGAGGCCCTTGAAGCGGGTGATCTCCGCATTTTTACCAAGCTTGGCGATGGCCTTCTTGCGCTCGTCCTCATCGTAACAATAGATCGTTTCCTTCTTGTTGCGGACCCGGAACAGCGGAGTCTGCAAGATCCACAAATGCCCGTCGCGGATCATTTCCGGGAAGAACTGGAGGAAAAACGTGAGTAATAACAACCGGATGTGCATGCCATCGACGTCGGCATCGGTGGCGATGACGACTTTATTATATCTCAAATACTCGATGCCATCCTCGATGTTGAGTGCGGCCTGGAGCAACGCGAACTCCTCGTTTTCATAAACAATCTTACGCGGCAGGCTGAAGGTATTGAGCGGTTTCCCGCGCAGTGAAAACACCGCCTGCGTTTCCACGTCGCGGCTCTTGGTGATGGAACCGGAGGCGGAGTCACCCTCGGTGATGAAGAGTGTGGATTCCTCGCGGCGCTTGTGCTTGCTATCAAAACGCACACGGCAATCGCGCAGTTTCTTGTTGTGGACCTTCGCCTGTTTCGAGCGTTCTCGGGCGAGCTTTTGGATGCCTTTGAGGTCTTTGCGCTCGCGCTCGGCGGAGAGGATGCGCTTCTGGATGGTCTCGGCCACCTGCGGGTTTTTATGCAGATAGTTGTCGAGATTTTGTTTGAGAAAATTCCCAATAAAAGTGCGCAACGATTCGCCATCCGGAGCGATGCCCGCTGAGCCCAGTTTGGTCTTGGTCTGGGACTCGAACACCGGCTCGACAATCCGCACGCAGATCGCAGCCTCAATGCCGGCCCGGATATCGGAGGGTTCGTATTGTTTTTTGTAAAACCCGCGAATCACCTGCACCAACGCCTCGCGGAATGCAACGAGGTGGGTGCCGCCTTGAGACGTATTCTGACCATTGACGAACGTATAATATTCCTCGCTGCTCTCGGCAGTGTGGGTGAAAGCGATCTCGATGTCCTTGCCGATCAGATGGATCGGCGGATAAAGCGGCTCGTTTTCCATTTCCTCACGCAGCAAATCCAACAAGCCATCCTTTGAGCGAAATTTCTTGCCGTTGAAAACCACGGTGAGCGCCGGATTCAGATAGGAATAATACCGGCACATCTTCTCGACGAACGGATCTTTGTATTTCGCCTTGGGCGGAAAAATCGTCCGGTCAAGCTCGAACGCGAGACGCGTGCCGTTCGCTCCATCATCGCGGCGCGGGTTTTTCATGTCCACAGTCAGCTTGCCTTTGGAGAATTCGAGCGCCTTGGTCTCACCTTCGCGCCATGCCTGAATTTCAAAGAAATCGGAGAGCGCGTTCACCGCTTTGATGCCGACACCATTCAGACCCACGGATTTCTTGAAAGCCTCGCTGTCATACTTGGCGCCGGTATTGATCTGCGCCGCGCAGTCGAAGAGTTTCCCGAGCGGAATGCCGCGGCCGAAATCGCGCACTTCCACGCGGCCCTGCTCGTCGATCTCAACGCGGATCTCCTTGCCGTAACCCATGATGTGCTCGTCGATCGAGTTATCGATCGCCTCCTTGAGCAGGATGTAGAGGCCGTCGTCGGGCGAAGTGCCATCGCCAAGTTTGCCAATATACATGCCCGGGCGCATCCGGATGTGTTCGCGCCAATCGAGGGATTTGATGTCGTCTTCGGTGTAATCTGCAGCCATGGGGAAAATTGTTTCGGGATTCCTAAACGGTTGCCGCCGGAGACGCAAGGGCGGGAATCTTTTCAGCAGGGCTCACACATGTAAATTTGCTTTATTCGACAGATCAAAACGCGGAGTAGCGGAGATCGCGGAGGACTTCGCCGAGGAAAATGAGGGCATTGGTCATGGAACTCGGCATGATTATTATGCTCATTTAGCTCCCAAGCCCACAATCTCAGCGCTTTTCTCTGCGACCTTTGCAACTCTGCGTTTCGCTGAAATCTTTTTTTGATGCGTGGGCCCTATTCCCCTCAGAATTTGAGCGCCGCCGGCTTCATCGCATCCCGGTTTAGCTTGTCACAAACCAGTGCACACAACTCCAGCACCATCGGGTCCGCAATCTTGTAGAGAACCTGGGTGCCGAGCTTCCTCCGGCTCACCAAACCGCTGTCGTGCAATAGTTTCAGCTGTTTGGAAACATTCGCCTGACTGGTGCTCAACCGCCCGACGATCTCGGAAACGCTGAGCTCTCCGAGTTTCAGCTCCTGAACGATCGCCAGCCGCGTGGCTTCCGAAAACGCCCGGAATAAATTCGCCACGCGTTCGAGTTGCTGTGAATCAAGTTTCATCACCAGCGAAAATAGTTGGGAAAAATCCTCTTGCAAGTATAATTATGTAGCTATATAGTGATCCCACCCAAGCAAACACATGATGATCCAACCCGAACAACTCAACAAAGACCTCCAATCCGGCAAGCGCGTGGCCCTTATCGACGTCCGCACGCCTGCCGAGCACGAAGAAATCCACCTCGCCGGATCCACACTCATGCCCTTGGACCGCCTTGATCCCGCCGCCGTGAAAGCTGCCGCCGGAGAGGCCGATGCCTGCGTTCTCATCTGCCGCAGCGGTAAGCGGGCTGAGCAAGCGTTTCAAAAAATCCGCGCCGCAGGTTGCGAAAATCTCGCCATCCTTGAAGGCGGAGTCACCGCATGGGATGCCGCCGGACTGCCAGTGAACCGCGGGCGCAAAGCAATCTCCCTTGAGCGCCAAGTGCGCATTGCCGCCGGTTTCCTCACGCTCAGCGGCGTGATCCTCGGCACTTGGGTCCACCCTGGTTTCTACGGAATCAGCGCCTTCGTCGGCGCCGGGCTGATGTTTGCCGGCATCACCGATTGGTGCGGCATGGCGATGATACTCGCCAGAATGCCCTGGAACCAACGCTCCGGTATCAAGTGCGAAGGCAGTTCGTGCTCCGTCTGACAATCCCTCCCCCAAAAACCGAAAATCCAAAGCCATGTTCCTCCGCCAAATCACCGACTCCTCGCTCGCTCAAAACGCCTACCTCATCGGCTGCCAGCGCAGCGGTGAGGCGATCATCATCGATCCCGAGCGCGATCTCGACCGGTATTTCCAGGTAGCTGCGGAAAACAACCTCCGCATCAGCGCGGTCGCGGACACCCACATCCACGCCGATTACCTGAGCGGCGCGCGTGAACTCGTCGAGCGCCATGGTGCGATTGCTTATCTATCCGAAGAAGGCGGTCCCGACTGGCAATTCGAATGGGCCAAGGGAAATCCCAACGCCCGCTTCCTCAAACACGGCGTCGTCTTCCGCGTCGGAAACATCGAACTGAAAGCCTTGCTCACCCCCGGCCACACGCCGGAGCACATGAGCTTCCTCGTCACCGACATCGGCGGCGGCGCGGACGAGCCAATCGCGCTTCTAACCGGCGATTTCATCTTCGTCGGCGACGTCGGACGGCCGGATCTCCTCGAAAGCGCCGCCGGCCAAGCCGGTGTCATGGAACCCAGCGCGCGCACGCTCTACGCCAGCCTTCGCGCAATCGCAAATCTCCCGGATCACCTGCAAATCCTGCCTGCTCACGGCGCGGGAAGCGCCTGCGGCAAAGCGCTCGGCGCCATTCCTAACAGCGTTTTGGGTTATGAGCGAAAATTCAATCCCGCACTGCGTGAAGCCCTTACCGCCACCGAAGTCCAGTTCGTCAAAAACATCCTCTCCGGCCAACCCGAGCCGCCGCTCTACTTCGCCCGCATGAAGCGCGATAACAAACTCGGCCCCGCCTTACTGCCCGCAGGCAAATTGCCCGTGCCCAAACGCATCGCCGCCGCAGAACTCAGCGAATGGATCGGCAAGACAGCCATCCTCGATCTCCGCTCGGACCACGCCGCCTTCGCCGCAAAGCATCTGCAGGGGGCCTTGTTCGCTCCAATGCCCGGCGGTAAACTGCCCATCGCTGCCGGCTCATACGTCGATGAAACATCGCAAATTCTGTTAATCGCCGAAGACGAATCCCAAGTAGCGGAAGCCGTCCGCCAATTGGTCCGCATCGGCCTTGATCATGTCGTTTCATGGATCCTCGCAGACGATGCTCTATCTAATGTGAGTTTAACCGACAGCTACCCACGCATCGCCACCGCGGATCTACCCGCAGGTGCAACCGTGCTCGATGTCCGCGACGCGGATGAATTCGCTACCAGCCATGTGAAAGGCGCGAAAAACATCGCTTACACCCGCCTCGCCCCACGTCTCGATGAAATACCATCCGGCAAAACCCTGTTCGTTCACTGCGGCAGCGGTATCCGCGCCGCCCTCGCCTCGGCATATCTTGCCTCGCGCGGCCACGACGTGGTGCACGTCGATGGCCCCTTCACCGAGATTCCAACCGAACTGATGGAATGAACGCGCTTGCACTGTTAGGCGCTGTCGCCATCGGCCTTTCGCTCGGCCTCACCGGCGCGGGCGGCAGCATCCTCACACTGCCCGTGCTCGTTTACCTCGCGGGTATTCCGCCCCGCGAGGCGGTGGGCCTGAGCCTGCTCATCGTCGGCACCGCCGCGCTAATCGGCGCATGGCAGCGCGCCCGTGCGGGTGACGTGCATTTAAAAGCCGCCGGAATGTTTGTCATCTCCGGCATGGCGGGCGCAGCGCTTGGCGCGAAACTCACACCACTTCTCTCACCTTCCGAACTCATGATCACCTTTGCAGCGCTGATGGTGGTCATTGCCGTTAGTATGTTGATTCCCCGAAAATCCGCAATCCAAACCGCACCCGAGTGCAAGCCGTTCCGTTGCCTCCTCGCGGGTATAACGGTCGGCGTTCTCACCGGGTTTCTTGGAGTCGGCGGCGGATTTTTGCTCATGCCCGCACTCGCCAAATTCGCGCGGCTCCCCTTGCGCGCCGCCACCGGCACCTCACTCGCGGTCATCGCCTGCAACTCCGCCGCCGGATTCATCGCTCACCTCGGTGAAACCCCGACACCATGGGCCCTCGCCGCTGTTTTCGCCGCCATCGCCGGGGCGGGCGCACTAGCAGGTGGAAAATTCACCTCGCGGCTACCCGAAAAATCCCTGCGCTATGCCTTCGTTTCACTCGTGCTCGCGACCGCCGCCTTTGTCTTTTGGCGGGCTTAAAATCATCCGTCATCCTGATCGTTGAAAGCACTGCCATAAAAGATTGGAACCGGATTGGTGGGATCATGCCCTTGAGCATCTGCCGCTGGAGCCGGATCATCAAAGTCACCCTCGCGAATCATGCGGCCAAATTCCCGGACTTGTCTCACGCGGAAAAACACCGAATACTTCCGCCGTTCCATGAACCGTCCGACCGACAACGATACAACTCCCTCGGCGGATCCCTCATGCTCTTACGCATCCCTGCCGGATTGGGCACCCGCTGGTGCTACGGACAACCCGAATTTCGCCTGCCGCGTCATTGCCGGCGTTTCATCAGCCCTCCCAGATGAACGCAGCAAACCTCCCAAACGCCGCAAACTCACTCTCGACGATTACGAAAAAGGCGTGCTCGCCGCCGACATCGGCATCCTCTCGCGCGCGATCACGCTCGTCGAAAGCAACCTCCCCGCGCATGAAGCGCTCGCCCAGGAATTGCTCACCCGCCTTTTGCCGAAAACCGGAAACTCCATCCGTCTCGGCATCACCGGAGTCCCCGGAGCCGGAAAAAGCACACTCATCGAGGCCCTCGGTTGCCAACTTTGCGAACAAGGCAAGCGTGTCGCAGTCCTCGCCGTGGACCCCAGCAGCAGCGTCACCGGCGGCAGCATCCTCGGCGATAAAACCCGCATGCAAAATCTCGTCCGCGAGCAAAACGCCTACATCCGGCCATCACCCTCCGGCGGTTCGTTAGGCGGCGTCGGCCGCAAGAGCCGCGAGACGATGCTGCTTTGCGAAGCGGCCGGCTTCGACGTCATCCTCGTCGAAACCGTCGGCGTCGGCCAAAACGAAATCACCGTCCGCTCAATGGTCGATTTTTTTCTGCTTATCATGATCGCCGGTGCCGGAGACGAACTCCAAGGCATGAAAAAAGGCGTCATCGAAATCGCCGACCTACTCACCATCAACAAGGCCGATGGCGACAACATCCAGCGCGCCAAACTCGCCTGTGCCCAATACAGCCGCGTCCTGCATTTCCTCCAACCCGCAACGCCCGGTTGGAAAACCCGCTGCACCACCTGCTCCGCATTGATCCCCGAAACCCTCACCGCACTCTGGGCCATCGTCGAGAAATTCGCCGCCGAAACCCGTGAATCCGGGGCATTGGAAAAACGCCGCAAACATCAATCCGCCGAGTGGATGTATGCCATGATCGAGGAGGAACTCAAAAATCAGTTCTTCCGCAACGAGCACGTAAGAAAATTACTGCCCGAAATTCAAAAACAAGTCGAAGACCAAACCCTTCCCGCCGCCACCGCCGTAAGACGCATCATGGAAAACTTCCACGCCTGATCCTTACCCCTTTACCGTTTCAAAAATATGGTGCGCGCGACAGGACTCGAACCTGAACAGGGTTGCCCCCACTAGAACCTGAATGGGTTTAATTCGTTGATTATCAGTTATTTGCGTTCCTTTCAGTGCTTTGTTTTGCCCAATATTTCCAAACCGAGAAAATCCCCGAGACTACCTTAACTCCTGCTTGATGCGCCAGATCTCGTCGTTCATCTGCCAGAGCAGTGACTCAATCCTGCCAAGTGCCCGGAGTTCCGCGAGGCGGGAGCGGATCTCCAGCGCGCCGGCGGCATCACCGGCTAAATCCGCCTTGTGGGCAGCTTGCTCCAATTCACCATACTGCCGAATCGTCGGATCTTTGGACGTGAGCATTTTTTCAATGGTTTTCTCGTATTTCTCGACATCCGTCCGTCCAATCCTTCGCCCACCCTGTTGTGTGGCAGTGAGACTCGCGCGTGACTTTTCCGCCAGGATCAACGGCCAGTTCGGGTCATTGAAGACCACACTCTTCGACTTGATGGATTGATTCAACAAATTTTGGTATGCCGTATAATGTGGAGTCCCCTCCCGCTGCAAATCAGGATAGCGCTGGGAAGCAATCAGCAATGAGCGGTTTTCGGCAGGACTCAGTGGTTCTGCTGAAGCGGGCTGAATACAAAATTCCAACAGGAGCAGGAAAAAAAGAGTGATGACCGGTTTCATGTGCTAGAGAAACTACTCCGCCGCATGTTCCTTGCCAAGAACAACCGGTAAGATGTCACTGCCGCCGCGTCTCGATATAAAATTTAACTCCATAACTGCCGCCGCTCAGCACGTCGCTGCCAGCATAGGGGATAACCGAGGAGGAGGACACCGTGGCGGCCACTTGATAAGGACCTGGCACCAGCATCACATCGCGCACCTCCGACGGAGCAAGGTCGAAACGGTAGGAATTCGATCCACTATAGCGCACGGTCAGGGTATAGGACGTCTGATTCTCGATTTTCACCTCCGCAGTGCTACCTCCTGTGATTTGCAGCGGAGATGCCGGCGGCAAATCGCCGTGGTCGCCACGGGTGATTTCCGCCACTTCGAGATCAATGATCCGTTTATTGAACTCCGCGCGACGCGGAGATTCGGGAACCAGATGGAGATGCTTCTGGTAGAGATCCAGCCGGTCCTGCGTAGCCACCCAGATAGGATTTCGGCACAATGCATCGATTCTCCCCCGTGCCCAGCTTGCCACGACATGCGGATCATACTTGAGTATGAAGGCTTCGAGATTTGCAAGCGATTCACTGGATTGAAGACCTTTCCATTCTAGGCGGGGCAGCAGATCCGTCCGCCGCTCCCGTGCTAATCCGGATTCCGGGGTACCTTCGAAATCAGCCTCGAAGCGCTGCAAGATTGTTGGATCTTCGGAATCCTCCATTTGCCGCCATGCATCCCGAGCGAGATCCAGTAACATACCCCGGGCTTCACCCACAGCAGGGGTGTCGGACCACTTGCTGATGAACTGTTGCAAATCACGACCGGTAGGATTCGCGCGAATCACTTCGAACTTCAGGTTTGCAAGTCTGGCTCTGGCGGCGGCGACAAACCCGGAATCCGGATGCTTTTTCAGAAAGCGCTCATAAGCCGTCTCAGTGCCGGAATACTTAGCCCTCTCATAAGCACCCCAAGGACTCACGGCGAAGAAGATCAGAAATGCCGCGAGCAGGATCACGATCCACTTGGCCGTTGCCGCATTCGAATGACCTGACAGATGTGTCTTGGCGTTATTGGTTTTCATGAATGAAGGGTGAGGTACACAGGACCAGTCGGAAACCGAGATTCCGGAGATGGGTTTCCGGTGCCACTCCCGCGCGACTGGAAGACCGGCAGTCCTTGGGGCCGTTAATCCAGCTTCCACCTCGATAAACACGGTATAAGCCAGTGAAAGTTCCTGCCGGATCCGTGTCCCATTTATTTGCATAGTCACCGTAAAAGTCCATGCACCATTCCGCGATGTTGCCATGCATATCATGCAGCCCCCAGGCGTTGGGGATTTTCTGCCCCACAGGCTGGGTTCTGAAGCCAGAGTTGCCAGCATACCATGCCACTTCGTCAAGATTTTGGCATTCCCCCGTGTCATAGCTGAGATTCTTGCCATGATTGAGATGAGCATCCGTCCTCGCACGGCACGCATACTCCCACTCTGCTTCCGACGGCAGATCAAATGAAAATCCACTTGGTGCGGTGGAATTGATTCGACTCAGAAATCCTCCGGCACCTTGCGAATCATTGCAAATTTCCAGCCAAGACACGCTTTCCACTGGTAGATTTTCCCCAATAAAATGGCTTGGATTGCTACCCATGACTGCGCGCCACTGTGCTTGCGTCACCGGATACTTGCCTACCCAAAAGCCCCGTGTGATTTGAACCCGGTGCTGGGTTTCATCGGGCTGCCTGCCCAATTCATTCCCCGGACTTCCCATCAAAAACTCCCCCGGCGGAATCCAACACATGCGAATCGGCATTTGATAGGCCAGAAGAAAGTCACGCTCTTCCACTGTTGGTAAAGGTAGTGGTGAAGATGTATGAACGGCGTTTGGTGCCTGCTGCGGTGTTGCTGTCACTTCGACCTTGGACTCAGGCACGGTTGACTCGGCCTTGGCCGCCGTTGACTGATGCAGATGCGCCTTCCACTCCCCGGCATTCTGCCAACGGTCCTTTGGGCGCATTTGCAAGGCACCGTCCACGCCACTCAGAAATGCGACTGAAAAACGTTCGAGCCATATCGGGATGTCTGCCAGTGGCTTGTATGGATCATCAAATGCACGGTCGGCAGCCTTGGGTAACGCTTCACCGGTAATAGCTTTCACCAAGGTCGCGCCCAGCGCATAAAGATCGCTCCAAGGCCCGACATTGCCACGACTCTGAAGCTGCTCAAAGGGCGTGTAGCCCGCGCTCTCCACCACCGTCATTGAGCGTTCGCTCAAACGCTGTCTTGCGGATCCAAAGTCAATCAACACCGGCACGCCCTCGTTGGTGATGAGGATATTTCCCGGCTTGATGTCTCGATGATAGATGCCGCGTTGATGGAGGTGATCGAGGGCACTTAACACACGGTCAAGCAGTCCGCGAAGCTCATCCTCGGTGAATGGCCTTCTTTCAATCTGGCGCACCAGTTCGTCGAACGTCTCGCCTTCCACAAACGGCATCACGAAATACGCTGTGCCGAGGGACTCGAAACTGTGCAGCACCCGGACAATTCCCGGATGCTCCAACGAGGCAAGCAGTGCCGCTTCCTTGGAGAAGTTTTCCAGCGACCAAAGGAAGTTTGTTGCATCGTCCCCATGCGAGTGACGCGGCGCGACCGTGAGCGAGGCTGGATCGCGGAAGCAGAACTGGGCGGGCAGGTTCTCCTTGATCACGACCTTGCGGTTGAGGCGGCTGTCGGTGGCCAGATAGGTCACACCGAAGCCACCGGCACCAAGCACGCGTTCGATCACGAACTGCTCAAGACGCGTACCGGTTGGGAGAGATTGGGTGTTATTTGGAGTGGGTTCCATTATTAGCTCTCAATTCATCACAACTATTTCCCTTTTTCTGGTGTGGATACCCGATCATAATCTCCATCAAGAAACGGAATAAATCGTTTGGAAATCTGAGCAACAATCGAGTCATACTTTTCATTCATTGAATGAGGATAGGTAGCGTAAAATTGAGCCCACATTCCATTCTGGACATGTCGTTTCAGGTAAAACTCCATGCCGTCAGAACCTATTCCAGACACAACCGCCCAAGTTGATTTTTTCACCTTATAGGTTACATCCTTTCCTCTTGCCTTCAGTTGTTCATCCCACCACTTGTCAAAATTCTGGGATTGCATAAAATGAGCCTCTGCAACCACCGTGAATACTCCATCAGTAAATGCACGACCAGCACCATTCTCTGGAAGAATTCCCGGTTTGAGGATTGCTGGGTAACCGAAACTGAAGCCAAACCGCTCATTGGTATATGTGTTCCATCCAGAAGCGGGCAATACATCATCGGAATCTTTCGCCCCCGCTTTAGCCGGAATTCCAAACACCTCCACCTCGATGTAATGATTCATCTCGTTGGAGGTGCTGCCATTGCTGTAGAGGCGGACGTAGCGGCCCTTGGCCCCCTTGGCATCCACCAGTTTTCCGAAACGGGTTTCGACGTAGGGATTGTCCGTGCCCTTGCCGAACTTGGAGGAGTCGTCATAGTCGTTGTTATAAACGGTAGTGACACCGGTCTTGAAATATGCGTCGTCGGAAACTTGAATAATCACATCATGATAAGCGCGTTTCTGTGAATGAAAATGCCATAGCCAGACAGCAGAGATCCTAGCGCTTTGTTCCAGATCAATCTGCACCCATTGCAGTCCGTCGAGCAACCCGACGAAATAGCCTTCGCTGGCGTCTTTTTCGCCATCGGTGATGAGATCGAGATCGCCGATGATGGGGGCGTCGTCGCTGGAAGTGACGGGCTTACCACGAGACAACAGCACCGTGCCTTCGGGGACAAGAAGCTCGGGAGGCTTAGTTGAAGCAGGAAGAAGGTTGGGCACGTTCATTGGCTTGGGCGCGCCTTCAATGAACTCCGGGGGTATTTCATTAAAGAGCGGCACACCCATTGGAGTGCCGACTGAGGGCGCTACAGCAGGTGGCGGCTCTTCTACTTGATCCGGAGTCTTTTCTGGCGGCGTCTCGGCCTCCGTTTTCGTAACAACCCGACTTTCAACGATTGTCATTCTTTCTTCAGCAACTTGGTTTCCCCGGCCTCTGCCAATGAATGCAACGCTGCCCACTGCGCCAACGGCTAGTAATGCCAGCATGGTCACGAAAAGATACCGCAGCAACTTTCTGTTCGATTGTCTCGTTTGCTTCTGTTCGGCTTGGTCTGGAATTAGCTGACGCTGACTCGACAAAGTTTCAGAGGAAGACTCCCGTGAGGGTGGCAACGGACTGGCGAGCGTTGTTTGATTTTCCAAAGCTGCCATCCATTCTCCGGCATCTTGAAAGCGATCCTCGATGCGCACCGCCATCGCGCGATCGATGCTTTCGAGCAATGCGGTGGAATATCTTACCGTCCATTCCTGCCTTTGAGCGAGTGGTGGCCATGGATCATCGAAGGCGCGGTCAGTGGCTTTGGGCGGGCCCTCGCCGGTGATGACTTTGGCCAAAGTGGCTCCGAGTGCGTAAAGATCGCTCCAAGGACCGATTCTGCCCCGCGTCTGCAACTGTTCGAAAGGCGTGTAGCCCGCGCTCTCCACCACCGTCATGGATCGCTCGCTCAAACGTTGCCTTGCCGATCCAAAGTCAATCAACACCGGCACCCCTTCGCTGGTGATCAGGATGTTTGCCGGTTTGATGTCTCGGTGGTAGATGCCGCGTTGATGCAAGTGATCCAACGAGGACAACACCCGCTGCAAGAGGCCGCAAAGTTCATCCTCGGTGAATGTCTGAACTTCCCGCTGTCGGCTTTGGAGCAAATCCTCCAAGGTGACGCCCTCAACGAAAGGCATGACAAAATAAGCGGTGCCGAAGGCTTGGAAGCTGCGTAGTACCTGAACAATGCCCGGGTGGTGGAGGCTGGCGAGCATCGCCGCCTCCTTGGAAAAGTTTTCCAGCGACCACTGGAAATTGTCCGCATCCTCGCCGTGGGAATGCCGTGGGGCGACTGTCAATGAATACGTATCCCGAAAACAAAACTGCACCGGCAGGTTCTCCTTGATGACAACTTGTCGGCCGAGAGCGGTGTCCCGGGCCAAGTAGGTGATGCCGAAGCCACCGCTGCCAAGCACTCGCTCGATGATGAATTCTTCCAGGCGGGTTCCGGTAGGAAGGGATTGAGAGCTGATTGAGGTGGTATCCATAAATAACTTCTTACGGAGGACAACTATCGGCTCCAAACATCGTGGCAATGTCCTTTTCCAACTTGTGTGCTAACCGCCCAAAAATGAATAAAGACCTGCTCATTTCAAGGATTTTCAGTCTCTAGTTTTGGTTTCCAATCCTCGCATGCTTGTTGAACTGTATCTACTTGCTCTCGTGTCAATAATTTTGCCGCCGTTTCATAAGATTTTTTTGCATCTGAATGACCAACCGAAGCCGCTAGAATATATAATTTGTAAGCTTTCATTGGATCTTTCGGAATTCCCTGACTACCATAATAGTAGACTCCTCCAAGATTGAAGAGTCCATCAGGATCCCCTTGATTCGCCGACCTTCTATACCACTTGACCGATTCAATATCATTTTTCGACACGCCTTTACCTAATTCATAAAAGACGCCAAGACGGTTTTGCGCGCGTGCAACGCCTTGGTCTGCGGCTGCCCGATACCACTTGACCGATTCAGCATCATTTTTTGTTACCCCCTGACCATTTTCATAGCAGACTCCGAGATTACATTGCGCCCTTGGCATGGCCTTGGTCTGCAGCTGCCCGAAACCACTTTGCAGCTTCCGATGGTTTTTTTGCAAATCTAATTTCGTTAGCGTAGTAAATTCCGAGATTGCATTGCGCGTCCGCATCTCCTTGGTCTGCAGCTGCTCGATACCACTTTGCGGCTTCAAATTGGTTCTTTGCCACTCCGGTCCCGTTAGCGTAGCAAATTCCCAGATCACATTGCGCCCTTGCATGGCCTTGGTCTGCGGCCGCCCGATACCACTTTGCAGCTTCCAATGGGTCTTTTTCCACTCCGGTGCCGTTAGTGTAGCAAATTCCAAGATTGAATTGCGCCATTGTATTGCCTTGGTCTGCGGCGGCCCGATACCACCTTACCGCTTCCAATGGGTCTTTTTCCACTCCGGTGCCGTTAGCGTAACAGATTCCGAGATTACATTGTGCCTCCGCATCTCCTTGGTCTGCAGCTACCAGATACCACCTTACCGCTTCCAATGGGTCTTTTGCCACTCCGGTGCCGTAAGCGTAGCAGACACCTAGAAAGTATTGCCCGTATGAATCGCCTTGGTCTGCAGCTGCCCGATACCACTTTACCGCTTCCGATGGGTCCTTTATTACTCCGGTGCCTTCATCGTAGCAAATTCCTAGAATGCATTGCGCCGCAGCATAACCTTGGTCTGCGGCTGCCCGATACCACCTTACTGCTTCCAATGAGTCCTTTGCCACTCCGGTTCCCTTGTCGTAACAGATTCCAAGATTACATTGCCCTCTTGCATAGCCTTGGTCTGCGGCTGCCCGATACCACCTTACCGCTTCCAATGGGTCTTTTGCCACTCCGGTGCCGGAATCGTAGCAGATTCCGAGTTGGTTTTGCGCCACGGGAATCTTTTGATCCGCAGCCTTGCGATACCACTTTACGCCTTCCTCCGGATTTGCCTCTACTCCCCATCCCGAGGAATAAGCGACACCTACAAAAAAATTCCATATAGGATCACCCTTTTTTATATCTATCAAAAATCCAGCTTTAACCGCCTCTTCATAGCGCTGCTTAGCATATTTCTGGCTATCCTTTTTTTCCAAATGAACTTCAGCGCTTCCACGAATCGCTATACCAAGTGGATGATTTTGATTACTAGACTTTTCTAGCCACTCCAAACTTTCCGATATACGCTTGATCCGTGCCTCATGGTTTAGTCCTTCCATTGGCGAAAAAAGCAACCCGAACCCAAAAAGTGCCTGCGCGTAGGCATCACCGCCTTCCGCAATCGCTAACAGAACCGCTTCGTCGTTTCGATCAATCTTATGAGGTCTCTTGACGCTACTAAGGACAGTTTTTTCTTGCCCATTCGCAACGTTTTTAGTTGCGCTGTGTTGAGCGAAATACACCAATCCTATCACTACCAAACAGGCTGCCAGTGCCCATAATGTCATATTTCGGAATCTAATTCGATTCTTGGAAACTGGCACTTGGGACTCCATTGGATCCTCTGGGTATGCCGCCAAGCCCAACTCAATGTCGTTTTTATTGGCACGAATATTCAGCGACACCAGCCATTCGCCAGAATTCTGCCAGCGATCGGTGAATCTAGGAGCCATCACCTTGTCAATCGACGTGAGAAACTCCAGCGAATAGCAACCCACCAACTCTTGACGATTCACTAATGGCACTAGCGGATCATCGAAAGCCCTGTCATTTGCTTTGGGCGGCGTATCGCCGGTGAGAGCCTTGTATAAGGTTCCACCCAACGCATAAAGATCACTCCATGGGCCGACATTTCCGCGACTTTGAAGTTGCTCAAAAGGTGTGTAACCAGCGCTTTCCACCACTGTCATCGAGCGCTCGCCAAGCCTTTGGCGCGCGGATCCGAAGTCGATGAGAACCGGGATACCATCATTGAAAACGAGAATATTGGCGGGTTTGATGTCACGGTGGTATATGCCGCGTTGGTGGAGGTGATCGAGCGCCGCGAGCACGCGCTCCAGCATGCCGCGCAGCTCTTCTTCGGAGAAGGGATTGTTCTTGTGGTGGCGTTCTTCGATTAATTCATCGAATGGTACACCCTCGACAAACGGCATCACGAAATAAGCTGTAGCGAAGGCTTGGAAGCGTCGTAGAACCGAGACGATGCCAGGATGGCGCAACGACGCGAGCATCTCAGCCTCGCGAGTGAAGTTCTCAAGCGACCACTTGAAGTTCTCCTGATCCTCACGACCGGGACCGGGCCGGACAGTAAGGCTGGTGGTGTCGCGATGGGCAAACTGGGACGGCAGGTTTTCCTTGATGACGACCTGGCGGTTGAGACTGGTGTCGCGGGCAAGATAGGTTATCCCGAAGCCGCCGGAGCCGAGGACCCGTTCGATGATGAACTCCTCAAGGCGCGTGCCAGCCGGGAGTTCCTTGCCGCCAGCATTGCCGGTTTGAGAGATAGATTGATTGTCGTTCATGGACTTATTCAGGAATTTTTGCTTTCAGATTCCCTATATTCTCCGCTGCGGACTTCTGGGTGCTTTGCTTAATCTGGGCTTGCCTCTCAACACAGGCCGAGATCTTAGCCATGATTGCGTTGAACTTTTCAAGGTCGTCATCTCGCTCAAAGGCAAATATTCCATTCTCAGGCTTCCAATAGCTCCGGATTTCCTCAAGATGCGCCAACAACTCATTCATGTGGTCAATTATTTTAACTTCAAGATCCCACGTTTCCTTTAAAAGAGGGAGGGTCTTGCCGACTCCTTTCTTATATCCTGACATCATATCGACGTTTGATTTTTCGCTGAATGAATAGTCATTCAGGCGCTTAGGAAAATCTGCAACAATGCCACTGGCTTTCGCGCGAAAGGTCAGCACTGTCTTTTGCAATCTGGTGATAATCGCCTTGGACTCCCTAAAGTTTGAATCACTGGCAACTCGATTCGCATCCAACAGTGTATTGAGTCCATCTTTATCAAGCGCGGCGTTATAGTCATTCTGCAGGGTTAGAATATCGTTGAAGAACGATTGCATCAATTCCCGAATCCGTCCCATATCGTCAGTTGCATCATTCTTCTTTTCGAAACGGAAGTCGGTATTTTTCGGCAATCCATCTGCATCATTCCCCTCAGCAATCATTTTATGAATGTCATCTTCGAGACCGGAGATCGTTTTTTTGGCATTTTCCGCTTCGGCTTTCGCAGAATATTCTTGGTATTTTTGATTGTAATTTCTGCGTGAGAAATTTCCAAACAACATTAATAAAGTTACGATTATAATGCTTACAGAGTATCCGCTCGATAGAGATTTAACAAAAGGCTTTTTCAACGCGATCATGATCCAGGAAAATACTAGCGAGATAACCAGCGCGATCATTCCAGCACCGATCAATCCACCTAATGTTTCCCCTAGGATGACAGCAAAACCGCGGTCTGATCCCATCATCTGCTCATAAACTGTTTTTGGCTGAATGAGTGTTCCGATAAATGTAATGCCTGCTGCAACAATCGTGGTTTTAATCGTCTTTGACGTCCAAAACCGAGTAATTATGAGCGGACCTCCGTGATCGCAAGATTCCTCCTTGTTATTTCTGATTCCTATAGAAGCATCAGGAAGCGGTGGAGGGGTAAAACTGCACGCCGACGCATCAGTGAGCGTTCCCCCACTATTCAGGAAAGCCAACCAATCCGTAGCACTCTGCCAGCGGTTACGGGGCTCGACGGCCATGGATCGGTCGATTGCTTGGAGAAACCAGTCGGAGTAGGTGGCGGTCCAGAGACCGGCAGTGAGGCCAGGCCAGGGATCATCCATCATGCGGTCAGCGGCTTTGGGCAGAGTTTTGAACGTGATGGCCTTGGCGAGGGTGGCCCCAAGTGCATAGAGATCACTCCACGGACCGATGTTGCCGTGACTTTGAAGTTGCTCAAAGGGTGTGTAACCGGGGCTTTCGATGACGGTCAGCGAGCGCTCGCCGATACTTTGCCGGGCGGAGCCGAAGTCGATGAGCACGGGGAGCCCCTCGTTGGTGATAAGGATATTGCCGGGCTTGATGTCGCGGTGATAGAGATTGCGTTGGTGGAGGTATCCCAGCGCGGCGAGCATTCGAGTGGTGAGGCCCAACAGCTCGTCCTGTGATAACGGTTTGTTTTTGGAACTACGCTCCTCGATGAGACTGTCGAAGGTAACGCCATCTACAAAAGGCATGACAAAGTAAGCGGTGCCGTTGGTTTCAAACTTGCGCAGCACGCGGACGATTCCGGGATGATCCAGTGACGCGAGTGTTTCCGCTTCACGCAGGAAATTCTGCATCGACCACTCGTAGTCCTGAGCATCAGAGGCGGAGGAATGACGCGGGCGCACCGTTCCTGTGGTGGTTTCCCGCCAAGCAAACTGGGCAGGGAGGTTCTCCTTGATGACCACTTGTCGGCCAAGGGAGGTGTCACGGGCAAGGTAGGTGATGCCGAAGCCACCGGAACCCAGAAGACCCTCAATAACGAACTCATGGAGATGGGTGCCTGGAGGGAGCGCTTGGCTGTCGGGAGTTGTGTCCATGGGATGATCAGTTAATGCCAAAAATGTCTGTTTATTTTCCGAGTCGTTTTAGTGCTTCAGCGGCCCATTTCGCAGCATGCCCATCTCCCGCTGCCGCCTTGCGGTACCACTTGACCGCTTCGGCCTCGTCCTTGGTTACGCCCGTGCCAGTCTCGTAGCACCACCCGAGGTTGGCCGTTCCGCGTGCCTCACCTCTCTCTGCCGTCTTACGAAACCATTTTGCCGCCTCCGAGTGATTGGCCGTAATCCCCGTTCCACTACTATACATAAGTCCCAACTGAAATTGAGCATCCATATTATCGTTAGCAGCCGATTTCTGGATCCATTCGAAAGCTTTTGTGGTATTCTTTGCTATACCCTCACCTTTCAAATGAGCAATCCCAAGATTGTATTGAGCCATTGCATTTCCTTGCTCTGCGGATTTTTGATACCATTTTACGGCTTCGAATAGATCCTTCGCCACACCCTTACCGTTTTCATAGCAGAGACCAAGTTCGTTCTGGGATTCACTATGTCCCTGTGAGGCAGCTTCTTGATACCATTTCACCGCCTCTGCCGAATTTGCAGCAACACCTTCTCCTTCAGTATAGCTAAGGCCCAGTATGTATTGAGCGTCAGCATCACCCTGCATGGCGGATTTTTTATACCACCCGACAGCAGTTTTGGCATTTTTTGAAACGCCTTCCCCATTGAGGTAAGCAAGTCCCACATTGCGTTGAGCGATCGCGCTTCCTTGCTCGGCTGCCTTACGATACCACTTCACGGACTCTTCAAGGTCCTTCGGGACTCCCTGTCCGTCCGCGTAGCAAACTCCAATGTTGTTCATTGCATCGAGTTGGCCCAACTCCGCCGCCTTACGATACCACTTGAGCGCCTCTTCGTAATTCTGTGGAACGCCACTACCATTAGCATATTCTACGCCGCGGTTGTAATAGGATATAGCGATGTCTGCGTCAGATTTTTTTTCCAAAACAGGAGCAGACGATCCACCGGAATGAGTTTGAGTTGTATCTTCGCGGACAATCGATCGCAAGCCTTCCAAAAAAATCACAAAGGCAAAAATACAGACGACCGTAATAACGATTGGTCTAAAGAACGACTTCCGAGGATAATCATCACCAAACCTTTCAAATACGAGTTTTTCCTGTTTCCTGCCACAGGTGAAATACCAGACCAAAAGAACAGGCAAATAAAATTTTAACAATCCTCCTAATCCGGCAAATAACATCGATACAGCAAAATATGCGATCATGCCATAAAACCACCACATGTTCCGCTTTTCTTCATTCGGAAGACCCAAAGCCCTGGCGTTTCGGGCATGCAAAAAGAGTCCAAATACGGGCAATAACACCAAACTCAAATCAGCTGCAACATTGGGACTCCAGAGTGCAGGTGTCTGGGGTGATTCTGCTGACTCTGGGGTCGCTTCCTCAGGCATAGCTGAACACCAAGTAGAAGCTTCCAAAATAGAATTTTGTGAATTCTGAAGTTCCGTTGTTGCGTCAGTAGATACACCCGTCTGGAGATAGTGTTGCCACTGCTTGGCATCCTGCCAGCGATGGTCCGGCAAAGGAGCCAGCGCACTCTCAATCGAACTGAGAAATTGCGATGAATAACACCCGCCAATCTGGCTATCTGCCGAAAGCCCCGGCCATGGATCTTCCATCACCCGATCCGCCGCCTTGGGCGGGGCTTCGCCGGTGATTGCCTTGGCGAGCGTGGCTCCCATGGCGTAGAGATCACTCCATGGGCCGACGTTACCCCGACTCTGAAGTTGCTCAAACGGCGTGTAACCGGCGCTTTCGATCACCGTCATAGACCGCTCACTCAATCGTTGGCGCGCGGAACCGAAGTCGATGAGGGTTGGTATCCCTTCCATCGTGATGAGGATATTAGCCGGTTTGATGTCGCGGTGATAGATGCCGCGATCATGAAGGTAGGTAAGGGCGTCGAGCATGCGTTCCAGCAATCCTCGAAGCTCTTCCTCGGTGAACGGTTGGTTTTTTTCCTGCCTGTGCGAAATCAGTTGGTCGAAGGCGATTCCTTGGACAAATGGCATAACGAAATACGCCGTGCCGTTGGCTTCGAATTTGCGAAGCACGCGGACGATTCCCGAGTGATCCATCGTGGCCAAGGTCTCCGCCTCGCGGAGGAAGTTCTGCATCGACCACTCGAAATCGTCGGTGTCGCCGCCAACGGAATGACGTGGGCGGACGGTGCCGGTGGCAGTTTCCCGCCACACAAACTGACTGGGTAGATTCTCCTTGATGACGACTTGTCGGCCAAGGGAGGTGTCACGGGCTAGATAAGTAATGCCGAAACCGCCGCTGCCGAGAACCCGTTCAATGACGAATTCTTGGAGGTGGGTTCCTTGGGGGAGTGCTTGGCTGTCGGAGAGCGGGGTGTCCATGGGTGCGAGTGGAGAAAGAGGATTCAACCGCAGATGAACGCGGATGGACGCGAATGTTTGGAGGATGATAATACGGCGAATGAGCGGCACCGTAGTGACGGCCTCTTAACGCTGGCGGTGGAAAAATCAACAGTAGTGCGTTTCATTGGCATCGACGCTCGCAGAGCGCCGCTACAAGCGATTCTTTCGCCAGAGGGCTTCTCTGTCTGTATTGTGCGATGTGAAGTCTTGCTCATTGGGTGACGATGATGAAAACGATGAGGATGATCATGACCAGCAGACCACCGGCGAGCCAGAGGAGGAGATCCGGTGAGGTGGATGAACTTGGTAGGGGTGGCGGAAATTGTGGCTCTGATTGAGGATCTGGACTTGTGGAAGGAAACACTACGGGCACGGGTGGCGGCGTGGCGGGCGGTGGAGATGGAGCCTTTTTCCGTGGTGCGGGCTTGGGTAGGGCGGCGCCCATCGCGTTTCTCCATTGGGTTACGCTTTGCGGGCGGTGCTTCGGGAGCACGCGCAGGCCGTGGTCGATGGCGGCGATGAGGGGCTTTGGATAATGGGCGGCTTCGGGGATTTCGGACAAGGGCAGATAGGGATCCCGCGACTCGGTGGCGCGGTCCACGGCATCGGGCAACTTGCCACCGGTGATACAACGGTAGAGCACGGCAGATAGTTGGTAGATGTCGGTCCACGGGCCGATGGGGCCATAGCGGTCGGTCATCTGTTCGATGGCGGA
This sequence comes from Akkermansiaceae bacterium, assembly GCA_903919975.1. GTDB lineage: Bacteria > Verrucomicrobiota > Verrucomicrobiia > Verrucomicrobiales > Akkermansiaceae > Luteolibacter. Next base: position 1,976 of record CAIXKE010000010.1, on the reverse strand, counting down.
GAAGTAGTGGGAGTAGGTGGATGAACCTTCGCTACCGACGCCTGCGACATGCCAGCGGGCGGAGCCGAGGTCGATGAGGATAGGTTCGTGGTCGATGCCGAGGAAGATGTTGTCGGGCTTGATGTCGCAATGGAGGAGATTGTGACCGTGGAGGGTTTCGAGGGCATCGAGCAATTGAGCGAAGCGGGTGGGCAGGGTGTGAGGCGATGGACGGAATCCGGCTGGATCGCGCAGGCTGTCGCGGAGGTTTTTCCCGGAGACGTAGCGCATGACCAGATAGGCGGTGCCATTGGCGCGAAAGGCGTCGATGCCTTGAACGATGTGAGGGTGATGAAGCGCACAGATCAACTGGGCCTCGCGGTGAAACATCTCGACGCTGTCTTGGATTTCCTGCGGGTCAGCACCGTGTTGGGCGATCACGTGCTGGTTAGAGGCACGGGCGGCTGTGGCATAGGGGAAGAGTTCCTTGATGGCCACCATGTCCCCGGAAACACCGGAACGCCGCGCCTGATAGGTAAAACCGAATCCACCGCGGGATCGGTGTGGAAAACTATGAATAGATCCCGCCCCAGACTTTCTTCAGACGGGCGATGGAGTCACCCCAGGGAGCCTGTTTATAGATCCAGACACGCACCCAGCGTATGAAACGCTGGGTCCTCTGTGTGGCTCTGGTGAGCGCGGTATTGATGAAATTTCCGGCGACCCGGATGATCCCCTCCGCCACGGAGGCAATCACGTTGGCTTTGGCCCGGCCTTGTTGCTTTTTCTCCTCGACCTCATCTCGCAGACCTTCGTTCTGACTCAGGTATTGCTCAAAAAGCAGCAGCAGGTTGTGGGCAAGACACTCGAAAATCGCGTGACTCTGTTTGGCATCAAGCGAGCTTGCCCAGGATTTGCGCTCGATCATCTTGCTTTTGAACTGGTGGAAGATTTTCTCGATGTCCCAGCGGTGTTTGTAGAGCAGGACGATCTGATAAGCGGGCAGGGTGTTGTCGTTGGTGAGGTAAGAGTAGATCGCGCCATCCTCAGGATTCATGTAAACAATGCGCCGCAGCGTCACTCCCATGGAGGTGGTCACCAGGGTGTCTGATAGAACGCCCTCGTTTCTTGGATCACTGCGGTCGACTTGATCGATGGCGCAGGTTTCGGCCGCGCTGTTGGCTTTTTCCAGCGTGACGAAGTAGATGCCGTAGGTGTGTTTGAGTTTAAACCAGTGGCGGTAGTTGATGCAGGCCTTGTCCCAAATGAGCATGACTTTACGGCCTTTTGGCGCGCCGTTGCGAAGCTGGTCTGCGCTGCTGCGCTTGATGACGGTCATGTCATGGGCCTTCTTCTTGCCATCCTCGGGATTGGCCATACCGAGACAGCTCATGTGGTGGTTGCGCATGTTCATGCGAAAGAAGTGTCCGGTAGCGATAGCTCGGAGTTCGCCCTTTGAGCTGAGGCTTTTCGGATCGAAACAGGCGGCTTTGTGATAATGACCATCAACGGCATAAAGATCCCAGTCGTCGAGTTCCTTGCACTGGGCGTAGGGGTCGGCGATGCGCGATTTCATGGGGCCGACGAGCAGGTCGTTGAGGGAGGTGATGTTGGCGAGACGCCGCGGGCTTTTGAGTGCTTTGAAAAAATGACTTGGTTCGATGTTGGCGATGCCATGGTCGGCATGAAGCTGGAGGAACTCCTGACCCGTGCTTGCACTGCTCAGACAGCGTAGCACTCCGAGTTGGCAGTAATGGATGTCGGAGATGTCGGTGCACCGGTATTGGCGCGAGGACTGAGGATAAAGTTGGAAAACATCCGCGAAAAACCGCGCTGAAAACTCATTGTCAATGTGTTGCGTTGAAGCCATAAATTTTTTTCGGCCTAACAGAATCTTACGCAAGCATTAAATGGTCGTGGTGTGCGATATATCGGCTCCGCCGCTGGATTTTGACTTCAACGCACCCGTGGCGGCATGGTCTTACTATGGGCGGGTT
>CAIXKE010000009.1 GCA_903919975.1 Akkermansiaceae bacterium | reverse complement strand
TGCGCCGGTGCCTTTGTCCCTGTGTGATAGTTCATGGTGTTGGTTGGTTTGAATTCAATTCCAAACAGGCGATGTCGGAACATCGCCCGATCAACCAGCACCAATCCATTTTAACGTTTTAACGGAAAAAAATCCGCTTCCTCCACTCCGGCATCCGGCCGAAACGCGTGTTCACGATCGCCGCAGCATGTTTCAGGAAACCATAGGCGCGATAAACCTCCAACGGCATCCGATCACCGCCGATGTTGAAATGTTCGAGACTGCGCTGCGTCTGCGCGCCCCAATAACGATTCGCAGGAACCTGAATCTCCCCCATGCTATCAAACTCCGCTCGGGTCCCGCAGGCGTCCAATCCAACCCGAAGCGAAAAAATACGGGAATGCATTTCCGGCAAACTGATCATAAGACCTCCGATGAGACTTTCCACCATTTCCGCTACACAGGCAAATTGAAATCCGCCCTCGCTTGACCCGGCACGGAGTCCGCATCAATCTGTCCGCCTTATGCGTGATATCACCCACCCTGCGGAGCGCCTGGTCCAAGCGATGGTCCGGATCTATCAATACCGGATGACCACCACCTCAGGTGGCAATCTTTCAATTCGCGATGAAGATGGGTCGATTTGGATCACCCCGGCGCGTGTGGACAAGGGCGCTCTCCGCGTGGATGACATCGTCCGGGTCTTTCCGGATGGCCGCATCGAGGGTCGCCACAAACCATCATCCGAGTTTCCCTTCCACCTCCGGATCTATCAACAACGGCCGGATCTCAAGGCCATCGTTCACGCCCATCCGGTGGCCTTGGTTGCCTTCAGCATTTGCGGCCAATCACCCGACACCCGGCTTTTTTCAAAAGCCCGCGCGGTTTGCGGCGAGGTCGGCTTCGCGCCATACGCCCTGCCCGGCAGTGATTTGTTAGGTGAGCGCATCGCCGAGGTGTTCGCCGCCGGCCATGATTGCGTGATGCTGGAAAACCATGGCGTCGTCGTCGCGGGCGTGGACTTCCCGGATGCTTTCCGCCGCTTCGAGACGCTGGAATTCGTGGCAAAAACCGTGGTCAAGGCCCGCGCGCTGGGCGAGGTACGCTACCTCACGGACGAGCAGCTCGCAAGCGGTCGCGATGATGGACCCGGGCTTGAGGAATTTGATCCAAGCCCAGCCACCAGCGAGGAACGTTCACTGCGCCACGAATTGTGCGATTTCATCCGCCGCGGATACCACCAACGCCTGCTCACCGCCAATGCCGGCAGCTTCTCGGTGCGCGTGGACGAATCCTCGTTTCTCATCAGCACCCAGCTCGTCGATCGCGCCACCATCTCGCCCGACCAGCTCTCACTCATTTGCCATGGCCGCTGTGAGCGAGGCACCCGCCCCAGCCGCGCATGGAAGCTCCACCAGTTGATCTATCAACGTCACCCGAAAATCAGCGCGATCGTCAACGCCACTCCGGTGAATGCCACGGCGTTTTCCGCATCGCACCAAAAACTCGACACCCGAACGATTCCCGAGAGCTACATTTTCCTGCGCGACGTTGCAGTCCTGCCATTCTCGTGGGTCTATCATGCACCGGAGAAAATTGCGGAATCGATGACCCCGGAGTTTCCGATTTGCCTGATCGAAAACGATTGCGCGCTGGTGCTCGGCACCACGATTCTCGACGCCTTCGATCGCCTGGAAGTGCTGGAGTCCACCGCAGAAGCAGTGATTCTCAGCACTTCGCTCGGCGAAGTCCGCCCCATGGGCGACGAAGTGATTGATGAATTGATCCAGGCGTTCCTGGCCTGAGCGATTATTGTTTCGATTTATCGAAGGCCGAATCGAAGGCGATGCCGCTGACGGGGAAATCCAAGCTGCGGACAAAGCACGCGGCTTCCGATCCGCCGTGCACACGGTCCATGCGGATGTCCTCCCACTCGACTGAAAGCGGGCCGTGATAGCCGATGTCATTCAGCGCCACGATGATGTCCTCAAACTCGATGTCGCCACGACCCGGTGAACGGAAATCCCAGAACCGACGGGCGTCGCCGAAATCCGTGTGTCCGCCAAAAACGCCGACCGAGCCATCACCGTGACCCCACCATGCGTCCTTCATGTGAACATGATAGATGCGCTCGGCGAATTCCCGGATGAACTTCACATAGTCCACGCCCTGATAGCCGAGGTGTGAGGGATCGTAGTTGAAACCGAAACGCTTGTGATGGCCCACCGCCGCCAAAGCGCGCTTGGCCGATGCGATATCAAAGGCGATCTCGGTCGGGTGAACTTCCAGCGCGAAGTTCACATTCACTTTTTCATAAGCATCAAGAATCGGCAACCAGCGCTTGGCGAAGTCTTTGAAGCCTTTTTCATAATACTCCTGCGTGGTCGGGGGAAAGGCATAAATCGAATGCCAGATGGAGGAACCGGTGAAGCCATTGACGACCGCCGGGAAGTCATCCGCGCCGTCGCGTGCGGGCTTGGCGTTGAACAATGCACGAGCCGCCTTGCCGGTGGTGATCATTTTTTTAGCCGCGCGTTTGCGGACCCCTTCCGGATCGCCATCGCCCCAGATATCGGGTGCGAGGATCGCCTTGTGGCGCTCATCGATGATATCGCAGACAGCTTGGCCGACGAGGTGGTTGGAGATGGCATAACAAGTGAGGCCGTTATCCGAGAGCAGTTCCCATTTTTCCTTCACGTAGGATTTGCTGGAAACGGCGGCATCGACGTCGAAATGATCGCCCCAACAGGCGAGCTCGAGACCGTCATAGCCCATTTCGTAAGCGAGCGGCGCGAGTTTTTCGAGTGGAAGATCAGCCCACTGGCCGGTGAAGAGTGTGACAGGTCGTGACATGATGGTAGTGGTGGTTAGACGAAGGGAGATTGCGGAAAAACGTGAGGTGTTTCAATGTTAAAACGTGCCGTCAGGTGGCGTTCTTACGCACCAACCCATCATTCCAAGCCTTGCCAATGAGGTGGGTGACGGGACCGGGCGTGAGGGATCTTTGCTCGAAGCGGGAAATAGCCATCACCCCGCGGATCGAGGAGGTCAGGAACAATTCGTCGGCATGGTGGAGTTCCTCCGCCGTGATATCCCGCACAGCAGAGGGAATTCCAAGTTTTTCGGCCATCTCGATCACCATGGCACGAGTGATACCGGGCAGGCAGCCCGATGCCAAAGTGGGGGTGTGGAGCGTGCCGTTTTTCACCAAAAAAACATTGGAGGTGGAAGCCTCGCAGACGTTTCCCGCCGTGTTGAGAAAGATCGTCTCTTCAAATCCAAGGCGAACCGCGTGTTCAAGAGCCACGAGGTTTTCCGCATAGGAGGCACACTTCAATCCCGCGAGAGCGGAGTGCTCGTTTCGCCGCCAAAGGGAGAGATTGGCGCTCGTCGAGGGCGGGAGCTCCGCCGCCTGGGCAGCCGTCATCCAAATGATGTGATCCGCGCCCAGCGCAAGATCGTGAAACACGCCGCTTCCAGCAGAGATCGCGAGCCTGATCCGCGCCCGGCCAACGGTGAATTGGTTGCGCTGGGTCAATGCGACCATGGTGTCCCGAATGTCGGGGTATTCGAATCGCCAACCGAGCTGCTTGCAGCTTGCGCGGAGGCGGGCCAGGTGGAGCTCGGCGAGAATCGGCTCCCCATCGATCGCCAAAATCGTTTCAAACAAACCGAGACCAAGGATCAGCCCTCGATCGGTCGGCGATGCCGAAAAATCCAGTGGATCGAACCACTGCCCGTTGCACCAGAGATGAGTCATACGCGAGAAGTCTGGACCATCCGGACCGCTTGTAAACCCCGCATGCTGTCTCATCGAGGCAGCGCTTGCTCCGCGTGGCCGGGCTTGGCAGCATCCCGCCATGCGCTTCCAAATCTTTTTCAGTGGCACGTTGATGTTGATCCTCGGGTGGGTCGCCATGCAGTTTCTGGAGAGAAATGACGCGCTCGCATTTCTTCAAGGCACGCTCACGCTCGGCGGCGGCATCATCATCTGCGGCTTGTTTTCGCTGAAAATGAAGTGGCACGGCATCATCGGGGCCGGCGTGTTGGCCTTGCTCGGCGCGGCACGCGGACTGGCCAACATTCCGGATTTCGTGAAATCCCTCGCTGGCGAGGGCGAGCGAGGCCCGGCCCCGGCGATGGAACTCGGGGTCACGGTGATTTGCTTGGTGCTATTGCTGCGGGTGATTGCGGCGTTGCAGCGGGAGCGGACGCGCCGGATGCTGGAGGAGGAGTAACAACTGCTGGCGCTGGCGGCACCGATGGCACCAATGGCAACGCGGCTGCCGGTTTCGGCAAGGTATCCTGCCACAAATGGAGTTGGTAGCCCTCACCGATCCCGCCGATTTCCCCGAGCAGATCATGGCAGCGCTGCCGCCATTTTTCGTAATCCGGCGGGCCTTTTTTGGCCTCACTGCTGCCCGGAAACACCAAATACGTGACTTTCAAATCAGAGACCGGGCGGCTGTAGGGCGAGGACTTGGGATTCAACTCGCGCGCCATCCGCAGCGAAGCCTCACCCACTTTGAAGGTCGGCCCGCCATCGCCGACGATCGCCGGGTAGAGTTTCTGATCATGCGCCACCACCGCGTAGTCGCCGACTTTCGGCGCAAACGGCTCGCTCGAAGTGAGGATGCTCACCGGAATGACAATGAAGGGATCGTATTCAGCGATCAGGAAACTGCGACTCTTGAGATCCGCGATCCCGCGTTTCAGGTAAGCGATCCGGCTCTTGAGCCAAGTTTTCCGTTCTGCCGTCGTGGCCTTGTCTGCGAGTTCCATTTCGCCGCCGTTCAGGCGTTTTTCCCATCCGGCGATCATTGGATTCGGGGTCTTGCCTTGTTTCGGCCAACCGTAACTGGTGAACGGTTGGTAGTGGGAGGAATCGACGATTTCGTCGGGCATTTCCGCTAGACGATCCCCATCAGAACCATCGGAAACCACGTCCATTTCCGATTGCATGAAGAAAATCTTGCGGCCGCCGGGGGAGCGCAGTTGCAGGATCGTCTCGCAGTCATAGATATTGTGTTTGGTCAGCAATTCGTTGAGCGAGTTAGCATCGCGGCGGACCCGTTCCGCCTTGTTGTTGTAGAGTTGATTGAACCAACCGGAAACCTCGGCCTTTTCGATCATGGCGGGCAAACCCGGAATCATCTTGGACAAGCCAGGACTCGAGGACTCCAACTCCGCCATCGTTTTGGCGGGCACCGGCAGCCGCAGCGTCAGTTGATACGTGGCGGTGTAACTGGCATCATCGATCCGTTCTTGCGATGCGATTCCGCCCTTCTCCATCATGACCTCGGTTTTGAATGGAATGCCGGAGCGCAATTTCCGCACATCCGTCACCGTGCCCAAGGTCGGCTCCGCGGGAAGCGTCTCACGCGCACTTTTTTCGTCCTCTTCCGCTTTTTTCGCTGCCGCTTTCTTCATTGCGGCGATTTCCTGTTCCAATTCTTGCTCCATCTCGGATCGCCACCGCGACTCGATCTGCCGCCGAATGTCCTCCTCATCTGGAGCAACTACCACCGGACTCGGCGCGAAAATCTCCCTGAGCCCCCGTTTCACCTTGCCTGGAAATCCCGTAAAACACAGCGCGATCAAGCCGCATACCAGCACCAGAAACCCAGTGCCCAGCCAGGAAAAACCTTTTTTGTCTCGTCGATCTGCCCCGCGCAAAATTCTCATACACCAGCACGCTAGCGAATTTCCGGCGTCCGCCAACCCGGCATTTTTCAAAATCGTTAAAACTCAGCCATGACAAACTCGCCAGCATCCCTACACTCCCCCTCGTGAGTTACCAGGTCTTCGCCCGCAAATACCGTCCCAAAACCTTCAACGACGTCCTCGGTCAGGATCACGTCGTCCGCACACTGCGCAATGCGATCGCCCAAAAGCGCCTTGCCCACGCCTATCTGTTCGTCGGCCCGCGCGGTACCGGTAAAACCTCCACCGCCCGCATCCTCGCCAAGGCCCTGAATTGCACCGACGGCCCGAAAGCCGAGTTCGACCCCGAGGAAGACGTCTGCATCGAGATCGCCGAAGGCCGCTCACTCGATGTGCTGGAAATCGACGGTGCCTCCAACAATGGCGTCGAACAAGTCCGCGATCTCCGCGAATCCGTCCGCTTCGCCCCAGCCCGCGGCCAATTCAAAATCTACTACATCGACGAAGTTCACATGCTCTCGAACGCGGCGTTCAACGCCTTACTCAAGACGCTCGAAGAACCGCCGCCGCATGTGAAATTCATCTTCGCCACCACCGAGCCTAACAAAATCCTCCCCACCATCCTATCACGCTGCCAGCGCTTCGACCTCCGCCCGATCCCCACGGAAACCATCGCCGCCCACCTCCAACACATCGCCGGAATCGAAGGCATCAGCCTTGATGCTGCCGCCGCCTGGGCCATCGCGAAAGGTGCCGATGGCGGCATGCGCGACGCCCAATCGATGCTCGACCAGCTCGTCGCCTTTTGTGGCGATCACATCAGCGAGGAAAACGTGCTTGATGTCTTCGGTTTCACCTCGCGGGAAAAAGTCGCAGCCCTCACCTCCGAACTGCTTGCCCGCGCCACCCCGGCCGCACTTTCCCTAATCCAAAAAGAAGCGGAAAGCGGTCGCGAACTCTCTCAACTCCTCGGCGAACTCATCGGCTGCCTGCGCGCCCTACTCGTCGCCAAGCTCGACCCCACCGCCGATGGCGATGGCATCCCCGCCAACCTTTGGGAAAAACTCCTCGAATCCGCCGCCGATTACGCGCCAGACCGCATCCTCGCCGCCATCGATGTCTTCGCAGAGACGGAAAGCCGGATGAAATGGGCCACCAACAAACGCCTCCACTTCGAACTCGGCGTCATCAAGTGCATCCAAACCCTCGGCGAAGTCCGCATCACCGATGTCCTGAAAGTCCTCACCCGTGGCGCGGATTTCCTCCCCTCCGCTGGTAGCAACGACTTCCAAGCACCCAGCACTCCCACACCACCACCTGCCGAAAAATCCGTCGCAACAGCTCCAGAGCCCGCGCATTTAGAAACCGAACCCGAACCCGAACCCGAGCCCGCCCCGGAGCCCGCACCCGTCGCCCAAACCCCGATTCCGGAACCCATTGCCCCGGCGAAACCCAAACCCGCAGTCTCCGGCTTCGCCGCCTTCGATTCACTCATCGAAGCCGCACCCGAATTCACCGAGCCGGTCGCCGCCCCAGAAGCGCCACCTTGGAATAACACCCCAAAACCTGCACCCGAAGCGCCCAAAGCGCCTACGCCACCGGTCGAAGATCATTTCCACCAAGACCCACTCATCCAATCCGCCCTCGAAAAATTCGAGGGAAAAGTCATCGCGTGATCGTTTTTGGACGCGTTCAAACTCTGAATTTCATCTCCCATGCTTCATAATGAGAGATTGCGAAATTAACCCAAAAGCCTAGAATTCACTCCATGGTCACAATCTCACAAATTGAAGAGCAAATCATGACTTTGCCGGATGGCGCACGAGCGGAGCTTGCCAGTTACATCCTAAGATCATTGCCTACCGCCTACTCGGACGACGATGGTGGAGTCGCAGAAGCAATGCGCCGGGATGCTGAGATGAATGCTGATCCCTCCGCCTGCCTGACTTATGATGAATTCAAGCGATCCTTGGCACGATGACGCTGCCTCTTAGTTTCAATCCGAGAGTTTCGAATGATCTCAAGGGAATCTTCGCATTCTATGAGCAGGAGAGCGGGATTCATCTGGCAGAAGAATTTCAAACCGAATCCATCTCGTGCCTTGACCAAATCTTAGCGAATCCACAGCGGTTTCATTTCTTTGCCAACGATCTGAGGCGAGCCAATTTAAAGCGTTTTCCTTATCATTTTCTCTATCGAATCGAATCCATTGCAGTACGGATTCTCGTCATCCGCCACCACCATCGCAATCCGGATTTCGGCACCAATCGCCAATAACTCAATCACCCACAACACACCTCTATGAATATCGCCAAACTGATGAAACAAGCCCAGCAAATGCAAGCCGGGCTCGCCGCCAAACAAGAAGAACTCGCCCAACAAATCGTCGAGTCCTCCGTCGGCGGTGGCAAAGTCACCGTCACCGCAACCTGCTCCGGCGATGTCGTCTCGATCAAAATCGATCCTTCCGTCGTCGATCCCTCAGACGTCGAGTTTCTCGAAGAATTGGTCCTCAAGGGAGTGCAGGATGCCATCAACACCGGCAAGGACCGCAGCGCTACCGAGATGAAAAAACTCACCGGCGGTCTTGGCATTCCAGGTCTCTGAGGTCCGCACTCGATCCCTGATAGAACACGGCGAAGAGCGCGAAACACCCCGCGATCATCGCCGCCAGAATCGTCCAGAACAGCGACCATCCTTGGCCGTCGTCGGTCACACATGTGTCCCGCAGCCAACCGCAGATCAACGCGCCTAACAATGGCCCGAATCCGCCGGAGACCATCGATAGCAAGCCCTGCGCCTGCCCCCTCATCCCCGGATCCACCCGGCGGTTCAAAAACACCTGCGCCGTGATGAAATAGAACGTGTAACACAAACCGTGCAGCGCCACTCCGCCGATGTGCCAGTAGATGCCGCCCGTCACTCCCGCCCACGCACTCATTCCGAAACGCAGCGCGGAGAGCCCCAGCGCCCATAGCAAAACCGCCTTCACCCGGTAGCGCGTCATCACCGCGCCCACCACCAACATGCTGCCCACCTCCAGCATCTGGGCGATGGTCATGGTGCCCGTCGGATGCGGATCACCCAGCACTTTCAAAAACTCCGGACCATACATGTAAAATGCCGAGAGCGGGATCGAAAACAACGCGGTCACCACGAAAAATGTTAGGTAATCCCGTTGTTTCATCAGCGAGAACGCATCCAAGCCCAAGCGACTTTTCAACGAGATCCCTTTTCCAAGCGGCGGCGTGTGAGGCAGTAAAAACGCCAGCAACCCCGAAACAACCCACGCCCCCGTCGCCGCATAGCCGGCCACCGGGCTGGTGTCCGCATGCAGCAAATAACTCGTCATCAGCCCTCCGGCCACCCATCCCAGCGTCCCGCCCACCCGCACCAAGGGAAACTGCCGCGCACCATGCGACAAATGCGTCAAGGAAACCGTCGCCAGCAATCCCCAGCTCGGCCCGGACAACAACGAATACACGCCCAGTAAACCCACAAACCACAACGGATGCCACCCCGCCTTCAAACTCCCGAACGCCGCAAACAACACCACCGATGCCATCAACGAGCACCATGCGAATAAACGATTCGCCGACACCCGTTGATCCGCCAGCGCCCCACCGATCAGCGGCCCCACCAACGCGCACAGCGGCGGCACCATGAACACCGTCGGAACCCATGCCCCAAGTCCCCTCGCCCGTAAAATATTCGTCAACGCGGAAACCCAGAAACCCGGCCCCATCCCGTGAAAAAAGAACACAATCCACAACACGGCGAAAATCGCCCGCGAATTCGTCCGGATGTTTTGCTCGCCCAACACTAAGCGCACTTATCCTACCCGCAGACCAAGGTCAATCGGCACGCAACACCGGCAATGCCTCACAATTGCTTTTTTGACCAAATTGAAACGCGAAGATCGCGGAGATCATTCAAGGCGTTGTCACAAATCCCGAAAGATGAACTTTTTATTTAAAATAAATTGATCATTTTGAAAAACCCGCCAAAAACGTATCGCAATATTCAGCTGAATGAGATGGCATACACATCGCTTTAGGCGGCATTTCGCCTTGGCACTATCGCTCACTGCCTGCGCGCATCAAATGCACGCCGAACCGATGTCTGCCGAACCCATTCGCGATCCCGTCTCACGGATCGCCCGTGTTTTCGACTCTCAACTTGTCGATCTTGAAAACCGCGTGGATTGGCTCGACCGAAAGGCATCCTCCCTGTCGCAGTATTGCGAATACCCGTTGAAGGCAGGGCTCGGCTATCGGGGGGCTCGGGGCAGCCGTGACGGCGCTGATCCCTCGATCATTCTCGATCTCGGCAAATCCGTTCCGATCGATGCGATTTATCTAGTCCCCACTCAGCGGGACTATTTCAACGACTATGGAATTTTCCCAAAACGTTTCACGCTGGATCTCTCCGATCAGGCTGATTTCAGCCAACGGACGATCCTCTATACTTCAGGCACCATTCAATACCCGACACCAGACCGCATCCCGGTTTCATTCAAGCCCTCCGATACAGCCAGGAATACGGCTAGATATGTAAGACTCACCGTGCAGGAAGGCTACAACCGGGGTGCCATCGATTTGTTTGGTCTGGCGGAATTCTTCGTGATCTCCAATGGCGATCCGGTCTCATTCGGAGCCACCGTCACCACAATCGGCAGCCTTGATGTCACCGGCATCTGGTATCCCGAGGCCTTGATCGACGGCCGGACCACGCTCGGAATATGGCAACACGGTATTCGGGCTGAAGACCATTCCGACGATGTCGTCCATCTTTTCAACGATGAGGAAATCACCACTTGGACGCTCTCGCTCGATACCACTGGCCCATTGGATCGAATCGTCTTGTTTCCCTATCAGATGAGCAGCTCTTTCGAGGGCTCCGTTTTTCCGGAATCCTTTGAAATCAGTCTCCTACAGGAAAATGGGACAAGCTCCGGGACGGTTTTGAAATGGGAAAACTCCATGCCCGGAGCGAGCCACATGACACCGCTCGTAATTCCACTGCACGGAAGAAGTGCCAAAACCATGGTCCTCACCGCGATCCGCCCGTCAATGATGGGCAACCGGAAAATCCACGCTCTATCGGAAATCGAAGTGTGGTCCCGCGGCCAGAATCTCGCCAAAGGACTTCCCATCACACGCAGCCATGACGGCCAGACTTCCGAGGTCACCTCATTAACCGATGGCTTCAGCTCAGAGAAACGAATTTTCACCATCGCCACATGGCTGAATCAACTCTGCGAACGCGGGAGCATTGAACAAGAACTCAAATCGCTGCGGCCCACCTATCAAAAAATGGCTGCCAACAGCGAACTCAATGCCGCTTGGGGCTCCGCCGTCATCCTCGGCCTGACCTTCCTGATTCCAGTCTTCATCGTCGAGCGCCGCCGCATGATGTCCAAGGAGCAACTCACTCATATCCGCAAACGCATCGCCTCCGATTTGCATGACGACATCGGCAGCAATCTCGGCAGCATCTCGCTCATCGCACGCACCGCACGCAAGGACCTCGCCCGACTTAACGGACCGGAGGAAATCGATCTGGATCTCCTTGAAGTGGAGTCGATCGCTCGTGAAAGCTCACTGGCCATGAGAGACATCGTCTGGCTCTTGGAACGCCGCCAGGACTCCGTTGGCGATCTCGTCATCCGCATGCGCGAAACTGCCGGACGTCTGCTACGGGAAATCTCCTTCACTCTCGAATGCGGATCTAACAGAACAACTGCCAAGCTCTCACTCGATGCGAAGCGCCACTTGTTCCTGTTCTACAAAGAAGCGATTCATAACATCCTCAAACACTCTCAAGCAACCCGCGTCTCCATCCGCCTGTGGGACGAACATGACAAACTGGCGCTTGAAGTCCTCGACAACGGCATCGGCATCCCCCTTATCGAGGGAAAATCCCCCGCAGCCGTTCGCAAGCTGGAAGACCGGGCCAATGCACTGCGGGGAATCCTGCAAATCGAATCCTCCAAGGAAACCGGTACCTGCATCCGCCTCCTCGTCAAACGCTCCCATCTCAACAATCAAGCCGCCACCTCATGACCCCTGAAGTTCCGATCAACGTGTGGATTCTCGAAGACCATGAGGTTTTCGCCAAACAAATCCGCCGCCTTATCAGTGGAGAGGATGACATGGAGTGCCCCCATCACTTCACAACGGCTGCCGATCTTTACGAAAAACTCAAATTCACCAGCGAATCTCCCGATCTATTGTTGCTCGATATCGGCCTACCCCGCCGTGATGGCATCGAAGTCCTCGGCGACCTCCGCCGCATGATGCCCGATTTGAAAGTGCTGATTCTCACTTCATTCGACGACCGTGAAAAAGTTTACCGCGCCATCTGCAGCGGAGCCTCCGGATACTTGCTCAAAACCGCCGATCCCGAGGAAATCCTCGCTGGCATCCGAGATGTCATCCACGGCGCGTCCGCACTCAGCAGTCCGATCGCGAAAATGATTCTCGAAGGATTCTCACGCTACGGCCCGGTCGAGCACATCGAGCCACTCACCACACGTGAGGAGGATGTCCTTCGTTATCTGGTCAAGGGACTCATCAAAAAGGAAATCGCCGATCAACTGGCAATTTCCCAACACACGGTGGATATGCACTTGCGCTCGGTCTATCGGAAACTCCACGTCCGGTCGCAAACCGAAGCGGTTTCAAAGGCCCTGCGCCAGGGAATCGTCTGATGATACCCGCGAAACACCAAGAGACTAATTGACGATCAAACCCAAGATGCTGAAGCGGTTCCGGGAAGTCTTTGGCGGCTGTTCGAACCCGGCGCCGGCGTGGCGAAGCTCGTCGCCGCCCGCGAGTGCGAACGCTCCTTACTGCGCCACGGTCTGCTAGAACCCGCGGTCGGGGCACCAAACTGAAGCACAACTCGGCCACACTCATCCGACTCATCTTTCACGCCCCGCCATTCATCAATTCCTCGATCTCTCCGGCCTCGATCGGGATGTTCTTCATCAGATCGATATTCCCGTGCTTGCCGATGAGCACATCGTTTTCGATGCGGACCCCGAGGTTTTCCTCACGAATATAGATTCCGGGCTCGATGGTGAATACCATGCCTTCGGCAAATGTCTGATGCGGCGGACACACATCGTGGACGTCGAGTCCGAGATGATGCGAAGTGCCATGCATGAAATACTTCTTCACGAGCGCCTTGTCAGGACCTTGGGCCTTCGCCTCCTTGGCACTGAAAAGCCCTAGGTTCACGAGTTCTTCCTCCATCAGTTCGACGGCTTGTTTCTGATATTCCAAGGGATTATTTCCCGGCCTAAGCAACGTGTTGCACGCCCGGAAAACTCTCAGCACGGCATCATAGACTTCGCGCTGGCGCTTGGTAAACCGGCCATTCACCGGGATGGTGCGCGTCAGGTCGGAGTTCCATCCCCGGTATTCAGCAGCCACATCCAGAAGCACCATTTCGCCGTCCTGACAACGGTTCGAATTCTCAACATAATGCAGCACGCAGGCATTCGCGCCAGTCCCAATAATCGGCGCGTAGGCGAAGCCGCGCGAGCCGTTGCGCACGAATTCGTGCAGCAACTCAGCCTCGATCTCCCATTCTCCGACGCCCGGCTTGATGAATCCTAACAATCGACGAAAACCCGCCTCTGTGATATCGCAAGCTTTCTGAATCATCTGGATTTCCTCGGCACCCTTAATCATGCGCAACCGGTGCGTCAACGGGGCCAATCGTTCATAGTGGTGCAGCGGGTATCGCGCCTGACACTCCTTGATGAAACGGGCATTGCGTGTTTCCACTACGATATTCGCCCGCAAGTGTTCATTGGTCGTTAGATAAACATGTTCCGCTTGCAGAACCATTCGATGCAGGTAACTTTCAAAGGATTCCGACCACTCGATGTGCTCGATGCCGGAAACCTCACTCGCCTGCTCTTTGCCCAGCTTTTTCCCCTCCCAGATCGCGATGTGTTCGCTGGTTTCCCTCACGAACAGAATTTCACGTTCCTTTGGATCTATGGCATCGGGCATCAGAATCACCACGCTTTCTTCCTGATCAATGCCAGTTAAGTAAAGCAGATCACTGTTCTGCTTGAATGACATCGTTCCGTCGGCATTCGTCGGATAGATGTCGTTGGAATGGACAATCACCAAGCTGTTCGGCTTGAGCAGGCTGCGGAGATTCCGTCGATTGCGGATGAAGAGCTCATTGGAAATCGGTTCGTAGCGCATGGATGGAACTTCACGGCATTCGTAACTCCCGGGCAATCCGGATTTACGCCGGCATGGTTATTTTATCCTGCAGCCTGACTTCACGTCGCAGGGCGGGTCACAGCTTCTTCTCGATGGCGACGAGCGTGATATCGTCCATCTGAGGGCCCTCGCCTGTGAACTGGCGGAGCTCCTCCTGCATCCGCGTCAGAATCGCCTCGGAACCGAGCGGAGCCGCCATGCGGAAACACTCCGACATGCGCTCCATTCCGAATTCCTCTTCCGTGGAATCCAGCGCCTCGCGGACTCCATCGGTATAGAACAACACACAGTCGCCAACAAGCAGATCCACTTGCTGATCCTTGGTGACGCGCTCGAACACCGAGCCTCCATCGACACCAAGGGCGAGTCCTGGGGAACGCAGCAGTTCGACTTTGCCCGATTCACGGCGAAACAAGAGGGCCGGATCATGACCCGCGCGGGCGATGGTCAAACTGCCGGTCTCTTCATCCAAAATGCCGTAAGCCATGCTGATGAACATATCCTCGCGGATGTCGGGAAACAACTGCCGGTTCACCGCCGCGAGCACTTCGGAGGGAGACTTGCGGCCCGGTGCCACCGAGCGCAGCGCACTGCGGCACATCGCCATCAACAGCCCGGCGGGCACTCCTTTGCCGGAAACATCGGCGATGGCGATGCCAAACTTACGATCACCGAGGTCAATGTAATCGTAATAATCGCCGCTGATGATGCGTGCCGGCAGGTTGGTGCCGCTGATCCGGAATCCGGCGACAACGGGTTCCGCCTGTGGCAACAAGATGCGTTGCACCTCGCGGGCGTTTTGCAATTCGTTTTCCATCGACCGCTTTTCATGCGCCTCACGATGGAGTCGGGCGTTGCCGATAGAGAAAGAAGCTTGCTCGGCTGCGGAACGGAACACCGCGAAATCATTGTTGGTGAATGCCCCATCTTCACGCCGCCGCGCGACGACGAGCACACCAAGATCCTTGCCGGCATGGCGCAAGGGAGAAAGCAATGCCGAGACATTATCGGTGTAGCCAGTGAATGCGTCACGAAACGAGGAGTGGTTTTTCACATCCTCGACATGGATGGGCACCCCGGCGGCCAGGCAATGACCGAGGATTCCTTCATCCACAGGAACGCGGGACAGCCGAATGTGACTCTCCAGCGCGCGAGGGTCTCGGGCGGCTTTTTTCCGCACCTCGACCGGGATTCCAATGAGCGGTGGGCAATTCTCCGAGATATAAGATGGCAGGAGAAACGCATTTCCCGCCCCGAGAAAATAGACAGCACCACCATGGGCGCTCACCACCTTGTCGATGCCGTCCACGATGATGCGCGAGAGCACCGAAGGGGAAGGTTCGTTTTCAATCGCCAGCCCGAGATCATGGAGGAAGGAAAACATCCGTTGTTCCTCGCCCTCGAGATCCCGAAACCGCTTGCGGATGATTCGGTTGCGCCGCCTTTGATTCCGCAACGCCTGCGCCAAGATCAACAACATGATCAAACAAACGCCGATCGCGATGGTCCGCGGGTCTAACATTTCATGGGGAATCGACATTTCAGATACCGGAATGAACATCCCGGACACCCGCTTGCCAAGCTCCTAATCCTTCGAATGTTTGTCCTCGGCGATTTTCGTTTCAGAAATCTGATCTTTCAACATCCCAACCACGTCTTCGAATTCGCGGGCGTTCTTATCGCTGATGTCGGAAAGCACCTGATGAGCTTCCAGCACATGCTTGGTCCGCTGAACCTGCCCGAGAGATCCCGCCGCCTGCGGCGGTTTCAGATCACCCCGAATGGCATTCAGCTTGTCACGCCAAATGGCAGCGGGAGGATTGATGTCCATCAGGAAATCCAGACCCAAATCTTCGAGCGAGCGGCGGTTGCGGTCGCCGGATTCTGCGATCTGAAGCGAGCCCCCGTCCATGCCCGAAAGTCGTGAGGCCATCCCGGCGAGAGTTCCCATGAAGGTCGAATCCATACCGGAGCATGCCGCAAGATCAACAACCAGCAGGCGTTGGCCTGCCGCGACCTGCTGATCTCCAAACGCCTTCATGACAGGACTGTTCAAAAATGAACCTTTTCCTTCACAGCGGATCCAACTGAATCCATCGAAGACACCGACTAAAATGTGATGATCCGCAGTCACAGGTAAGTAGCCATTATTAAATACGGGCTGAGTGAGAAGAGCATAAATTCGCACTGGCGCAGGTCAACCATCCATCTTGAAAAAACCATCATGCCCTGATGCCGGTTATTTCCACAGGAAGGAGCGGCGGGAAGCCAACTCACGGCCATCGCGCAGCACGGTGGCTTGCCATGCCAGAACCCTGCCTCCATTGAAATAATCGTCGCCAATCACGGCGAACTCGGCGGTGCCCTCGGCATCGGAAGCTGGAAATTCACGCGTCATGCGTTTCACCTGACTTCCGGTAGCTCCTTGCTGGTAGTCGAACACCACCTCCACCGGACCTTGGCCTACCCCGGACGGATCCTGCCAAACCAGCGTGTAATACTGCCCGAGCCTTTGGCGGCGCTCAGCCATGCTCACCGCACCATGAAGCCGACCCTCCTTTTCCATTCGCACCATCGGCTCCTCTTTCAGGTCGCGCAATTGGTCGCGCAATTGAAATTGTTTAACGACCAGTGTTCCCTGGCGTCCTGCGCAGGCACCGAGACATAATGCTGCTAGAAAGATGTAGATGCGTTTCACGGCCGCGATTCAAACAGCATCGGGCCGGGATTCAAGAAACATCCCTCCGCCCACTATTTTTCAGTTTCCTTCAGTCTCCTCGCCATTCAGCGGAAGCGGCGTTGGGCCGGCTGGTGGAGCCTCAGGATCAATCACCGTGGGAATTGCTCCTTCCGGCGGTTTTTCAGCTGAATTCACCGATGGCAGCGGCAGCCCGCTAGCGTCCAACGGCGGATAAACTTGGAATTCATCCGGATTCACGGCTGGGGCGCTCAGCATTGCGGCCGGATCCTCCAACATCACGGACGGCACAAAACCGACTTCCCCGCTATCGAGCTCCACTTTGACGTAGCTGTCATTCATGGAGATCACCTTCATCGAAGTGCCGCGCGTGAGCATCTTGTCAGCCTCCGCATCGCCAAATGGTCGTTTTTTAAAAAACGCCGTATTATCCATTGAGGACTGCACAAATTGCCCCGCCACGAACGCCGGGGCCACCGATCTGGAAAGTTCCGCACCTCCACCCGGCGGGCGAAGCGGGTCAAACTCCCCGCTCGTGATCGGGCGATTGATGGTATCGCACGCGCTGATACTCAAAACGATTCCTACGGAAAATACCAACCTACTTTTCATGAAGGAAGTAACCTAACGCTCAACTTGTGTCCGGTCAATGGCTTTCCAGAAAATGCCAGGAAAAGCAGTAGCAAAAAACCGATTGAGGCCGGCAAAAAAACCACAGAACCAAAGACAAAACCCGACTCAAGGCGTAGCCCTGAGCACTTGGTTTTTTCGATCCAACAAGAGGATACGCGGGGTGATCTGGGTTTCCGAAATTCCAAAGGCCATAATCGTCACCCGCTCACCCGCCTTGATCAAATGCGCGGCTCCGCCATTGATTAAAATTTTTCCGGTCCCGGGTTTCCCCTCAAGCACGTATGTCTCAAGCCGGGCACCGGTGGTGATGGAGGCCACCAATACTTTTTCACCCGCCCACAAATCGGCACCATCCATCAAATCCCTCGGGATTTCGATGCTGCCTTCATAATCGACATCCGCATCCGTAATCATGGCACGGTGGAGTTTGGACTTCAGGACCTCGCGAAACATGCGCGGGAAAGAACCCCCGTCAGCCCCCTGCGTCAAGCGGCAAGGTGTTTTCGTCCATGAATCCTGACTACGAATTGCCAAAATCGCCTAAATACCATGCATTTCCTCCCATTTCGCTCGGCAACCTTGCACATCGTTACCCACGTCTTTACCTCCACCCCGTCAGCGCAACGCTGACTCTCCTCCGGACGCCCTTCGCAAGGGCAGGAAATAAATGGGGAAGCTGGTGAAATTCCAGCGCGGTATCGCCACTGTGATTCCGGACTGCGCAAGCAGAACGGTCAGCCAGAACGCCAGCCAGAGGGGGTTTTTCAACTGTCCGCGAACTACGGACTTGGAAAAAGAACACATGACACACATCACCACGCCTCTCAGAGGCTCACGCCGGAGTGCCCTAGCGCTACTCACCCTGCTCATCCAAATCCCAGCTTCCGCTGAAGAAGAGAAGATCGCCCCCAAGACCGATCCCATCGAGCCGCTGATCGTTTCCGCCCTGCGCTTCCCCCAAGAAGCCTCCACCGTCACCTCAGCCGTGACCATGCTCGACCCGGTGGAACTGCAAAACCAAGGGATTACCCAACTTCGTGACGTCCTCAACGCCTCGCCCGGAGTCGTTTCCACCTCCACCAGCGGCCAATCCGGAGCTCCCGGCAATCTCTTCATTCGCGGAACGACCACCAAATACGCGCAAGTTGTCATCGACGGCATGCGCCTCAGCGATTCGAACAACCAACTCAACAACGTGCTCGGCGGCACCAACACTTACGGCCTCGGCAGCATCGAGGTGTTACGCGGCCCGCAAGGAGCGATTTATGGCGGTGAATCCATCGGCGGAGTCATCTGGATGGAAACACCCCATGGCTCCGGCGCTCCGCATGGGGCCACCACCTTCGAGGCTGGCTCCTTCCAGTCCATCGCCGCAAGCAGCATGTTCCAAGGTCAATCCGGCGATCTCACCTACCACCTCTCCGGGGGCTACCAAGACACCAACAACGACGCACCGCACCATGCCTTTCATCTGGCCGACACCGCTTTGCGGGTCGAAGGAAAAATCGATTCGATCTGGACGATCGGCACCACCTTCCGGGCCAGCGACTCATCGGGAGAAGATCTCGATACCTCGTATAGTTACGATGGCGAAAGCCGCGTGGACAGCGCCCTGAGCACCCTCTATGCTGTCGGGAAAATCTCCTCAGCCTGGACCGCTCGGTTCCATGCGGGCTACTATCAGGAGTCTTACGATCAAGGCTACACCTATGATGATTGGTTTTCCGGCCTCGCCCTTCGCGGCGATTATTTCTCGGACCTACGGGTTGGCACCCTCTCCACCGATCATGAAATCACCCTTGCTGACAATCTTCGGTTACTTGCCGGTGCATTCGTTCACAAGGATACTTATGAAAGCACCTACAGCCCGGACAAAAAAGGCGAACGCTATGGCGTGCACTCCACCCTCGAATGGGACATCATCGAAAACCTGATCACCAGCGCCTCCCTGAGGTGGGAAGACTACGATACTTATGGCGATGAACTCTCTTGGAAATTCGGAACCCTCTATCACATCACCACCACTGGGACCACCTTCCGCGCCAACATCGGATCCTCATTTCGGGCTCCCTCTTATGCCGAAATTTATGGCTCGGCCTTCAATCCACCAAGCGCCGGACTGGATGCCGAATCTTCCATCGGTTGGGACCTAAGTGTTGAACAAAAATTAGGTGAGCGTCACACGCTCGAAGTCACTTGGTTTGACAACCAAATCAGCGATCAGATCGCCTACAAGTCCTACGCCAGCCCCGCAGCCAACATTCCCGGGGACACCACCACGGACGGCCTTGAGATCGGACTTCGTGGAGACTGGCTGGACAACCGCTTAAGCTATCGCCTCGCTTGGACTTATCTGCATCAAAGCCTCAGCGATCAACCCAAACATGCCGCCACCGCATCGCTGACATGGAAGCCTACGGACAAAGCGCTCATCGGCATCGGCGCCACCCACCTCGCCGACCGCACCTGGGGCGGAGATCCGATCGACGCCTACACGATCGCCCGTCTCTACAGCTCCTATCAAATCACCGATAACGTGAAACTTCATGCCCGTCTCGAAAACGCCCTGGATGAGGACTACGAACTCTACAGCGGCTACGGAGACACCGTGAAAGGCTCCGGCACCGGTCTTTACGCCGGCCTAACCATCGATTGGTGAGCACTCGTCAGCGGGGCTTTTTTTCCCGATGGCGTTTAAAAATCTCCAAAGTTCGTTCGCGCTCGGTTTTATGATCGATGCATGGTGCCGGATATCCCGGCGCGATTGATCGACCATCCTTCGGCGGTTCCAGAAATCTTGCGGAATGCACATCCACAAGCTCTGGAATCCATCGCTTGATATAACGCCCATCAGGATCGTAGCGCGCAGTCTGCGACCATGGATTCTGAATCCGGAAATAAGGTGCCGCATCCGCGCCCGTTCCCGCAGACCACTGCCAGCCGCCATTGTTAGAAGCGATCTCCCCATCCAGCAGATGCTGCATAAAGTGGGATTCGCCCTGTTTCCAATCGATGTGAAGATCCTTGGTCAAAAACATCGCGGTGATCATCCGCACCCGGTTGTGCATGAATCCGGTGGCGAGTAATTCACGCATCCCTGCATCGACGATGGGGAAACCCGTACGGCCCTCCTTCCAAGCGTCAAAGAACGGCCCCGGCTCGTCCCATGGAAGTCCACGCCAATCAGCGTTGAACTCCTCATTGAGCACATGCGGAAAATGATGGAGAATCGCGAAGTAAAATTCCCGCCATGCAAGCTCCTTGATAAAAATGTCGATCCCTGCGCGCCCCGCCGGATTGGCGGTCGCACGGGCATTCATCGCCTCCGCATACACCGTGCGGATGGAAATCAGTCCAAAACGCAAATCCTGCGAAATCCGCGAGGTCCCATTCTCCGCCGGAAAATCCCGCTTTTGCGCGTAGGCTTGAATCTTTCCCGCGACGGCGCGTTTCAAGCGATCCCGCGCCGCCCGCTCGCCGGGTTCCGGCAAATCTGCCATCGGAACATCCCAGCCCCAATGCTTCACGGTAGGCAAGGGCAGCGACTTCAACCCCGCAGGCGTGGTCAATGCCCGAGGCTTGCGAATTGGCGCGAGCTTTTCCAATCCCAACCAATTGCGGCTATATGGAGTGTAAACCCGATACGGTTGCCCACTTTGGGTCAGCACCTCGTCCGGGCCGTGCAAAGAGACGTCCGCATGCGAATGGCAGGCGACTCCCAAGCCAGCACACATGGCCCGCACGCTCTCTTCCACTCGTTTCCCGAAAGGATCGGGGTCCGCATTAAAATGCACCGCCATGGCTCCGCTCTCAAGAATGAGAGCCCGCAAACCCTCCACCGCATCCCCTTGCCGGATGAGCAGACGAGTCCCAAGCGTCTCAAGATTTCCCGCCAAAGAGGCGAGGCAGCCACAGAGAAAGTGCTGCCGCTTCGGCCCCGTCCAAGCATGGAAATCCCGCCACTCACTCAAAAAATACACCGGTATCAAACACAAAGAATCGCTTGCCGCACAGGCAAGCGAACTGTTATCCGCAACTCTGAGATCGCGGCGATACCAATGAATTACCGGTCGATTTTGCTCAGCCATTCAAAGATTCCACAAGGATAGGTTTTTGACAATCTGCCGGAACACTGGATTAAACAGCATCAGCCAACAGTTTTTCCGCCTTGCGAATCGTGGTGGGGGTCAGTTTTCCATCTACCCGTTTGGAGCCTTCGATGAGGACCTTGAGCTCAGCTAGGGTCTTCTCCGCAGCAGCGAGCGATTTCTTGCCACTACCAAATTTTTTATCCGGAAAATAACGGGTGAATGTCGTGCCGGCTCTGCTGATGCAAAGGCGCCATCCTTCGAATGCCGCGCTCTCATAGGTGAACCGTGTCAGATTTTTTTTCGATTTCATGTTTTTGGGAGTGTTGATTTTAATACAAACGACTACAATTCACTAGTGCACCCTCACTGCTAGAAAATCTAGCGATTTTTCGCCCAAATCCCCAAAAAATGATTTTTTGGGCTGAAATTTACCAAAAAATGCTTTGCAAGCCGCCGCCAGACGTCATTTAGTCGCGCCCCACGGGCTATTTCAGCACGCCGTAGGTCCTCCGTTTCACCCCTGACCAGGGGTATTTCCGCCCGTCGGAGGGTAACCCGGCATACCAAAACACACATGTCAGCAGTCAAACTTGCTCGTTTCGAGCTCCCAAACCGCCTCGTTCGCAACGAGGATACCGCCACCGATACCTACGCCCAATTCATCGCCGAGCCCTTCGAGCGTGGATATGGCCACACCATCGGCAACTCACTCCGCCGCGTGCTGCTCTCCTCGTTGGAAGGTGCCTCGATCACTTCGGTCCGCATCGCCGGCGTGCAACATGAATTCTCCAGCCTCCCTGGCGTGGTCGAAGATGTCACGGACATCGTGCTCAACCTCAAGAAGGTGAAGTTCAACCACAACGAAAAGGAACCCCGCATCCTCACCATCAAGGTGGAAAAAGAAGGCGTGATCACTGCCGGTGACATCGCCGGTGACCACATCTACGACGTGGTCAACAAGGATCAAGTCATCTGCACCCTCGATAAGAAGGTGAAGTTCGATTGCGAATTCGAAGTCCGCGTCGGCCGTGGTTTCTCCACTGGCGACGAAAACAAGCGCAAGGACCAACCGATCGGCGTCATCGCCATCGATTCGATCTTCTCCCCGGTCACCCGCGTCAAATACTCCGTGGAAACCACCCGCGTCGGTCAAATGACCGATTTCGACAAGTTGATCCTCGATATCTGGACCGATGGACGGCTCACCCCGCAGGATGCGCTTTTGCAAGCCTCCGCGATTCTCCGCCACCACCTCGACGTGTTCGTCAACTACGACGAAAATGCCGTGGATTTCGAAGAAGCGCCGGCCGAATCCAGCGAGGAAAACGCCGCGCTCAAGAAGTTGCTCAATATGTCGGTCAACGAGATCGAACTCTCGGTCCGCGCCGCCAATTGCCTCAACAACGCGAACATCACCACCGTCGGCCAACTCGCAATGAAGTCCGAGGCGGAGATGCTCAAGTATCGCAACTTCGGCAAGAAGTCCCTCAACGAGATCAAGGACAAGCTCGTCGAGCTCGGCCTCGGCCTTGGCATGTCCTTCGAAGCCAACCTCCTCTCCGGCCCAGCCGCCGCCTCACGTGGCCCACGCCTCGGTGCGGAAAATGAAGACCAAGTCGGCCTTGCCGATCTGATCGCCCAAAACCTCGACGACTAACCAACACAACTTTTAGAATAGGAAGCACCCGATGAGACATCGTAGCAAAATCACAAAACTCAAACGCAACGCCTCGCACCGCAAGGCCTTGCTCTCCAACCTGGCGTGCAGCTTGATTCAGCACGGCCGGATCAAGACCACCCTCGGCAAGGCCAAGGCCCTGCGCCCGGTGGCGGAAAAATTGGTCACTCTCGCCAAGCGCGACGACCTCCACTCCCGCCGTCTGGCCATCGCCTTCCTTCACCAAAAGGAAACCGTCAAAAAGTTGTTCTCCGAAGTGGCCCCCGCCTCGAAGGACCGCCAAGGCGGATACTGCCGGATCACCAAGCTCGGCGCCCGCATGAGCGACTCCGCTCCGATGGCTGTCATCGAGTGGGTAGATCGCGTGGAAACCACGGAGGAAATCGTCGCCGAACCCGCCGCGGATGCCGTGGTGGAAGTCGCTGCCGAAGAAACTCCTGCCAAAAAGCCTGCCAAAAAAGCCGAAGCCGCCGCTGAATAAGCAGACTCCGGTCAATACCCTTAACAAAACCCGCCTGTGCCTCGTGCGCAGGCGGGTTTTTATTTAGAGTTATAATTTCGGATCAACGCCCCGTTTCCGGATACCTCAAGCGTGATGTTGCCACCCATCAACAAGGGGTGATTGGGCAATTCATGGCCTGCCGGAAAACCGAACACGACCGGGTAGTCATAGGGCTCGACCGCCTCCCTAATGATTTCGAAAACCGTTTTTCCATAAGGTGCCGCACCATCGTTCATGCCCGTAAAATATCCGACCACCAACCCGGAGATCCCATCCAACACCCCGCCCGCCTTGAGGTTCTGCATCATGCGGTCAACGCGGTAATTGAGTTCGTGAATGTCCTCGATGAACAGGATCTTTCCTTTCGGTTTCAGATCCAACGGTGTCCCGCGCAAGCTCTGCAGGATCGAAAGATTGCCGCCGCCTAGAACTCCCGCCGCCTTGCCCATGCGATTCAACTCATGGGGAGGCAACACATGATCCACCCGATTGCCCGACACCAGATCCATCAATTTCAGAAAACTGTCTGTGAGCACTCCGTCCTTTTCAAAAGTTGAGGACATCACTCCATGAATGGATGCGGTTTTTTTGCGGGCCAGGTAGGAGTGAAACACCGTGTTGTCACTGAAGCCTACGAGCCACTTCGGGTGTTGATGAAACCTCGACCAATCCAACCCAAGGTGCGTTCTCAGGCAACCATAGCCACCACGGGAAAAGAAAACCGCCTTGATCGACTTGTCATCAAGCGCCTTCTGCATGTCTGCCGCCCGATCCGCATCGCTTCCCGCATACACCCCGGCTTCATCAAATGCATGCTTTCCGATTTTCACCTTGAAACCTTGTTGCCGCAGAATTTCCGCTGCCCGCTCAATCACTTCCCCCGCAATGCTTCCCGCAGGCGAGAGGATCGATACCTTGTCGCCGACTGCGAGATACGGAGGAAACTTCATTTTTGCGGTGGAATGGAACTGGGTAAAAGTCAGGTGATTGACTGACGGCAGTTTGATATCTGCTGAATCCAAATGCAAGTGGCGAGCATGCCGATGACGCTTGATTTTACATGAATGCCAGAAACTTGCTTTTGGGATGATGGCCGGTGAGAATGCTCATGTGGGGATCGAACAGCGCAAAAAAAGGGGGAACCCCGCGCACGTCACATGGCCCCGGAGGCGAGCAGCACACGTGACAGCACGCAGCGGGATGGCAAGGCAATGCGGAGCGACGATTGGGGAGGGAGTTGAACAGGAGATCTAGAGGCAATCCAACATGTTAATCCGATTGCTCTGACCCCATTCACTCATTATTTACTCCACCTCCCAAACTACCAGAAACTCACGCGCTTGCTGCGGATCGTTCAAAAGCACCTTGCCCTCAGTTAGGGAACCTTGCTGGAATCCCATTAGCTCTTCTCCGCTCACCCGGCCTTTCCGCAAAATCCGCAGGCGTCCCGCGCTTCCTGGCCGTGATTTTCCCATCAATTCAAGCGCCACTCGCCCCATCGTCATCCGCACGTTGAGTTCGACTACCGGTGACCAACCGAGCGTGCCGTCGACTTCACGAAAAACCATCGCATCCACCCCGAGCGGACCGACGTAGCCGGGCAAAACTCCCGATAAAACCGCGGGGATTTTCTCCTGATACCAATCCATCACATGCGCCTCCCGATAGAGAAACGCAGCCACCTCCGGATCTAATAAACTCCCCCACTTCGGCGCCACCCGCGATCCCAAAAACCGTCCTCGCTCATCATTCTCCATCACAGTCATTCCGACCAGATCCACCTTGCATTCGTTCATTTCGTAGAGCACGGAAAAATCCGCCACCCGCTCACGCCAGCGCTCGACCACCACACATCCATGGTCCGCCAAGACGCGCGTCAGCCACTCACAGGCCTGCGTTTCCTCCCCAGCGTCCACCCGCAAGTGATCACGCCCCGCGCAACCAAACGCACCCTTCACCAAAACCCTACCAGATTCCAACATCGAGCTGATCGCCGCCATCGCCGCCTCCACCGTGCCGCAAACAACCGCCCGCTCGGCCACACCCAGACGCTCCAACAAGTGCACCCCGATCTCCTTGGAAAGCCACTCCGCCGGCATCGCCTCCCGCCATTGCCACGGCACCGCTGGCGACACCTGGCCCGCATTCCCCCGCAATAATTCAGCCGCATCCGGCGACCACGCCCATGGCCGCATTCCTCCCAGTTTCCGCTCATTCAAGGCACCCATGGCCACGATTTCCGGCAAGCGAAACCCAGCCCGTTTCAGATAGGCCAAATGTTCATTCGACGGCGGCTTCCGCATCAACGTGATATCGTCCTGCCGACACCATGCCAGCATGACCATCTCGCAATCCTCCTCCATCGAGGCACTCATCTTCTTCGGGAAAAACTTCTCCCCACGCCGACCCGCCGCCACTTGCAGCTCGGCATTCGGGTTGAACCAATGCACGACCGGCGTCCGCCCACGCGATTGCTCGCAGACTTCAAGTTCACGGATAAAATCGTCGTCGAACCCCGCCAATTTCCGCCCTTCGGCATTGAATGGCGCCAAGCCCTTTGCCTTCGCCGCCGAAAACGGGAACACCATCGATTTTTGAAACGCCTTCCAGTCGGTCTCGCCTTGATCCTTCCAGCGCCGGAACCACTTCACCCCATGGCCGACGTGGCCGATTTCATCCAAATAAATCTTTTCCAAAACCCCCGCCGTCGCCCCATCCCCGACCTGACGAAATAGCGCGGCATAGTGCTTTGAAAAATCGAGATTCGCTTGTTCGAATGTCAGATTCAAGCGCGTGACAAACTCCAGCGGCGTCTTCATCGGGGCGATCAAACGCCAGAAATAATCATTCACCGGCAACTCTCCAAAGCTCACGCCACACTCCTTCATCCGCCGCAAATACATCAACGTGTGCATCTGCTCCTCGCGCATCGCCTCATAAACGCCCGCCCGATATTCCTTTGGCGCATCGGGAAATTTCAACAACACCAACGCCATCAACTCCGCCGCGAGCAACTCGTGGTTTGCCAAGAAATGCATCATCTTTCCCCGCTCCCGCTCTTCATCCAAGCGGTTCACCCCCGGAAAATCCGCACGCACCCCCTTTTCCACGATCCGCAACTCCACCGGCCTGCCCGGCCCGACCGGCGTCACAATCCCCCGCCCCGGCGCATCATCCGAGGCATCCGCTGGAGGTAGCCACAGCTTTTCCTCCAGCGTCTCCGCCATCAACACGCGCTCCGCTGCCTCCCGCATCTGCATGCCCGCATTCAAGCCCAGCTCAAGCCGCCTTTCCAGCTTTCAATCCGCCTTTTACCTTGGACATGGCGTGGGAATCGCATACCTAGTGAGCTCGCCGCCATCATGAGATTGTTCCGCATCCTGACCATCAAAGAACTCAAAGGGTATTTCCTCACCCCATTCGGCTGGGTGGTTCTCGCCTTCGTCACGATCATGCAGGGCGTCTCGCTTTCCACTGCGATGAAAGGCTTCCGGGACACCCCGGTGAAGGACAGCCTGGTCTATGTGACCTTTCACACGCCACTGTTCTGGTTCTATTTCCTCTTTATCTTTCCATTGATCACAATGCGTCTTTTCGCCGAGGAAGAAAACTCAGGCACTCTGGAAACCCTGCTCACCGCCCCCGTCCGGACCTGGCAGGTCGTTCTTTCAAAATACGCCGCAGCGATGTTGTTCTACACCACCCTGTGGTTTCCCTCGCTGCTGCAATTCAAAATGTTCGAGTGGGTCACCGACCTGCCACCCGCCTATGGTCAAGGCGCACTGCTCGGCACCTTCGCCATCCTGATGCTCATGGGAGCCGCCTTCACCGCCATCGGCTGCCTTGCCTCCGCACTCACCTCCAGCCAAATCATCGCCGGTCTGATCACCATCGGTCTGCTCGTAATCCAGTATTTCCTCGGCTTCGTCACCGTCATCTGGGGCGAATCCTTCCCCGGCGCTTCTTTATTCCATTACATCGCTTCCCAACATCACCTCCACTACTTCGCCAGCGGATTGCTCGACACCCGCCCTGTCGTCTATTTCCTCAGCCTTGCCGTGTTCGTTCTGTTCCTCACCTATCAGGTCGTGGATTTCCGCCGTTGGAAACGCTAATCCATGGTTCCATTTCACTCATTAGGTTGACACCCGTTTTTCCCTGTCATGCCAGACTCCACTTCCGCGCCTCTCCCAAAACCCGCCCGCCCGCTCAACCGCTGGGGCATGGGATCGCTCGCCGTGCTGCAAACCACCCTGCTCGCGGTCATCCTCATCGCCCTGAACTACCTCGCCGTCCACCATTTCCACCGGATCGACGCCAGCCGCAGCGCCGACTATACGCTCTCTCCCGCCACCCGGAACTACCTCTCAAGCGACGCCGTCCAAAGCCGCCAATCCCCGATCAAATGGATCATGGCATTCCGCCGCTCATCGCCATTCTACGAACGCGTCCGAATCCTCGCCGAGCAATATGAGCAACTCTCATCCTCATCGCGTAAAATCGAACTTGAAATCGTCGATCCCATCCGCAGCCCGGACCGCATGCAGGAAATCACCGCCGCCTACGGCATCACCCTCGTCCGCGATCTCATCATCATTGATGCCCGCACCGATGAAAGCCCAGCTCTCACCGAAGATGCTAACAAAATCAAGGCCCTCAATCCCCACGTCAAACTCGTCGCCGCAGAAGACATGGCCGTTTACTCCACCGCCGATGGCAAACGCAAACTCACCGCCTTCCAAGGCGAGGACATCCTCACCGCGCGCCTCGTCGAATCGATCGAAGGCAAACCCCGTAAAATGGCCTTGCTCGCCGACAAAAGCCGCATCGATTCCAGCGATGTCAGCCCAACCCGCAAGGCCCTCGAAGACCTACTGCGTTTCCAAAACGTCGAACTCAGCGAACTCACCATCGCCAATCTCGCCAACATCCCTGCAGACATTTCCGGTCTCATCCTCGTCGCCCCCAAATACGACCTCACCGATAACGAACTCGCCGTGCTCGAACGCTACTGGGACCAACCCCGCGCGGCCTTCCTCGTATTCATCGATTCCGGCGAAGCTCCACCAAAACTTCGCGCCTTCCTGCGCGACAATGGCATCACCCCACGCAAGGACCGTGTGATCGCCCGCGACGATAAAAAACTCATCACCACCGCCAGAGGCTCTTTCACCAAAGGCATCCCTTTCATCCGAGACCTCGCCGGACAAACCACCGAATTCGGCGGTGCAAGCTCATCGCTCGATGTCCGTGAAGGTGCCGAAGACCTCATGAACCGCCGCATCAATCCGATCGGCCTCGTCCAGATCACCGATGGTTTCTGGGGCGAAACCAAATTCGGACAAGGCAACGAAAACTTCGACGAAAAAGAGGACAATCCACCACCATTTTTCCTCGCCGCCTGCGCCACCCGCGGCGCGGAATCCGATGACCGCTTCGCCGCAGACACCTCGCGCATGGTCGTCATCGCCAACTCCGATTTCCTAAATCCCGATAACCAACGCGCCGAAAACCTCGACTTCCTCGCCTCCTCAATGAATTGGCTGGTCGGTCGCGAAGCGCTCGCCGGCATCGGCCCCCGCTCGCTCTGGAACTACAAATTGCCCATCCTCGACGCCCAGGTTTCCTTCATCAATCGCGTTAACCTCTTCTTCCTGCCCGCCTTCATCATCCTCATCGGCGCCTTCGTCTGGTCGTCAAGACGCGCCTGATCCGCCATGCGCTCCCTCGGATTCACCCTCCTGCTCGTCGTCACCGCAGCCATCATCTGCGCCTTGGCCGGCCTGCAATGGCGCAATGGAAATTTCGATTCAATTTTCGGCGCGCCCCCCACCCCGGTCGGCCAACGCATCTACGACTCGTTCTCCCCAAATCAGGTCAAATTCATCCGAATTGCCGCCAATGGCACCAGCGCAAGCTTCGCCCTAAAATCCAACGGCTGGCAGGCCGCCTCCCCATGGACCGACCGCATGGATCCACGCGCCGCCGTCGCCATCATCAACTTCACCCTCGGCATGCGCGTCGAAGACGTCGCCCATAAAGATGAAATCGATACCGTAAAAGTCGGCTTGGAAGAGAAATCCATCAGCATCCGTCTCGAGGATGAAAATCGCCAATCGCTCGCAAAATACAGAATCGGCCGCGTCTCGTCTTGGAAAGCCGATATCGACGGCCGGGAACAGCCCGCTCCCACATTATTCGTTAGAACGCGCGATGAAAATCATAATGACCACGTCTATCTCTGCACTGGCGATGTCACACCTCTCTTCAAAGATGGCCTGAAATTTCTCCGTGATCACCGTCCGTTTTACTTCAATCCCATCGCCCTCGAAAAAATCCGCATCCGCTCGCAACAAGGCGATCTCACTCTTGGTCGAGCCTCTGCCGGAAGCCCTTGGCGAATTATCAAACCACTCGATCTACCTACCGATTCCAAGGCCATCAAAACCCTAATCGAAGGCATCTTCGAACTCCAAGCCGTCAAAGTCTCGGACCGCGCCGCCACCACCCTGCCCGCCTCTGACAACGCCATCAAAACCAACCAGATCGCACTCACCCCCTTCGGCTCCGCATCCGAAACCATACTCGAAATTTTCCCACCCGATTCCCCGGAATCCCGCGACGTGAAAGCCATCGTCAGCGATCGCCCCGACACCGTATTTGACATCCCTATCAAGCCCGAACCCGGCCTAACATCCATCGCCGACCTCCCTCTCGCAGTCAACGAACTCCGCGATCCCTCCCTCACCCACCTCAACATCCAGTCCCTTCGCTCCATCTCCATCCAACCTGCGACCGGCCGGGAAATCCTCATCTCCCGCACCCCTCCGCAACCTTGGATGGCCTCGGTGGATGACCAGACATTCGAGGCCAATGAAGAAAACCTCTTCTCCCTCCTCAAAGCCGTCACCACTCACCGCGCTACCGACTTCGTCAGTGACGCCGCCACTGACTTCACCCCCTGGGGCCTTGACCGCCCCTTCCTCACGCTCCGTTTCCTCGGCCAAGATAACAAAGCCCTCGAACTCCGCTTCGGCATGGACTCCGCCGGCTCCTACTTCGCCAATCGCCTCGCCACCCCCACCGTCATGCGCGTGGACACCGCCCTCATCCAAGCCATCGCCGTCCGGCCCTACGAATGGCGCCACGCCCGCCTCTGGTCACTCGATCGCTACCACCTGACGTCCATCATCCGCCAACAAGCCGCCGACGCCCCACTCGTCTTAAAATACACCTTCAATCCTGAAGCCTGGACTGCCGAGCGCGACGGCAAAGACCTAACAAACACCCTCAATACCCAACGCGCCAATTACATGCTCTCCAACCTTGAGGGCCTCAAAATCAAACGCTGGCTCGCCACCGACGACGAAGGCGCCCTCACCGCTCTCGCCACCCCCTCGCTGACCTTCACCGTCTTCGAAAAAACCGTCGATACGGACGACAACGACACCGGCGTCTCCATCCGCACCCTCACCCTCGCCCCCTCCCCCGGCAACCATCCCGGCTTCTACTACGGCCAACTCAACTCGGAAACCCATCCTTTCCTGCTCGACGCCCAGACCTATCAAAAAATCGCCGTCGATTTGTTCGAGGAATGATCTCCCTCCGGCATTTCGCCAAATCCTTGTCCTTGCCAAGTCGCAAGCAGCCGTTTACCTCTCTACACCTCCGCCGCGCAAGCAGCAGGGTCCCGTGGTCCAATGGATAGGACGATGGCCTCCGAAGCCGTAGGTCCAGGTTCGATTCCTGGCGGGACCACCAGCCTGAAAATGCAGGGAAAACCCTGGAAAATAAAGGGTTTTTTCGGATTTTGGAGCACGCAAAGAAGTTGTTCGAGTCGCATCCAGAGGCATAAAATAGCATCAAAAGACTTCAAAATCTGCTACCTTATGCTACCCAAATGCAAACAGATTGCGTTAATTTCCTGTCGGCGACTGAGCAAAAGTGGAATTATTTTCTGACGCGGATTTGGCCGAGTTTGAACCCTGTGATGCGGTGTTCAAATCGTCGGTGTCCATTTCCGATATTTGTTTGGTATTCGATGGTTTACGGTCAGCAAATAACCGTATTTCCCCGCAATTTTCAATGTCGTTTCCACTGATCTGGCATTGGCCTTGCCCAAGCCCCCATCTGGTTGCTATCCATTGGTAGGAATATCAGATCGAATGGATCCACCACCGGCCGCCACGGGATTGTCACGAGACGGAAATCCGGGTGGCCGTGCGACTCAAGGGGCTGGCGGATTCTCTTCATCTGTGGACTGTGATCTGGGGCTACTACTACACGGATTCAGGTGGCGGCGGCTAGGTCCGGTCTTGACCTATGGATTTGGCGGAAAAGCTTATTTTCTTTCGAGAACACCTTCTTCCGATTTCACGATGGCACCCTCCTTGGTGACCGCCTCATAGCGGAACCTGAAATCGTCGGCGTCGCGGGGAACTTCCACCGTGAAATCAAACGGGTAAGATTCCTTTGTCACCGAAGACCATTTCCCATTGGAGGCATAGTGGAAGGTTACCTTGCTGAACAACTCGCCGGTCGCCTTGGTGAATGAATACACGCTTTGTAGCTTGGGTCCAAAGTTAAACAGCACCGCTTTACTGCCGCCGCCAAACGCAAGATCCTCCGAGTCCTTTTTCCAAGGCGCGCTGCTTTCGCTGATACTGGCCTGGAACGTCGGGCGGATGTTCACTCCTTCAATCGACAGAGCGGTCAAGCCTTCTGCGGCGACATCCACCGAGATCTGCCCGTTCACGACCTTCGCTGAACCGGCAGCCACGTTGCCTTTCCACAAAGTCGCCGAATATTCGCGGCCCTTTTGCAAGCCTAGCAGTTCGGTATTCAAGGTAAGCGTGGTCGTGACCGGCTCTTTGGATTGATTGGTGAGCGCCAGATAGAGTTTCCCGTTGCCCCGGGCAGCCAGGTAGTTGACCTGCACGTTGGACGATGAAACCAGACCGCTCGGCATATACAGCCAGACGTTCTTTTCGTCATAAAAATGGCCCGAATGCGCGCCGTAAATCTTGCTATGGCAGTAAGCGTAGCCTTCCGTGTATTCCGCCGGAAAATCAATCTGCGCATCGGAGCGGTAATAAACATCGGAAACCAGATAGTCCATGAGCATGGCGGCGTGAGGCCAGGGGTGATTGTAATGCAATGAGGTGACACCGTTCAACTCCGGAAGGGAGCGCAACGGAAAATCGACTTTTTCATGCGCCGTGGTGCGGCCGGCATTGATGTGATAACCGGGGAAGCTTTCATAGCGGCCGATCACTGCGGAACGGGCGACATCATGGAGAAAGGAATCCTTCGCATCACGGGCGATCCGCAACATCCACGGTGCAAACTGAGTCAGATAGATTCCACGGTGCCCATTGCAGGTGGGAGCGGACTCCGGAGTCAGGCCGATTTCAGAAACCCGCCATGCGTCAACCGTTTCTTCAGGCAACACCATGTCTTTGTATCGATCGCCAGAACGGTAGCGAGGTGCCTTGTTGCCGATGTTCACCAGGATTTTCTCGTCTGGAATGCTTGGGGAGAACCAGATAAACTGGGTAAATTGCCGAGCACCCCGATGCGCCGCCTCGAGAAACCGCTTTTCACCCGTCATCTCATACAGCAGGTAAATCTCCATCCAATGCGGCACATAGGAAGTCCAGAAAAACATATCGCGGGAGAGTTTGTCACTGAAATCGGTCTGCGGAGTGTTCACGCGTTCTTTCAAATACTGGTCAGCTCCTGCGACTGCCCGATCAAGATGCGTTTTATCGCCCGTGGCCCGATAAAGATACATGGCATTCTGCCACTGGTCGCCGTAAAGCGTTTCTGAAAGGTTCAAGCAGAGGGTGATCGGTGTGTGGTAGATTTTCTCTGCCAGCGTCAGGTCCGCGGTGATTCGTTTCCCTGAAAACTGATAGGCAGCGATAAAGTCGGACATCGGAGCGGCCGGGCCTCCGAGCTTCGAGGAGGTGCCGTCGCGCTTGACCTCTGGATTGGTCGAGAACAAGAACCGCTCGCGCGACCAACTGTATTCCAGCATCGGCCGCGCACGCTTTTTGAAGATGGCCTCGTCATCCATCACGAATGCCAGCGACAGCGGACTCAGGCCGGTGATGTTTTTCACCGCGTTGGGAACATCCGTGGCATAATTGCATCCGCGCAGTTCATCGACAAATTGACTGTATGGACTCATGTTGTAATCGATCATGTTTTCCAGCGTCTTGTTCAGGGTGACCGTGCTGTTCTGGCGATAATCCTTGAATCCATAATAGGTCTTGACCCCGTATTCAAAAGCCCCCAGGAGATTGCCAGGATGCACCAGCAGGTGCGTCTTGAAGGTGAAGGGCTTTCCGGAATTCATTTTCGATTCCGGGCCACCGAGCACCGGGGCAAAAAGCATCGGCCTTGCCAGGCCATTTCGATCGCGGACCATCACGCCAAACCGGGAGTTGTTGCTGTTCGGCAGAGGCTCGAACGGGAGTTCCGCAGAGTCCGCTAGAACTCCGATGGTTGTGCCCTGAAAACTCACCAACGTCGTCGGCAGCGGGCATAGGAAGGCTTCCGTCAGATAGGAGAGGTTAGGGAGGCGTTTTTCCTGCCAGATCATCGGCTGCCACATTTCATCCATCTCGGCAGGACTGACACCCGGCGCACCCGTATAGCCGATCGAATAGTATCCCGCTTTGCCCGGCAGGAAAGTGAACGTTAACTCGGGAAGGCCTTTGCCCGCCGGAAGCTTAGCGGCGGCGGAAAGCCGACCCCCGGCCACCTCCGCGAAGTTCCATTTGATGGTGTCTCCGGAGAACTCTGCGGTCTTCGCCGTGACCACCTCGTTTGGTGCCGCTTGAAAATAGTCAGCCGTTCTCCCCGGTTCGATCTTCCTGTCGACCTCCGGATTAAAGCCATCCATGACATGGTCTTTTGGATCGATTTTGACGGCAACATTCTGGCCCCAGGTTGGAACTTTATAGTCTGGAGTCTTGCCTTGGTTCAAGCCGACAGCACCTTGGCGCAGCTTCTTCTGCGGATTTTTCTCGGTATGGAGGATCGTGAATTCCGGCTTGAACACCCGCATCGTGCCATCATGAAGTCTGACCTGCAAATCGGTGCCATTTTGAATGGAGACTTCGCATTGTTCATTCCTGAGGATTTGAGTCCCGGCGGGATCCGCTGCAAAAGCCGTCACTGAACCGGCTAGAAAAATTCGTAAAACAGATGTTTTCAAGGATAGGCGGGACATTTTCATGAAGTTAGCGGGTGATTGATTTTTCAGGGTATGAGGCGCGGGCGCTCTTTTTTGTTGTCAGTGATTTCATTTCAATGGTCTCATTTCAAAGATTCAGTTTTCCTGCCCAAAGCGACTGATCACTCTTAAAATACTCCATGAGCTGTTCGACGAGGATATCCTTGGACGGGTCAAAAACCTCAAATCCATGTACCCACCGGTGGTCGAGCCAGTCCACTTGGATGTTGTTGATATACTTTTGGATCCAAAGGTGAAGAGGTCTTCCCCCCTTGACGAAAAGGATCGGAACGCCACCGTCTTTGTGGATGATGTGGAAAAGCGGAATCGCCTCGTTGTAGAACCACGGATCTGCTTCCACGGGTTTAGGCCTGCCTTCACCACCGCCCGTCCAGCCACTACTGCCCTGATGCACGGCGCCATCGTAAGCGATGACCCCATGGACATCGCTGGAGAATTCCTTGTGATTGCCATCCCCCTCAAAACGCGGGTCGCCCTTGGTCATTCCTACTAAACCCGCGATGTTGCCGCCAGCTGAGCCGCCGCTGACGAGAATCATGTTCGTATCGAGATGATACTTTTCTGCGTGTTTTCTGACCCAGCGCACGGCCGCCTTTCCATCCCACACGGCGGCGGGGAAGATTGCTTCTTTGCCTAACCGATATTCGACAACGATCGTTGCAAAGCCCTGCTTGGCCATGGAAATGGCGACCGCACGATTGGAGTAATGGTGACCGCCCAGCCATCCTCCTCCATGAAAGAACATCAAAACAGGGTAGCCCTCGGAATTCGGAGGTGCCTTGGGCAGGTAGAGATCCAGCACCAGGGCTCGCTTCCCTAAGACGTTGTATGGGATGTCTTCTTGAACGTTTAGGTCGTCCGTATTTGGCCGTGCGGCAATTGCGAACTTCAACGTATTAAAATCGGCCGTGAGATCCCCGCTCTCGCAATACTTCTTTACATTGGGGATGAAATTGTTGGCCAAAAATCCCTGTAATCCAGGCAATTGTTCCTCGTAAACGCTCCTGGGTTTGTAGGAAAGCCCATCGGTTCTGGTTTTGAGCTTGGTAGCGTAGTTTGGGTGCGTGGAGTAGGGCCGGGGCGCAGGGAAGCCCTTGAGGTAGGGGTTATCGCCTGCGCCTGAAAGATCCGCCATCTGAGCGCGCGAAGCGAGGAGCTCTTTGTCTTGGACAGCGAAAATGAGTTTCTCTTTGGCGGAGAGCGCCATGAAATGTTTTACACTCTCTTCCTCCACGTCAGGCTTGTTCTCCGGTTTGGCCTCCTGTCCTTGAGCCATGCCGACCAGGCACAACACGGCCAAGGCCGTGCAGATTAGTTTCCCTTTTAGCATCTGCAATAGCGGGCGCTCTAACGTGCTCTGGTCCGGCAGCGTCGTGTTGCGACGTGGTGCGCCCAACTTTAGCAGTGGATTGCGTGTCTTGACTGTGAACTGCACTATCATTGCTTTTTCACGAGACGTTACTTCCCTGACCGCCGCGCGACCATCGCGCGGATGCCGGCCAGGGGCAATGCGGCACTGGCTACGTAGCCTGGCTTACGCCTGTTTTCCCCATCGATATACTCGCAGGCACCGTAGGTTTGGAAATGTCGCACCATGTCCACCACCGTTTGGTCCGCCAATGCGGGATCCGTCAGATCCAGCGTGTAGACAAACCACCCCACCGGCGTGGCCCAGAATGCGCCCCTTTGATAACCCCCGCCGTTCTTCTCGGTGCGTTTGCCGCCCCAGTCGGTGAATCCCGGGAGATGACGCACCTGGCCATGCTGGACGATTTCGCCATAGTGCTCCTTGAAGTAGCCTGCGATTTTCCGGGCCTGCTCGTCCGTTGCCACGCCCAGCCAGACGGCGAACGCCGAGCCCCAGATATACGGGACGTTGGAAAGGCCTGTGGACGAACGGAAAAGCCCAACCTCTGCGTCCCAGAAAACACGGCGAACACTTTCAGCGCACCGCTCGCCTTCGGCCCGCCACTTGGCGGCCTGCTCCCGACGACCATCCGCTTCGAGAAGGTCTCCAAGCTGGCGGGTCGCCTGCACGAAGAGCAGGGAACAGAAGAGTGTATCTCCCGTGAAAAGGATGCTGTCCGTGAACCCATACTCGCGCCGTTCGTTTTTGGACGCGATATGCGCCAGGCCGTTCTCCGCGTTGCGCGGCATGTATTCCATGGTCTTCACGAGCGGGTCGAGCACCTCTTTGAGGAGGGCCTTGTCCTTCAAACGTTGATACGTCCGCCATGCCACATCCACCGTGAACGGAGGACCATCGAGCACCGGCTCGCGCCCCATTTTCCCGTAACCAGGCTGATAGATGGGGATCCCTTCAAACTTGACGCAATCGACCCCTGCACCGTCCTCGCGGATGGATTTGACGAATAACCGGCACGCATCCGTCAATTCCTTGTCGCTGAACGACTCGCTCGATCCTTCCAATTGATAGGCATAGTCGCGCACCCAAAAGGCTTTGTAACCGCCCGGCGGAAACGCCGTCGTGCCATCAGCCATCGGCACCGCCCGCACGCGAATCAGACGATGGGCTTCACCTTGCAGCCACGTCACGGCTTCGGTGAGATTCGTCACCGGTTCCGAAGGCGGCGCATGTTTTGGGGGTTTGATCGCCGTGCCTGTCGGCCCGGCAACAGGCTCAGCCCGCAGATCGATTCCGGTGCATAACGCCACGCCGCAGACGATTAAACACGCGCTTTTTTTCATTGTGATTCTTCTCGTTGCCAGTGTCTTCATTGTCATTGCTCCCCATAAGCGGTGAATCTTTGCAAGACCAGGGGTCGCCTTGCCGTTGTGTCACCCTTGGTTTCCATTTTGAAATAGCGCGCCTTGCGCCCGGGCACCTCGGCGCCGGTCTCCAAGGTGGTTAGGGGAATCGTCCAACTTAAATCCCAGTCTTCCGCTTGCCACACTTCCTCCCACTTCTCACCATCTGTGGAGACAGACAGAATCAGCCCTGCAGTGCGGCGATCCAAGGGCTGGTTTTCGATCACGACAGCCTTGACGTTTTTCACCGCGCCAAGATCAACTTTGGCCCACGGGTTTTTTTCCGGTTCCGTCTCGAACGCCTTGCCGTGTTTGGGCTTGGCTCCTTTGAAGAGCCGCTCATGGGCGTTCTGATCGTGGCGCGACTTCGAACTGATCTCCAAGGTGGCGTTCTCGCTGAGGATCTGCCCGTGTTCCGAGAGGTCTTCCCCGTGGATACCGCCAGCCGTCATCCCAGCCTTCAGAGGCTGATCCAAGGTCAACTCGACGACCGTCACAGGGGCATCGTATTGTCCCTTCTTCACTTGGATGGTTAGGTTCTTGTCACTCTGAGAAAAACTCACCGTCTCACCGTTGAGGATCCGCGCTGAGAGCACCTTCGACGGGAGTGGATCGAAGGTCCACGCGCCCTTGCGGTTTGCGAAAAGGTGGAGGAAGAGCTTTCCGCCTTTGTGGCAGCTTCCTCCCCATGAGCCGTTCCTATACGGCCCCCCACGCGTGCCGTAGATGGCCTCGCCGTATTTCTTCAGCCAGACACCCGTGGCGCGGCCCACCTGCATGTCGCCATCGGTGAACGTGCCGTCGGGACGCGGGCCGAAATCCAACAGCAGGTTTCCCCCACCGGTCACAGAACTGACCAGCATCCGGATGGCATCGTCGGGCTGCCGGAACCCATCTTCTCCACGATAGCTCCAGCCTCTGCCGTTGCGCATGCAAGACTCCCAATCCTTATCGATGGTGAAGGCCCCGATGACACCCTCGGGCGTGCCGAAGTCGCCCTTGGTCATTTTCTCGATCTCCGGCGAGGCGGGTTTGCGATCTTCCGGGGTTTTAGCACCGATGAACTTCACGCGGTTGTTGATCAACAATCCGGCCTGAAGGCGGTACATCGAGGCAAAGAGCTTATCGAAGCGCCACTTGCTCCAATCGTTGCCGCCCACGCTGTCAAACCACATGGTGGAAATGGGGCCATAGTTGGTGAGCAGTTCCTCAATCTGCGTGCGATACCACTCGTCATACTTGGCATTGTCGCCCTGCAGGTAATCCGGGTGATACCAGTCGCGCGTCGAGTAGTAGATTCCCAACTTGAGCCCCTGTTTGTGGCAGGCCTCGGCGAGCGGCTTGAGAAGATCGCGCCCGTAAGGCGTGGACATCATGTCGTAGTCCGTCACCTTGGAGTCGAACATCGAGAAGCCATCGTGGTGCTTGGCCACGAAAACGATGTATTTCATGCCGGATTCCTTGGCGAAGCTCACCCAGGCGTCCGCGTCATATTTGACGGGATTGAATTCCTTGTAGTAATTGTCGTAAACGGGATCCTCCGTGCGCTGCCGGTCGTTGTTTGGCTTGCCGATGTCCCAGGGACGCGCGGCCCTTCTGCCCCATCCGATTTCGTCGGCACCGACCGAAGAGGGCCCCCAGTGGATGAACAGCCCGAACTTCGCATCCCGGAACCATTTCATGCGCTCATCGCGTTGCTCTGGCGTTTCATGGATCTGCGGCACTTGGCTTAAGTCCACAATCTCATCCTTGGAGGCCTGCCCGAATGCCAGCGACACGAAGTGCGCTACAATCATTCCTACCACCAATATAAGATTTTTATTGTTTTTTCCTGTTAGCATGCTCGTTTCGTTTTGGATTGCCAGTTACTCATCTCCGTAAGCGGTGAATCTCTGCAGGAGGAGGGGGCGGTTGGTGTCGCCCTTGGTTTCCATCTTGAAATAGCGCGCCTTGCGCCCTGGCACATCGGCCCCGGCCTCGAACGTGGTTAGGGGAATCATCCAGCTCAAATCCCATTCTTCCGCTCTCCACACTTCCTGCCACTTCTCTCCGTCGGTAGAGACCGAGAGAATCAGTCCTTCGCTGCGCCGTTCCGTGGGCTTGTTTTCAATCAGGACGGCCTTCACGTTTTTCAGCGCACCAAGGTCAACTTTGGCCCACGGGTTCTTTTCAGGCTCTGTCACAAAGGCATCGCCGTATTTGGCCCGCGGACCTTTGAAGAAGCGTTCATGCTCGCCCTTGTCATGGCGCGACTGGGAGCTGATTTTTAAGGTAGCGTTCTCGCTCAGGATCTTTCCATGTTCGGACAGGTCCTCGCCCCGCACACTGCCAAGACTCACACCCACCTTCAAAGGTTGATCCAAGGTCAGCTCGATGACGGTTACCGGCGCATCGTACTGCCCCTCGCTCAGCTGGATCGACAGGTCTTTCTCAGTCTGCGTGAAAGTGACTGGCGCACCTCCCAAAATTCTTGCCGAGAGAACTTTTGATGAAAGTGGATCAAAAATCCAAGGCCCCTTGCGCTGGCTGAAAAATTGCAGAAACAGCTTGTTGCCTTTGTGACAGCTTCCTCCCCACATGCCATTTTTGTAGGGTCCGCCGCGTGTCCCATAAATGGCCTCACCGTTTTTCTTCAACCAAGCCCCCATGGCCCCTGCGATTTCCGTCTCGAACCCGACGATCGAACCGTCGGCGCGCGGGCCGAAGCTCAAGAGCAGATTGCCACCGCCGGTCACCGCGCTGACCATCATCCGAATAACATCATCCGGCTTCCGGTGGCCCTCCTCACCTCGATAGGACCATCCCCGGCCCACGCGCAGGCAGGACTCCCAATCCTTATCGATCGTGAAGGCCCCGATGACGCCTTCGGGCGTACCGAAATCACCCTTGGTCATTTTCTCGATCTCCGGCGAAGCCGGTTTGCGATCTTCCGGTGTTTTAGGCCCGATGAATTTCGAACGGTTGTTGACCAACAATCCCGGCTGAAGGCGATACATCGACGCAAAGAGTTTATCAAACCGCCACTTGCCCCAATCGTTGCCGCCCACGCTGTCGAACCACAGGATGTCCACCGGCCCGTAATTGGTCAGCAACTCCTCGATCTGCGTGCGATACCACTGATCATACTTGGCGTTGTCGCCCTGCAGGTAATCCGGGTGATACCAATCGCGGGTCGAGTAGTAAATTCCAAAACGTATTCCCTCCTTGCGAAAGGCGTCGGCAAACTGCTTCATGATGTCGCGGCCATAGGGGGTCGCCATGATGTCGTAGTCCGTCACTTTGGAATCGAACATCGAGAATCCGTCGTGATGTTTGGTGAGAAACACCACATACTGGAAGCCGCTCGCCTTGGCCATTTTCGCCCATTCCTCGGCGTTGAATTTGATCGGGTTGAATTTCTTGTAGTCGTGGTCGTAGACGGGATCCTCCGTAGGAGCCCGGTCGTTATTGGGCTTACCGATGTCCCAAGGGCGCGCGGCCTTGCGGCTCCACCCGATCTCGTTGGCACCGACCGCAGAGGGCCCCCAGCAAATCATCATTCCAAGCTTCGCATCCCGGAACCATTTCATGCGCTCATCGCGTTGCTCTGGTGTTTCATTGATCTGCGGCACATGGCTTAGATCCACAATTTCATCTTTGGTGGCCTGCCCGAATGCTAGTGAAGCGCAGTGAGCCGAAATGATTCCTGCTAGTATACTTTGTTTTATCATTTTTTATGGTGTTTGCAGAGGCTTTCTTTGCGCCTCTTAGTTGATTTCCTTTCCTAACACGAAGCCCCAGTCTTACCGGCCCGCGCTTGTCTCCAAGCAGAGCACCGAGGCCACGGCATCGGGTGCCTGCGGCGGAAGCTGGACCACCAGTTTCCCGGCTTCCTGCGAGAAGGTTACCGGCTTGGTGCGGTCACCTAAAAAGTAAGCTTTTGCCACCTTATCCGTTACGCCGGACAATTCGAACGCGGCGCCGGGCCATTGGAAAAGGGTGATGTAAAGTTTGCCGGGTTTTGTCGTACAGCGCCAGGCGGTGTTCGCATTGAAAAGCGGATAACCCCCCTTGTTCTTTTTGACAGGATCGAGACTGCCAAGTTCCGCGCCAAACGGCGTGGAACCCGTGCCAAAAACGGCCTCCCCGTTGACCTTGAGCCAGGCACCCACTTTTCTTAAATTGTCTTGGCTGGCTTGCGGGATAACGCCCTCGGCATCGGGCCCGACATTCAAAAGGTAGTTGCCTCCCTTGCTGGTGATGTCCACGAGCTTGAAGATCAGGTCCTCGGGGCTCTTCCATTGCGTGTCACTTTTCTTGAATCCCCACGTGTGATTCAGCGTGGCGGCCGTCTCCCATGCGCCGGGACGGGCCTGTGGCGGGATGTCGTTATCATCGCGGGAGAGGTAATCCTGATACCCACCCGGGCCGAGGCGGCTGTTGATCAGCGTATCGGGCTGAATAGAGCGAACCGTGTCCCGGAATTTGCCGGCCCACTCGGCGGGCATGTTTTTGGGGGTATCGAACCAGATCAGAGCCACGGGCCCGTATTGTGTCAGGATCTCACGCACCTGGGGCAAAGCCTTCTCTGTGAGATATTTTGAAAAATCAGCGATGGGTTTATTGGTGGGAGGATACTCCAGCGGGTTGCCTGCCCCAAAAGGATGATGCCAATCTTGCGACTGCGAGTAGTAGAATCCCAGCTTGATCCCTTTTTTGGCGCAGGTCTCAGCCAGCTCCTTCATGGGATCGCGCTTCCATTCGGTATAATCGAAAATGTTATATTGATCCACCTTGGAGTGATACATCGCGAAGCCGTCATGGTGCTTGGGCATGGCGACGATGTATTTCATCCCCGCATCCACCGCCAATTGGACCCACGCGTCGGCATTAAACTTGGTCGGGTTGAACTTCGCGGCCATTTTCTCGTATTCCTTAACGGGAATGCCTTTGTCATCATTGGCTCGGCGCATGATCCACTCACCGATGCCCTTCACCGGTTTTCCGTTCCACTCGCCCCCAGCCACGGCATAAGGCCCCCAGGTAATCATCATCCCAAACTTGGCA
This sequence comes from Akkermansiaceae bacterium, assembly GCA_903919975.1. Lineage (GTDB taxonomy): Bacteria > Verrucomicrobiota > Verrucomicrobiia > Verrucomicrobiales > Akkermansiaceae > Luteolibacter. The sequence goes on along the minus strand of CAIXKE010000009.1, from coordinate 15,785 downwards.
GCCTTGAACCATTCGAGGCGCTTGGCGGTTTCCGCATCTTGACGCTTGGCAGCTAATGCCGCCTCCGAAAGTTTGCCGGGCGCATAAAACTGAACCTCATTGATGTTCTGCGGATATCTCAAAACTTTGTGGAAGATTATCCGGAATACCCGCGCCTTGACGGGTGGAAAATCGTAAACCCGTCGTCCAAAAATCTCCGCTCCCTCATAGACACACTTCCATGTCTCACCGTCTTTATATTCAATGCGGAAGTCTTGAATATGGGGATAGCCACCGCCCGTTAGTTCCGTGATAAAGGTGTGGCCGATCTCCCGCTCATCGCCGAGATCCACCTCCAGCCATGTCGGCTCTCTGGTGCCCCACTCTTCACGCGACGGCGACCACCAGGTGGCGTCATTCCCATCAATCGCCTTTTCGGCGGTGTAACCTTTGGCGTCCACGCTGGAAGCTTTGGCCACTACGCTGGACTGAGCTGATGTTACGCCCTCATTTTTAGTTGTCTGGCCAAAAGCCAGCGACGCGCAGTGCGCGGCTATCACTCCCGCCAGTATGCTATATTTTTTCATTGGTTATGTGTTTTAAGTGTTAGTCTCTTATTGCTTCAGTTGAATCTTCGGACTTTCCTGCTGCTCGAGTCGTTTAGTCTCCACCTGCATGACCGCCTCAAAATCACCGGCCTCCTCATCCAGCCAGACGGAGAACTCAAACGGGAAAATCTCGTCCTGAACGCTTTTCCACTCCCCGTTCCCTTGGCGATACCGCAGGCGGGCCGCGATCACGTCCTCCGGGAGCGCTTCCGCGTAAACAAACGCGTTGGTCAGACCGCGCCCCATTGAGAGCAGCATTCCGTGGATTTTTCCAAACGGCGTCTCCAGCGACTGGATGCTTTTGGGGCCCAACTTCGGGGCTGTCGGGTCAAACATCTTGGCCTGAAGGGTTGGTTTGACTTCGGCCTGATCGATGGCAAAGGCGGTGATTCCTTTTGCCGGAATCTTGAATTCCATCTTTTGGCCTGAACTTGTTCCGGCGGGGCGCGGTTGGTTGTTCACCCAGGTGAGCAGGGGCGCTCCAGTGGGGATGGCGGCGCGCTTTGGGTTGATTTGGACGCTCACTTTTTCCTCCCGGAAAGATTGACTCCAAAAAGCCAGATAGAGTTTTCCATTTCCCCAGGCGGCCAGCCATTCGACCTCGGGATGATCAATTTCCAACAGGTTAGGAGGACACCAGAGACGGACATTTTCTTCTCCATAGAAGCGCCCCGGCAGCGCTCCGTAGGAGTGGACTCGGAAGGGGCTGCCGGCCATAGTGAGCCCTGGGAAAGCAATCTGCCGGGCCGAGCGGTCAAAGCAATCGGTGATCCGGAAATCCATCATCCCGCCGATGAACTCCAAGGCGTGCCCCGGGTTGATCGAGGAATAGGTCAGTTTCCAAATCGGGTGTTCTGGTGCATCGGGCCGTTCGGCGACCAAGGAGCGTTCCGTGCGGTTGTCCCCGGCATAGTTGGCATAGCGGCCGACCACGCCCCAGCGAGCCACGGTTTGTAAAAAGCGGTCTTCCGAGGAGGCGGCAATTTTCAGGATTTGGGGTGGGTGATTCGGCCAGAGTTCCGCCCGGTGATGAGAAAAGGATTCCAAGCCGATCTCCGACCCGCGCCATGCGGGTGCCTTGATTTCCGGCACATCCAGTCCAACCGGCGAGGGGAATCCCCAGGCGTTGTTGCGCCCGAAGGCATGGGCGTGCACGGGCACCTTGCCGCCTTTTTCGTAGAGGACGTCCTTGTCCGGCACCTTGGGGAATAAATTCACGCCCGTCGCGATCTGCGCGTAAATGCGCGCTTGGGCTGCGCCCAGAAACCGTTCATCCCCGGTCGCCTCGTATAATTCCAGGAAATCCAGGTAAGCCCCGCCAGTTTCGCTCTTGAGGCCCCTTTCCCCTGCCGCTTTTGCCAGCTCAAGCAGTGACTCATCGCCTTTAAGCCGCCAAGAGGCTAACAAGTCGTTGATCCCACCAGTGGCACGAGCTTGCTCGGCGTAGAAACGGAAAGCGTCGGTGCGGCGTTGGTAAAATTCCCATAAACTGACGAGCTGGGGCAGCGGCACGTAAGGTTGTCCCAACTGCCGGCTCGGCTTCTTCACCTGCCCGGTATTATTCAATTGATACGGGGCAAAAACATTGCTAGCGCGGGAAATGGCAAACTCGACGGCGGGGAGCGCTCTTTGCCGATAGAAATCCTCGTCATCCAGCACCACTGCGGCGCTCAGCCCATAAAGGGGGGAGAACGGTTTGAACATTCCCGATTGGTCCGACCAGTAGTTGTAATACTTTTGTTCGGCATGCCACATCGCATGATTCTTCCCATTGCGATTGGCCAGGTAATCGCGGATTCGGGCGATCGCCGCACTCAAGGAGCCCGGGCCGGAGTTATCCCGCTGGTCGCGGACGCCGTAGATCTTCTCGGCAACGTAGCGCAGGGTGGATGGAGCATCTCCCTGCCGGCAGATAAAGAGCAGCTTGAAACCGCGGCTTTCTCCGGCCTGCATTTTTGAGGAGGCAGCCCCCATGACCGGGGCGAAAATCACCGGGGTGAGAACTCCCTTTTCCTTACGGAGCATCGAGCCGAACCGTGAGGTGTTGAAATCGATGAGCTGATCGGTAAAGGGAACGCTGTCCGGGTGGACCACTAGGAGGAAATTTTGGCGTCCGTCGCTGACCTGCACGCGTGGCAGTTTTTCCGTAACCTCGGCCACGACATGGTTGAACTGCTTGCCGCCCCTTCCCGCAGCCATCTGGGGCACGATGTTGCCCTCCGGCACTCCCGGCACTCCCGGCGCTCCGGTGAACGCAACGGAGTAAAATCCCGGCGCGGTCGCGTTCAGCTCGTAACGGATTTCCGGGTCGCCCTTTCCCTCGGGCAGCGTCAGGGAAGCGGAGAAGGTAAACCGCGGATCCGAGGCGAATTTCCAGTGAACGGTGCGGCCATCAATCACGGTCTGGGACGGCGTTAGATCCACGCGCTCGCCAGCGAGAAAAGGATTGGTAGTCCCCTGTGCATACGTGCCGGTCAGGATCATTCTGCCTTCTCCGTAATTCCACGTCCGCTCGCCTTTGGCATCCTCAGTGACGTGAACCGCCAGGTCCATCTCCTTCAGCCAAGGGTTCAACTCAACCAGAGGCTGGGTGAATTTACTCCAGCGCAGGGAGGTGCGCGGTGCCAGGAGGTAGTTGCTGTTGTTGCGATTGTAGCCGGGATCCTTCTCGCTCACCATCACCGTGAAGGTCGGCATCAGTCGGGTGGAAATCCCCGATCCGGCTTGAATCTCAAACGCACCCTCCGCGCCCGGTTGGATTTGATAAGTTTCGTTGGAGATGGGTGCCGCGAAAATAATCGAGCTCGTCCACGCAAGCGAGGCCAGGCCCGCCAGAAAATTCAGGTAACTCTTGATCACTTGCCCCCCTTTTTGTTCCAGCGTTCAAAAAACGCTTTGTTCCGCGCCGTATCCGGCCAGTCCAAATCATAACGCACATAAAAATCCGGATTTAAAATCCGCTCCCATTCCAGCTGGGTGACTGCTTGGATCCATTCCGGCTTGAGCTTGGCCACCCCCTCGGTAAACCCATAATCGAGGAGAATCTCGCGGCTCGCGAGCGGCATTTCATCGAAGTTTTTCCCCTCCTGTTGGAGTTGCTGGCGCAGTTCGCTTTCGATGCTCTTGAGCTGCAAAAGGAGTGCGGTATCCGCCTCCTCTACCGACCATCCTCGGGCGTGCAGCGCCTTGTCGGAAAGAGTCTGCCGATAGCCAATCCGGTATCCCTGCGGAGTCAGGTAGGGGTAGAAGCGGCCGTCCTTACCCTGCCCGTGTTTTCCGGAATTGGCTGCCGCCTTGATGTAGGCAATGTATCCAGCTGAGATCGTCAATTCAGTGGTGCCTTGTGAAAAACAGAGCGACGTTGGCGAAGCGAATCCAATGAAGATAGCGGCCGCCAGTTGGATATTTTTGCTTGGGATCATCCTCGGTTTTGATGGTGTCTTGTGGTTTCTACTGAAAGTCTGCGGATTGGCGATAGACACGAGGATACCGCCCCTCCAGTCGGCGCCCCCTTCCATCCCGGAGAAAAACCCAATCACTCCGGAAAGTCTGTATTTCGGTGTTTCGGCATTTCGGCATTTCGGCATTTCGGTGTTTCGGTGTTTCGGTAAGAGTGAAAGAATCAGCCGCTTCTTCCGCTTTTCTCTTACCGATTCACTGAAGCACCGGGTCGCGAAGCGGCAACCGAAGCACTGGCTCCTCAGCGGCGGCGGCGCAGCAGTGCGAGGGTGCCGAGACTACCCAGCAGCGCGGCGACGTTCGGCTCAGGGATGGCCGTCATGGTCACAAAACTGCTGCCGATCAGATCGCCGGTGTAGTTCGTGCCCGCTACGGTGTCGTTGTAGTTGAACGCCCAGTCCATGCCGCTAAAGGTGAAGGTGGAATCATCCGCGAGGGTGCCACTGGCGTAGTTGAAGAGACCATTATTCCATGCGCCAGAGTAGCTGATGAGGGTCAGTTTTTCACCGACAGACCAAGAACCTGAGCCTAGATCGGTGAGCGTAAGGATTGCCGCATTGCCTAGGTCGAGCGCCAGATTGCCAGTCACTGCCGTCAGGTCGCCGGCCACGTTGGCTGCTGCGTCATTGTTGATCTCGTAGGCGAAGGTGGAGAGGGCCTGCAAGCTCAGGGCTCCGGTTGTGAGGCTCTCGATGCTATTGCCAGTGGCAAGGGTGCCGCCGCCCTGCACGGTAACCGAGCCGCCGATGCTACCGCTACCTTGGAGGGTAGCTCCCGTGCCGACGGTGGTGGAAGTGCTGGCGAGCGAGCCGTTCACTGCGAGGACACCGCTAGTGACGCTGGTCGCGCCGGTGTAGGTGTTCGTGCCGGAGAGGACGAGCTTGCCGGTGCCCAGCTTGGTAAGCGCGCGGGTTCCAGTCAGCGCCGTGCTTTGCTCGAAGGTGCCACTCGTTGCGTTGGTCGTGTCGATCGCCACGCCCGAAGCACTGTTCATGCTGAATCCGGACAGCGTGTTGGTGTTGAAGAGGTCCGCGACATCCGTGGCCGAGTAATACCCAGCGCCTCCGACGCCCAAGCCGACGGTACCCGCTGCGGCCGCCGTGACGGTGGAACTGGAGGATTTGGCTGACGTATTCGCAAACACCAAGGTGCCTGTGGTCAGAGTCGTCACGCCGGCATAGGTGTTTGTGCCGGAGAGTGTCTGGGTGCCGGTGCCGATCTTGATGAGCGAGCCGCTGCCGCTTAGATTGCCGGAGTAGGACGAGTTTGCATTGTTATTGCCGATGCTCAGCGCGACGGCTCCAGGAGAGGTCAATGTGTCTTGGAGCACCAGATTCCGCGAGCCGCTCAAGCCGCCGAAAGTGGCGGATGCAAGGCCTGCGGTGGTCGTAGAGCCAAAGGCCAGCGTTCCGGCGTCGCTGGCGTTCAGATCTACCGTGGAGTTTTTCAAGGCCGTAGCGTTTGTCACATACAGCGTTCCGGCGGCAATGCGTGTGTTTCCGGAAAACGTGTTGTTCGCGTTGCTCACCTTGACGGCCCCGGTGGTGGTCAAGTCGGCTCCGCTATTTTTGAACGTCCCGTTGATGAAGAGACCACCGGCACCAGATAATTCCCCCGAAAGCACAACCCCCAAGTTAGTCCCGGCTGTCTGGGCCGTCTGGCTGGTCACGGTCAGACCGCCGTTCAAGGTCATAGTGCCGGAAAAAGTGGTTACACCAGTGGTGTTGTTGGGAGAAGTTTGACCGAGCACAGCCCTGTTCCCGCTGCCAACTGCAGCCACTGTAATTCCATTTGCGATGGTCTGGTTGCCAGCGCGGTATGCCAGCAGGCTGGCGCTCGAGCCGCCAGTCACGCCCAGCTTGATGGCGTTTGCAGCATTGAATGGGGCCGCGCCCTGCCCCCTCACCGCACCACTGGCGATCGTCAACGTTCCAGTGCTTCCAAGGTTGGAGCTGAAATTAATCAGACCACTAGTTAGATCATTCATCACGTTGTTAAACGTAATATTGCCCGTGCCGCTAAAGGTAGAAAGTGAGATCGCGCCACCGGTCTGCGTGGAATTAGGATTGCTTTGGGTGACGACAAGATCGTCCGCAAGAACCGGGCTCCCGCTAATAGAGAGCCGCGAAACGGCATCTGTGCCCGTCAGAGTGATCAAAGCGGTTCCGACCCCAGCGCCGTCTTGGTTCAGCGTAAGGGGACTTCCGGGTATCGCGGCTACACCCCAAGTTGAGGTTCCCGTGTAACGAATCGTCCCCACCGTGACCCCACCCGTAAGATCTGTTTGAAGGTTGGCATTGTTTGACGACCGCTGGATCACAACGCCCGCCCCGCCCGCGCCTGGATAGCTGTCCCAGTTGGCAGTGGTGCTCCAAGTGCTGGTGCCGCCGCCAGTATAGGTGTAAGTCTGCGCGTGGGCGTCTGGAGAACTGATGAGGGCGGCGGTTGCTAGAATGCCCATGGCGAAGCTGGCACGGCCAACGGAGGGCATGCGGGCTGTGATGAAACGATTGTAAGTGGAGTTTGATTTCATGGCGGTTACTTATTTTCGGGGAGTTATTTTCGGGGAACTTAGGGTTTTGGTTTTGATATGGAATTTGCCTTGGCTATACAGTTGAATATCTTGGTCAAAGATCTGTTTTTCTTTCGTGATCACGAGTAGAATTGGTTCATATTGTGCAATTTGTCAGCCTAATTCAGTAGCACAATCCAAACAAAAAGTTACATCTGATCACCATCACGGGACTTATCTCAGTTTGAGAAGTGTCTTTTTGGAGTGCAACTTGGCCCCGTCGCTTCCCTCGGCCTCGAGGGATAGAATGTTTGCCAAAAGTCCGTGCGTATATTCATACCGCCGGGGGTTTTGGACTGCTGCCCCGACATGTTGGGGCAGCTTTTTGGGTTCGTGATGGAAAAACGAAGCAACCCGGTAGTAACCCGTCGTCCCGTAAAAAAAGCCGCCCTTGAGAGCTGTGAATGAAGAATCACAGCAGTCCAGAGCCTGCGGCGCACTCTACTTTGTTGTCACATTTTTGCGTAAGGACTTTTGGCAACCAGTCTAGACCTTTTGCCAAAAGTAATTGCCGAAAAGGCCGAGCCTGTGGATGCCGAGTCCAAGGCGCGATGAGGGCGCGGATAAGCATCCGCAACCGAAGAGCAACGCCGGAATCGGCGTCCTCAGGCCGGTACTGTGAAATCCTTTCCGCACAGCGGCACAAATCCAAAACCTGATCCGATCCCGTTTCGGTAAGGACTTTTGGCAAACGGTCTAACCCCAGTCGGAGGGGAAGTTTCATCAGAGTTTAAACCCCTGTTATGATCTCCAGCTCGGGGAGAGCTTCTTTGAGCTTGGTGATCATTCCCTCGGAAACGTCTGTCTGCCAGAGATAGAGGCGTTTCAAGTGGGTGAGCGATTTCAATTTCTCCACGCCAGCATCAGTTACGCGAGTGCCGTAAAGATTGATCGCCTCCAAGTTCTTCAGGCTGGCGAGTGTATCGAGAGCCGCATCCGAAATCTTGGTTTCAGAAAGGCGTAACACCCGCAGGTCCTTCGCGGTGGCGAGTAATTTAACGGAATCATCCGTGATCGCTGTCGAAGACAGATCCATAGCCACCATGCTAGGAATGACCGATTTTAGTTTGGAGAAAAGCTGGTCATCCAGATTATTCCGAAGGGAAATAGCGGTAAATGTGAGCCTGGAAGAGACTTGAGACTCAAACGTCAAGCCGCCTGGGAAGTCTTTCGCTAGCGCAGAAACAGCTTTAAGCAGTTCATCAGATGGCAGGTCCGCTAGAGGCGTAGCACTGCCGGATTTACCTGCAACGAGATCGACGGAGAGATCGAGTTTACTTATGGCCGCGCGTATTTCCTCTGTGAGGTCGAGCTGGGCTACCGTTTTTACAGGATCTGCACCGGAATCAATCCACCACTTGATGACCGCGAGCTCGTGGTCTTCAATGTCGGTCTTCGATTCAGGTGGCATATGTTCATCATCGACTTCGGGGAGTTCGCACCGGTAGACGATGTTACTGTCGAGTGCTTTACCTGGAACAATTCCGTCTCCTTCATTACCGCCTTTTACGAGAAGCTCATAGCTATCCATACGGAACTTGCCCTTGGATTTACTTTCTTTGTGGCATTCCACGCAACGTTTGTTGAGGATGGGTTGAACCATGTCTTCGTAAACAATCTGCTCTTCAAGTGGCTTAACCGGAGCGCCCACTTTGACATTCTTCGGTTCATACCCTTGGATTTTACGAAGCGAGTCCGGAGCGTACTCGAAGAGGTAATCTTTTCCGTGAGTGATCGATGCGCCATCGTGGCTCGCGTAACTCATGATCCCTACGCTACCAAAAATCATCGCTCGATAGAGGACTGTGGAAAACTTGAGCGGCAAGAGCCAAGATTTAACGATCAAAGTCAAAACCGCAGCGGAAGCAAAAAAGATGCCGCCCCAGAGGTGATCCTGAAGTAGCTCGCCCATTTCGTAGCCACCGCCGATGTAGAGGAAGAACCCGAAAAGAACCGCGACCACGGCACTTGCCGCGCCAATAAAAATTGGGATGATGGTAGGCTGTGGCTTGTAACGCGTAAACATCGCCAGCAACTCTTGGATCATGATGAGGGAAAAAATCCCGATTGGAAGATGCAAGACAACTGGGTGGAAACGCCCGAAGAAACGCACGATATCAGGGATTTTCTCAGCATTCGGTTCTCCTACGAGAAACGGCATCGCGATGAGGATCGAGATGATGAGAAGTCCGAAAATCGTGATGGCTAATGGACGAAGGCACGATGAGCCGCATTTTTTTTGATCAGTTTCAGTGGTCATAAAGGGGTAAAAAGAAATTAGAGATTCAAACGTCGTTATCACGCTCTGACCATTTTTGGGGCGGCTTGTTGCGGAATATATGTTCTTTTTTCTAGTCCGATAATTGCAGTGGATCTGAAATCCCTAGTTATGCCAACATATCACGGATCACATGCCCCTCGACATTCGTCAGCCGTCGGGCGATGCCATTGTGCTGGAAGGTAAGTTGCTCATGGTCAAGTCCCAATAGGTGCAGAATTGTGGCGTTGAAGTCGTAGAGTGGGACCTTATTTTTCACTGCCCGTTGCCCGAGCTCGTCGGTTTCGCCGTAGCTAACGCCAGGCTTCACACCGGCTCCTGTCATCCAGCAGGTGAAGCCGTCTGGGTTGTGATCGCGGCCTTGGGCACCTTTTTGGAAAAAGGGCATGCGTCCAAACTCGGTACACCAGACGACAAGCGTGTCCTCCAGAAGACCTCGCTGTTTCAAATCCTTGATCAAAGCGGCGGCGGGCTGGTCCATGATGGCACCGTGGACGTCGTATTGCCCCTTCAGATCCGTGTGGCCGTCCCAGTTCAGCCTACCACCGCTGGCGTAAGCACCGTTGAAGAGCTGTACGAAACGAACTCCCCGTTCGACGAGTCGCCGGGCGAGAATGCAGTTTTTCGCAAAGGCGGCTTTGTTGGGATTTTTTGTGTCGTCGGCCCCGTAGAGTTTCATGATATGGTCCGGCTCGGAACTTAGGTCGGAAATCTCAGGCATGCTCATTTGCATGCGCCCGGCCAGTTCGTAACTGGCGATGCGGGCGGAGAGTTTTGCGTCGCCGGGATTGGCCTCAAGGTGGCGAGCGTTCATCCTCTGCAGCAAATCCCGCGCGGCGCGGTCGGCAGAGTTGGAGCCACCTGCGGCGGAGAGATGCCGCAACGGTCGATTCGAAGTCATCACCGTGCCTTGGAAGGCGGCGGGCAAGAAGCCGGATCCCCAGTTATTCGCGCCGTTTTGCGGTACTCCACGCGGGTCGGGAATGGCGACGTAAGAGGGCAGGTCACGGCTTTCACTGCCAAGCGCATAGGTCGCCCATGCGCCAAGGCTGGGGAAGCCGTCGAGGATCGAGCCGGAAGAGAGGAAGTTCTCGGCCGGGCCGTGGGTGTTCGACTTGCTTGTGAGGGAGTGAACAAAGGCAATTTCATCGGTCAGCTCGGCGAGGTGAGGGATCAGATCGCTAACCCACTTGCCGGTCTTGCCGTGCTGGCGGAAGTTATACTGAGGCCTTGCGAGGTTTCCCGCGGCACCCTGGAAAGTCAACTTAGGGCCGCCGGGCAGCGGCTTGCCGTCCCATTTGATGAGTTCTGGCTTGTAGTCCCAGGTTTCGAGTTGACTCACTGCCCCAGCACAGAAGATGACGACGACCCTTTTCGCCTTCGCTGGAAAATGGGGGCTGCGAGGGATGTAAGGATTCGAGAGATCCAGAGCCGAGCCGCCGGTGGAAGAGGCGAGGAGGCCGTCGCCGCTCAATAATTTGGTCAGAGCGATTGACCCAAGGGCCGTGGCACTGGTGGAGAGGAAGCTCCGACGGTCGAGAAGAAAGCGCCCGGCGGGTGAAAGGTGTTCGGATGGATTTGTCATGGCAGAAAGAGGAATTCGTTGGCGTTGAAGAGAGAGCGAGCGAGGACAGCGATTCCATATTCCTCGACGATGGGTTGGAGTTCGGTGATTTCTTCGGGATCAGGTTCACGCAGGAGGACGAGCCGGTAGGCGTGACGGATTTGCAGATCGGAATCTTCTCCGACCTCCCTTTTCACCCGCTCGGCGAGGGCTTCTGCTTGGTCGAAGATGAAGCGGCTGTTGAAGAGATTGAGCGCTTGGACTGGAGTAGTGGATTCTCCTCGCAACGCCACTGCTTGCCCGCCGTCGGGAGTATCGAAGGCCCCAAAAACAGCGTCGGTTTCGCGCCGGACCTTGTGAGCGTAGATCATGCGGCGGAGGCCTTCACCGGTTGGTGACTCGATGGGGCGGAATCCGGTCAGCCCTCCCCGTTGACCAAAAAGATCAAAGCCGCGGCCATAGCGCTTCATGTCGAGTCGCCCACTGATCGCCAGTATGGCATCACGAATGGCTTCGGCTCCAAGCCTTTGAGGGGGAAAGCGCCAAAGGAGACGGCTATCGGCATCTTTTTCCAGACCTTCTTTCTGAGGTGCCGAACTCTGCCGATATGTCTCCGATTTGACGATGAGTCGGTGCATGTGCTTTACCGACCAACCGGAGCGGATGAACTCCGCAGCAAGCCAGTCAAGTAATTCGGGGTGTGAGGGTGGCATGCCATTATTTCCAAAGTCGTTCGGCGAGGAGACGAGGCCCGTTCCAAAATGCCCCTGCCAAATTCGATTGACCATCACACGAGCGGTGAGTGGGTTTTCGGGCTTGGCGATCCAGTCCGCCAGTGCGAGACGGCGCTGCTCCTCAGATGTTTCGGGATCAAGCGAGAGGGCACCCAAGGCGGCGGGGACGTGGGGGGCAACGAGTTCTTTGGGTTGCTCCGGATCGCCACGCAGGAGAAGCCGAATTTCGTCTGGCTTGCGGAATTTACCTGCGAAAGAAAGGAGATCGTCGTCCTTTGATTTTAATTCTCGGGTGAGCTGGTCGCGTTTTGCCTTCAATTTCTTCGCCTCAGCCAATTCATCCTGCGAAGGGCTCTTGAGGGGCTCATCTGCATACCCCCTGCGGTCCGAGGCATCCGCGACAGTGCGCCAGGCGCCGCCCTCTGAAGCAACTTCGATGCGATAGTCGGTGGCAAGGCGATCTTTGAATCTACCTCCGCGATCGCGGCTCCACACGACAACGTCGATGGTGGCTTCCTCGGGAAGTTCGATCTCGACCCAGCTCCCGCTGGAATTATTCGCGAGCCAGCTACTTGAGTAGCCGTAGCGGCCATCGTTGATGAAATTCAGATCGTGCCTATTGGCTACGACGTTCTGCCCTGAGGCGGTTGCCGTAGCACCCAGCGAGGCGAGGGCGAGATTCGCGCCGCTTTCACCGAAGATTTCCAATTCATCGATACAGGGCGCGGATTGATTTGTCGCGAGGATGGTGAAACGTAGTCGCTTCGCTTTCGTCGGCGCAAAGCGGTCAACATTCTTCTTTACCGAAACCTTGTCACGAGTCGCCCCCGAGTTTGCTAGAGGAGCGCTGCTGTGGAGAAGGCGGTCGACGGCAGCGATTTCCTTAAGCAGGGCTTCGGCCTCGCGTTTTGCCTGCTGGGCGGTGGGGGTGCGCAGCTCACGGTTGCTGTATTCGACCCCGGCAACGAAGGATTGCATCCCGAAGTATTCACGGTGGCTGATAGGATCGAACTTGTGGTCATGGCAGCGGGCGCAGCCGACGCTTAACCCTAGAAAGCTCTGGCCGATGTTCGTGACGATTTCATCAACCGCGTCCTGCCGCGCGAGCCGAATCGACGGGGCGTCTTTGCCAATCTGTCCGGGAAGTAAGACAGAGGCGGTGACGAGGAATCCGGTCGCAGCATCGACTCCGAGCGCGTCTCCCGCGATCTGCTCGCGAATGAAGCGGTCGTAGGGAACATCAGAGTTCAGGGCGTCGATCACATAGTCACGGTAGTGAAAGGCTTGAGGACGCTCGGTATTTACCTCGAAGCCGTGGGTGTCGGCGTAGCGAACGACATCGAGCCAGTGCTGCGCCCAGCGCTCGCCGTAGCGGGGACTGGCGAGGAGAGTTTCGACGGCGTTGTGAAATGCTGAATCCGCGTCGCGGATCGCCTCAGCCTCGAAGGTTTCGAGATCTTTTGGAGTGGCCGGTAGCCCGGTTAAATCAAAATAGAGACGCCGGAGGAGGGATTTCCTATCTGCGGGCGGAGAGCGGTGCAGGCCATTTTCGGCGAGTTTTGAATCAATGAAGGAGTCGATCGAAGCGGCAGCATGGCTAGGTAGAAGGGGCTTGAAGCTCCAGTGATCTGCGGGATCCTTGAGTATAACAGTATCAACCCCGTCGGGCCAGACCGCTCCTTCTTCGATCCAAGTAGTCAGGATGGCAATTTCCTCGTCGGAGAGGCGTCCGCCCTTGGGAGGCATGATCTGGTCCTCGTTATCCGTGGTGATAAAGTGAATGAGCGGACTGTCCTTGGAATTTCCTGGAAGGATGTCGGGTCCATGGTGGTCGCCGCCCTTCATGGCTGCGGACTTCACGTCAAGCCGCAGACCCGATTTTCGCTGGTCGCCACTGTGGCAGTCATAACAATGCGTCTCAAAGATAGGACGGACGTCTCGCACGAAATCGATCGTTTCGGATTTCGACACTCCCGAAAGGAGGAGAGTCGCGGCGACTGTTGAGATTGTTTTTGTCGGGCTCATTGTGGTTTGAAATTAGTGATAAGGTGTGCCTGCTTTGAAAAGTTCTGCGATTTCCGCGTCTGTTAGGACTCGCCCGATCAGGGCAAGCTCGTCAACCCGTCCGCTCAACTTGCGGTCTTTCTTGTCCCAATTGCCAATGCGGGCGAGCCCGATGCGGGCGGGATGTGCGACTGAGAGGCGGGTTTCCTTATCAAAGCGCCCGTTGAGGTAGAACCGAACTGAGCCCGCGACAGCGTCGTAGGTCACGGCGAGGTGAACCCAGCGCCCGCGTTCTGGCAAAACCGGAGTGTGTGAGTCGGGGAAGCCGGCGGCTTCGTCAGATCCCGGCGCAAGGATATTGCCGCGCAGGGCGAGCCGCATCGTCGCGTTGCTGGTGATCATCCAATGGACTTGGCCGGGGTTATTCCCACTCCACCCATCCGTATGAAAAAGCGATTGATAAGGTCCGCCGATTCGATCAAGCCTGACCCAGGTGGCCAGGGTGAGTTGCGGCCAATCGCGCCCGCCGCCTACATCGAGAGCGAGGTGGTCGCCGGCCTCGAGAAATTCCAGCGCGCGCGATCCGGGCCAGCGTCCTTGAACGGTGCGGTAAACACCGGGATCGTTTCCGCCACCCTCGAAGTCGAGGAAGGCAATCAACGTAGGATCGCTGCGCAGAGCTGCGGTGGCCGTGGTGGAAAGAGCCTGCTGCCCGCGATCAAGAGCGAAACTCAAGGAGTCCATTTCATCCCCTTCGATAAATGCCGAATTGCGGAGCTCGCGCCCAGCACCTCTTTCTCCGCGCATCGCAAAGGCCTCGCCGCCGCGCAGGCTGTGCGGATCGCCAGGCCCAGCAAGATGCGCCAAGACTTCACCCTCGAAAACATGAATTTCCGACTGGCCGTGATCGGTAACGTCGATCCCGAAACGCGTCCCCAAATCGACGGCCTCGCCGTCGGGTGTGACAACGGTAAAGCCCGTGGCGAGAGGTGGTACATTGGCGGCGAGCCGACCCTTTTCTAGCCGGAGGCGTTGCGCAGACTCAAAGCGGAATAAAGCCGGTGCCTCGATCACGAGTTCAGCTCCCAGCCGGGTCCGCAGTTTCAAGGTTCCTTTGGTGAGTTCGATGCGCTCCTCTTTCAGTTCAAGTCCCGTGCTAAGGGTGTTCGCTCCGGTGCTCGCCTCGACGACCGCGAATGAATCCGTTGAGCTAGGCCAAAACCACAAGAGCGACGCCGCGAGGACGACCGAAGCGGCGAGAGCGAAGCGGCCTTTCCAAGCAGTGCGAAAAATCGGCCGGGCGAGGTATGTTTCATGGCCTCCTTCCCTTTGCCTCGCCATCGCCGCGAGGGAGGCATCGAGGTCGAGCAGTTCTACAAATTCGCAGCGAAGGGCTGCGTCCGCTTCGAGCGCGGAATTGAGAGTATTCATCTCATCGGGTGAAATGACACCGTCGAGGTAACGATGGAAAAGAGGTTCGAATTCCGCGTTCATGATAGTTCCTCCTTGGCGAGAGTTCTGTGGATGCAGTCGAGGAGAAGTTTGCGTATGCGATAGAGCCACTGGTAGAAGCCCGGCTGGCTGCGACCGCTTTCCCGCGCGAGACAGGCGATGCGGGCTCCCGGCTCGTAGGCACGCATCAACAGGTCCCGTTGAGCCGGTGCAACCTCTACGATGCAGCGCTCTAGAGCCTTGCGTTGGCGCTCAAGACGGGGCTCATGGGCTTCTGCTTCGCTTCCTAGATACTCGATCGTCTTCGGGCTTAGAACGAGGCGGTCGCGGCTTTTGTCACGCAGCCATGCGAGGACTTCGAAGCGCACCACCCCGAAGGCCCAAGCGCGAAAATCGCCACCATCTCGAAAGGTGCCGAATTTTTCCCAGAGTACCAGCGAGACCTCCTGCATGATGTCATCAGCATCGGCGTGGGCTGGAACGAGGCGGCGGATGAACGCACGAACCGCCGCCTCATTCGCAGTAAACTGGCGTAAAAAGGCGCGGTGGTGATCGGCTTCGGCGGGAGACATGGACATATTACTTTTTATATCTCCGAAAACTGGAAAATTTTAACGTGAAATTTTGGTTCTTCGTAGAACTTTGTGATACCTTGGTGACTTAGCGGGAATATCGCCAGTATTTAGTTGAAGTTCAGTAAGCGTCTTAAAATCCACCCCCTACCAATCCGCCACCAACCGTGCATCCTCGCCGGGATGCCCAAACCACGCCCTGCTCCATCCCGCCGCCTCACTTGCGCCGACGTCCGCTTCGTCGAAGGACCAAATCGTCCAACTCTACCGTCAGCGTGCGGATGCAGAAAACGTTTTTGATGAACTCAAAAATCCAGTGGGGCTTCTCGGGGTTTTGCTCTCAAAAGGCTGCGGTGACTCAGAGTTCGGCTCGGATGCTGTTGTTGATCTAGACCTTTTGCCAAATGTAATTGCCGAAAAGACCGAGCCTGTGGATGCCGAGTTCAAGGCGCGATGAGGGCGCGGATAAGCATCCGCAACCGAAGAGCAACGCCGGAATCGGCGTCCTCAGGCCGGTACTGTGAAATCCTTTCCGCAGAGCGGCACAAATCCAAAACCTGATC
>CAIXKE010000008.1 GCA_903919975.1 Akkermansiaceae bacterium | reverse complement strand
CACGAATGGGCCGGTCTGCTCGCCGGTCATCCGTTTTCACAACTCGACCGCTCCACCCTGCTGCGCCTCGACCTCGTGCATTCATGGATCCCCTTCGGCTCCGGACTCAAAATCAAATTCCGCAACTCGCCCGCCGAAATAGAACTCGGCCGCGCCGCAGCCAAGCGCTTCAGCGAACTGAACGGGTGATAGCATCCTCGGCGCGGCCACAGAGCGTTCCCGCCAGCCGCGCCTCCGATTCGTCGAAAAGATCGCCGATTCGTCGGATATAGGGAGAATGCCTACAAATTTCTTGACGGAGGAGATACCCGACGAGTTACCATTTTGACCCAAACCAAGACACAAAGATGAAGACAACCCAACAAAACATGGTCATCAACCAAAACGATAATCGGTCCACTGCTTATGAGAGTGATTCGTCCAGGGTCTCACTCCTTGTGGGAGTATTGCGGGGCATGATGAATTCGGTTTCAGAAAATGCGATGGTTTCCGCTCTAGCAGCTTCGATCATGATTTTGGCAGCGGGGCAAAACGCGTCTGCCGAAGCGTCGAGCAATTTGATTCAAAAAGTGCGTGGCGAGGTCAAGGGAGCGGATGGCGTGGCAGGTGGTCAAGGGGAGGCCGGTGGAGCTGGTGAAGACGGAGAATCTGGTGAAGACGGAGAATCTGGTGGTGCCGGTGAAGATGGTGGTGCCGGACTCGCCGGGGTCGCGGGAAGTCCAGGAGAAAGCGGTGCCAACGGTGCCGCTGGCGCCAACGGTGCCAATGGCCTTAATGGAGCCAACGGAGCATCCGGCCTAGCAGGCGGTGAAGGAGCCACTGGCATCAACACAAGCAATGCAGTGGTGAGAATTGCCTCAAGTGCAGTGGTTAAAGGTGGCAAAGGCGGTGCGGCTGGAGACGGTGGTGCCGGAGGTGATGGTGGCTTCGGCGGCGATGGAGGAAACGGCGGCTTTGGTGGGGATGGGGGAAATGGTGGCTTCGGCGGTAACGGAGATTCTGATGGTGTCAACGGCGGCGATGGAGGAAATGGTGGCGGCGGCGGCTTCGGCGGATTTGGCGCAAATGGCGGATTTGGCGGCTTCGGAGCAAATGGTGGCAATGGTGGGAACGCCGGCAATGGTGGAGTCGGTATTGCTGGCTTCGGACTTAAAATTTATAACCGTGGACTGATCATGGGCGGCATAGGTGGTGCCGCGGCTGCGCTCGCAGGGCCCAATGGCTTGGCCGGCCTCAGCGGGAATGACGGCCTTCTCGGATTGGAGGGCGATGCTGGCAATGGCGGCTTTGGAGGGAATGGCGGCAATGGTGTCTTGGGCGGCAACGGTGGCGCTGGTGGCGTTGGTGGCAACGGGGGAAGCGCAGTTGACGGAGCTGGTGGGAACGGAGGCAATGGCGGCTTCGGTGGTTTGGGCGGCTTTGGTGTTAATGGCATTCTTCCAGGCGAGGATGGCACCAAGGGAGGTGACGGAGGTTCGGGCGGCGCTGGCGGGCTCGGTGGACTTTCGATCACCGGGACAAGCGGTGCTGATGGGAATGGTGGCTTTGGCGGTGACGGCGGTTTTGGCGGTGACGGTGCTTCTGGCGCAGCAGAAACTCCGGATGGCGGTGACGGCGGCGCTGCCGGTCTCGGTGGTTTTGGTGGTTTTGCAGCTGGGCTCGCTGCGAACGGTGCCAACGGCATCGCTGGCCAACCGGGTGCGGGTGGGAGCGGCGCTGATGGCGGCGCGGATGGCACGGATGGTGGCAGCACTTTTTCCGGCTCCGCCATCGATGGCGGTGACGGTGGAAACGGTGGAGATGGCGGAACTAGCGGCCTTGGTGCAGTGGGTGGCCTTGGTGCAGTCGGTGGCTTTGGCGGCTTGGGCGGCCTCGGTGGTAACGGTGGCAACGGAAATACCGGGGTCGCATTGAGCGGCTCAGGTAACACTATTTGGAATAGTGGAACGATCCTCGGTGGTGATGCCGGTGGCATCACAAGTGCTGCGGGATCCGGGATTCTCCTTGAATTGGGAGCGACCGCTGAAATCTCGAACCTTGGTTTCATCGCAGGTGGCAGCGCTGTAACGTCATCTTATGGAATTGAAAACAAAGGGAATATCTCCCGCCTAAGAAATGGCCAAGGCGGCGATGTCGAGGCGCTGACCTACTGGGGTGATCTGCCCGGCGCCTACGAGGTGATTATCAATTCGGCAAAAAGCTATGGCCAACTGGTAGTGAGCGGTGGCGGAAGCGGCCAAGTCACGACCGTGGAGGCAAGCTCTCTGACTGTTGCTGCAACTGGATCCTATCATGATGTCATTAGTGGGGTGACTGCTGCGGGTATTGCCAATGAAGGAGTTGTCACTGCTGGCGGTCATGGCGTGCTCTCGGTACTGTCCGACGCGGCGTTGCGCGCCGATGGTGCGGCAGAAGCATGGGATCTCAACATCCTCAATTTCGGTCATGATATGGCTGAGCCGCAGACCTTCTTTCTGAAGCAGAACTGGCTAGCAGTTCGCCGGACGCTCGACTACGACTGCGACTTGTTTGACAAGAATGGCGTTTGCGTTGCCTTGTTGAGCCAATACAACTCTTACGATGGAAAAAACATCGGCGGCGGCAACTATGGGGAATTGTCCGGAACTCTACTTGGCGCCAAGCGGCTTACGGAGAAGGTGCGTGTGGGCGGCTTCCTTGACTGGCGTTTTGATGGGGACGATATCGACGGAATCAACAGCATCGATCGCCTGCCAATCGTAGGCGGTTTTGTTGGGTATTCGCAAGCGGCGGATGGGCTCGGCCTTCAGGCTCGCCTAGCGGTCGCCCATGAGCACGGTAGCGCTGATTTTTCCCATGCCAATCTCCTTGGCAGCGCGGCGTCAGCCTCTGGTGAGGCAAGCGTTGATACCTACGGAGTCGGAGCCGAAGTCGCCTGGGGCATCGCCTTGAAAGATCAGCAAGTGATCATGCCATACGTGAGCATGAACTACGTGGATTCCACCCGCGATGATTATCGTGACGAGAGCGCTGGTGGCACCGTAGAAGATCAATTCAGTTACGAATCTTATTCGGCCGCATACACCACTGCCACGTTAGGTTTTCGTCTTCAAGGTGCAATCACTGATAAGATTGACTACACTTTCAACGCTGGAGTAGAAAGTGTTTTGGGTGGAGATACGGATAAATTCGAGGTGCGAGGTGAGTTCGGCGATGCATCGTATCAGAGTCGGAATGGGTTGAGTGACTGGAGTTTGGACTTGTCGGCCGGAATTACCTATAAGGTTGATGATTTCAAGGCTGTGATGCTTTCGAGTCACCTCCGGCAGATGGAAGACGGCGTGACCCACAGCGGCGTCTCATTGGGTTATAAAATGGGATTCTAATTCTTCGATCATCTGGGCAAAAAGGCTGGGGATCACCCGGCTTGTTGGGGGGCTAATTCAACAAAATCCAACAAGACAGGCTTTTTGAAAGAAGCCATACTTGCCTCGGGTCCCCTGCCTCAACTCCCTCTCAGATCTTCGTGCCGTGCCGTGAGACATTCCGGCGTGCTTTTCCTTAAGCCTCTTAACATCAATGTCCATCTGCGTTAATCTGCGGTAGATTTCCCTCTTTAGGGTGAATGCTTAGGGCGTGAGCTTGTGAGAGAAAAGCGGGAGCTTCGTGCATTGGG
This sequence comes from Akkermansiaceae bacterium, assembly GCA_903919975.1. GTDB lineage: Bacteria > Verrucomicrobiota > Verrucomicrobiia > Verrucomicrobiales > Akkermansiaceae > Luteolibacter. The sequence continues at coordinate 25,090 of CAIXKE010000008.1, read as the reverse complement.
TTTCGCTTTCTTGGGGGCGTCCCATTGGCACCGCCATGCGGCGAAAAAGTGGGCGCGCCCGGCGGTCACGCTACCGGCGTTAGAGTGATCACGCATCGTCCTGCCCATGAAAGGACCATGGAACGCACTTCGCTCAGCTCAATGGCTTTTCATGGGCATCGGCGGACACGTTCCGCCGCTCCGACGGGCGCTCCGTGAGACGGGCGGTGATCTTTGTTACGGCGGCTTCTGGTGTTAGGCCGTGGAGTTCGCGGAGGGTTTCCGGTTTCCCGTGTTCGATGAATTCATCCGGCCAGCCGATGCGCTCGACGGGGGTGTGTAGGCCTGCGGAATGGAGGTGTTCGATGACGCCCGCGCCGAAGCCGTTGAGCAGGACGTGATCCTCGAAGGTGCAGAGAACCCGGCATTTACGGGCGTATTTCTCCAGCACGGCGGTATCCATCGGCTTGATGAAACGTGGATTGATGAGGGCGACGGATAGACCCTGTGCTTCCAGCAAATGCTTGGTGCGTTCCGCCATCTCGAACATGGAGCCAAGGCCGATCAAGGCGACGTCCGCGCCATCGGCGACGACTTCGGCTTTGCCGATTTCGAGCAGGCATGGGCGTTTTTTGATAGGCGTGCCTTTGATCACACCGCGCGGATAACGAATGGCGGACGGGCCGTCATCGTATTGGGCCATGGTGTGGAGCATGTCCACGAATTCATCCTCATCCTTGGGCTGCATGTGGATGATGCCGGGTATGTGACGGAGGAATCCGATATCGAAGAGTCCGTGGTGGGTCGGTCCGTCATCGCCGGAGAGTCCGCCGCGGTCCATGCAGAGTCTAACGGGAAGCCCTTGCAATGCCATGTCATGGATGATCATGTCATAGGCGCGCTGCATGAAGGTCGAGTAAATCGCTAGGAACGGTCGGAAGCCTTGGGTGGCGAGGCCGCAGGCGAAAAGCGCGGCGTGTTCCTCGGCGATGCCGACATCGAAATAGCGGTCGGGAAGTTCATTTTTGAACACCTCAAGTTTCGTGCCGCCGGGCATGGCGGCGGTAATGGCGACGATTTTCGGGTCTTTTTTAGCGAAGTCCGTGATGGCGCGGCCGAACAAGTCCGAGCATGTGGGCGTGGTGGAAATATCGGTGGAGCCGTCGTTGATTTGATAGGTGCCGAGGCCGTGGAATTTGCCGGGGTTATCGAGTGCGGGTTGATAGCCGCGGCCTTTTTCGGTGATGATGTGGAGGACGACCGGTTCGTGGAGGGTTTTGAGGTGCTCGAAGGTGCGGATCAGGAGCGGCAGGTCGTGGCCATCAATGGGCCCGTAGTAGCGCAGGCCGAATTTCTCGAAGAGCACGTTCGGGAAGAGCAGGTTTTTCGCGCCTTCCTCGACTTTGTGGGCGAGGGTTCGGGCGGCTTTGCCGGCGACTTTTTCGACGAAATCCGCAGCTTTCGCGCGGACGGCGGCAAAGGTGTGGTGGGTTTGGAGATCGGTGAAGTAGCGGGCGATCGCACCGACATTTTTATCGATCGACCATTCGTTGTCGTTGAGGACGACGATGAATTTGCGGGTGGTTTCCGCGATGTTGTTGAGCGCTTCGAGGGTGGGGCCGCAGGTGAATGCGGCATCTCCGGCGACGGCGACGACGTGATTGTCGCCGCCGGCGAGGTCGCGTGCGGCGGCCATGCCGAGGGCGGCGGAGAGGGCGGTGCCGGCATGGCCTGCGCCGTAGGCATCATGCTCGGATTCCGAGCGCAGGAGGAAACCGTTGAGGCCTTTGTAGGTGCGGATCGTGTGGATCTTATCCGCGCGGCCGGTGAGCATTTTGTGGACGTATCCTTGGTGGGCGACATCGAAGACGAACTTGTCATCCGGCGTGGCGAACACCTTGTGGAGGGCGATGGTCAGCTCGACGACGCCCAGATTGGGACCGAGGTGGCCGCCGGTTTTCGAAAGGGATGTGATGAGCGAGTGCCGGACTTCCGCGGCAAGATCGATCAATTCCAGATCGGCGAGTTTTTTGACATCGCGTGGGGAATGAATGGATTGGAGGAGCGGGCCAAGGGCGGGAGGCTCAGAAAAGTCGGATGTCATCGTCGTCGTCGTCGGAATCATCCGGCGTGCCGGACAGTGGGAAAGGTTCTGGAGAGTCTTCGGAATTGGAGGGGCTGGCGGGTTCCAATTCGTTTTTATTGCGGAGAGTGATCAATTCGATACGGCCACGGGCGGATTGGAGGATGGATTCGCAACGGTCAAGCAAAGCCGAGCCTTTTTCGTAACAGGCGACGAGTTCTTCCAAGGGAAGTTGTTCGTGTTCCATCGCCTCGACGATGGATTCCAAGCCGGCGAGCGCATCCTCAAACGAGGGTGCGGCGGAGTCGGCTTCAGCGGTGGATTTGCGGCGGGCCATGAGTTTAGTTATTTCAAGCTGCGTTCTTTCATGCGGATGGCGCGGTCGCTGTAATAGATCATGTCCAGACCGACCAGGGGTTGCCGATGTTGATAGTGCTTGGCGATTTCCTGAGTTTTCGGGTTCTTATCGAAAATGGTGAAACCGGGTGGGCGTGTGGCGTCAATGACAGGGCCATCAAGGACCAGCGAGGCGAAGTCCTTGTAGCGGTTGGCCACTTCGGAGATCGGGCCGGAGCCGTGTGAGGACGGGGAAATTAAGATGCCGACGGTGGGGGTTTGGAGATCGGTGGCGGCGGATTCCATTTCCAGGAACCCTTCTTTGGTCGGGGGAAGCCAGATGCTCATCCGGTCGGCATACCAAGCGACGGCCCATGGTTGATCGGAGAAAACAATTTGGTTCTCGGCGACCCAGCCTTTGAGGCCGGAAGTTTTGCTGTTGAGGGCTGGGGCGTAATAAGGGGGCCAATGGGGGACGCCGCCGCGGTCGCGCAAGGTCATGCCGACGCGCACTTTTTGAGGCAGCGAGAGCAGCAGAGGCAGTGCGCTGATGCCGATGATAGCCATGTGGTGGATATTGCGCAGCATCGGAGTGGAGACGACAAAATCCAAGCGGCCCCAGAGGATAGAGACGAATGCGAGACCGTAGGCGACCATGATCGGAGCGAAGAGCAAGTGAATTTGATTTGGATCCAGAGGGGTTCTGGAGATTCCGAAGAAGGTGAGACCCAGTGCGCCGAAGACCCACATCAGGAGGATGGCCCAGCGGAACATGGCGATGGACTCGCGTTTGAACGGGTGGAGCAGGGCGAGGAAAAACAAGGGTGCGACGATGATGCCGGCGAGGAATGGAATGATATCGCTGGTTTGAAGAAGGGTGGTCTGGAAGATTTTGGCGATCATTCCATCGAGCACGAGCGGATTGGCGGAGAGGTCGGTGTTGCGCATGATCACCACTTCCGAGCCGCGGCCCAAGCCATTGTAGAGGGTGAGAAAAGCGGTGCCGAAGGGCGTGCCGGTGATGTCATAATTGCGGATCATGACAAATATACCGGGGATGATCAGCAGGGCGAGAATGGAAATGCCGACGATGCCGCGCGGGCGGAAGGCGATCGCCGCGAAAATGATGTAGCCAAGGGCGATCCAGACCGTGACCCAGTGGGTGAGGGCGAGTAAGGTGAAGAAGACGCCCGCGATGATGGCCGGAGTGAAGGCGATGCGACCGGTGGTGGCGGCTTCTACGGCACGATAGACGAAATACAGGCCGCAGGAAAACAGCAACAACATCAGCATTTGCGGCAACCCGCTGAGCGAAAAGCTCCAGAAGGTTTCACAAAACAACATCAGGATGGCGCAGACGCTGGCGATCTTGGCGTCGAATATTCGTGAGATCAGCAGGTAGTTGACCCCGATGGCCATCAGGAAAAACAAGGTGGAAACCGTGGCGATGACGCGATCGAGCGGGAAGACCATTTCGTTTTCGTCCATTTGCCAGGCATCTGAGTCATCCGCGCCGATGAGTTTGAGGACGGCGGCGTTGATCAGTGGATTGAGCGGCGAGTGGTAGGTGTCTTGGAATCCGACCATGGCGACGGTGCCTTTGGCGGCTTTTTTCGCCTGATAGTAGGCGGCTGGGCGGATCATCTTGGTGGTGACCCCATTGCCGCGGGCGATCTCGCGGGCGATCTGCGCTTGATCCATGGCTTGGGGGGAATTGAGCCCGCTGAAAAGCACGAACAGGTTGCCAAGGGTGAGAATGATCAGAATAAGAAAAAACAGGCTCCGGCGGATCAGGGTGCCGGCGTCGATTTGAGAGAGAGATGGATTCATGAGGGGGTTGGATACGAGGAGTGGAAATAGAATTAAAGGCCGAGGTCCTTTAATTTGCGTTGAAGGGTTCTGCGGCTGAGGCCAAGAAGATCCGCTGCGCGGGTGCGATTTCCACTGGCGTTAGTAAGCGCAGCACGGATTGTAGTGGCTTCGAGTGCATGCAAGTTGAATTCCTCCACGGCATCAAGGGCGTTTTTGGGTTGGGCGAGTGATTGACTATCGGAAATCGGTTGGGACAGCAGGAAACGCGGCAAATGCCGGATATCAATGAAGGCGTCATTGCTCATGACCACGCCGTGTTCGATGGTGGTCCGGAGTTCGCGGACGTTGCCGGGCCATGAGTAAGCGAGCAGGAGTTCAAGGGCGGCATCGGAGAGCGGTTTGGCCGGGCGCTCGTTTTCTTTGGCGAATTCCTGGAGAAACGCGTTGGTGAGCAAGATGATGTCCTCGCTACGCGTGCGCAGCGGCGGCATTTCAATGCTGACGACGTTGAGGCGGAAATAAAGATCCTCGCGGAAATCGCCGCGATTGACCAATTCTCGAAGGTTTTTGTTGGTGGCAGCGATCACCCGCACGTCCACTTTGATCGGGGTGTTCGAGCCGACCCGTTCCAAGGTGCGCTCCGAGAGGATGCGCAAGAGCTTGATCTGGGTGGCGGCATCGATTTCGCCGATTTCATCGAGGAACAAGGTGCCGCCGTCGGCTTGTTCGAAGCGGCCGATCCGGCGTTGGGAGGCACCGGTGAAGGACCCTTTTTCGTGACCGAAGAGTTCGCTTTCAAGGAGTTGCGGCGAGAGCGCGGCGCAATGCACAGTGACCATTTTGGCCGCAGGCCGACCGGAAAGATGGTGGAGTAGGCTGGCGACGACTTCCTTGCCGGTGCCGGATTCGCCTTCGATGAGAATGGTTGCGCGGGTCGGGGCGATCTGTTGGATGAGCTCGGAGACTCGGCGGATTTCCGGGGATTTGCCGATAAGTCGGTCCAGCTTGTGGGTAGTTTTGACTTGCTGGGCGAGTTGTTTATTTTCCGTTTCCAGGTGGCGGCTGCGGAGTGCGCGTTTGAGCAACATTTCCACCTCGTCGAGGTTGAGCGGTTTGGTGACGAAGTGCCAGGCGCCGCGGCGCATTGCCTCGACGGCGGTATCGACCGATCCATACGCGGTCATCATGATAGCGACCGGCGGGTCGGTCATGGCGAGTGTGGAGTCGAGTAAATCCATGCCGGATTCGCCGCCGAGGCGGAGATCGGTGAGCAGGAGTTGGATGGGCTCGGATTTTAAGATGGCGAGGGCCTCGCTGGTGCCGGCGGCGGTGTAGACGTCGAATTCCTCTTCCAGGGCACTGCGGAGGCCTTCGCGGGTTGAGCGTTCGTCGTCAACGATGAGGAGGGTGGGGAGCATGGGGATAAAAGCTGAAATTCTGAAAAGCTGAGAAGCTGAAATTAAGAGGTGAAAACTGAAATCAGGCGAGGTCGATGGTGGGGGAGCCGAGGAGTCTGACGGTGCGTTCGGTGCGTGGGAGGTGGATGGTGACGCGGGTGCCTTGGTTTTCCTGGCTTTCGATGGAGATTTCTCCGCCATGTTCGCGGACGATGCGGCGGACGATGAGCAGGCCGAGGCCGGAACCGGAGGATTTGGTGGTGCGGTAGGGCTCGAAAATCGCGCCCATATGATCCGGGGAAATGCCGGTGCCGTTGTCCTCAATAGAAATCACGTATTCGTAATCGTTGAAGCACATGCGAAGGGTGATGCGGCCGTTTTCAGCGGGCAGCGCCTGATAGGCATTGCGGATCAGGTTGTAGAAAACTTGTTGGAATTGGCCGGGATCGACGGTGACCATCGGCAGCGACGGGGCGAGGTCGAGATCGACGGTGATTTTTCGGGATTCGAGTTCGTGTTCGAGCAGGCGCAGCGATTCATGGAGCAGTGTGTGGAGATCGCTGCGTTCGCGGCGGGGTGCGGTCGGGCGGACGGCGTGGAGGAATTGTTTGAGGATGGTGTCGAGGCGCTGGATCTCGCCGCGGGCAGTGGCGAGGTGGTCTTCGAGCGGTTTGCGATCGCCGGGCGGGAGTTTGCGGAATTTGCGGCCGAGCAATTGCAGGTGGATATCGAGCGAGTTGAGCGGGTTGCCGATTTCATGGGCGACGCCGGCGGCGAGCAAGGTGAGGGCGTTGAGGCGCTCGGATTCGAGGGTTTCCTCGGCCTCGGCGCGGGTCCGGGTGAGATCGCGCACGAGCATGACGTAACCGAGGGTTTCGCCGGATTTTTCCCCGTCATCGATCGGGGAAAGATAGAAATTTAGAAAGCGGTTTTCAGGGTAAAACACTTCCAGATCGCGGCTGATGGCGTGGCCGGGTTTGCCCAAGGTGTTCCAATCCAGCCCGCGCACTTGCGAGGACAGGTGCTCGCCGGTCGCCTTGTCCGGATCGAGTCCGAAGAACCCGCAGGCGGCTTGATTGACAAAGTCGATCGTCCCGTTTGGGTCGAGCAGGATGACGCCTTCCTGGAGGGCTTCGAATACTTTTTCGAGAAACCCTTTTTCACGGATCAAGCGGGTGACGATTTGCTGAACCTCGCCATGTTCGACGCGGTCGAGCCGGGCGACGAGTTTTTCAAGAAATCCGGGTTTCACTGAACGATGGCGGGTTGAAGGGTAGGGGATGGCGGCGAGTGGCGCATGCTTGGTGGAATTCGCTAGCGCGCGCCGCAGGTTCGGTGTTCAGAATCAGGCATGAGCGAAGTCCGATTGGTGTTTTGCACGTTTCCCGATTCCGCCTCGGCGCGACAGATTGGCACAGTGCTGATCGAAAGGCAACTCGCGGCGTGTGTGAATCTCATTCCTGCGGTGGAGTCGATTTACCGCTGGCAGGGTCAGGTTGAAACGGCCTTGGAGGTTCTTGCGATTTTCAAGACCAGCGAGGAGGGATTTCCGGGATTTGAGCAGGCGCTCGGGGAGTTGCACCCCTACGAGGTTCCGGAGATCATCGCGATTGAACCCGCTGCAGTTGGGGCAAGTTACGCGTCATGGCTGTTTAGGAACGTCCTGCCGGGCGGAGCGTCACATTGAAATTGACCCATGCCGCCAAGCCCATGATGTTGCTGCCAGCCAACGCCCCCGTAGTTCAACGGATAGAACAAGGGTTTCCTAAACTCTAGATTCAGGTTCGATTCCTGACGGGGGCACTTTTTTAAAATAGGCTTGGAGACCGAAGTATCGGCATGAAACCGCTCTCCAAACAACCTGCAAACCTTGCATCTCGCTCCATCTCGGCCAGCTTTTCTGGCATGCGGACCAATCCGGTGTGGACGAATGCGGAAATTAATTTTCCGAATCTTTTGGCCAAGCGTCTGGTGGTGGACGGCATGTTTAACGTGACCAGCTCATCGAAGGCGGCTTGGTATATGCTTTTTGCCGGCATTTACGGCTATGTCATCACGGAAGCAGAACCCCAAGAGGCTCTTGGCCGGGTGGCTTGGTTTGTTTCCACCAGCATCCCGGAGGGGATGGAAAATCCGAGTGGAAGGTCCTTAGCGCCTCCACCGTCGTGACCTATCCAAGCCGCCGGGAAATCTGCATCTTCAGTTGGGATTTGCGATACAAGCGTGTGAATTACCACGGCATCACCTTCCCGGTGATGAGTAAGTGTCGGCTTACGGGCAATCGGGGCTACGGTGGGGCATGAAGCATCTGGAGGCCGGCTATCATAGGATAGAGACTTTATCATTTCAGAGTGAAGGGCGCGGCGGTTTTTTGTGGTCCACCTGGGATCCGCAGCTGGGGATTGAATGAGGTTCTTGCGCCAGTCCTGAACTAACCCCTTTGACACGCGGCTACTCTTCCTGCATTTTGGGGCCATGCAAGCCGTGCAGTTCGAACAATCCGTGGTTTCCATCTTGAAACGCGACAAGCGTTTTGATCCGCACGTTTACTTTTTTCTCAAAGATGCGCTGGATTTCACGCTCAAGCGCATTGCCGAGGGCAATGGCGGCCAAGCGCGGCACGTCAGCGGCCCGGAATTGCTGGAAGGCTTCCGCGATTTCTCGCTCGACCAATTCGGCCCGATGGCTTCCACCCTGATGTCCGAATGGGGTGTGCGCAAATGCCAGGACGTCGGCGACATGGTTTTCCACCTCATCGAGGAGCAGGTGTTTGGAAAACAGGATTCGGATCGCCGCGAGGATTTCTCCGAGGCCTTCGATTTCCAAGAATCACTCGTGACGCCTTTTTTGCCGAAACGCCTGGTCGCCACTCCGGCGCAGCCATCGCGCAAGTCGAGAGCCGCGTCCTAGCTGCAGGAAATCGATACGATCCGGGCCTTCCAGCCACCGCCAGCACAGCCACGCCATACCCCAAGAAGTGAGCGCGAAGACGGCAAACCTCGCCGCCAGCCATGGGCCGTCGAAGACCGGCCACCAGAGTTGCGGCAGTACCCAACCAAGAAACAACGGCACCGGCGTGTGAAATAAATACAGACCGTAACTCAATCGTCCGACGTGTTGCACCGCCGGGTGCTCCAGCAGCCGCCCAGTCGGGCCGCCCAGCCCGCCGAGTGTGGCGGAAATCAAGCCTGCGAACGCCACCGCAAGCAGGGTTTGCTGGAAATACCCGCACCCGCCCGCACTACGGCCCACCTCGTTCAGCACATACAAGGTCAGATAACCGGCAAATGCGAGCCACCCAATCAGCGTGATCCTGCGGTCACCGACTTGGATTCCGCGATCGAAGGCCAGCGCCAGCAAGCCCCCCACGCCGAAATAATCGAATGCCGCCGTCGTGATGAGCCCGCCATGCTGGATGGCCGGGAATTCGCGCTCGATCAGCAACCGCGACAACGGAGCCAGCAAAGCGCAACCCGCAAATACCCATACGAGCGCGCGTTGCGGCACGAAAAACACCAGCAGCGGCCAGAATAAGTAGAATTGAATCTGAAGTGCCAGCGTCCAGTAATGCGCCGTGCCGGATGGCCAACTGTCCATCCACGCCATGTGAAAATTCGAAAAATGGCCGAAATACGCTAGCGGATGTTCCCGGATGTCCGAGGCCGCCACCACCATGGCGAAAAGCATCGCGGCATAACACGGCACCAAAATCCTCCCCAGCCGCCGCTTTTGAAAAGTCCGGTAAGCCCTGCCCCGCCATGGTTTCCCCAAACTTTCACCCGCGTCCTTCTCGCGCAGAAGGATCCGCGTGATCAGAAATCCAGTCAGCGTCAGAAAAAAGAACAACCCGATCTCGAACGGGAACGGCCCACGCCATTCCTTCGGTGCCCAGTGATGCCACATCACTCCCGCCACCCCGAAGGCCCGCCAACCGTCCAATTGTATGTTCCGCTTCGCCTCCAAAGTGTCGCGCAAACTCCCACTTCCCTGCCCCGATCGACAAGCAAAATTGACCGACGCAAAAATCCCGCGATTTCAGAATTTCGGGGAAAAGGTGGCAACCGTTAGCGGCCACAGAGGCTTTTTTTCCTTGCCGACTCCGCCTCGTCTGCTTTGGTCCAGCGACTGTTGGCTGCGTGCCAACAGTCAAAATAGCAAAATTTTGGCACGTGACCCGCTTGGCGGCACTGCCATTCCATCGCCTATTCGACATGATTTCACCTGCAGATTTCCACTCCCAAGAACCGACCAACCTGACCGGCATCCCTCGCCGCAGCATGCTCGGTGCCCTCGGCCTTACCGGCTTCGGCCTGCTCGCCACCTCGGCCGTCGCTTCTGCGTTCACTTCCAAAAAATCCGAGGGAGCACCCAAGGTTTCGATCCCGACGTCGGCCAGTCGTCCGGGCACCAACACCGTCCGCTTCGAGTCGGTTTCAGGGATTCCCGAAGAATGGTCCGCGCGCAACAGCGCAGCCGACTCTTATCTGCGCTATTTGAAATCGCTGAATCTCCGGTCCGTCAGCCCCCAGCAAGTGCTCGAATCCCACGCGAAAGCCAAGGGCACCATCTGGAACTCGCTACCGCCCAAGCAGTGGTGGAACCGCATGGGTTACCTGCTCAAGGTGGTGGATCGGGTTGCCCGCGAGATGAACGTTTCCGAAGTGGAAGTTATTTCCGCCTACCGCTCGCCCGCCTACAATGCCCACTGCGCCGGCGCAAAATCCGGCTCATGGCACCAAGCGAATGTCGCTGCCGATGTGAAATTTCCAGTGCGCGCCTCCAAGGTGACCGCCACGGCCCGCGAACTCCGTGACCTAGGGCTCTTCAAAGGTGGCGTGGGCGGATATTGGAATTTTACCCACATCGACGCCCGCGGCCACAACATCAACTGGTGACCCGTGGCGGTTGCACCATCGGCCAGCGCCGAATTTTCTCGGTTTTGGTGGTGGAGTAATTCCGCCTCCACAACAACGCTTGCCACCGCTCCAGATCCGCTGATTTCCTCAGCGCAGGCAGCAGGGATTTGAATGCAGCGCCCTGGCTCGATTCGGAAGTCAGCATCGATCGTGACGGCAGCACCGATAGTGATGGGATCCGCATTACGGAAAGAGACGAACAATGAAAACGAGCCAATGAGAATCACCCGTTTTCCAGATGCCCTCGTACGCACTGCGGAAACGAGTTGCTTCAGTGCCGCGAATTCCATGACAGGTGCCTTACCTCATCTTTGTTCAGGATTCCGGGAAATGGCGAAAAACCTTTCTACTGCATCGACTCCCATTCCTGATCCCGCAGGATGAAAAGCAATTTGGCCATGCCCTCATCGCTCGTCTGGGCGTGGCGGATCATGGTTCGCCAGTCCATGAGGCGGTTCTTGGCGGAGTGCCCCTTGCCGAGCCATCGGGCAATGTTGGCGAGAGGGATCTCCAGAAGGGAAGGGGCCGCCTCGATCTTGTCCGCGATCAAACGAAATCGATCCGCCGACAATTCGTCGCCAGTGCGTTCGCTGGCAGGAAATGGGATGGGAGGATTGCTCAAAATCCTGGGATATCTACCATAGAGGCGACGTTACGCCAAGCTGCGGTTTTCCGAATAACGGGGTTTCCCGTGGTTGACCCGGCCAAGGGGCGTTGCTAGCGTCCGCGCCCCGTCATGAGCGCTTCCGCCCCGAATTACAAAGATACCCTGACCCTTCCGCAAACGAGCTTCCCCATGCGGGCGGATCTCGTGGAGAATGAACCGAAGCGTCTGGAACGTTGGGAAAACGACGGCCTCTACGCGAAAATCATCGCCCGCCGCCGCGCCGGAAACGCCCCGGAATTCATCTTGCATGATGGCCCGCCGTTCGCGAATGGCGACGTCCACATGGGCACAGCGCTCAACAAGTTGCTCAAAGATCTCGTCGTGAAATCCAAAACGATGGCCGGTTTCACCACGCCATTCATCCCCGGTTGGGACTGCCATGGCCTGCCCATCGAGTTCAAAGTGGTCAAGGAAACCGCCGGACTCGAACCCGCGGAAATCCGCCGCCGCTGCGCGGATTTCGCCGCAAAATACATCGATATCCAACGCGGGTCGTTCCGCCGGCTCGGCGTCTTCGGCGATTGGCAAAACCCGTATCTCACGATGGCTCCCGGCTACGAAGCGAGCATCCTGCGGGTCTTTGCCAAGCTCGTGGAAAACGGCAACATCTATCAGGCGAAAAAACCCGTCCAATGGTCCTACGGTGCCCAAACCGCGCTCGCCGAGGCCGAAGTCGAATACGCCGACAAGGAAAGCCCGGCGATTTTCGTGAAGTTTGAATTGGAGCGCGGAATGCATTCCGCAAGCATCCCGATCTGGACGACCACGCCCTGGACGCTTCCAGCCAACCTCGGCCTCGCCGTGCATCCGGAGTTCACGTATGTCGTCGGCCGTTTCAAAAACGAGATCGCCGATCGCGAGGAAAACCTGATCATCGTCCGCGAACTGATCGGCGATTTCCACACCAAGACCGGCTTCGCGCTGGCCGAGACGTTTGAGGAAATCAAAGGCCGCGCGCTCGAAGGCCTGCTCGCGAAGCATCCGTTTCTCGACCGCACCTCGAGGGTCATCCTCGCCAACTTCGTCACCACCGAAACCGGCACCGGCATCGTCCACATCGCTCCGGGCCATGGCGCGGACGACTACGTGGCTGGCCAACAAAACGGCCTTGCCGTGCTTTCACCCGTCGATGACGAAGGGAAATTCACCGCCGAAGTCGGACTTCCCGAACTCGTCGGCATGCACGTTTTCAAATCCAACGATCGCATCATCGAAATCCTCGCGGAAAGCGGCCATTTGTTAGGACGTGAAATCTACAAGCATTCCTACCCACATTGCTGGCGCTCGAAAACCCCGATCATCTTCCGCGCCGTCGAACAATTCTTCATCTCGCTCGAAACGCTGCGCGGCCAAGCACTCGATGAAATCGACAAGGCCGAGTGGCTCCCCGCGTGGGGCCGCAATCGCATCTACGGCACCGTCGAGTCGCGGCCCGATTGGTGCATCTCGCGCCAACGCACTTGGGGTGTGCCGCTGCCGGTTTTCTTCGATGAAAATAACAACGCGATCCTATCTTCGGAGCTCGCCCTAAAAGTCGCCGAACTCGTCGAAACCGAGGGCACGAACTTCTGGTTCGAACACACGGATGCGGAAATCGCCGCCCGTCTCGGCCTGCCCGCCGGCGTGAAAAAATGCCGCGACACGCTCGACGTTTGGATCGACTCCGGCTGCTCGCACGCCGCCGTTCTCGACAAACACCCGGAGCTCCACTGCCCGGCGGATCTATACCTCGAAGCCACCGATCAACACCGCGGTTGGTTCCAAAGCTCGCTCATGCTCAGCGTCGGCTATCGCGGCCACGCCCCCTACAAAACCGTCATGACTCACGGCTTCGTGGTCGATAAGGATAAGAAAAAACTCGCCAAGTCTGATGCCGGGAAAGCCGGAAAACCCACCGATGCCGCGTATTTCTACAACAAATACGGCGCCGACATCGTCCGCCTGTGGGTATCTTCCGTCGATTGGCAAAACGAAGTTCCCTTCGGTGAGGAGCTCTTCAAACAAGTCGCCGAGCCCTATCGCCGCCTGCGCAACACCCTGCGAATCTTGTTGGGAAACCTCGATGGCTTTGATCCATTATCCACCATCCACGATCCACAATCCACGATCCCTCTTCTCGACCGCTGGATTCTCGAACGTCTCCACAGCGTCACCGCCGAGTGCCTCAAAGCCTATGAAACTTATGAATTCCGCAAGGTTTTCAATGCGCTCAACAACTTCTGCACACACGATCTATCCGCTGTTTACATCGATGCCACCAAAGACCGGATGTATTGCGATGCGCCGGACTCCGCACGCCGCCGCGCCTCGCAAGCCGCGATGTTTGAAATCTTCACCAGCATCGCAAAACTGCTCGCGCCGATCCTTGCATACACGGCGGACGAGGCGTGGGAGCACGCCGCCTTCACCACCGGTAACGTGCATGAACAAGATTTCCCGGTCGCCAATCCCGCCTTCGCGCCGAGTGACGCCACCGCGCAGGCCGAGCGTTTGTTTGAAATCAAATACGCCATCCAAACCGCCATCGAAGCCCGCGTGCAGGCCAAGGAATTCACCCGCAACAACGAAGCGGATGTTTCTCTAACGATTCCGGAATCCGATGCCGCGCTGCTGCCCTTGCTCAACGACCGCGAGTTCGCCACCGAGTTTTTTATCATCGCCGGCCTCACAGCTGAGATCGGCACCGAGCTCACCGCCACCGCCCGCAAAACCGAGCTTTGCCTGTGCCCGCGTTGCCGGAAGCACGAGCCAGTCCTCGCAAGCGGATTATGCCAACGTTGCGAGGATGTCGTAACCTGCTGACTTATTCAGAAGGATTAGCCGCAAAGAGGCGCAAAAAACTCAAAAAAACACAACCAAGCTTTTTGCGTGTTTTGTGATTTTTCCCAGCAAATCCATCTGCAAGATAAACTGAGAACGAATCAGCAAGGACCATCCCTCAAGCGTCGCGCAAATAAGCGGATGCTAGATCGACCGGTTGATAGGGCATGCCGAATTGCTCGCAGATCAGATTGGCGCTGATGCGGCCGGATTCGTAGATGGTGGGCAAGCCGCTGCCGGGGTGGGTGCCGCCGCCGACGAGGTAGCAATTGTTGAATCCGTTGAAGCGGTTGTGCGGGCGAAAATACAGCATCTGCCTCATGGTGTGGGCGAGGTTGAAGGTGGCCCCCATGAAAATCGACGAGCTTTCCCAATCCGCAGGTGAAATGATGCGCTTGGTGATGATCCGACTGCGCAGGTCTTTCATCGACGTGCGTTCTTCGATGCGGCGGAGAATCTTGTCCGCATAGGCTTCCTTGTGGTTTTCCCAATCGAATCCGTGGCGCGTATTAATGGTGGGCACCAGGATGTAGAGACCCGATTGGCCGGCGGGCGCGACATGTGGATCGGTGACACAAGAGTTTCTAACGTAAATCGACATATCATCGGAAACGTGACGCTGACTCTGAATGTCGGCCACGTTCGCCTTGTAGTCGTCGGCGAAGATGATGTGGTGATGCGGCTCGTTTTCGTAGAGTTTATCGATCCCCAGATAAATCATGAATGTCGAGCAGGAGAATTGTTTTCCGCGCATCTTGTCCTCGGATGCGTTGTGACCGTTGAACAGGCGGGTGGCGGCGTGGCCATAGTCCGCATTGACCACGACGGCATCGGCATGGATGACCTCGCCGTTTTCAAGTTCCGCGCCGGTCAAATTTTTGCCGGACATTCGGAGTTGTTTGACGGGTGCTTCGAGTCGCAGTTCTCCGCCGAGTTTCGTGAAAACATCGGCCATGGCGTGTGAGATCCGGTTGAGGCCGCCTTGCACGTGATAGACGCCATAGCGGTATTCAGTGAAGGACAGGATACTGAATAGCGCCGGGCAATGCCACGGCGACATGCCGAGGTATTTTGCTTGAAACGTGAAGGCGAGCTTGAGGCGTTCCTCGTCGAAATAATCGCCGAGCACGTCATGCACGCTGCGATTGGTCAGCACATAGGGCAGGGCGCGGAGCAAGCCCGGCCGTAGGAAGGAGGTGGGCGAATGATAGGGGTGCTGGAGGGACGGATAGATTTTGCGGAATTTCTCGGCGTGTTCGCGCATATAGCGCCGGAAACCCTCGCTGCTGCCGGGAAACACCTCCTCAATCTCGGCGGACATTTTTTCGGTGTCGCTGTAAGTGTGCAGCGAGGTGTCGCCCCAGCTCAGCCGGGTCATCGGGTTGAGATCGACGAAATCCAAGTGATCTTCACTGCGGCTGCCGGTTTCCGCAAAAATCTCATCCAAGCAGAATTTCTGGTGGAGGAAGGTCGGGCCGAGATCAAAGGAAAACCCGTCCAGGTTTAGCTCCGAATTCCGCCCGCCGACGCGGTCGTTTTTCTCGACGATGGTGACGCGAAACCCGCGGTGGGCGAGGAGCATTCCGGCGGTGAGGCCACCTGGGCCGGCTCCGACGATGAGGATGTGTTTCTTGTTTCCAGCGGGCATGAATAGACTTGGCTCGGCGGATCGTAGGCGGATTCTCACAGAAAGCAAACCCACCGGCTTACTTTTCCAACGCAAAGCCGTTAATTGCCCTGTAAATCCATGGTTGCAGGAAATTTCCGTTGGACAATCCGGGTGCCGGGAGGTAGCTACCTCCCTCCCGCGGCGGATATCCGCCCGTGAATGAACTCGGCAGAGTAGCTCAGTGGTAGAGCAGAGGACTCATAAGCCTTTGGTCGGCGGTTCAAATCCGCCCTCTGCTACCAGTTCGTTATCAATGACTTGCGAAGTTAAAGAGGCGATCTTGCAGGTGCCGTTTTTCGTAAACTGTGCCATTTCTGTGCCACTTTTCGATGGGCCCACACGGGTTCATAAGAATTCACAAGGACGGAAAACCCATGTTGGTTGCAATCCGTTACCGCACCCAAGGGGTCGTTTGCCGGGCAAAAAGATAAGCCTTGGATGTGGCTTGTGGCGGGTTTTTTCGTGAGCTTTGAAAGCGAGTTGGGAAAGGGTTTTCAAAACGGTGTGAAGTCCCGTTAAAAAAGGTCAAAGATGCGTGCCGGGATCGTCGGGTTTCGAACAGAAGTCAGACTCCTCGATGTTGGCGAAGCCCCACATGCGTTTCGGTGCGTAAGTCGCACCGCAGAAAACCACGGGGAACTGAAAGCCGAACTGGCGTTGTGTCGTCTCCGAGCGGATGTCCTTTTCCATTTCCTGCACCACCGCGATGCGCTTGATCTCGCCGCGTTTCACCGCATCACCAAGTCCGATGTACACGTCATGGACCAGCATTTGCCGCGGCCGCTGTTGTCCACCGAAACGATGTTGATTTCCGGTGTTAGATTGCGGATTGCGTCCTGCGAGTTGCCGCCCTTGTCCGGATCCATGAGCCCGATCGCACCGCGGCGCGGGCCGTTGTGGCTGGTCATCACGCAGAGGATTTTTCCCGGCATTCCCGGGATGTCCCGCGCCTCCATGAAGGTGGCGGGTCCCAACACGCGGTTGCCGAACACACCGGAGAGCATGATGCCATCGGGATTGACCGCCCACAACGACTGGATTGGAATTGCAGGGCGATCGACATGCTCCCAGCGGCTGAAAAGAATACGCCCGTCCCGCATCACCGACGGCGTGAAGTCGGTGAGATAGTTTGCGGAAAGCCGGATCACGTGGCTGCCGTCGGCATTTGCGCGGTAGAGCACTGGCGAGGTGCTCGTCCAGCTATAGGCGAATGCGGGTTTGAGATCGGATAGAAATGCGTCCCCGCCATCCGGCAGCCAACAGGCGTTCATGTTGTTGGACTCATGGTTGATCACGCGGGTCAGTCCGCTGCCGTCCGCTTTGATCCTCCAGATGCCAAACGGTTCGTTCATCGCGCGTTTCCAACTGAACAGGATTTGCGAGCCATCGTAGGAAACCTGGCAATCGAGGATCACGCCCTCCGCCGCGTCGATCAGTCGCTTCAAGCCACCATTCCGCAAGCGACTTCACATAAAGTCCACCGCCTTTTTCCAAACCTCCGACATGATAAGTGTAAACGTGCGTCGGATTGAGAGGCCGCCTCTGGATCATCACCATGGTGTCGAATCCCGGTTCCGGCATGGCGGAAGTAGCCGCGTGCGCTGGGCAATCCGCCATCAACAAGAACGCGAGGGCGATCTTCCGGACATATCCGGTAGGTTTCATGAATGAGCTATACCGCGCGGAAGCAACGCATGTTCCATTCCCAGGGCGGATTCTTTGATGCCCTCCTAGCCATGCTTGACGCGGGGGTCGTGTGAGGGCATCCATTGCGGCGTGAAACTGAAGTCCTTCCTCTCCTCATGCGCGGCGCTGATCTTGGTCGGCGGAATCGCCGCGGCCCAAGAAGGGGCGGCGGCACCGCCGCCACCCACCGAGGCCGAGGTTTT
This sequence comes from Akkermansiaceae bacterium, assembly GCA_903919975.1. GTDB lineage: Bacteria > Verrucomicrobiota > Verrucomicrobiia > Verrucomicrobiales > Akkermansiaceae > Luteolibacter. The sequence continues at coordinate 7,522 of CAIXKE010000008.1, read as the reverse complement.
GGGTGAAGTGGTGGCGGAAACGATCCCGCCCGAGGTGCTGGCATCGGCGGTGAGTGCGGTGGCAAAACTTGGTGACGAGGTGGTGTTAGGGCGTTATCAGGTGGCGGTGGAGCGGATGAATCCGCGGTGGAAGGCGCGTGCGGCGCAGCGCATGGGCGGAATGGCCGCCCTTGAGAAACAGCTCGATGGGGTGGCGGCGCAGATGGTGCAGCAGGGCATCAGCATGATTTCCTCCAAACCCCAAGGGCAGCCGCGCCCGTATGAGGTCACCCCGGCCAAGAGAATCATCAAACAAAACGGAGTGGACACCGAAATCATGGCTTACAACCAGTGGATGGTGCTGGTGCCCACGGTGACGAAATTTCGAATCCTGCGTCCGGGCATTCCGAAGCCGCTGGTGATCGAGAGCACCGGTTTCCAGGTGGCGATTTGCAACAAAGGCAAAAACGACTGGACCTTCATCGATGGATCCGGACTATCCACCAATGATTTGCGCTCGCTGTTCAACACGTTACCCCAGAACATGGAGCTTCCGCCGATTGTGAAACGCGAGGTCCGTTAGAGAATCATCATGGCATCAAGCAAACAGAAAATCCCCCAGGAGCAAGTCCTTCACCGCAAGCTCATTGAGCTTTGGAAGCGCGGTCAAAGCCAATACTGCGAAGTGCGGGGCTCGGAAATCCATGGCCGCGGCGTGTATGCGACGACGTTCATCCCGAAGGAGGCACGGATCATCGAATACGTCGGCGAGCGCATCGACAAGAAAGAGAGCGAGCGCCGCGGAGTTTCCCAACATGCGAAATCGCTGAAAACCGGCGATGCGGCGGTGTATATCTTCACACTCTCGAAAAGCTACGACATCGATGGCAATGTGCCATGGAACACGGCGCGCCTGATCAACCATTCCTGCGCCCCGAATTGCGAGGCGTGGATCGAGGGCCGGAAGATTTTCATCCATGCGCTGCGTGACATTCACCCGGGCGAGGAACTCACGTTCGACTATGGTTTCGATGTCGATTGTTATGAAGATCACCCGTGCCTCTGCGGTCATTCGGAATGCATCGGCTACATCGTGAGCCGCGAGCAATGGCCGGAGCTGAAAACGCGTTTGGCTACCAACGGCAAATGATACTAAAGCGCATGCGTCCTTGTGTTGACTGCTAGGGATTTGCCGATTTAGCAGCCCGTCATTTGACTGGCACTTGTGCGTCAACATATTCACTTGGTAGGACGAATGTCCAGCCATCGGCGAGCAGGAAATCCAGGATTTTGGCGTATTCCTTGAAATGCTCATCACCGAAATAGCCCGGATGAAATTGGATCGCCGAAAATGAGGGTTGCTTCTTTTGCGCGTATTCCGCTTTAAACTTTGCGAAGTTGGGTTTGCCAGTGCCGTCGACCTCACCCCGAGGATTCATCGGTGCCGATACCTTGACTCCCTTTTCTTTGGATAGCGCAAAAACCGATTCCATTTTTCTGTTTTGCCACGAATATCGTCCCGACACGAATATCGTCCGCTTTGATGATGGCTACTTTTTCTTCCGCATGCGCAAGACCCGTGAACGCCAGCGCGACGATAGGGAAAAAATTCGATAGGTTTTCATCTTGATGTGGAATGCCGCAATAAACGCCACACTTGGTTTTTTATCCATGATAGGACGGACAGAAAATGATGGAGTCCGGGCAAAAATCGAGGCTGGTGCCGGAAAGGTGATTTTGCCGGGGCGAGTCCTTGGACTGCGTACAGCCTGCTGCGGCGGGGGCTTGAGTTGCCGTCAGCAGGCTGGCGGTGGAAAGCGGCAGGAGGCGGCGCGCAGTCCATGTAAGACAGGCGATCTGGAGCTCAGGCTTATGCCATGCCGGACCGGATCCGCGATCCATCTCTCTCCGTTGGCGGTTCAGCCGCCTTGCATCAGTTTCAAGCCCCACCAGATGAGGGTGCAGGTGGTAGTGACGAGCAGTAACAGCATCAGCAGGCTGCGGGCTTGATCGCGTCTGACGTTGGCGACCTCGCCGCGCGAGACGATGAGCTCGTGCTGTTTCCGTCTCGTGCGCGCGTGGATTTCATCGAGCGGCGGAATAGTGCTCTCCTGCTCGATGAGCTCGAGGGCGATCCGGCTTTGGTTTTCGGTGAATGCCTTTTCGCGTTGGAGCAATTGTTCCTCGGCCGCGCGGATTTCATCCAACTCGAGGTTTTCTTTAAAAAAGCGGCTGCGGCTCATGGCGGTGAAATTCGGTTATTTCAGCAGATAAATGGCAAGTGCGGCACCGCCGAGGGCGAGGATTGGCAGGTTGAATGCGAATCCGTTGCGGAGATTTTGCAGGAATTCGCTGGGGCCGGCGGCGCGGGAGTTGGCGCGGGCGCGCTTGGAGGTGCGGCCGAAGATCGCAGCGCTGCGAGTGCCCTCGAAATGGGCTGCGGCTTGGTCATATTCGTCGGCGGCGAGTTCGATGGAAATGTCCGCCCGCTCTAGTTTTTCGTGGGTGTTCTCGCGGGTCCAGTTCTCGGGGTTGAGTTTTTGGATTTTGTCGAGGTGACCGGCGAAACAGGCACGGCATTGCTCAAGATCGTCGGCCTCGTTGCGCATTTCGAATAATTCGCGGTCGATCAAGGTGAGTGCGGAGGTCAGTTTTTCGGTGAACTCGGCTTGTTGCGAGACGAAGGAGCGCTTGCGGCTGGTGAGTTCTTCGAGTTCGACTTTTTTGCGTTCCAGTTCCTCGCGTTGTTGCTGGATGCGCTCCAGTTCATCCTGGGTATCTCTCAGCTTGCGGTCATAGTCCTCGGTGCGGCCGGCAAGGCCAGAAGAGGGCATTTCCATCTGCGTCGAGCGGATTTTAATATGGTGGGTGTGATCGGTAGGGGCGGCCATGAGTGCGAGCGGTTGCCAAGTTGCAAAGCCTCATTACCCAAAATCATTTCATTCAGCCAGTTAAATATTTTGCTTTTCTTAAGTAATGAACAAATCAGCGCTGCGCAGCTCAAGGAGTAGCGGGACGTGTCCGCCGATGCCCATGAAAAGCCAATGAGATGAATGAAGCGCTTTTCATTGCCCTCACATGGTCCGGGCGATCATGCATCGCCCCTCCGGAGCGGCGGAACATGTCCGCCGATGCCCATGAAAAAGCCAATGAGATGAAAGAAGCTCATACTATAGTCACCTCATGGTCAGGGCGAACCCGTTTCGCTGCTCCTTGCCCTGTCAGAGAGCGAAGGCATCCAATAATTTCTGATGGATGCCGCCGAAGCCGCCGTTGGAAAGCACGGCGACGACGTCCCCGGGACGAGCGAGCTTTGCGACTTCGGCGACAATGGTCTCGACATCGGGTAAATAGAATCCGGTGCCGCCGAGGCGGGCGATATCGGCGGAGAGTTTCGTGGGATCGAGGCGGTCGTTTTCCGGGATTTTGTGGACGTCGGTGAGGGCGGCGACGACGGCGAAATCCGCGAGTGCGAGGGCTTCGGCGAGCTCGGTTTGGAACACCGCGCGGCGGGTGGTGTTGGAGCGGGGTTCGAACAGAATCCACAGCCGGGAGTCCGGATGGCTTTGGCGCAAGCTCTGGACGGCCAGGCGGATAGCGGTCGGGTGGTGGGCGAAGTCATCGATCACCTTGATGCCGCCAGCAATGCCGCGGAGTTCTTGGCGGCGTGCGACGCCATCGAAGGTTTCCAGTCCGTCGCGGATTTCCTCGGGCGTGAGTCCGGCGAAGCTGGCGGCGGCGGCGGCCATGGCAGCGTTGCGGATGTTGAACTCGCCGGTCATGCGCAGCGAATAGGCAATGCCGCCGAGCGTGAACGAACTACGATCCGTATCGTAGTTCACGTTTTCAATGCGCAGCGTGTTGGTTTCCGCAAACCCTACGGTGGTGACTGGACAGGGCGCGCCGACGGCGACTTCGAGGCAATTCGCCTCGTCGCCATTGATGAAGGCGACGCCCTTGCGCGGGACGATATTGAGCAGGCGGCGGAAGGTGAGTTTGATCTCGTCGAGCGAGCTGTAGATATCCGCATGGTCGAACTCGATGTTGTTCACGACGACGCATTCCGGCAGGTAGTGGAGGAATTTCGAGCGTTTATCGAAGAAGGCGGTGTCGTATTCGTCGCCTTCGAGCACATTGAATTCGGAGTCGGTGAAACTCGCGCCGCAGCCGAGGTTTTTCGGGAGTCCGCCGATCATGAATCCGGGATTGCGGCCGGCGTGGCGGAGCAACCAAGTGAGCATCGAGGAAGTGGTGGTTTTTCCGTGGGTGCCGGAAACGACGAAATTGCGTTTTCCGCGCAGGAAGAACTCCTTCATGACCTCGGGCAGTGAATGGTAGAGGAGTTTGCGGTCGAGTGCGGCCTCGGCCTCCGGATTGCCGCGTGAGATGGCATTGCCGATGATGACGACATCGGTGTCCGGTGGGATGTTTTCCTCGCCGTAGCCTTCCGCGATGGGAATGCCTTGGCCGCGCAGGAAATCCGACATCGGCGGATAGACATTGGCATCGGAGCCGGTGACAGTGAAACCCCGTTGTTTCATGGCGGCGGCGACAGCTCCCATGGCGGTGCCACAGATGCCGGTGAAGTGAAAACGGGATTTTTCGGACATGGAAGTGCGACGCTAGAGACCAGAATCCACCCTGCCAACCCGGAATTCGCCGAATTTAGCGGGGATTGACCGAGTCCCTCCTTCCGCCGAGTTGAAGAAAGGCTCCGGGCAGGATACCCGCGCCACGGTAGCCCTGGCATCTTGCCCGGAGAGCCCCCAATTCGCTGATAATGGTCAGGATTTTCGACCCATGTGGTTTTTCAATCCAACTCGTTAGATCGCAGCAAGGACTCGAAGCCGCAGAATAACTTTGAGTCCGCAGGTGGCAGGGCGGGGAGGGGAGTTGGATGATCGAGATGGGCGCGACAGATGCGGAAGAAATCCTCGGGGGAGTTGGCGCGGCGCATGTCGTGCTCGAAGCTACCGGCAAGTCCGTGGCTGATGTAAGCGAGGGTTTTTTTCATGCGCTGGACGTGCGCGGCCGGCAGGAATTTCCGGGTTTCGCGGGCGATTTCCTCATACAGCTCGGTCACGTATTCCAATAGATCGCGGTGGGTGGGTGCGGGCGGCGTGGTGCCATCGAAATGAGCGGCCAGTTGGGCGAAAATCCACGGGTTGCGGATCGCGCCGCGGCCGATCATGAGTCCGGCGGCGGCGGATTGATCGAGATAAGCGAGGCCGGTGGCGACATCCACGATGTTGCCATTGGCGATGACCGGGCAGGACATCGTCGCGACAGCCAGGTGCACGCAATCGGGATGCACGGGCGTTTGATAGCGTTCCTGGACCGTGCGGCCGTGGATGGTGAGTCCGTCGATGCCATGGCTGCGGAAAATTTCCAGCAAGGCGGGAAACTCGGCTTCATGCGCGTAGCCGACCCGGGTCTTGACGGTGAGCAGGCCGGGAATCGCCTCGCGCAGGGCGCCTAACAAGCGGTTGATTTCCTGCGGATCGCGCAACAACCCGCCGCCGGCGTTTTTGCGGCAAACGATGGGTGCCGGGCAGCCGAGGTTGAGATCGATGCCGGCGATCGGCAGCTCGGCGAGTTGTTTGGCGGTACGGACCAAGCTTGGCAGGTCGCGCCCGATCATTTGCGCGAACACCGGCCGGCCGGTTTCATTTTCCAAGATGGAGCGCAGAATATAGGGGTGCGGGCAGGAATCCGGGTGGACGCGGAAATACTCGGTCACGAACCAATCCGGGGCGCCACGGCGGGCGATCACCCGCATGAAAGGGAGGTCCGTCACGTCCTGCATCGGAGCGAGGATCAGGGCGGGGCGGTGGTTCGGAAGCTGGTCTCGCATCGGGTGAGGCCGTCATTGTTTCAGGAATTCCGTTGACATCCAATCCCTTCACGGGTTTTTTCACGTTTGTTAAACAACAACACTGGAGGAAAAAAGTGGAAAGCGATTTGTTGCATACTGAAAAAATCCTGGCGGATCGGAAAGTGTTCTTTCTGGATCTGAAAAGTAATCCCCGCGGCATGGTGGTGAAGATCACCGAAGATGTGGGTGGCAACCGTGACACGATCATGGTGCCGGCCGAGATCCTCGGCGATTTCATCGCGGCGCTCACCGATATCAAGGCCACCGCCGACGATCACGGTTGAGTAAGCGGGAAGGGAATCCCAGAGGAAGAGGAATTGGCTGGGTTTGGTCTTGTCGTTAGTCGGCAAGATCGCGCATGATGCGGCACATTCATGGGCATGACTTCTTCAACTTCGGTTAACATCGCGCGTCTCACCTATTTGCTGATTTGTGAGGCCGGGGGCGTGGCGATCGCGCTGAGCACCAAGGGGACGATGGTTGAAATCCCGATGTCCACCGGCATTTTAGGCGGGTTGGCTGTCGCCGGTGTGTTCATTGGAATCGAGAAGTTGATGAAAGGTTTCACCTTGCGTGGATTTTCCACGGCCACCTTCGGTCTCGCCGTTGGCTTGTTGTGTGCCTGGCTGCTGACCCGGGTGCAGATTTCAGCGCTATTGGAACTGGCGTTCCGAGACCAATTGGGGTCCAGTGAAAACAGCGAGGTGGCGATCAGTGCGTTGCATTTGGCGACCGATGTGACCTTGTTTGCCAGCCTTGGATTTTTAGGGGCCGCACTCTCGCTGCGGGGCAACCGCGATGATTTCGCGTTCATCATCCCCTACGTGCGCTTCCGGCAGGATGCCGCGTCAGGGCAACCCATCGTGCTCGATGCGGATGTGGTGATCGACGGCCGGGTGATCGGGATTTTGCATTCGGGATTCCTGCGTGGGCGGGTGATTGTGCCGCGATTTGTCTTGGACGAGTTGCAGGCGATGGCGGATTCCGGCTCAAGCGGCAATCGTGAACGCGGCCAGCGCGGATTGGATTGCCTGGAGCGCATGCAAAAAGATCCGGATCTCCAGATTTCCATTCACGACACCCGAGTGCCACAGGAAGGGGAAACCCCGAATTCCTGGCTGATCCAAACTGCCAGCATGCTTGGTGCGCGCTTGCTGACGGTGGATGAGAATCTATTTAAAGTCGCCAAGCTGCAAGGGGTGGACGTTTTGAATATCCATGAACTGGATGAGGCGCTCAAGCCGACCGTGGCCGTCGGCCAACGGATCCGAATTCCGCTGGTGCGCACGGGCAAGGAAGATCACCAAGCCGTGGGATATCTGGCGGACGGCACGATGATTGTGGTCAATCAGGCGGTCGGGAAAATCGGGACGACAAGAGAAGTGGTGGTGGTGAGCACGCTGCAAACGGCGGGCGGCACCATGGTGTTTGGTGAGCTTTATACGCCGGGCTGAGCCTAAATCATTGCTAGAAATTTACTTTTGGGGTGAAGGCCGTTGAGAGAGCTGATGGCCGGACCGGATGCGGAAAAAGGGGATTAGTGGAAATGAGACATCCGCCGGTGTCGTAGGTGTAGGCTGTGCCGATGCAGCGTGCCCAGACGCGGGTGGATAGGCGGGTGGTGGGGTTGGCGACTCCGAGGGATTGGGTGGTTTAATAGAGGCCGTT
>CAIXKE010000007.1 GCA_903919975.1 Akkermansiaceae bacterium | reverse complement strand
CGACGACATCGCCGCGTGCTGCCACGTCTCGCGACGGCATTTCTTCCGGTTGTTCGAGCATGCAGTGGGCATGGCACCCATGGAATACCTCAAGAAGGTGCGATTGCAGAAAGCCGCAGCGATGCTGCTCACCACCAACGCCAACGTCACCGAGGTGGCCTACGCCTGCGGCTTCGGCGACAGCAATTACTTCAGCACCCTGTATCACAAGGAATTCGGAATCTCCCCGAGCCGGTTCAAGAGGAATGGCCGCGCGGGATGACTCCGGCATTGGGCTGAGGGCCGCGTGCCGAACTTGTGGCCGCGCGCAAGAGCGGGATCCTACAGGTTTCGCCTTCGGAATCTCAAAGCGCATTCAACCATCAGGCAGGTCGGCCGGGCAACCGGCATCATTGAATCCCCGGGAACCACACGGCTGAGACGCGGAAGCCGGCCACTGTAAGGCTGCCGCCGCCAGTCTTCTAACCACGCCGGAAAAGGGCTGGAGAACCCGGCGGATATCAAGCCGTCGGACCGTCCGGCGCTTGGCATTGCCGCAAGGATTTACGGCGCGGATATCAAGGTTTCAACGCCGGAGCGAAGATACATTGAAACCGTCGCAAGCCACCAAGTTCACATCGTCAACAAGCCACCAAAAACCGATGAATCCACGCAACCATTCCATTCCGCGATCAGCCAACCTGATCCGTCTGGCCACGCTGGGAGCGGTAACCGCGCTCTTGCAAACCGCCGAGTCGAGCACCATCACCTACGTCGGCACGGAAACAAGCAACGGGTCCTCGTATCCGGTGCATGACTGGTCCAACGCGAGTATTGCCAAAAGCCATGACAGCGACAGTAACAACGCTTATGGCTCGGCGGGATACTGGCAGATCCGGCCCTCCGCCGCGCCGGGCTTTGCCGAGGGCGTGGGCGCTGGAAATGACTTGGGAGTCTCCGCCGGATCGGCCCCGACCTTGGCACTGGTGCCGTCGTTCCTGAGTTCCATCTCTGGTGGAGCCGGATCCTATGTGAACTTCGGAGGGTATCCAACTTTTCGCGGACCGGACGGATCGTCCCTCTACCGTCAGGGAGCGCTTTCGGTGCCGGTGACTGAAGGCCCATACGACTCACCCGCCGGTAACGACGCCAGTCATGTGGGAGTGCCGGTCCAATTCGCCCTTGGCAGCGCAGGTCGGTTCCGGCTGGGGCTCGTTGTCGATGCCTTCAACGTCGGCCTATGGCAGAATGTCGGCTCCCAGTCGGTGGCTCCTCTCAGTTTCATCACTGTCGATCTGCTGCCCGATACCGCTCCTCCCGTTCTTTCCTACATTATTGAAAGCGGCAATTTCGTCCTTTCATGGCCGGCGGAAACGATCGGTTGGACGCTGGAAAGCTCCACCGATCTCGGCGCAGACGACATCTGGGATCCCGTCCCCGGCGTGGATAATAACAGCGTGTCCGTTCCGATGACGGCGCCAAAGAACTTCTTCTGACTCAAAATGAATCCCTAACTCCAAAACAACATTACTCCCATCCAACCCTATGAAACAAACCACATTACTTCACCTCGGACTTGCCGCCTCGTATTTGAGCGCGCAAGGCACGATGGCCGCCACCATCGCCTACGTCGGCACTGAAATCGGCAGCGTAGGAACCGGCTTTCTCGTGCAAAACTGGTCCAACGCTGGCGTCGCGAAGAACTACGATATCGACGGCGACAACAAGTATGGATCGGCCGGCTACTATCAAATCCGCCCGATGCCTTGGGATCCCGGCGCGGCGTCCATCGGCGAGGGCGTGGGTGCCGGCAACGATCTGGGTGTTTCCGCCGGAGTTAATCCTACCTTGAGCCTGGCGCCAGTGTTTCTGAGTTCAATCACGGGGGCGGCGGGAACCTATGTGAATTTCGGAGGCTATCCGATCTTCCGCGGACCGGACGGGTCGGCCCTCTATCGCGAAGGCTCGCTCTCGATAGCGGTCTCGAACGGTGCTTACAACACTCCATCGGGCTCCAACAACGGATATTTCGGCGAAGCATTCTCGTTCACCTTGGGCACGGCGACCACCTTACGTATGGGTATCACTGTCGATACCGCTGGCAATGGCGCTTATGCGCCCAACTATGTCAGCATTTACAGCAGTAGCACTGGAACCGTCTTCTCCAGCCTGTTGACCCGCGATGCCAACTCGGACATGGCCATTTTCGACATTACCGCGGGTGCGGGCGAAAGTTTCACCGCTGCTGTCTGGCAGTTGAGCGGGACACAGAGCGTGGCTCCGTTCAGTTTGATCACCTTCGATGTCATTCCCGAACCTTCCAGTGGGTTGCTTTCCCTACTTGGTTTGTCGATCGGGATCTGGCATCGCCGCCGCCGGTCAATCTAACATTTCTGTCCCGGCGCTTCGGTCGCATCGAATCCCGCAACAGCCAGTTCAGTCGACACTTGACTGGCGGTTCGTGCGCCGCCTTCGGGGCCGCGTGAGTCGATTGCGCTCCGATAGCCGCCGGAATCTCCTTTTTACATCATCCTCCGCCATCGAGCAACCAAGTGAATCCCTCATCCAAGGACCGCATCCGGGTCGGCTGTTACTATTTTCCGAACTATCACGTTGACCCCCGCAACGAGAAGATCCACGGGCCCGGTTGGACCGAGTGGCAGTTGGTCAGGCATGCCATTCCGCGTTTCCCCGGCCACCAACAACCGAAGGTGCCTCTATGGGGCCACGAGGACGAATCCGACCCGCGGGTGATGGAGCAGAAGATCGACGCGGCCGTGAACCACGGGATAGACCATTTCATTTTCGACTGGTATCACTACGAGGACGGACCGTTCCTCGAGCGTTGCCTGGAGCAGGGTTTCCTCAAGGCGCGGAATGTGAACCGGATCGAGTTTTCCCTCATGTGGGCCAACCACGACTGGATCAACATCCATCCCATGGGGCGCTCCTTCGGCAAGGAACTGCTTTACCCGGGGCTGGTTTCTCCGAAAATGTTCCTCTCCATCACCGACTTGATTATCGACCGCTATTTTTCACATCCCTCCTATCTCACCGTGGACGGATGTCCCTACTTCTCGGTGTATGATCTGTCGAAGTTCGTCGCTATCCACGGCTCAGTGGAAGCCACGCGCAAGGCGATCGACGGCTTCCGCGAACGCGTTCGGGCGGCCGGGTTCCCCGACATGCACTTCAACGCGGTGGTCTGGGGCAAACCGGTTTTACCGGGCGAGGTGGTGATCGAGGACATGCCGCAACTTGTCGCTGCCCTTGGTTTCGACAGCGTGACGAGCTATGTCTGGATCCACCACGCGGAGCTGGACAAGTCCCCCTACACGCCGCACGAGGAAGTGCTCGCAGAGTATTTGCAAGTGTGGAGCCGAATGGAGGAAGAATATGCCGTGCCTTACTTCCCCAATATCACCATGGGCTGGGACAACTGCCCGCGCACCGTCCAGACCGACATCTGGGAACCACTGCCGGAATCGACATTCTCCAACTTGATCGGCGGCAACACGCCCGAGGCGTTCCAAAAGACACTGAAGCTGTTCCACGACCGCTTGAGCCGGCGTCCGGGGCCGAATCTCATGAGTATTAACGCGTGGAATGAGTGGACCGAAGGCAGCTACATTGAGCCTGACATGGTCAACGGCATGGCCTATCTGGAGGCCGTTGCCAAGGTGTTTGGGTCGGTCGCCAACCCGATCTCGCCCGAACCTGTCATGGCTTGAAGCATTCCTGCCGTCACCGCTCATGCGTCAACGTCCCTTAGCCGCTGGAGATCCGGCGATGCCTCACCTCCGCATCGTGACGAGCATGCTGGCCGCCATCACGATGGCGGCGCATGGAGAACCGATCAACCCCGGCGTGCCGTGGCCGGCCACAGATGCCCTCGGTCGAGAACTGCCGCTTCCAGACGAAGTCGGGCCGCCGAAAAAGGAGAGGTTCGTGGGCATTTTCTACCTCCCCTGGACCGGCGACGAATATAGCTACGGACCCTACGACGTGACCAAGATCCTCGCCGAGCAGCCCGACATGCGGACGGCCCCGGATTTCCGCCACCGGGGACCGAAGACGTGGCACATGGCTCATTGGGCCGAACCGCTGTTCGGCTATTACAAGCTGACCGATCCCTGGGTCATCCGCCGCCACATGCAATTGCTGTCCGACGCCGGCGTGGACACGCTCGTGCTCGATGCGACAAACGCCGAGATTTACGAAAACGTGCTCAATCAGTTCCTGCCCGTGCTGATGCAAATCCGCAGTGAAGGCGGCAGTACTCCGCAGGTATGCTTCATGCTCAACACGGACATGGGCAACATGGCAAAGCTGTTGCTGGCAAAATACTACAAAGCGGGACGATTCAACGACTTGTGGTTCCAGTGGGAAGGAAGGCCGCTCATGCT
>CAIXKE010000006.1 GCA_903919975.1 Akkermansiaceae bacterium | reverse complement strand
GCTCAAGATCAATCCGAAGTTCGTCATGATCACCGCTTGGAACGAGTGGATCGCCGGACTGACCCACTCCATGCAAACCCCATGGGTGCAATGCGATGGTTTCAACGAGGAGTTCAGCCGTGACATCGAGCCGATGAAAGGTGGCTTCGGGGACAATTTCTACTATCAGGCCATCGCCAACATCCGACGTTACAAAGGCGTTCCGGAAATCCCCGGAGCCACTCCTCAGAAGACCATCGACATCGCCGGTTCCTCCGATCAATGGCAGGACGTCGGACCGGAGTTCACAGGGCATGCGGGCAACACGATTCCGCGTGACCACGACGGCTTCGGCCGGGCACTGAAAACCCGGATCACCGCGCCACAACCGGACTTCGAGGACAATGGCACCACCTGGCGCGGGCAGGAAGGTCCGCGCTACACGAACACGTCCGGTCGCAACAGCCTGCTGGGCATGAAAGTGGCCCGCGACAAGGATTATATCTATTTCCATGTCCGCACGGAGAAGTCGGTCACTCCATCGAATGATCCGAATTGGATGACGCTGCTGATCCGCACCGGAAATCCAACACACCACGCTTGGAACGGTTACGATTTTGTCGTCAACCGCATGCCGCCCGGAGCGCAAGGCGCGGTGCTGGAAAAGAACAACGGCGGAAGGAACTGGCTGAAGGCGTCGGATGTTCGATACAAGGTGGAGGGAAACCAGATGCACCTGGCCATACCGCGTAAAGTGCTCGGTCTAACCGGAGATCCGCTGACCTTCGATTTCAAGTGGCTGGACAACATCCCGCTTCCGGAAGATCTGACGGAATTTTTCATCACCGGCGACACCGCTCCGTCCGGGCGGTTTCGGTTCCGATATCTCGCGCGTTAAACAACCCCGCGTTGCGCGGGGGATAACAACTTGAAATGCAACATGAGTATTGATCTCAGTCCTGATCGCTCACTGAGCCACCAGAACGCAGTCATAAAACTGCTGCTGACCTTCGCAGCCACCGCCATTTCGATGGCGGCGCTGGCAACCTTCACTTTGGCCGGCGGTGCCGCGCCGGGTGCGGGGGAGGGAATACGTCCCCCCAATATCGTCTTCATTCTCGCCGACGATGTTTCCGCGGACGAACTCGCACCCTACGGCGGGGCGATTGCCGTGCCCAACCTGCAGCGGTTGGCCGACGAGGGCGTGCTGTTCGGCAACGGTTGGTCCACGCCGCTCTGCGGCCCTTCGCGCGCCATGGTCATGACCGGCAAGTATCCGCACCACACGGGCTACTACGAGAACCATATCCCGGCGCCGATCGAGAAGGATCCGCGCCATCTCCTGATTCTCAAGATGCTCAAGGAGGCCGGCTACACCACCAGCATGATCGGCAAGAAGCACGATGGCGACGACGCCGACGTGGGCATCTACGGCGCGGACGACTGGCTGGTAGCGCGATATTGGGACGGCTATGACGGGCCCGTGCAGAACAGTTGGTCGCCGAACCGCTCCGGCATGTATGGCATCTCGTGGTATTGGCATCCGGGCCTGGTGCGCAATGGCAAGGGCGTGCCCACCACAGCCTCGGATTTTGGGCCGGACCTCGAAGTCGATCACCTGCTGGGATTCGCCGGAGCGAACAAGAACCGTCCCTTTGCGGCCCTCTGGATGACGAATCTGCCGCACAAGGCGCACGATGAGACGTGCCCGGCAGACCGCCAGTGGTATTACACCGATGTTCCAAAATTGGACGCACAAGGTAAGCCGACAGGCGGCAAGGTATCCGGATCGCTACGTTCCAACATGCAATACCTCGACCATCTCCTCGGGCGGCTGCGCGCCGGTCTGGCCGGACAGGGGCTGGCCGGCAATACGATCATCTTCTTCAGCGCGGACAATGGCACGGCCGACATCCGCGGGCGCAACAAGGTCATGGACAAAAACAGCTACGACCGCGACGACGGGATCCGCGTTCCGTTCGTGGTGGGCGGGGGACCCGTCAAACCGCGCGGTTCGAGCGATGTGCTGGTGGATTTCACGGATTTCTGGCCGACCTTCGCGCAACTCGCGGGGTATCGCAGTGCGATGAACACCGACGGCCAAGGTTTCGCTCCGTATCTGCTTGGCGAGCCCTTCACCCCGCGTGAGACGATCCGCATGGCCATGAACAACGCCCGCTGGGTGCGCGATCGCAACTGGCTGCTCGACGGCCGCGGGCGATTTCATGACACCCGCGGCGCGACCAACCGCGAGGAATACCGTGACGTGAGCGAGTCTGAAGACCCGGAAATCGTCGCCGCCCGCAAGCGCTTTGAGATGTATCTGCGGGAGATCCCGCTGCCCATCGAAAACGATCCGGCGACGCGGCAGGCGTGGCAGCGCTTCCGTGCCTTGCCCGAGGGCGCGCCGGTCAAGGTGTTCCGTCCAGCATATCTGAAGAGAAACGGTGAAAGCACCCCGGCAAAAGAGGTCATCCATCAGGGCACCAGGTCAACAGGAAAAGCAAACTCGGGCAGGTCCGCTCCATTATACCACGGGAAAATAGACTCATGAAACTCCGCAAAGCCTTTGTCATGTCGGTGAACCCCGGCGCTGAACAGGAATACGAACAACGCCACAACCCCATCTGGCCCGAACTGGAGAAGATGCTCAAGGAACACGGCGTGTCGAACTACTCGATCTTTCTCGATCCCGGGAAGCGAATGCTGTTCGCTTACGCGGAGGTTGAAGACGAGGAACAATGGGCGGCCATCGCCTCGACCGAGGTCTGTCAAAGATGGTGGAAGCACATGGCCGACGTCATGCCCTCGCATCCCGACCACAGTCCGGTCAGCGCGCCATTGCGGGAGGTGTTTCACCTGGCGTGGCGAAGCGGAAGCGGTCAATCCACTCCAAACAATTTCATGACACGACTTTCCATCTTCTTCCTAACAGTTCTTTGCGCGTTGCCCGCGCTTCCCGCCGCTGAAACAGCAGTTCGGTTCAAAAAGCAGCCGACCGAAAAGTGGTCGGCTGTCATCCCCGCCGACAAGAAATTGTCCCCGGAGTGGGAGCGATCGTTGTTCGAGCGCGGCGCTCCGAGGAGCTACACCGGCGAGGCCCTGATGAACATCGGCATGCCCGTCGGCGGCATCACCACCGGAGGCCTGGTCTATCTCGGCGGCGACGGGAAACTATGGAACTGGGACATTTTCAACCGCCCGCTCAACGGCGTGAAACCGCGGCAGATCCAATACAAGAACCGCTCGTGGCACGGGCTTCCCCAAGGGCTCGGAGCCTGGCAAGGCGGCAATTATGTGGAGCCAGTGAGGGACCAACCGTCTCCGTTCGCGCAGGGCTTCGCCCTCAAACTCAAGATCGGCGGCAAGGAACAGTTCCGCACCCTCGACCGTAAGGGTTGGAAAGACGTCGTGTTCACTGGTGCCTATCCTTTCGGATCCGTCATCTACTCCGACCCGGATTGCCCCGTCAAAGTGACCCTGGACGGTTACTCACCGTTTTCCCCGTTGAACTCCGACGATTCAAGTTATCCCGCCAGCATCATGAGTTACCGTGTGGAAAACACCGGCACGAAACAGGTGGATGTCGAGATAGGCGGATGGTTGGAAAACCCGGTGCTTATCGACACGATCAGCGGGTTCCCCGGCATTCTGCGCACCAATCATGTGACCAGTGACAAGGGCACGGTCATGCTGGTGACTAGGGCGGAATATCCAGCGGAGCGGCAATCAAGCCGCCCGGACATCGTGTTCGAGGATTTCGAGAAACCGGCGTACGATGGCTGGGAGGTCGAGGGCACGGCGTTCGGCACCGGACCCGTCGCCAAACAGGACGTGCCTGCCCATGTGGGTGAAACCGGCATGAACGGCGGACGCGCAGTCAACTCCCATGCCTCCGCCCCGGGTGATCCCGCCATGCCGCCCGATCCCGCGAACGACTCACGCATCCGCGACTCGGCGACCGGCAAGCTCACCAGCAAGCCATTCACCATCGAACGCAACTTCATCACCTTCCTCATCGGCGGCGGCGGAAACGCGGAAACCGCCGTCCGGCTGCTGGTGGACGGTCAAGTCGTGCAGAGTGCGGGCGGAACTAACAGCATCGCGATGCGCGAGGCGTCTTTTGATGTCACCGCGCGGGCCGGCAAAACCGCCAGACTCGAGGTGATCGACAGTGTCACCGCCGGATGGGGGCACGTCAGCGTGGATCACATTGTTTTCAGCGACACCGCATCGCTCCCTGAGAAGCAACGGGACTGGGGCAGCATGGCGCTGGCGGCCATCGGCGGAAACCGTAGTCGCGGCAGCGCAATGATCGGCCCCGTAACGGATCAGTCGGTGTTTGCCAGTGGGCCCGCCATCGCCTCCTCACCGGCCGGCACACCTTTGCTTGGCGGCGTCACCCAATCGCTCACTCTCGCACCCGCCTCAACCGGAACGGCCACTTTTGTCATCGCTTGGCATTTCATCAATTCGATCGAAACCGTGAAAGGCGCCGAAACCGGCCATTATTACGGCAAGCGTTTCAAGGATGCGGCGGAGGT
>CAIXKE010000005.1 GCA_903919975.1 Akkermansiaceae bacterium | reverse complement strand
CCATGCGGGCGGACAAGTGGGCGGACCGCGGAGGGTCGGCCCTACCCTTTTACCCGGTAGGGCTGACCCTCCGCGGTCGGCCCACTGATCGCCTGAGCGTGAATCGCAGAGGAAAAGTGAATGCTTCGCGCTTTGTTTTTCTCTTTCCCAAGCTCTTCCCATTCGCACCGCCATTCGGCGGACAAGTGGGCGGACCACGGAGGGTCACGCCCTACCGGTTTATGCATCGCCATACGGCGAATACCGCACATAGGATTCTACCATTAACGAACATACTACAAGATCGTTACATCTGACTTTGAAAATCCAAAACACAAAATCTCTACTGCTGATTTTGGCCGTGGTCCTCGCATGGTTTTCTCCGTGGTGGCTTGGCGGAAACGTTCTCGCGCCGCTGGACTTGCAGAACCGGATGATGAGTCCATGGAGGGATGGTAACACCACGGAGTTCGCGAAGAACCACATCGTCTCGGATGCGGTGGATCAATACTTGGTCTATCGTATGGTAGCTGCTGAAAGTTATGCCAAGGAAGGATGGCTTGGCTGGAGCAGCCTTACGTATGGAGGAACCGCCCAGTATGCCAACACGATGGCGCTCTACTGCGACTGGACGATGCAGCTGCATCGCTGGTTCGATTTCTGGACAGCCTGGCATCTCGGGCTGATGGGGCAGGTCATGCTGGCGGCGGCGGGCATGTTCCTATGGCTCCGCGGCAGGAACATCAGAAATCTCTGGGCGTGTTGCGGGGCGCTGGCCTATGCCGCAAACTCACAGTTCGTGACCTGGATCTATCACCGCTGGGCGCTGGGCGCGTTCTGCTGGGTGCCGTGGATCCTGTGGGCGATCGACGGCCATCGCCGCGGGAACCGGAACTATTGGGCGGCGGTGCCCGTGTTCATCGCCATGGCCTTTCTCGGGGGCACGCTGCAGCACGCCGCGCTGGCGGCGCTGGCCGTGGCTGCCATGTGGTTGGAGGAGGCGCTTCTCCTGCATTCAAAATCCAAAATCCAAAATCCAAAATCTCAAACGGCCACGCAGTGGCAGCTCCTCGGCCGCTATGCCGCGTGGGGGCTGCTCGGAACGGGCCTGGCGGGGATGATGCTCGTTCCGTGCATCGACGCGTTCGTCACCAGCAACCGCTTGGGACTGCACACCGGGATGACCGCCAACGCGGCAAACAGCGTCTATTCTCAAGGGCCGCTACAAGCGTTCTTCAATCTCGCCGCCTATCCGTTCCAGGTTTTCCCCTCGGTTCTCGGCCGGTGCGATTCGGTAGACGTACTCAAACTGTTCAAAAGCGAGCTGTTCTATGTCTTCTATTTTGGATCGTTGCCGGTGCTGGTCGCGTTCCTGGCTCTTTGGAGAAAAGACTCGCCGCCGCTGTCGCGGATTCTAATAGGCTGCGGGCTATTGCTGCCGCTGACCCCCTTGGTGAGGCTGCTCTATCAGCGCTTGTTCCTGCTCTTCATCCTCGGCGGCATTCTTGCATTCGTCCACTTCATGGAGAACGCGTCCCGCCGGACGAGACTGAAAATTTTTCGGATCACGGGATCGCTGGCCGCCGCCGGAGCCACCGCGTGGATCGCCCTGAGCCTGCTGCTCCATTTCAAGCCAGGACTGTTAGCACCGCTCCGGGAAAAAATCACCACCGAGGGCAGTGGCAGTTCCTTCGGCCACTTTGGCGAGTGGATTGCCCAACGAGCGGATCGGTTTCTAGCAGACCTTTTCATCTGGAGTCCGCAACAGCTTTTCCCGCTGCTGCTGTTCGCCGCTGCCCTAGCAGGCTTGCGGTGGACCGCTTCGGAAAACGCCGGATGGAGGAACAAGGGGGCATGGCTCGTGGTCCTGGTGGTCATCGGCGAGGTGACCTTATTCGGATCTCGATGGGTCGTCTGGAGCGATCCCTCACGCTACGCGCTTTTCCCCGCGACCCCCGAGAGCGATGCCTTGCAGTCGCACGTAGGACGCGAGGGTAGAGTGACCACCTTGATGCATCCGACCGCCCACATGGCACGCACCCCGTTCATACCTAACACGCTTTCAGCCTACGGAATCGCCGCGGACAACGGCTACGACAGCATCATTCCCAAGGGCATGCTGCTGCCGGGAGAATCCGCAGGCGACGCGGAAAAACTTGGTCGCCTGGGCGTGAGCCACCTCATCACTTGGCCCGGCAATTCCGGGGTGAACAGGGATTGGAAGCCGGTGTGGGAAAGTTCCTCGATGGTGCTTTATGAAAACACCCGCAAGATGACACGATACGCGGGTTTCCGAACAGATGAGGACAAGAACGCCTTCTTCGCGGGCGAGCGGCCGGACCTGCTCACGGTTCGTGAAACATCCGGCAGGGAAAACAGCCGGTTGCTGGAAGTCCCGGCCGGCACCCGCTGGATCCGCCTCGCGGAAAACCAGGCCAGCGGCTGGGAATACAAGATCATCCCCTCCACCACTTGGCAGGCGGTCCAGCGCGCGCCCGACGCGAGCATGCTTGTGCCGCTTGCCGAAACTCCATCCGACGCTCCGAAAACCATCATGATGCGCTACCAGCCGCCGCTGAGGAGTTTAGGATTCGCTATTTCCGCAGGTGCGTTGCTACTATCAGTCATGGCTCACTTGGCAATGCGCCGAACGCAGAGTCCCATCCCCAAAAAAATAATTTAGGAATGAAACGCAGACTTCTGGATCGAATTCACGATCGCGCATGGCGCGAGATCGGGGAACGGTTGAAATGCCATGAAGGTGTGCCGACGGTGGGAGCTATCGACGGCACGTCATCCAGCATCTCCGCAAGCATGCCGTGGGCGTCAATCTGTTCGGCATTCGCTGATGGTCGCCGGGAAAGTCACAACTTCCGCCGGAACGTTGCCGTCCGTGACGTCGTGGAAACGGTCGGACCCGTGGAGGGAAGATTCTACGCCCGGAGAATCCACGAATGGGGAAGCGAATGGCTCGGCGACCCGGCGGTCGCGAGGATCGACACCTGGGGCGATCCCATTCGCTGGCCCGGACTGCTTCTGGGCACTCCCGGCGCGTTCAGTCCCACAACCCTCCGGTATCTCGCCACGGCGCTCTGGCTAAAAAACAGCGACTATCTAACCCATGGCTTGGACGTGATCGAAATCGGCGTCGGGTTCGGCGGGCTCGCCGCGATGAACGCGCTGGTTTCCGGAACGATCACGACCTTGGCGGATCTCCCGCAAGTGGAGCATGCCGCGATGCGGATGCTTGCCGAAAACGACCTTTCTCGTCATGCCAGACTGAGTGACGGGCACGGGACGGATCCCGCGCATCTGGTGGTTTCTAACTACGCATTCACCGAGCTTTCAAGGGACGTTCAAAATGACTACTTCGAAAAACACATCAGACGGGCGTCCCACTGTGTCATCATCAGCAACGCCGCCGTTTTCTCGGGTTCTATCGGGGGGCGGACGGACGACGATCTCATGGCGTGGTTTCGATCCGAAGGGATCCCAGCCAGATTGGAAACCACCAACCGCCTGCTCGGACCCGGCGACCACTTGAGTGGCGTGAGAATGATCCATTGGTAACGCCCCACTGTTGACCCCCATCCCATCATGTCACTTCATCTCAAGCATCCCGAAGCCCCCTTCGATCAGCGCGCCGAGGCGATGCTGCCCGCGGTGGGCGGATTCCCCCCGTCGGACCGCCCCTTGTTTCTCGCGGGCTACAGCGAGCTGTGTCGGATCGACCTGAGCGGCAAGCGCGCGCTGGAAATCTGCGGCGGCTTCGGCAAACTGGCGGCGGGACTCGCGGAGAATTTTCCGGCGGCGGAGGTGATCGGGCTGGACCTTTACGCCGCCTCGGGGCCGGAGATCGAGGAGCGGCTGAAACGCCTTCCCGGGCTTTCCTACGTGGCGGGCGACGCGTTCGACCTGTCCGAATATGAGGAGGCGTCGTTCGATCTCGTCTGGGGACAAGCCGCGCTGCACCACCTGGCCCATGACATCGACGGCTTGTGCGAACAAGTGTCGCGGGTGCTCAAGCCTGGTGGGCGGTTTGTTTTCATCTTCGAACCAATGGGGCACAACTTGCTAGTCGCAGCAATACGCGCGGTGCGGATGGCACAGGGTGAACTGGGCGACGAAAGCAATCTCTATCTCTCGCAGTTCGAGCGGATGGGCAGGCACTTCTCCAGCTGCGAGGTACAGATGTTCAATTTTCTCGGTTATCCAATGAAGGCGGTTTCGGACCGCTTCGGATTTCTATCAAGCGCGGTGCACGGATTGGATGCGTGGTTGTTCCGGACATTTCCCAAGCTCCTGCGCTACGGGGCGAACTGCAATGTGATTTTCACGAAGTAGCGCAGGTGGCGCTGCACCGCCGGGGCAGCATGCCAAAGGAACGCAGGTGGCGCTGCACCGCCGGGGCAGCATGCCAAAGGAACGCAGGTGGCGCTGCACCGCCGGGGCAGCATGCCAAAGGAACGCAGAATCTGTGGTCCAAGAAAAAGCCATTCATTCACCTCTTGGGCTTCTCTTCCTCACCTCTTTGACATCTCCGCAGGTGGCGCTGCACCGCCGGGGCAGCATGCCAAAGGAACGCGGAATCTGTGGTCCAAGAAAAGCCATTCCGTCACCTCTTGGCCTTCCCTTCCTCACCTCTTTGACTGCTGCCCCGGCGGTGCAGCGCTACCTGCTGCCCCGGCGGGGCAGCTCTACCCTTGCTCCTGCTACTCATCATGCCTGATTTCCGACGATCACAACTGCCTCATGATGTGCCGCACTGGATCGACCCGACTCAAGAAGCGTTTTTCATCACCATCAATTGCCTGCCGAGAGGTAGCAACCAACTTGCCACGATGGCAGTATGGCAGGAAATCATGGAATCGATTGTTTTCAGGGAAACGCGAGGCGAATGGAGTTGGCGATTGATTCTTGCCATGCCCGATCACCTTCACGGGATCGTCACCTTCCCCAATCATTTTGATCTTAGGAAATCCATCTCAAGCTGGAAGCGTTGGTTAGCAACCAAGGCCCATGTCAAGTGGCAGGACGGTTACTTTGATCATCGCCTGCGCAGCTTGGAAAGTGCCTGTGAGAAAGCCGACTACATCCGAATGAACCCGGTTCGTGCCGGACTGGTAGCCAGTCCAGAGGAATGGGCCTTCGTAAGGGATTGGAAAGCACAGATCTAAGTTACGCGCGTCTATATTTATGCAGGTAGCGCTGCACCGCCGGGGCAGCATGCCAAAGGATCGCGGAATCTGAGGTCCAAGAAAAAGCCAATCAGTCACCTCTTGGACTCCTCTTCCTCTCCTCTTTGACATCTCCGCAGGTGGCGCTGCACCGCCGGGGCAGCATGCCAAAGGATCGCGGAATCTGTGGTCCAAGAAAAAGCCATTCAGTCACCTCTTGG
>CAIXKE010000004.1 GCA_903919975.1 Akkermansiaceae bacterium | reverse complement strand
TCCAACGCCTCACCCAACGCACTGTGAAGTTTATCCGCTGGTTGAAAAACCATCTGGACTCCGAGCGCTCATGGCAGCACGCCCTGGCCAGTCTCGCTAAAATCTACGCACGCTCATGACCCCAAAGTTGAACACCGTTGAATTATTTCTGGCGCAACGACCTACTTCAGCTTCTTTTTTGCTGACCCGCCGGTGTCATTCTACTTGGCGCAATGCGGGTGTCGTGGGCCCATTCACAACACGCTCGACACCCCGCCCCCGCTCCGACCAATCTCCTCGGCGCGCGGCCATCCATGTATTTCCTGCGAACCCACTCCCGGCGAATCCTCCTGATCCTGGCGCTTGCCGCCATGGGGGTCCTGTTGTGCACCCTGCTGCTACCCGCCGAACAACTCTCGGTGGAGCAACAACTCATCGGTTTTCCGGATTCCGATGTCCAAGCCCAGCAAGCCCGGCCGCTAGTCCTCGCCGCCCTGTGTTTCCTGCCCACTCTCGCCGGTCTCGCATACGCCTGCGGTGGCATGCTCGACCGCTATGTCATCCGCCGGTTTCTCGGCATGTTCGGCATCTGCATCTCAGCGCTTTTCACCATCTGGTTGCTCATCGATCTAACGGACAACATCAGCGAATTCCGCGAAGCAGATGACACCACTGCGACCCTTATCACTTACTACGGCACCCGCTTGCCCGCCATCGTGTTGCTCCTGCTGCCCTACAGCTTGCTGCTCGCCTTGCTCGAATCCCTCGGAAAACTCTCCACCGACCGGGAAATCATCGCCATGGTCCAAGCCGGCCGCGGGGTTTTGCGCGCCACCTTGCCGCTCATTTTCGCCGGATTTTTCTGCACTCTGCTCACCCTAGGCCTGAACTATCATTGGGCACCCGTCGCGGAAGGCCGCGAGGGGGAAATCCTTGCCGAGGCCACCGACCAGCAAGCCACCAAAGCCAGCAAGGTCATCTACCGAAATACCGAAAAGCGCCGCCTCTGGATGATCAGCGCGTTTCCTCCAAACTATCAATACGGCCAGCCACTGCTCGGCGTGGAGGTGACCACCACCAACGCGCAACAACGCCTCGTGTCCCGCCTCTCCGCCAGCCATGCCCGCTGGAATCGGGAAACCCGCCAGTGGATCTTTGAAAACGCTGTCGTCTGCCGTTACGAAACCGGCAAATGGGCAGAGCTCCTGCCGACCGATGGATCGCTAACGATCGACGGTTGGTCCGAGACCCCTTGGCAGATCATCAAACCCGGCCTCCGCGCGGAATACCTTGGCATCCCCGACCTCAACGCCTGGCTGCGTTCTTACGCGCTCCACGCCCAAACCGCCGATCCCTCCCCCTATCGCACGCATTGGCATTACCGCTGGGCGCTACCCTTCAGCTGCCTCGTCACCGTGTTGCTGGCCACCCCGCTCGCCATCCACTTTTCCCGCCGCGGCCCTGGCGGCGGGGTCTTTCTGGCCGTCGTGCTCGCCGCCCTCATGCTGGTTTCCAACACCATCGTCCTCGCCTTCGGCGAATCTGGAATCCTCAAGCCAGCGCTTGCCGCCTGGCTGCCCAATGCAAGCTTCGCTTTGATCGGCATTTACCTCTACCGCCGCCGCATCACGGGTAAGCCGATCTATCAATCACTCCGCAAAATCCTCACCTCCGGCTAACCACCGAAAATTCCAAATCTCAAATCCCTTATGGCATACGCAGAATCCTGGCACGTCCGATCCCGCGCCCGTGAATGCGCCACCACCCAGCGCGTTTTCACCGATGGCGAAACCATCGTCACCGCACTGTTTCCCGACCCCGAATCCTCCGGCTACATCCGGCGCGACTACGGCCTCGAAGCATGGAACCAGCGCCCCGCCGATGCGGAAAAACCGTTTTCCTTCTGGAAAACCACCTTCGCCGCACCCACCGGCGCGCCTGTCGAAGACTTCACCGAAAAACTCAGCCCGGAGGAAATCCTCGTCCGCCTCGTCGAAGAAGACGAAGACCACACCGAGAACACCCGCTACATCCTCGCCGTGATGTTAGAGCGCCAGAAAATCCTCCGCGAGACCGATCACCAACGCACCGCCAACGGAATCCTCCGCGTTTACGAACACCGCAAAACCGGCGAAATCTTCCTCATCCGCGATCCCGACATCCCGCTCTCACAAGTCGAAGCCGTACAAAATGAAGTCTTCGCATTGCTGGAAAACAACGGCCGCTCACCCGAACCGATCATTCCTGAGGAAACCACGATGGTCACGGAGGCCGCTGATCTCACCGACTGCATCGAAGCCACGGAGCCCTCTGACGCTACTGACGCTACTGAACCCCCCGAAACGGAAGAAAAACCTGAGCCTGCTCCATGATCCATCAGGCCGAGGAGTTGCGCAGCCGTCTGGAACGAAATGTCCGGGCTGAAGCGCGCCATGGCTGGGAGAGCGCGCGCAAACGCTGGGGAAAACCGCTGCCGGAGCGAGTGCTCTCCGGCCGGGCTATCGGCTGGCTCCGAGTTGCCGGTTCCGCAATCATCGGAAACCGGCGCTTGGTCCACTTCGTTCCGTCGCTCGACGACATGGCGCTCTTCCGCGAGGGAGATCCGGTCCGAATGAGCCTGAACGCCCCGGATGGACCGGATTACATCGAGGCGACGTTTCTCGGCCTCACCGAAAATGGCTTGAGCGTGGCCGTGCCGCAAAATGCTAATATCGAAGCGCGCGAAGGCTGGTCGCTCGATGAAGAGATGTTCGATCTCTCCGATTTCTACCTGCGAGCGCTCGCAGAACTCGCCGCCACCGCCCACGGTCGGGACACGGTCCTACCTGCGCTCTTGAACGGACGCGGCGAAGAGATCGATTTGGATGCTCACGCGAAATTTTCGGATTCACTGGATGATTCCAGTTTGGATCATTCGCAGGTCGATGCCGTGGCCATGTGCCTTGCGGCCGAGAGGTTTCACCTCGTCCAGGGCCCACCAGGCACCGGTAAGACTTTCGCCCTCGCCGGTCTGGTGGCGAAGTTGGTGGAACAAGGGCAACGCGTGCTTCTAACCGCCTTCACCCACCGCGCCATCCATCACGCACTGCGGAAAACCGCGGCGCTCGTGAACTGCCCGGTTTTCAAAATTTCCGTTCCCTTTCCCAACGATGCGGAAGGCATCGAATTCAAGGACGAGTTCGCGGACACCAACCTGCTAGATCACCCGGGTCCATATGTCATCGGCGCCACACCCTTCGCGCTGTTTTCCAAGCGGGCCGGCGAGGCGCGTTTCGACGTGGCGGTGATCGATGAAACCAGCCAGATGCGCGTGGAAGCGGCGATCATGCCGATGCTGCGCGCGCAACGATGGTTTTTCTTCGGCGATGGCCAACAACTTCCCCCTGTCGTGCAACGTCCGGTGGCCGATGCCGCAGACGATTCGGTCTTCGCGCTGCTCTCGAAAAATGGCGACCACACGATGTTGAAAACGACTTATCGTCTCAATGAGCCGCTTACCCGCTGGCCTTCGGAAAATTTCTATCAAGGAGAACTCGTCGCCGCCCGTTCGAATGCGGGCCATCGTTTCACTCTGAAATCCGCACCTGCGCGGCCCGCACTCCTCGGCCCCGAGCCATCCATGGTCCGCGTGGAAATCGAGCACGAGGGAAACCGCGTCTCATCCACCGAGGAAGCGGACGAAGTGGCGGCGCTCATCGAAGAGATGCTTGAAGGCGGCATCCCACCTGGCGAGATCGGCGTGGTCGTGCCATTCCGGGCGCAGGCGGCGCGTGTGCGGAATTTACTCCGCTTCGAGCGCTTCACGAAATGGCCGGAGATCGGAAAACTCACCGTGGATACCGTCGAGCGCTTCCAAGGCCAGGAACGCGAAGCGATGATCGTTTCCTTCGTCGTTTCAGACGATGCCTTCATGGACCGGCTCAACAGTTTTCTAACTTACCCGCAGCGCCTGAACGTCGCCGTCACCCGCGCGCGCACGAAAGTCGTCTTGGTGCATTCCGTCCGTTTCCGGAAATGGCTGGAACGCCATGCGACTCTCGATGAAGATGCCGCAACCGCGCTTAGCTTGTTAGTATCAGCGTGCTGACATGGCTAGGATCATTCCATCAAAACCGCGCGGCAAGCCGAACAAGGCGTTCTCCGCCTTTTATCGCGTGCTGAAAACGCTGCCTGATGATTTCACCGCATGGCTCTCACTGGAAAATAAGTCCGATAGCCGCCCGCAGGTCTTCCTCGTCTGGCGGGAACGACATGCCTTTCTCATCCAAGTCGCGGAAACCACCCAGCAACTCGCCGAATCCGCACTGCAAGGCGACTTCTTCAAGCAGCACGAGGCGCTTCGGCCCGAGGACCTCGGGCGGCTGGAAAGCGAATTGCTGGAAAACTTTGTCGAACGCTCCAGCAGCTTGTTGGGTCCGCTGGCTGGCGATCTCCCCCTCAAACGCCTGGTGGTTTTCCCAAACGTCCATGAAGGGACCGTGGACGAAGTGCTGATGCTCCGCAGCGATGAAACAGAAGCCTCTTACCTCGGGCTCCACCAAATGCAGTCCGCGCATTTCACGCGGCGATTGGAAGCTCTGGCCGCTGCCGCCCTGCCCGAGCCGGGATTCCATCACCTGCGGCGCGCCTTCACCCCGGAGTCGGAAGTCCCGGCAGCCTTCGTCGCACGCACGCCGATGGATCGCAACACCTCAGCCAATCTGCCGCCGTGTTTCCTCGATTTCGATCAGGAATGGTGCATGAAAAACGACCTAGACCTCCTGCCACGCCACGAGGAAATCGCCGCAGAGACACCCGCCTCCGTCCGCCTCGTCACCGGCGTCGCTGGCAGCGGAAAATCGCTCGTGTTGCTCTATCGTGCGCTTCTATCAGCACGCCTGCATCCGGACGCACGCGTGCTCGTGCTCACCCATAACAAACCCCTGCGCTTCGAACTCGAACGCCGATCAAAACGCCTCGCCAAGCTGCCGCGCAACCTCTCATGCACCACCTTCTTCCAATGGGCGGCAAAATGCCTTGGAAAATGGCCGGAACGCATGTGGTGGCCGGCCGACATCGAACGCAACGTCGCACGACTCAAAGAATCGTTCCCCTCGCTCGCCAAACTATCGACCGCGTTCCTCACCGATGAAATCGGCTGGATCAAGGACCACCTGCTACTCACCAATACACTCTATCAAAATGCCGACCGTCTCGGCCGCGGCACCTCCCTGCGCGGCAATCAGCGCGAGGAAATGTGGGGACTCTTCCATGCCTATCAGCACGAGCAGAAGGAGAAAAACGCCACCGATTGGCATAACATCGCACTGCGGTTCCATGAAGTGGCGGTGATGGAGAAATCCCCGGCATTTCCCTGCTTTGACGCCATTTTCGTCGATGAAGCACAGTTCTTTGCCAAGTCATGGTTTGAGATCGTAAGCGCCGCGCTCAAACCGGGCGGGCATTTGTTTCTCGCCGCCGATCCGACACAAGGGTTTCTGCGCCGCCGCCAATCGTGGATCGCCGCTGGCATCGAGGTCCGTGGCCGGACGATCAAACTCTCACAAGCCTACCGGAACACGCGCGCCATTCTGCGTTTCGCCCGCGAGTTTTACGAAACCCGCCACGCTTCGGATGATGACGAAGCGGACTTGAACGTCCCGGATGATGCTATGCTCGCATCCATCTCCGAAGAAGGCGAGGCACCCGTGGTCATCCATGTGCCCGGCCCGCAGGAAGAAATCGCCCGCGCCGTGAACGAAACACTCGCCATGCGCGAGCACGGATTGCAACCCGGCAAACTCCTCATCCTCCACGCCAACAGCGCCTTGGAACCCGCATTGCGCCGCGCATTGGAGCGCAAACTCGGCCTAGGCCAAACACACGATGCCAAGTCCGGCCAGGTCCCACCGGATGCCTTCTGCACCGTCACTACGCTCAACGCCGCCACCGGATTGGAAGCTCCCGTGGTCATCCTGTTAGGCATCGACCACCTTCTCGAAAGCGAGCAAGACCCCCGCCTATCAGACGACGAGCGGCACGATCTCCGCCGCGATCACACGCGCATGCTCTACATGGGCTTCACCCGTGCCGGCCAACGCCTAGTGCTCCTGCGTTGCGGCGAGCGGGAAAAATCCTAAAGACGATCTTGCCCGGAACAAATGACTGGGTCTTCACGGTGTGATCAGTTTCCCCTCATCGCGACGGTTCGATCAGGCCGAGACCGAGAGTGATCGTCCATGCTTTATCGAGCGGCATGTGTTTGAGCGCGTGCGCCGCACCCCATGAGTCAGAGTAGAGAATCTCTTTCTTTTCCGTGTTATAACCGATGATCAGGCGCATGTGGCCGCCGGAAGCTTGGGGCAAACCTAGTTCCGGAAAAACCCCGATTTGCACCGACCACAAAAGCGGCACCCCACGATCGATGTGGGTCTGCACCGTCCGCTCAAAGCGGCTGAAACCGCTGCGGTCCTTGACCGTCCGCGCCTCCTTGAGCAACTCGGGGTCGGTGGTCATGAAAATCGCCTGCAGATTGACGTCGCCGCCCTCGGGCAGCAGAAGTTTCTTCGCCGAGCGTGCGAGGCGGTTGTAGTCTTTGATCATGTCTTGGTAGTCGCGCAGCTCCGGCGTCTCCAGCTCGCGAACGCGCAGTCTGAGGCGTCCTTGTTTGGACCGCAGCTCCTCCATCATTTTTTGTGGATTGGTTCCGGCGTTCGCTTGGCTGCCGGCGAGTTGGGCGATTTCGTGCTGATCCACATCCATGCCATAGTAACGCATCATGCGTTCGGTGGTGGCCACGGCGCAATAACCTTTCGGCCCTTGGTCCACCATCGGCACGTCGGGGATCACCATATCGCCATTGGCATCCTTGCGGACACGGCTGCTGAGCGAGCGACGGTCCATGCGCTCATCCGCGCCAGGACTGGTAGCGCTTTCTTGGTTGGCCACCCGCAAGCGGAGAAACTCCGGCTGAAATGCCTGGTCGCGACTGCGCACCTCACGCTGAAAACTGTATTCGAGAAGATAGGCGCTGTCTTTGCCGCTAAACAACCAGCCGGGAGTTTTCACGAGGTTGCGGACATCCGACCTGCGCTCGACCGCCGGAAGGCTCAACTTTTCCTCAAGGACCGATTTCACCTTCTCCACCTGCGCCATGAAATCCTTGGCCTCGGCGAATTTCTGCTGGCTATCGGCGCGGTTGTAAACGGAAACGTCGATGTTGCGGGGCTTGCCCTCTTTAAACTGCACAATGATTTCCGCAGGCTGGATCGTCCCGTCCCAGAGCTTGAGATTTTCTCCAAAAAACCGCGCGCGATCCTTGTCTTGCGACAACCATTGCAAACCGTGGGCGCGGAAAGCGGATTCAAACTCCGCCGGTGAGCGACTCCAAATGCCGGGACCTGAAACCAAGCGCTCCAGCGGCAGTGGTCCTTGGGCCTCAACATTGCCGCTGGAGACGGCCGTATCGGCGGAATAGACCGACTGCGGGAATGCCAGAATGATCACCATCCTGACCACCCACCATGAAACCCGAAAAGTGTTGGAGGACATCACACATACCCTGCTCGAAAAAACCGCACGCGCAATGCGGATCGCGACAGGTTTTAGGGAATCACCGAGATCAGCTTTGGTGGCTGGAGCGATGACGATTTGTTCGTCTCTGCGTTTGCCGTCGGCGATTCAGGCCACTAGACTCACGCCATGACCTCCTTGTCCGAGCACCTTTTCTGGGATGTCGATCGCTCCACGATCGACCCCGAAAAGCACGCTGCGTGGCTGGTAAAGCGGGTGCTTGAATACGGCCGCTGGTCGGACTGGCAAGCTCTCGTCGGCCAATACGGCAAACCCCGCCTTGCGAAAATCGTCGTCACGATCCGCAGTCTCCAGCCGCGTGCGTTCGCTTTTTGCCAAGCATGGTTTCAACTCCCACCCACCGCCTTCCGATGCTCCACTTCGACGCCATCCCGGACTCCGTCCGAAATCTACTGACGCTGCTGGCACCCGCCCCGCCGCTCAAGGATTTCGCTCTCGGTGGCGGAACCTCACTGGCGCTGCGCTTCGGCCACCGCCTATCTGTGGATCTCGATTTTTTCACCGAGACTGCGTTCGATCCCGAGCAACTCACCCATCAACTCGGCATCGACCAAGCCACGCTGATCAACCGCGCCGTCAACTCGCTCACACTGGATGCCCAAGGCACCAAACTGGATTTCCTCCGCCATGCCTATCCGCTGATCGCGCCGCCGGAAATCATCGATGGCATCCGGCTTTTATCCCTGCCCGATGTCGCCGCCATGAAACTCAACGCCATCGCCAACCGCGGTGCAAAAAAAGATTTTTATGATCTATCAGAACTGCGGAATCATCACACGCTGACGGAGATGATTCAATGGTTCGAGGAAAAATATCACAATGCCGACCGCTTCACCGTGATCCGCAGCCTCGCATGGTTTGAAGACGCCGAAGCCGAGCCGGACCCCGTTTCACTCGATCAAACCGATTGGCTATCCGTCAAGGCCACCATCCGGGCCATGGTCAACGAACTCACCTGAAAACTTGTTGTTTCCTCACCACCGCAAACCATGATCGACGGCTCGCTACTTTTGTTGGGAATCACCGGACCGGAGCTCACGCCGGAGGAGACCGCGCGTTTCCAAAAACTTCAGCCCGCGGGCTATATCCTGTTCACCCGCAACATCGTCTCCGCCGCGCAAACGCGCAAACTCACCGACGAGCTCCGCGAACTTTCCTCCACCGACCTTCCAATCATCGCCATCGATCAGGAAGGAGGCCGCGTGACACGGACCCGGGAAATCGCACCCGCTGCACCATCGCCACCCAAACTTGCCGCCCGCAAGGACATGGGAAAAATCGCCGATGCCGGGGCGCTCACCGGGGATTTGCTGCGCTTGTTAGGGGTGAACATGAACTTCGCGCCGATCCTCGACCTCGATCATTTCCCTGAAACCCAAAACGCGCTGCGCGGACGCAGTTGGGGGCGCGATCCGCAGCGTGTCATCGATTACGCCGGCCACTGGAACCGCTGGCTCCGCAAAAGCTCTATCGCCAGCTGCGCCAAGCATTTCCCCGCCGGCGGCCGCGCTCTAACCGATCCGCACCACGACCTGCCATCCTCGCCCGCCACGCTCGATGAACTCCTGCGCGAGGACGTCATTCCCTACACCGCGCTGATGCCCGAGCTGGATGCGATCATGCTCGCCCACGTCGATTTCCCTAACATCGACCCGAATTTCCCCGCCTCGCTCTCGCCGCGCATCATCCGCAGTTTCCTCCGCGACCAACTCGGCTTCGACAAACACCTCGTCCTAACTGACGACCTCGACATGGGGGCCATCACCACCCGCTACGGCCGCGGCGAGGATGTCAAACTCGCCATCACCGCCGGCAACGACCTGGCGATGATTTGCCACCGCACCGACACCGCAGAGGCCGCCGCCCGCGCGATCGGCGAGCTCTCGCACTCCGTCACCGAGGAAGCGCGCGACCGCGTCGAGCGCTTCCGCAGGAAAAAACTCCATGCCCCTCTCAAGTGGTCGGATCAAAAATGGGCGGACACCTGCGCGGCCTTGGCTAGACTGGCAACGGAATTTCCGGATGTGCCGGAAAATCAGATCAATAGCCCGGTGGCGGGATATTGAGGGAAATTTAATGAACTTGCCGGAAGGGCTCGCCGCGCTAAGTTTTCGGCGTTCTACAAGCCTCCATGTCCACTTTCACCACCATTCTCCAAGTCATCCTGTTGATACTCGTCGTGCTGACGGTGTTCAACATCATCATTTTCGTTCACGAGCTCGGCCATTTCTGGGCGGCTAAATGGCGCGGCCTGCAAATCGACCGTTTCCAAATCTGGTTCGGTAAGCCGATCTGGAGCAAGACCATCCGTGGTGTGCAATACGGCCTCGGCTGGATTCCCGCCGGCGGATTTGTCGCCCTGCCGCAGATGGCGCCGATGGAAGCACTCGAAGGTGGTGAAAAGCACACCCATCCGCTGCCGGCGATTTCTCCCTTGGATAAGATCATCGTCGCCTTCGCCGGACCTTTGTTCTCGATCTTGCTGGCGCTGGTGGCCGCAGTGATTGTCTGGCAAGTCGGGAAACCCGCGGATTTCATCCCGTCCCAAAAAATCGGGTATGTGATGCCGGATAGCCCGGCCGCCAAAGCCGGACTGCTTCCTGGAGACACGATCCTTGAAATCAACGGCCAGCCCGTCAACGGCTTCGCCGGATCGCTCAATTCCATAACCGAGCGCATCGTCCTCAGCCGCGGCAAGCAAATCACCTACACCGTCATGCGCCCGGGCGCGACCGTTCCAGTCTTGCTCGAATCTGGATTTGAGACGGAAAAATCCCATTGGTACCAACGTCGCGGCCTGCGCCAGATCGGGATCGACACCGCCAGTCCGGCCACCGTTCACAGCGTCATGCCGCATAGCCCGGCGGCCGACGCCGGCCTCGGCAAGGGCGACCGCATCGTCACCATGGACGGCCAGCCGCTCTACAGCCTGATGCAGTTTTCCCAGTATCTCAAAGAGCAGGGCTGGAAAACCGTGCGTCTCGGCATCGAGACTGCCGATGGCGGCAAACGCGAAGTCGATCTTACGCCGGAGCGTCCATTGCGGCCAGAAGGAACCAATCCAATGGTCGGCATCCAATGGGACTTTGCATCGGAAGTGGACACCCGGATCGTCCGCCCCGCGCCGCTCACGCAAGTCACGGACAGTTTGCACATGATGTGGATCACCATCACCAGCGTGATCGCCAAGGATTCTAACATCGGCGTGGACCACCTCAGCGGCCCGGTGGGCATCGGCACGATGATGTTTTCATTTCTGCAAATGGAAGACGGCTGGCGGCGCATTCTGGCGTTCATGGTGCTCTTCAACGTGAACCTCGCGGTGCTCAACATGTTGCCGTTCCCGGTGCTCGATGGCGGCCACATCACGCTCGCCATTCTGGAGAAAATCTTCGGCCGCCCGGTGAAAGCCAAGCCGCTGGAAATCCTGCAAACCATCTGCGCCTTGCTGCTCATTTCCCTGATGCTCTTCGTCACCAGCAAGGACATCGGGGATAAGTTCGGCCGCAGCAGCAAGAAAAATCAAGAAATCGTGTTTCCGGAGTGATGCGGATCAACCCAGCGTAATCCCCACCGGGCAATGGTCCGAGCCGTGAACGTGCGGCATGATTTCCGCGCCGGTGACGTTCTTCATGAACGGCGTCGAGACGCCAAAGTAATCGATGCGCCAACCGACGTTGTTCTGGCGTGCGCCGGCGCGGTAGGACCACCACGAATAGGCTGCGGACTTGTCCGGATAATGGTGGCGGAACGTATCGGTGAAGCCTGCGCCTAACAACTCATCGAAACTCCCGCGCTCTTCGTCGGAAAAGCCAGGGTTTTTGCGGTTTTCCTTCGGCCGGGCGAGGTCGATTTCCTGGTGGGCGACGTTGAGGTCACCGCAGAAAACCACCGGTTTTTTCTCCGCCTCGCGGGCGACGTGGGTGCGGAATGCTGCGTCCCATTGCAAGCGGTAAGAAAGCCGACGGAGATTATCCTGGGCGTTGGGGGTATAGACATTCACGAGGATGAAATCCTGATACTCCACGGTGAGCACGCGCCCTTCCATGTCGTGTTCCGGGATGCCGAGGCCTTCCGTGACGTTGAGCGGTTTCTCGCGAGTGAACACCGCCACGCCCGAGTAACCAGGTTTCTGGGCGGAACTCCAAAACGCCTGATATCCGCCGAGTTCCAAGGGCAGCTGCACTTGTTCCGGCCGCGCCTTGGTTTCCTGGAGGCACAGGATATCCGGTTGCTCGGCGGCCACGAATTCGGGAAACCCCTTGCCAATCACCGCGCGGATGCCATTCACGTTCCAAGAAATTAACTTCATGGAGCGCAGGATTCCGGGGATCGCCGCCGATGACAAGCGGAGTCTTGCCGCAGCTGCCATCGGCCACTAGGCTCCACCCATGTCCGCTGAGACCCGCACCCAGTTTTTCGATACCGGCAGCCCCGATCATCCGTTGCGGCTGCGTGACGGCGGGCATTTGCCCGGCGTCCGGATCGCCTACGAAACCTGGGGAACGCTGAATGCGGACCGCTCAAATGCGATTCTTCTCTTCCATGCGCTGTCCGGATCACATCACGCTGCCGGCTTCAATCCGGGCATCGAAGGTGTCGGCGCGCTCTGGCAGCCGGAGCTCCACAACGGCTGGTGGGAAGACATGATCGGCCCCGGCAAGGCGCTCGATACCGACAAATCATTCATCCTCTGCGCGAACTATCTCGGCGGCTGTTACGGCAGCACCGGCCCAGCCTCGATCAATCCGGACACCGGAAAACCTTGGGGCTCGGCGTTCCCGGCAGTCGCAGCGGCGGACCAAGTCGAAGTGCTCATGCGCTTGCTCGATCACCTCGGCATCGAAACCCTGCACGCCGTCATCGGCCCATCCGTCGGCGGCTTGGTCGCGCTGACCTTTGCCACGCGTTTCCCGCAACGCGTCCGCAACGTGATCGCCATCGCCTCCGGCTTCAAAACTACGGTGCTCAACCGGCTGATCCTTTTCGAACAAATCCTCGCCATCGAAAACGACCCGCATTTCAACGGTGG
The DNA here is from genome assembly GCA_903919975.1 of Akkermansiaceae bacterium. GTDB lineage: Bacteria > Verrucomicrobiota > Verrucomicrobiia > Verrucomicrobiales > Akkermansiaceae > Luteolibacter. The sequence goes on along the minus strand of CAIXKE010000004.1, from coordinate 8,192 downwards.
CGATTATTACGATGGCGCGGCTCCGCTTTACGGCTTGGCGCTCGCCCGCATGATCTCGCACAAGACCTTCGTCCATCTCGATGCCATCGAACGCCGCGCGCGGCAGGATGTGGTGCAACCGGACGACGTGCTCGCCTGGTATCGCGTGCGCGACCAATTCCAAAGCTACATGCTCCATCAGGGGAAAAAATTCGTCGGCCGCTTCGATGCGAACACTTATCTCCGCATTATCGATTTGTGGTCGCGATATGACGCCACCGACGAGGGCGATGCCGAGACCCCCGAGGATCTTTTCGAACGGGCGCGCCTTGCCGGGCAAAATTGGTTGGTTTTCTCGATCGACTCAGATTTCTGCTTCTATCCAGAGGAACAGGCGGAACTCGTGAAACATTTGGAGAACGCGAAGGTCGATGTCATGCACATCATCGTGCATTCCGACAAAGGCCACGATTCATTCCTGCTAGAGCCGAATCTCTACACACCACACATCGCGTGGTTGCTTGCTAACAATCCATGCTGATTCGCTAGCTCGGACGACTCATGAAAAGAGTCTACCCAAATTCGGTGGAATTTTCCCGGCGTGAGCATAGAGCAAACGCCGGAGATGTTCCATCAATCGGCGGGTGTGCAGACTATCACTACAAAGTGCGCGGATCACATGGACGCCATGTTGCACCGGACCATGACCTAGGCTGATGTTTTCGTTGGTTAAAGCATCGAGTTCCGCCGCAGGCCAATCGCGGGTCATAATGCCCGCAGCATAAACCGAGAGATAATGGGCGGCGGGAAACCGGGCTCCAAGCGCCTCAAGGCTGTGATTGTCCGGACAGAGATTGTAACGCTCACGGGCTATGAGATGGTCATCGACACGCAAATCGAGTTCCCAGCGCAGGTTTTCGTAAGCAAAAATCTCACCCTTGGCCACCCGGCCTGGCGCAAGCCATTCGAAAAACAACAAACTGGCGGACGCATGAAGATCGATTTTCGTGGTTTGCACATAACTCGCGCCGGCATGCGGAATGAATGGCTCGGGTATCCATTCAAGCGCGGCGTTTTCTTCCACACGGAATTGCTGGTGATTGGCCGCCGGTTTCCCTGAGCGTGTTTGATAGACCCGCGCTGCGGCGGGCGTGCTTAACACGAGGCTCGCGCCGGGTTTTACCGTGATCAGGGTATCCACTTGGTCGCCATCGAAGAATCCGGCAGTCGGATTGACGATGTTGAGCACCAGTTGTCCTTGATCCACATGGCCTTTCCCAATGTGGATCGGTGCGCGGAAATCCTGATGCGCGATATAGGACACGCCATCCGCACGGACATCACAATCCAAGTGCAAGTGTCCACTAAGGGCCGAGCCTGAAACCGGGAGCGCGGAATTCATTCCGCAGCCCCTTCTTTTTCGCGCGGAATGAATTCCGCGCTCCAGTTAAATGAACAGATACTCATGCTTTAGCCAGGCTAGGAGTTCATCTTTGCCCTTTTCTGATTTGAGATCGGCAAAAAGAAATGGGCGCTTGCCGCGTTGTAGCTTCGCATCGCGAGCCATCACATCGAGATCGGCACCGACGTAAGGCGCAAGATCGGTTTTATTGATCAAGAGCAAGTCGCTGGTGCGGATAGCGGGGCCGCCTTTACGCGGGATTTTATCGCCCTCCGCGACGTCGATGACATAGATGTAGGCATCCACCAGCTCCGGCGAGAACGTGGCTGATAGATTATCGCCGCCGCTTTCGATGAGAATGAGTTTTAAATCCGGATGGGCGGTTTCCAGGTCAATCACCGCCGCCATGTTCATGCTGGTGTCGTCACGGATGGCGGTGTGCGGGCAGCCCCCGGTTTCGACGCCGCGCACGCGGTCCGCCGGCAGCACGTTTTCGCGCAATAGAAACTCTGCGTCTTCGCGGGTGTAGATGTCGTTGGTGATGACCGCGAGCGAGATTTCATCCTTGAGCCACTGGCATAAGCGCAGGACACACATGGTTTTGCCGGAGCCCACGGGGCCTCCAACACCGAGGCGGAACGGACGCTTTGAATGGTTAGGAAATGAAAAGTCGGGCATGGGAACGGGCATGGCGGAGTGAGGCGATTTCAAGTAGCGGGTTGAACCAACCGTCGGGTTCGTGAGTGAGTGCGGCATCGATTTGCACGCTGAGTTTCGCGAGTGTCTGGCGGAGGATTTGTTGGCACGCGCTTTGACCGATGCGGATGAGCTTCATCGAAGCCGAAATAAGGCCTGCGATGGATTGATAGGCAAAGGCGCGGGCGGCTTGCGCAACTGGCAGCGAGGATAGCTCGAGTGCGGAGACGACGAGATGGTGTGTGCGCGGACTGGCGGAACGAAAGTCGCTGATGAAAGGCGAGCCATCGAGAGAAACGAGAAGGTCGAGACGTTGGGAGCCGATGCGGCGCGAGGCGTCACGGATTTCAGCCGGGATCCGCCAAGCATCGAGTTCGGCATCCAGCGCGAGCAAGGTCTCACGATCCATCGCCAGCGCGGCGGCGTGGGCACGATTGAAAAATGGAATTTCAAAGGTGATCAATGCGGGGATGACTTGTTTTTCGAGGAACCCTTCAAGCTCTGCCGCATTGTTCACCACTGCCGATTCAACCAATTCCTCCAGCCCGAAGGAATGGGCGTAGGCTCCTGAAGGATAGGAGCTATCATTGGCTTGCAGTAGCCATAGGAATGGGTCCGCATTCATGTGCTATGTGCGATGGTTTTCATCGGAGTGAAGACGACTTCCGGTTCGGAAAACCGCCAGCTTTCACGTTCCAGGAGTTGAGTCATGGCCTCATCGTGAAGCACGAGAATCGCGTCATCGAGGAGCTGGGCGGGCAAGTGGAGGTTGCCGGTTTTCCATGCGACAAGCGCGGCGTGCGTAGCGGATTCAAATGGAATTTGATAGACGGTTTCCGGGAGTTGGCGCACGAGGTAATCGCAGCCATCCTTGTGACAAATCACACAGCCATCGATGAGACGGGTTTCGAGATCAAAGCCAAACTCCGTGCCATCTTCCGCGTGGGACCGCCAGCGGCGTTTGAGAAACAGGCGGCGCTCAACCGCCAAAACGATTTGGCGTTCCGGAGAAAGCACGGATTTTTCCGCGAGCATACGCTGAATGAGGTGCATGGATGCTGATGCTTAAAAAAGGAAATAGCGCTGCGCCATTGGCAGGATGGAAAGTGGCTCGCAGCGCAGTTCCTGACCGTCGGCGGTGACAGTATAGGTGTCGGGGTCGACGGTGATATTTGGCATGGCATCATTGAAGGGGAGGTCCTTCTTGGTGATGTTGCGGCAGTTTTTCACGGCAACCAAGCGCTTGGTTAGACTTAACCGATCCAAGCCGCCTGATTCGAGCGAGGCGGCGCTGACAAAGGTGACGGAGGTGGAGGCAAGCGCCCGACCATGCGCGGCGAATTGCGGACGATAAAATGTCGGCTGCGGAGTAGGGATCGAAGCATTGGGATCGCCCATGTTCGCCCATGCGATAAATCCGCCTTTGAGGATGGTTTCAGGTTTTACACCGAAAAACGCGGGTTTCCAGATCACGAGGTCCGCCAGTTTGCCGACTTCGATGGAGCCGACTTCATGGGCGATGCCGTGCGTGATCGCTGGGCAAATGGTGTATTTGGAAACATATCGCAGCGCACGGAAGTTATCGGCGGCCGGATGAGACGGCCCATCGAGTTTTCCAAACTGCACCTTCATCTTGTGCGCGGTCTGCCAGGTGCGGGTGATGGTTTCACCGATGCGTCCCATGGCCTGGCTGTCGGACGACATCATCGAGATCGCACCGAGGTCGTGAAGGCGATCCTCGGCAGCAATGGTTTCCGGGCGAATGCGGCTTTCCGCGAAGGCGACATCCTCGGGGATACGCGAATCGAGGTGATGGCAAACCATGAGCATATCGAGGTGCTCATCGATGGTGTTGGTGGTGAAAGGGCGCGTGGGATTGGTGGACGATGGCAACACGTTCGCCTCGCCACAGACACGGATGATGTCAGGTGCGTGACCGCCGCCGGCACCTTCCGAGTGATAGGTGTGAATCGTCCGGCCTTTGAAGGCGGCAAGCGTGCTTTCGACGAAGCCTGCCTCGTTGAGAGTATCGGTGTGAATGGCCACTTGGATGTCGAATTCGTCGGCGACTGTTAGACAAGTGTCGATGGTGGCAGGAGTGGTGCCCCAGTCCTCGTGGAGCTTGAGGCCAATCACACCGGCGCGGACTTGTTCGCGGAGTGGCTCGGGCGAGGAGCAGTTGCCTTTCCCGAGAAAACCTAGATTTACAGGAAATGCCTCGGCGGCTTCTAACATCCGATGGATATTCCAGATCCCGGGCGTGCAGGTCGTGGCATAGGTCCCGTGCGCGGGACCGGTGCCGCCGCCGATCAGCGTGGTAACTCCGCTGGCGATGGCGTGTTCGATTTGCTGCGGGCAGATGAAGTGGATATGAGAGTCGATGCCGCCAGCGGTGACGATGCAGCCTTCTCCGGCGATGACTTCAGTGGCCGCGCCGATGGTCATGGTGATGCCGTTTTGCAACAACGGGTTTCCAGCGTGCCCGATACCGACGATGCGTCCGTGTTTAATGCCGATATCCGCTTTGATGACCCCGTGGGCGGAATCGAGAATGAGAGCATTGGTGATGACAAGATCGAGGCAATCCGCATCGCAGGCGAGCGGGGATTGAGCCATTCCATCGCGAATGACTTTGCCACCGCCAAACTTCACCTCGTTGCCATAGCCACCGGATTCTGCGATGATGTCGCGCTCGACTTCGATGAATAACTCCGTATCGGCGAGACGCACACGATCACCCGTGGTGGGTCCGAAAGTAGCGGCATAATTAGCGCGGGATTGTTTCATGCATCGAGCGGTCCGTTGATCAAATTGTTGAGTCCGTAGATTTCTCGGGAGCCGGCGAAGGCGACTAACGGAACTTCACGGGTGTCGCCGGGCTCGAAGCGCACAGCGGTGCCAGCTGGAATATCCAAACGGAAACCTCTGGCTGCCGTCCGATCAAAGGCAAGCGAGCTATTGGTTTCCGCGAAGTGAAAGTGACTGCCGACTTGGATCGGCCGATCACCGGTGTTCGAAACGATCATCTGCAAAACTGGCAGCCCGACATTGAGTTCGAGGTCCGGCGCATCCGGCGGGGTGATAATTTCTCCGGGGATCATCGGACAGGATGGTGGACGGTGACGAGTTTGGTGCCATCGGGGAAAGTCGCTTCCACTTGGACATCGTGAATCATCTCCGCGACTCCTTCCATGACTTCGTTGCGAGTGACGAATGTGGTGCCAAGGCTCATCAATTCCGCGACGGATCGGCCGTCGCGGGCGGCTTCCAGCAACTCGGCGGTGATCAGGGCAATGGTTTCCGGATAATTGAGCTTGAGGCCTCGGTCACGCCGACGTCGCGCCAGATCCCCGGCAACGACGATGAGTAGCTTTTCCTGTTCGCGGGGAGAAAGGTGCATGGGAAGTCACTTAGAGCGCGGCAATAACCGCTAATGATCCACCGAAGGTGATGGCGGCGGCAATACGGACTGGACGATTCCGATTCATGATGAACAGGCCGACAGAGGCCAGGGCCAGGGCAGCAAGGCCGATTTCCAAGAAACCGTGCAGGTGGAAAAAGTTGGCGCGAAGGGCATCAAACTCATCCTCTTCCCCGGGATGGAAGTGACCGGGATGGGCCAACGCGAGGGCCGGAAACAAGCAAAGTGCGGCAGCAAGGTATTTGCTGTGATGAAAAAGCGGGGTGTGTTTGAACATGCTCATCACATGATACAAAAGCATCGTATATGCCAAGCAGGTATCGAAAAAAACCATGCCCTCTGGAAAGGGCATGGTCAGATAACCATAAGCAACCGAAAACCAAATCAGCTTTACTTGTAGGTACCCTTCAGGAATGGCTCGCCGACGACATCCTTGAATTCCTTGAGAATCTTGAATTGTCCGTCTGCGCGAGTCTCACCGATGAAGACATTTTTGGTAAGGTGGTGATTCTTTTGTGAAGTCACCTTACCGCCGGGGCCGTCGAATGAAATGCCGCCTTTGAGAGCCGCCATCACTTTTTCGACCTCGAAAGACCCGGCTTTTTCAACAGCAGCCTTCCAGAGATAGACGCCGTTGTATGAAAGCACCATCGGCGAACAAGTCACGCGGCCTTCCTTGACGATGCCGGGAACATCCGACTTGGCTAGCCAGGCTTGGAAGTTCTTGATGAACTTGGCGTTCTGCGCGCTCTTGATGGACTGGAAGTAGGTCCAGCATCCGAGTTGGCCGACAAGCTGGCTGGCAGGAAGTCCGCGGAACTCATCTTCGGAGACCGAGAAGCTAACCACCGGGCAGGATTCGGCATCGAGTCCGGCAGCAGCATACTCCTTGAAGAAAGGCACGTTGGTATCACCATTGAGCGTGCTGATAATGCAAGCATCACCGCTGGCGGCGAATTGCTTGATCTCGGAGACGATTTGCTGATAGTCGGTGTGACCGAATGGCGTGTATTTTCCGGCGGAGATGATCTTGCCGCTGGCATCCTTGGTGAATCCACCCCCGATATTTTCAAGAGACACTCCCTTGCTGAGGAGATACTCAAGAAGGATCAGGTTGGTCGTCTGTGGATAGACATAGTCGGAGCCGATTAGGTAGAACTTCTTCTTGCCCTCTTCCAGCAAATAGTCAACCGCGGGGGTAGCCTGCTGGTTGACGGCCTCGGCAGTGTAGAAAATGTTAGGTGACATTTCCTCACCTTCGTATTGCACCGGGTAGAAGAGCAGGCCTTTCTTTTCCTCAAATACCGGAAGCACCGACTTGCGGCTCACCGAAGTCCAGCAACCGAATGTCACCGAGACCTTATCCTGATCAAGCAACTGTTTGGCTTTTTCAGCGAAGAGCGGCCAGTTTGAAGCGCCGTCCACAACGACAGGCTCGATCTTCTTGCCCATCACGCCGCCTGCGGCGTTGATTTCGTCAAAGGTGAAAAGCAAAACGTCGCGAAGGGAAGTTTCACTGATGGCCATGGTTCCACTGAGCGAGTGGAGCACGCCGACCTTTACGGTTTCCTGTGCTTGCAGAGAAGCGGCGGTGAGTGTGACCGCAGTAAGTGCGGTGGAGAGGTATTTAGATATCATGGGATTGAAATATGTGTGTTGAATTGTGAATGAATAATTCTTCTTTCAAAGCAGGCGGGAGAGCATGGATACCGGATGAGCCATATGACCCTCCCGCCGCAAACGTTGAATGACTGAAACTGGAATTAGAATTTGACCAGGGCTTGGACACCGGTGAAGAGAATATCCGCATCCTCCACATCGGTATAGCTGACCTCACCACGCAGTGTGAAGTGATCATTGAAGGCATAGCTCGGTCCGACCGTGTATTTGTAGCCGGTAACATCGGCGACTTCCACATCATCGTAGCCGAAACGGAACACCGTAGAAAACTTCTCCGTGAAAGCGTATTGCAGGAAGGCGAGGCCCTGGGTTCCATAAGTGGTTCCGTTGTCACTGTAGGCAAGTTCGGCGGCTACCGTCATCTTGTCCGAGAGCGCATAACTCGCCCAGAGATCATAAGTGACGAAATCATCCACCGGCACACCCTCGATGTCATCAGAGGTGTCAAATGCAACACCGCCCCAGATCGTGAGTTTGTCGATTCCCTTATAGACGACGTAAGCCTCGTAGCCCAGTCCATTACCATAATCTTCGTCACCGCTCCAGAAACCATCACCACCGCGGATGGAGTCGGAAACATTGACGCCTGCTCCAATCACATCGGTCGTGTATTCAAATTTGATACCGGTATGATAGGCTGGAATGGCTCCCAGGAAACTGTTCGCGTAGGACATCTGCGCCATGTTCACTGCATCAAACGCTTCGTATCCAAGCCAACTTAGATACTTACCTCCCGTGATGGAAAAATCACCGGTCTTGTATGTGACATAGGCGTCCAGAATGCCTGCATCATTACCGGATCCAAATGCATCATTGTTAGCAACCGGTGAGAAGAAAAGACTCGCATAGGCCGTGAACGGTCCTTGAGTGGCTTCGAGTCCGAGTTTCACGGCATCGAATGGAGTGCCTGCGTCGAACATGGTGTCGTTGTCAAAATCTCCCAAATCGGAATCCACTTCCGTGTTGGTATAGGAAACAGCAGCGTAGCCACTGACCTTCAACCAATCCGTGGCT
>CAIXKE010000003.1 GCA_903919975.1 Akkermansiaceae bacterium | reverse complement strand
TCCAACGCCTCACCCAACGCACTGTGAAGTTTATCCGCTGGTTGAAAAACCATCTGGACTCCGAGCGCTCATGGCAGCACGCCCTGGCCAGTCTCGCTAAAATCTACGCACGCTCATGACCCCAAAGTTGAACACCGTTGATTACAAGACTCAGACCTGCAATCCCCTACAGCTTGGTCTGCAACAATGCCCTCGAATAAAAAACAGCGTTCCCGACTTGGCAGAATCCCCCCTCCAATCGATGCTCCGGTCATGCGACGCATCGCCATCACCCTTGGAGACCCCGCCGGAATCGGTCCGGAGGTGATCGAACAAGCCCTCACCTGCGGATCCTTGCCACTCGGTTTCGAATTCACCGTGCTCGGAGATCGCCGCGCGGGAACCCCCGGAAAACCCGACTCCCAGTCGGCTGCGGCTGCCATGAACGCCTTGGATCAGGCGGTCGCCATGCTCAAAAACAACGCTGCCGACGCCGTCGTCACCGGACCCGTCTCCAAGCAAGCCCTCCAAACCCTCGGATTCCCCTTCCCCGGCCAAACCGAATATTTCGCCCACGCCTTCGGCATCACCGACTTCGGCATGTTGCTCACCGGTTCCACCCTCACCGTCGGCTTGGCCACGATCCATGAAGCCCTCGCCACCGTCCCCTCGCTGCTCAACATCGATGGAATCGTGCGCACCGGCCTGCTCACCGCCGATTTTCTGAAACGCCGTGGCATCGTCCGCCCGCGCATCGCCGTCGCCGGACTCAACCCCCACGCCGGGGAAAACGGTGCCTTTGGCGACGAGGAAATCCGCATCATCTCCCCCGCCATCCAGCGCCTCAATGAATCCGGAGTCGCCATCTTCAGCGGCCCCGGCGTGCCCGATGCCATATTCCGCGATGCCGCACGCGGCCAATTCGACGCCGTGGTCGCCATGTACCACGATCAAGGACTCATCCCGCTCAAACTGCTCGATTTCGACAACGCCGTGAACGTCACCCTCGGCCTGCCAAAACCCCGCACCAGCCCGGACCATGGCACCGCCTTTTCCATCGCCGGAAAAAACCTCGCCGATCCCTCCTCCATGATCGCCGCCATCCGCCTCGCCTGCGAACTCGCCTAAAGCAGGCCCACGAAACGACAGATCGTCGGGCGCAGGGTGACTCGGGAGAGTGAAGAGATTTTTCACCGCCAAGACGCCAAGTGCGCCAAGTCAAACATTAGGCAGATCGTGCTGTGAAGAATCGAAACGGATTCAGAGCCACCCATGCGGAGTTTCCTTGGCATTCTTGGCGTCTTGGCGGTTCAAATTCTTCCGATCTGTGCCGATTTTCCAATTTGACCATCCCCTGGGGAGGGAACCTGCGCAGGGCGCGAATTTACAGGATTGTCATGGGCATATCCAAACACCTATGCTCTTTTACATTCCAATTCCATGTGGACATTCATCAAAGATCACTGGCGGGATGGCTTCGAGATTCTCCTCCTCGCCGTCTGCATCTATCAAGTTTACCGCTCCTTCCGGGCCACTCGGGGGGCGCAAATCCTCGTCGGGCTGGGCACTATTTTCATCGCCCTCACCCTCGCCTCCGCCATCTTCAAGTTCGAGGTAATTCAATGGATCCTCACCCGCGCCGCCACCGTCCTCGCCTTCGCCCTGATCGTCATCTTCCAACCCGAACTCCGCAACGGCTTGGCACGCCTCGGTAGCCACCGCCTGCTCTCATTCTACGGCAGGCGCAGGATGGACTTCCTCGAACGCTTCGCGGATGCCGTCATGAACCTCTCCAAAAAACGCGTGGGCGCACTTTTCGCCATCCAACGTGACATCAGCCTCAAGGAGCAACTCGAAACCGGCGTCGTGCTCGACGCCCGCTTCTCGCCCGAACTCGCGATGTCGGTTTTCTATCCGAAATCACCACTCCACGATGGCGGCATGATCATCGCCGACGAACGCGTCGCCGGCGCGGCTTGCGTGTTTCCCGTCACGGAACGTGAAATGAAAGACCGCTCGACCGGCCTGCGTCACCGCGCCGCTATCGGCCTAACCGAGCGCTCCGACGCCATCGCAGTGGTGGTCAGCGAGGAAACCGGCGGCATCTCAATCTGCGAAAATGGCAACCTCCACCGCAACCTCACCGAAAAACAATTCCGAGAAAAAATCTCCGACATCTTTATCTCCGGCAAACCATCCCATGAAACTGAATCTAACGCACAATTGGATCGCAAAGATCCTCTCACTCCTGCTAGCGATCGCGATCTGGTTTCTCATTAAAAACAACCTGACCGCCAACGGCGGATTCATGGAAAAACCACCGCGAGCCCTCCCAGTACGGGAAAGATAACCGACTGCGCTACGTTCAGCCGAATGCTTTGAGGAATCCGACCTCAATCGCCAGAGGCTCGAAGGCATTCGTCTCAAGCGTCCTGCGCAACGAATCGAGCGCCTGCATGCGCTGCAGCAAGCGGGTTTCAGATTCAGCCTCAGCCACCGCCCGCAATGCCGGCGCGGAATCCGGAAAATCCAGACCGCCGGATTGCACCTTCATCCGCAATAAATCCGCCATCCAAGCAAGCAAGACATCGAACAATCGACTGCGCGAATCGAGATACTCCGCCTCCGCCGCAGCCTTGTGAAAATCCTCTCGTCCTTTCAGCCAAGTGCCGTCCGTAGCATCTTTATAAGCCGAAGTTTCCTCCTTCGCCGCCGCCTTGGCGGCCGACTCCGCCTCCTCGCGGGATCGCGCCAAGAATCCGCTGAAAGTCGCCTTCAAGTGCATCGCCGCGATCGGCGTGCCGAATCCCCGCACCGCCGCACGGTTGAGCGCCGCCACCAGTTCCCCTCCGCCCTCCGCCAATAACGGCATCCCACCTAACAACGGCAAGCGCACGCAACGCGAAAGAATCGTCGGAAGCAAACGCTGCGGATTCGCGGTCAGCAACAACAACAAAGTATTCTTCGGCGGCTCCTCAAGTGTCTTGAGAAACGCGTTGGACGCCTGGTCATTCATGCGGTCCGCCTCCGTGATCACACCCACCTTGCAAGCACCACCGGGTGCCGCGAGATGCAAAGTTTGCTCCAGATTGCGGATTTCCTCCACCCCGACCCGCCGGGATTTCATCCGCGGACGGACGATCCGAATCCATCCACTTTCCAAGTCGTCCAAAGGCGGAGTTTCCACCGCCACCGGCTCGCCAAATAAATCAAAACCCGCCGCTTTGGACGCCCCACTCACCAGCTGGATCACCCGTGCCGCCAAATGCTCCTTCCCGGATCCATGCGCCCCACTGATCAAAAATGCGTGCGCCAACCGACCACGCTCGTGTGCGGAGGAAATCAACTCAAATGCCCGGTCTGCCGTATACGCCATGCGAACTCATCGTCTCCAAGATCGCCCAAGAGGCAATCCGAAAACCGCATAAGACGCGCGGTCACTCATGTCCACGAGGCCAATGAGGTGAGAAAGAGGAGAGGGAAACCGCCAAGCTTTCGCTTTTCATTGGCAGGTGGACAGGAGTGTCCACCCTCCTTATGTCAGTCCGGCGATATCATCACCATCATCATGCGTTGAGCTCCCAGTCTTCAAGTCGCAAGCCATTCACTCGCTGAAATTCCCGGGTGTTGTGGGTGACGAGAGTCAAGTCGAGGGCAAGGGCTTGGCCGCTGAGTTGCAGATCGTATGGCCCGATTTTATTGCCGACTTGCTCAAGTTGGAAACGGATTTCCATGGTTTTCAGGGCTGGGTCCCAGTCGAAAGGCAACAGGTGAAATTGTTGCAAAAAAGTGGAGACTTTTTACCCCCTCTTCGTCCGGGGGATTAATGTAAGGACCCTGATCCCCCTCCACTCCTGTATGTAGCGAGTCGTTAGGTGGCTCTTCGGCAAGTTCACCGCATGGCGGAAATGCACATTGATTGGAAAATCCAGCGTCTGGACGAAGGCGAGGTGCAGGATCCGCGCTTCGCGGAATGCGTTCTTGAAACATTTGGAACACCTACATCGCTTGTAGCAGTTGGACCGACCGGAAAAACGACTAATGGCACGACAGTGAAGACGGGCCGTTCCCACTCGAAATGTGAGTCATTTCTTATATGCTCGGAAAGATCCGCCCTGGCTACCCAATGTCATGGACAAATGAGTAACTGGCGTAAGCCCCGGCACGGAACGCGCCGGGGATACCAAAACACCACTTACCAATTCCACTCGATACCCGCGAAAACTCCGCGACCGTCGCCAGGAAGGAAGTTGCGGGATCGGTTCTCGGGATCCACTCCAGCGTTGGCCACGACTCCGGTGGTTGCCGCATAGCGCTCGTCGGTTAGATTCCGGGCTTCAATGAACCAGGAAATTCCGGTTCCAACGCTGCGGCCGAGTTTGAAACCGAGCAGCGCATAGGGATCGGCACTGAGTGTGTTAGCGTGATCGACATAGGCCTTTGATGGAGCCCACTCAACGGTGGGACCTGCGTAGTAACCCGCCTTGTTTTCCCATAACAACTCGCCACGGATCAAATGTGGAGGGAGACCGGCAATGGTATTGTCACCATAGGTGGTGTCATCATCGAATTCGAATCGGCCAGACGTCCATGCAGCGCGGAGAAACAGGCGATTTTCCGGTTCATCCACGAGAGATGCGCCCAAGAGATCGACCTCGCCGAAGATTTCCACGCCCTGATGGATCGTGCGGTCCGCATTGGTGGTGCCGAGTGGCGTTCCAGACGGATCATTGAGAGCAAGGAATTCGTTCTCCACCTCTGAATGGTAGAGAGTGGCGTCCCAACGGAAGTGATGATAAAGACCGCGTGTTCCAATCTCGAAGGTAGTAGCTGTCTGCGCTTCATTGGGCGTGAGCGAGCCATTGGTTTCCGAAAAAGACGGCGGCTCGTAGCTGCCGCTGACGTTTCCGAACACCTGAAAGTTCGCCGCATCCCAACGCAACCCAATCTTGGGCGAAATATGATCATACGAGCGGTCGTAACTCTCCGCCGCACCAGTATTCTGCTCATTCTCCCGCCAATTCTTCGCAGCAGTGGCCCCGAGAATACCGGTGAATCCATGACCCAGCGCAAGTTGATCTTCTACGAAACCTTCGATGTTCGTTGCAATCTGATCGGCGTCGGAGGCGAGATTTCCACGCTCGCCTTTGATATTTTGGAACGTGGCGGCATCGATAGTCCCACGTGAATAAAACGCACCAGCACGCAGGCGGTTGACTCGCCCGAAAGCCTGTCCGTCGCGAGTGAACACAGAACCTAACAACAAATCATTGGACAACTGGTCTATCACTCCGACAAAGGGTGTAATTGGATGATCCAGATCCTTGTAGGAGTAGGAGGCAATAAACTCGATGGTGTCATTTCCATTTCGAAAAGTCGTTTTATTGGCAATGCGGTAGAGCTCAAAGTCCCGACGGTTGTCATAAGCGGCCGCACCAAACATCGAGTCATCCGACTGTGAAGGATCATTCTCCATTTCGGTCTTTGTAAGACTGCCGGGCAACTCGGAGCGCGAACGCACGGCAGTGACGAAAAGCCGTGTTTCCACATGGTCCGAGATCTGCCAGCCGAAGTTGCTAAAGAACCGCTGGTTGTTTTGCTCCGCATGATCGCGAAAGCCCTCTTGGTATTGCTCTGAAAGACTGAAATACGCATCGGTTTTTCCTTCTGTGATGCCTTGTGAAACGCGGGCGCGCAAATAATCGAACGAGCCTCCTTCAAGTCGCAACGAACCTCCGGGTGCCGTGAGTCCCGTGGCGGATATGTAGTCGATGGCCCCGCCGAGCGTGGACGCACCGAGGGTCAGCGCGTTTCCACCGCGCAAGATGTTGATGTGATCCACTGCGAGCGGATCGACCGCCTGCATGTCGAATCCACCATCGGCGAGATTCAGCGGCACGCCATCCTGAAGCAAGCGGATGCCTCGACCGTGAAACGTGCGCTGCATGCCCGAGCCACGAATGGATATGCGTGCCTCGTCCGAGCCGAAGCGCGGTTGGGCGACCACACCGGGCGAGAGAGCGAAGGTATCCGCCATGGTGCTGGAACGCCCGCGCAGATAGCGGTCAGCCTCCACGACTTCCACACCGCCGGGAACCTTCGCCAGCTGCTCGCGGCTCTCGGCAGCAGTCGGCACGGTTTTGGAAACGCGGTCGAGCACGCCCACCACCACGAGTGGTTTTAGCGATGTGGATTGGGCACCGGCGAGCCCGGCGATGCTGATGGAAATTGAAATAGATACAGAAATGAAACGATGATTGATCATAAAAAAATGTTAGTTGAATGAATTGTGCGCACGGTGCGCGTTTGAGATGGCTCCGGGCATGATGTCCGGGCCATGTGGCGCGAGCATCTTGCCCGCAAGCCTGTTTTAACTTCACGGAGTCCCGCTCAAACGCCGCGAGGCGGCTGCCGGAGCACTCCGAGGCAGACTTCGGCATCTATTCCGAAGTAGCCGGGAACTAAGATCACCACAGGCGATCCAGATGGTGATTTCAGGAAAATTGGTGCGGGAAGGGTAACATCCATTTTGGCCACCGCCTTCAGCAAAGGCTTCTTCTCCTCCTGCTGTTTGCTTTGCTCCACAACCTTGCAAAGAGCACAGGGATGCTCCCCGTCAAAAGTCTTTTTCGCAGCTTCTTCGAGTGATGATGTGCGCGAGAAATCACTCAGCATGGTTCCCCATGCAATCGTCTGCAGCACGACCAAGTGTCCGCCTAGGGAAACGAATAGCGTCCCTATCAGGAAATATCGGCTCGCTCGCAGCAACCAATCAGACACAAACGCGGGATGCCGAGTTTCAACGGAGAGGTCAATAAATTAGCAGCAAACGCGGAGAAATCCTGCGTCTTGCATGTCAGTCCGAAGAATCCGCCGCTTCTTCGTTCATCTTATGCAGAGATTCGAGGTAGGCATTCTTCGGCACAGGTTTCACCGGACGCGCCGCAGTCTCCAACATCGCTTGCACGCGCTTGCGGCTGTCCGAAATCAGCCCGGCGATGAGCGACGCTTCGGGCAGGTTTTTCCAATACTTCTTCGGCATCTCCGATTGCATGGCTTGAATCTTGAGCCGTGCAGGGTTGAAGATGTTGGCATAATAGGTGCGCCAGAGATCATCGAGCGCATCAGAGTCCGGGGCCGATTCGCGAGACACACCTGGCGTGAAAAACAAAGACGCACCGTCCCAGTGGACACATTCGTAAGGTGTCAGGATCGACCAGTCCATGCCTACAAAACGCTTCTCGAAAAACGACGACGCCAACCGCACGATCCGATGCTCCGGCTCGAACCATGCGACGAATTGCTCACGACCGGTCGCTTCGTCGGTCCCGACCAGGCGAAACCTAACAAACGCATGCATTTTATGGATATCGCGGCCGATGGTTTTGCACCATTGGCGGACTTGGCGCAGGTCAGGATCTGTCGCCAGAAGAAGCAGGTGTTTTTCGCCGCCATGAGTAAGCCGCCACAACACCCGGTATAGAAATGCCCAACGGCGCGGATCCTGGTGGGCGGCGGCGGTTCGGGCCATATCGAGAAATGCGGGTGGCACCCGTGGCGCGGGGCCGGGAGTCGCGGATTCTTCGGGCCTATCCGAGCCGAAAAGTGGTTTCCCCTGCGTGCCATCCGACCAAAGCACCTCCTCCGGCGGCACGCGGTGACGAAGCAGATCGCGCGCGGCATCCCGCCATGATTCGAAGATGGGCTGGATGATGATGGTTGTCATGGTCAGATCTCGCCGGAAAGCACGGACTTAAAATCTTCAGGCGCGGGCTTTGGCGTGTCGAAATCGAGCTCCATTTGCTTCGGCGGTGGGAGGAAACGCGAACGCAGAGCATCTCCATCAAGCCCGAGCAGCGTCGGCGTGTGGTCGGCGGCAATGATAAATGGCAGCAGTTTTTTCATGGATAGCCGCAGGAGAATGAGATCCGCAAGGCGGAGACGGGTGAAACGGCGCGCTTGAATGATGCGGTCCGTATTTCTAACACCAAGTCCGGGAATACGCAGCAGCGACTCGCGAGGAGCCTTGTTGACATCCACTGGAAACAGGTCGCGGTTGCGCAGCGCCCATGAAAGTTTCGGGTCCAGTGCCAAGTCGAGATTGGGCGCGGAATCCGTGGTGATTTCATCGACCTGGAAACCATAAAAGCGCAACAACCAGTCCGCCTGATAAAGCCGGTGTTCGCGGACCAGCGGCGGCGCCTGAATGGGCAGCAGCGATGATGGCTCGGGGATCGGACTGAAACCCGAGTAATAGACGCGCCGAAGTTTGTAACCCGTGTAAAGAGTGTCCGCCCGACGAAGTATCACCGAGTCTGTGGAGTCGTCCGCGCCAACGATCATCTGGGTGCTCTGACCGGTGGCGAAGGGCGGGGGTTTTGGCGCTCCGGATTTGGTTTTCTCGGCGTAGCGCTCGTCGATCTTATTGCGGATGTGCCCCATCGCCTCCTGGGTGCGTGCGAGGTTCTTCTCAGGGGCCAAGGTGAGCAAACTTTTCTCACTGGGGAGTTCGATGTTGATGCTGATGCGGTCGGCATACCTCCCGGCTAATTCAATCAATGCGGGAGATGCCTCGGGAATCGTCTTGAGATGAATATAACCTCGGAAGCGATGCTCCACGCGCAGCTTGCGTGCGACCTCGATGACGAGCTCCATCGTATGGTCCGCACTGCGAATAATTCCGCTGCTGAGAAAAAGCCCTTCGATGTAATTTCGTTTGTAGAAATCGAGGGTGAGTTGAACCACTTCCTCCGGCGTAAAACGCGCGCGCTGGACATTGCTGGATCGGCGATTGATGCAATAATGACAATCGTAGATGCAGGTGTTGGTTAGAAGCACCTTGAGCAAGGACACGCAGCGACCGTCCGGAGTATAGGAATGGCAGATGCCCGCCCCGCCGGTGGATCCCACGCCGGTGCTGCCGCGGGAATCTTTTTTGGCGGCAGCGCTGCTGGCGCATGAGGCGTCATATTTCGCGGCGTCGGCGAGGATTTCCAGTTTGCGGTTGAGTTCCATGGTGTTTGGGGGTCAGCGCAGCGATGCGAGGAAATCGTCGGCGGCCTTGCGGTGCGCGGATTGTTTTTCAGGTGATTGTTTTTCCCAATTTCTCGCCATCATGGAGAGCCTCGGGTTCTTGAGAAAAAACGGTGTGTGATCCCCGATGAAACACCAGAAAAGTCCATCCCATATTTCGCACCATGGCCCCTTCGGCTCGTCTGACATTTTCAGGAGATAATTGGATCCCGAGATATAAGGTTTCGTGGTGAAGGTCCCGCCATCGGCGAATTGGGACATGCCATAAACATTGGGCACCATCACCCAGTCATAGGAATCCACGAACATTTCCATGAACCAGCGATAAACGTCATCCGGTCGAATCCGGCAGAGCAACATGAAGTTTCCGAGAACCATCAAGCGCTCGATGTGATGGCAGTAGCCGTCTTGCAACAACTGCCGGATCACCCGGTCCACCGGAGGAATCCCGGTGGTGGCATCATAAAACGAGGCGGGCAGTGGTCGATCGAAATTCCAGAAGTTGCCATTGCGGATCTCAACTCCCCGATACTGATAGATAGCATGCAGAAACTCACGCCAGCCGATGATTTGACGGATAAAGCCTTCCAGCGAGTTCATCGGAATATTTCCGGATCCGGAGGCTTTAGCCATTACGCGGTCGATCACATCGCGAGGATCGAGCAAACCGATATTGAGCATCGGGGTGATCACGGAGTGATAAATATAGGCGTTTCCGGTGGAGATGGCGTCCTCGTAGAGACCAAAATTTTCGAGACGCTCGTCGATGAATTGATCGAGCCATGCCTCCGCCGCATGGCGCGTGATTGGCCAGCGGAAATGCTTGATCGATCCCGGGTTATTGGGAAACCGCCGGTTAACGTATTCGATGGCATCGCGGGTATGGGAATCCGGCGGAGTGCGTGGCTCACGGGGTGGCACGTGGGATTTCGGCAGTTTCGCGCGGTTTTCCGTATCGAACGACCATTTGCCGCCAACCGGGGAGCCATCGGCTTCCAGCAAAAGATTCATGCGTTTGCGTTGGGCTTCGTAAAACCGCGCCATGAATGGTTTTTTCCTTCCCGCCAGTTGGGTTTCGAGAAACTCGGAAGGACTGAGGAAATTCGGTGAGTCATGCACTACAACGCGCGCGCCGCACTTCGCCGCGAAGTGATGCACCCGCTTGAACAAGATTTCATCCGCGGGATCGGCGAGGTGGATTTCCACGATGCCTTCGGGCAGTGCGCGTTCCAGCAGGTTGGCGCTATCAAATGAGGATCCAGCCGGGGCCTCGATGTAAATCACACGCTGTCCCACGGCCTCAAGCTCGGAACGATATGCCATCATCGATGCACGATGAAGCACGAGTTTCTGGCGATGCATCGTCGCAGGCCAATGTGGATCGTTGCCGAAGAATAACGGATCTTCGATTAGATATATAGGACGTCCGACCACGATGGCCGGATTCCGCACGAACAATTGATGAGGGAAAACCAGTGTGATATGCCCGCTCATGTTAAAAAGTGCGAATAGAGGACAAACCGCCGTCCGGGCGAAGGATCTGGCCGGTCATGAACTTCGCGGCATCCGATAGCAGGAAGGCCACGAGTTTCGCAACATCCTCAGGATCACCGACCTGTTGGAGCGGGTGGCGTTTCGATGAAGCCTCACGCTTCGCTTCGGAGCCGAGCAAGGTTCCGGCGAGCGGGGTGTCGGTCAGGGACGGAGCGATCACATTAACGCGGATTTTCGGGGCGAGTTCCGCGGCCAACGCGCGAGCCATGCCTTCGACGGCACCTTTGGCCGCAGAGACCGATGCGTGAAACGGCATGCCCTGCGCGACCGCGACCGTCGAAAACAGGATGATGGAAGCGGCGGGTGCGGCTTTGAGTGCAGGCAGAGCTGCTTGAATTGCTGCCACCGCGCCAAGGCAGTTGATTTGAAAATCCCGCAGAAAATCCTCTGATGTCAGCCGATGGAAGGGTTTGAGCGTAATGGTTCCGGGAAAATAAACCAAGCCATCGAGCGCGGGCGGCAGGTCGAGCGGGCCAGGCTGAGTGGCATCGAATGACTGGACCGGTAAACCCGTCTCCGCGAGCGGACCGGGCGTCCGGGCGGCCGCGATCAAGGAGTCTCCCTGCGAGATCAGAAGGCGTGCGGTGGCAGCTCCGATGCCGGAGTTTCCGCCAATTAGAAGAATGGTGCGAGACATGGTGGGAATTTGGATCGCGAATCGGCGTGGTCAAGCGACCATCTGTATAAAATCGGACTCATCTACGGTCAATATCCGGGATTGCCATATCGCCGAGGAATTGCCATTCCCGTGCGCAGCATTTTATCCAATACCCACTCACTCCATGCAACCCACACTTCTTGTCCTCGCCGCCGGAATGGGCAGCCGTTATGGCGGACTCAAACAAATGGACCCCATGGGCCCGAACGGCGAGACGGTCATGGATTATTCCGTCTATGACGCCATCCGTGCCGGCTTCGGACGCGTGGTTTTCATCATTCGCGAGGATTTCGCAGAGGCTTTCAAACAAGGCGTCGGTTCCCGCTTCGCAGACCGCATCCAAGTGGACTACGTGTTCCAAAAACTCGACGACTTACCGGAAGGGTTCGTCGTTCCCGAAGGCCGCACCAAGCCCTGGGGCACCGCTCATGCGATTCTGGCCGCCCGCCATGCGGTGAAGGAAAATTTCGCCGTGATCAATGCCGATGATTTCTATGGCCAAGACGCCTACGCCCGCGCCGCCCGATTTTTCAACCAACTCCCGGCGGATGCCGCAGACGCGATGGCCATGGTCGGCTACCCGCTCGAAAACACCCTCTCGGATCACGGCCACGTCAACCGCGGCATTTGCAAAATCGACGCGAATGGACTCCTCACCAACGTCGAGGAAATCCTCAACATCGAACGCGAATCCGACGGACTTGTCCGCGGCAGCAGCATCGACGGCACTCGCCACATGGTGCCCGCCGGATCCTTGGTATCGATGAATTTTTGGGCCTTCGGTCCGGCGTTTCTAACACGGCTGGAAGAAGCTTTCACCCAATTTCTCCAAACCCTCGGAGATCCTTTGAAATCCGAATGCTACATTCCGACCGTGGTGGACCAACTCATCCGTGAAAACGAGGCCCAGTGCCCGGTATTGGAGACAACCAGTTCATGGTTCGGTGTTACCTATCCGAACGATAAACCCTTCGTCGTAGAATCCATCCACAAGTTGATTGCAGATAGCGAATACCCGGAAAAACTCGCTTGATAAACCGCTTCACCAACCCATCCACAACATTTCGAAGTGCCTTCTTCCAATCAAACCCATAACATCCGTGCGATCGCGGAACACTTCGATATGCGCGCCGATTTTGTGCGTGCGAAACCTTACGGATCGGGGCACATCAACGACACCTACCGCGCCTTATTCGATCAAGCAGGCCAACCGGTCAGCTTCATCATACAGCGCATTAACCACCACGTTTTCAAGCATCCCGTCGAGTTGATGGAAAACGTGCACCGCATCACCCGCCATGCGCTGCAGACCCTCCTTGAACAAAACCAACCGGAAGCCCACCGCCGCACGCTTAGCTGCATCCCCGCCCTCAATGGCAAACCCTTCGCTAATGATGCGGACGGTAATTTTTGGCGCGTCTATCCGTTTATCGAACGCGCCTACGGACATGACGAACTTGAAACGACCGAGCAAGCCTATCAGGTAGCCCGAGCCTTCGGAGAATTCCAAAATCTCGCGGCCACCCTCGGCGGCACACGCTTGCATGAAACGATTCCGGATTTCCACCACACCCCGCGTCGCCTGGAAGCACTGGAAATCGCCATCGCCGCGGACACCGCCGGCCGGGCCTCGGAAGTCGCCGCCGAAATCGCATTCGCCCGCTCACACGCTTCGGATTGCCCGCGAATCACCGATCTCATCGCCGCTGGAAAAATCCCGGAACGCATCACCCACAACGACACCAAACTCAACAACGTCCTGCTCGATGACGCCACCGCCGTGGGCATCTGCGTCATCGATCTGGACACCGCCATGCCCGGCTGCGCGCTCTATGACTTTGGCGACATGGTCCGCTCCGTCACCCCCACCCTGCGCGAGGACGATGCCAACTCAAACGATGCCGGCATCCACCTCGACCGCTTCGAGTCACTCGTCGAAGGCTACCTCTCCGCCGCCACCTTCCTCAACGACGCCGAGCGCGAAAACCTCGCCTTCTCCGGCCAATTGCTCACGCTTGAATGCGGCATTCGTTTCTTAACCGACTACCTGCAAGGCGACGTCTATTTCAAAACCAGCCGCCCGAACCACAACCTCGACCGCTGCCGCAGCCAGTTCTCCTTCGTTCGGGTCATCGAGGCCAATATGAATGCGATGGAGGAAATCGTGAATCGCCATTTGTGATGCCTTCCGCCTAAGCCAAAACTCCGGAATTCCACCCGGACAAGGGGAAACAATCGCATGCCGACACGGGCATCCGGCTCGCCATCGCCTGCGTTCTTCGAGGCTTGCCCATAAGAGCCAGACAAAGACACTTGCGCGAAACGCTGAATAAACGAAATTCCGCTGGAGTGCCGTGCGCTCTTCTGGGAGTTTCTCCCGTTCCTGAGTGCTCGGAATTTCGGCGTTTTTGCACCATGTCCACCCCTCTTCTGCCACCTAAAATCGCCATTCCAGAGTCTCTACGGCTTCAATTGGCTGATTTCCGTCGTCATTTGTGGCGCGTAAAAATCATGGAAGCCCTGGAGGCAGGCATGATCGGCTTGCTGGTTTCCTTCCTTTTGGTCTATGGCTTGGACCGCATTTTGCCGACCCCTAGCTGGGCGCGCCTGCTGATTCTCATCGCCGGCGTTTCCCTTTTCGGTGTGTTCGCCCCCTACTGGCTCCACCGCTGGGTCTGGGGCCAACGGCGGGAAAACCAACTCGCCCGCCTGATCGCAATGCGTTACCCCGGTCTCGGTGACCGCTTGCTTGGCGTCATCGAACTTCAAGATCAGGAGGGAAATGCCGACACCCTTTCTCCACGCTTGCGCGAGGCGGCCATGCAAGCGGTGGCCGTGGAAACCGGATACCGCAAGCTCGACCAGGCACTGCCCGTCCAACGCCACCGTCGCTGGGCGCTCGCCGTATTGCTTTTGGCCACCATTTCCGCCATCGCCTTCACCCTCACACCCCGCGCCGGTCTCAACGCACTCGAACGCTGGCTGATGCCACTTTCAAAAACCGAGCGCTACACCTTCACCAAACTCGAAAATCCACCCACCTACCAAGCCGTCGCTTTCGGTGAAGCCTTCGATGTCGAACTCCGCCTCTCACCGGAATCCGAGCAACGCCCGGATTCTGCCAGCGGTCGCTACGGAACCCAACCCGCAATGGCCGCCGCATTGCAAAAAAAACTCTATCAGTTCACCTTCCCCGGCCAACAAGAACCCGGCACCGTCGTTTTCCGCATCGGCGATTTGCGTCATGAGATGCGAGTGGAGCCCGTTCAGCGCCCCACCACTGAGAACGTCAACGCGACCATCACCCCGCCAGCCTATCTGAAAATCCCCGAACGAACGATCGATCTCAACACTGGCGTGCTCACCGCAGTGGAAGGCAGCAAGGTCCGCATCGAGCTCGCCATGTCCCGAACTCTCAGCATCGGTACTTTCGGACCGACCCGCCAAATCACCACCGAGGAAGACACCGAAGTGCCTAACCAAAAATCCTTTGATGGCACACTGGAACTTTCCGGAAACTTCGCGAAAACCCCCTCGCTCGACATCAGTGATTCCTCCTTCGAAGTCCCGTTTTCCTGGAAGGACAAGCTAGGCCTCGCCGGAGAACCCGGCTTCCGCATCCGGGTGGATGCCATGAAGGACGCGGCCCCGTCGTCCTATCTACAAGGCATCGACCGCCAAAAAGTCTTGCTCCCGGAAGAAACCGTCGATTTCGAAGTGCTCGCCGAAGATGATTTCGGCGTGAAAGCCAGCGGCATCGAATGGGTTGGCCAGTTCACCCGGCCCACCGATGAAGCCCCCGCAAATGGCGAACTCGTCCTCGGCGAAGGTGCCTCGGAAGAACGCCGGATGCTCAAGCCCGCCGCATTCTCCCCGGCAGCCTTTGGCATCACCCCGCAGAAACTCACCCTGCGCGCCTGGACCGAAGACCATTTCCCAGAACGCGGCCGCATCTACTCTGAACCCGTTATCCTCTACGTGCTCACCCGCGACGAGCACGCGCAGATGCTCAAAAGCCGCTTCGACCGACAAATCACCGAACTCGAAGACCTGGCCCGTCGCGAACTCAACTTGTTGGAGGAAAACGAAAAACTCGAAAAACTCGATGGAGAGAACCTCCAAAAAGAAGAGGCTGCCAAAAACCTCGAAGCCCAAGCACAGGAAGAAGCGGAGACCCAACGCCGCATGGACGACCTCACCGAACGCATGGAGCAATTGATGAAGGACGCCACCCGCAACGGCGACATCGATAAAAAAACGCTTCAAAAAATCGCGGAGTCGCTCAAATCGATGCAGGAACTCTCCGAGCAGGATGTTCCCAAAGTGCAGCAAAAACTCGATGACGCCCAAGAAGCATCAAACACCCCGGAAAAATCCGAAAAGGATGTGTATGAAGCCGTCGAACAACAGAAAAAGGCCGTCGAAAAAATGCAGGAAGCCATCGCCAAGGCAAACGAGGCCAACCGCCGCTTCGAGGCCGGCACTTTCGTCAACCGCTTGAAAAAAGCCGCCAGCGAACAATCTGCAATCGTCGGTTCATTGAAGGAAGCCTTTGAGCGGATGCTTGGAGAGAAAAAAACCAAACTCACGCCCTCGGATGTCAGGCGCCTGAATGACAATTCCCGACAACAATCGGACACAGCATCCGACGTGCGTTGGATCCAAGAAGATCTCGCTCATTATTACACTCGCACCAAGACGGACACCTTCAAGCTCATCCTCGACGAAATGCGGGAATCGCAGATCGACATCGGCTTGGAAGACATCCGCACCGCGCTCGCCACCAATTATTCATACGGAGCCGCCAAGCAATCCACCAAATGGGCCGCCAAACTCAACGAATGGGCCAAGAAACTGGAAGGTGAAAAAGAAGAAGATGGCGCAGGCAACAGCAAAGGCGATGGCAGCAGCCCCAATCCAGAAGACGAGGATTTCGAATTCATGTTGCGCGTCATGAAAATGATCCAACAGGAACAAGACCTGCGCGGCCGCACCCGCGTCCTCGAACAACTCCGTCGGGACGCCTCATCCCCAAAAATCAATCCGGCTAAGCCATGAAACCCTCATTTCTCATCGCAACCCTGTGGGCCATCATCCCGGTCGTAGGCGCGGCGGAAAACCCCACACCTGAAGAACAGTTAGTGACCCACCGCGAAGGCTCCGCCAAAGTCGCCGATGAACAGGATGAACTCTCCGCCGATGTCCAACAACTCGTCATCGAGCAAACCGCACCAAAAGTCATCGAGTTGTTAGGCGAGGTAGAAAACATCATGGACGAAGCCACCGATATGCTCTCTGAATCGAATACCGGAGGAGATACGATTGCCGCACAAACTGAAATTATCGAGAAAATCCACGCCGCCGCCAAAGAAAAACAAAGCCAATGCAAAGGCGGCGGAAAATCCGGCAGCGCAATGATGGATATGATGGAGCGCATGATGGGCAAAAAAACCGGTGAAGGCAAAGAGAGTAAAGGCAAAGGCGGCGATAAGGGCGGCAAGGGCCAAACCGGATTGTCCGATACAGCCAACGAAGCCACTGGCGGCCAAGGCGGCGGTAATAGCGAGATCCGCCGCGTCCCCAAAGCTGCCGGCGCCGCCACTCTTGCACTCCCCGAAGAATTCAGAAAAGCATTTGATGCCTACAACCGTGGTGCGGAGAAAATGGTGAAATGAAAGTCGTCCGATGAAACATCAACATTCACCCCACCACCGCCCGGACCGCATCGCCCCGCAGATGAGAACAAATCCCCAACTCTTTGCTAGAAAACTCCAGCACCGTCGGTCTTACCTCCTCGCCCTTTGCCTGGCCCTGGTTTTCCTATCCTACCACGGATCATCCCACGCGCAGGAACTGCCGGGCCGTAAGGACGATGCCATCCCCGCTCAAGTCGAACTGATCTATGAAAAAGGCTTGCAGTTTCTAGCTCGAACCCAAAACGAAAAGGGCAACTGGAACGATGGCACTGGATCCGAACCCGGCGTCGTCGGTCTCTGCATCGCCGCGTTTCTCGCCCATGGCGAGGACCCGGTAAACGGGCCTTACGCCAAAAACATTCGCAACGGAATCGACTACATTCTATCGCAACAAAACGACAAGAACGGCTACATCGGCTCCAGCATGTACAACCATGCCTTCGCCACCAAGGCGCTCGCCGAATCCTACGGCGTCGTGGACAATCCGAAAATCGCACCAGCCCTCAAAAAAGCCGTCGATTTGATCCTCAGCTCACAGAAAAACAACCGGTTCGGTGGCTGGCGCTACACCCCGGACGCCCGCGATGCGGACACCACCGTCACCGGTTGTCAGATGGTCACTTTATACGCCGCGCGCAATGCCGGCATCTCCGTCCCGGACGAGGCGCTCCGCAAGGGCCTCGTCTATCTGAACAACAATCGCGGCGCCGATGGCTCTTATGGTTATACCTCCGCATCCGGTGGTAAACCCACGCTCACCGCCATCGGCCTACTCATTTCATCCCTAGCTAAAGAAAAAGACTCAAGAGGCTTTCAAGCAAGTCTGGCCTATCTGAAAAAAAACCTCGATTACCGGGATCGGTATTATCCCTATTATTACGAATATTACATGTCGCAGGCCTTGTTTCACGCTGAAGATGATGCGTGGAACGAGTGGAATTCCCGCAACATCCGCTATCTGGCCACCATCCAAAGCACCGATGGATCGTTCCCGGGCAACCAAGGCTCCTCTTTCAATACCGCCGGCGCTTTGCTTTCCCTCGCTCTCAATTTCCGCTTTCTTCCCATCTACGAAAAATGATCCGCTCCACCCTCATTCTTTGGTTTTCATCATTCGCCTGCTTGCTCGCGAAGGAGCGCCCGGATTTACTCCGATTCAGCAACGGCGATCAACTCCACGGCACATTTCTCGGCCTCCAGAAAGGCCCTCAAGCCAGCTGGAAGCGTGATGACGTGGACCTCCCCGTCGAATTCAAAACCGAGAGCATCCGCCACATCATCCTGCGTGGCGGGCGCCCAATCAAATCCCTCGAATCGCTCTCCAATGTGACTCTCGTCAATGGCGACCGCGTCCCAGGAAATATCACGGCCATCGACGACGAACAAATCACCATGGAAACCACCTTTGCCGGTGTGCTGCGGATTCCGCGCGCACAGGTCTCCATCATCTCCCCCAATCCACTCGGCGGACGCGTCCATTACCATGGCCCGTTCTCGGAAGATGAGTGGAAAATGAAGCATCCCCAGTTTCCAGACGGTCTGCCGCCGGCTGATCCTGAAGACCAGACCAAACCGCAGAAAACCGATGAGTCTGATGCCGCAGACGGCCCGCCAGGACGCTGGGTGTTTTCCGGTTCCGCATGGTATTGGCAGCAGAAAAAGGTTGGCACCGCCCTGATTCGCGAGAATGCAATGCCGGACCGCGCGGTCTTGAGCTTCGACCTCGCATGGAAAAACCGACTCAACTTCGCTGTCGCCTTCAACGCGGATTTCGCCCAGGTGAACGCCAAGAATCCGGATAAACCCGATGCCCAAAAGGTTCGCGTCATGATGCCCGGTGACTCTTCAGAACTGCCCCGCCTTTTCGGTAACAGTTATGTGCTACAAATGGCTTCTAATTATCTCATGCTATTCCGATCATCCGTGGACAAGGAAGGAAATGGTTCCGTTGATCGCGCCCAAGTCAACACCAGCAACCTTCGCCTCGGGGAAACCGGCAAGGCCAAGGTGGAAATCCGCAGTAACCGCCTCAGCGGAGGAATCTCCCTCTTCATCAACGACGAATTCGTCGCCCAGTGGAGCGCCAAGGAATTGGGCGGCTTCGAGGCTGCTGAAATCAACAACCTCGGTAACGGATTTGGATTCGTAGTGCAGGGAACCGATTCGCCAATCCGCATCTCGGACGTCGTCGTTTCCGAATGGAACGGCATGCCCGACTCCGCACGCAGCCTCCAAGTGGATGATCAAGACGTGGTCCTCATGGCCAACGGAACCGATCGCCTCGCCGGCAAAGTAGGAAAACTCGATGAGGAGGGCAAAGTCCGCTTTGAAGGGAAACACGGAAACTTCCATTTTCCTCTCAATGATGTGGCGGAAATCCGTTTCGCCCGCGAACAACAAGCCGTCGCCGCACAAGCTCCTGCGAAAAATATCATTATCCGCCTCGCTCCCATCGGTGCCATTTCAGGAACCCCGGTCTCCGGCAATGGAACCACTCTCGAAATCATCAACCCGATCATGGGCGAAATCAATCTATCCACCGCCCCGGCGGTCATGCTCGAATTCAATGCCTCCAACCAATTTATCGACTCCTGGGATGTGGATTTCTAAAAAAATACTGACAGCGATCTTGGTCTCCGGATGCGGATTCATCGTGCCTATTTCCGCCGATGATCTCACATTTACCGATGGATCATCGCAACTCACCGGGACCGTCCGAACGATCGACGAGCAGGATCGCGTTGAATTTCTCAGCCCGCTCTCGCCGGAACCACTTTTACTGAAGGGTGGAACCATCGAAAAAGTCGAGTTCAGCATGAGCAACTCCGCACCGGCTACACCGTCCGCGTTGATCGAACTGACCAATGGCGACCTGTTACCCGCCACCATCGAGAGCCTCGATGACCGGATTCTCATCGCGAAATCGCCAGCCGCAGGACGACTGGATATCCCCCGGAACAGCCTGAGCTCTCTGCAACTTGGCATCCGCCAACGCAATCTGGTTTATGCCGGTCCGCGCGGACTCGAAGAATGGATGGACGGCGAAGCCGATGCGAAAAACTGGACATTCACAAACAACAGCCTGGTTGTAACAGGTCCCGCCACCGCATCCATGAAGTTGCCCACCCTTCCAAAGCAGTTTATCCTGCGCTTTACCTTAAAGTGGAAAGATCGGCAGTCTCCAAACTTCCAAGTCTATTTCGCCGATCCCCTGAAAGCGAAAGGTAAGCCATCCGACCGCTATTACCTGCAGTTTGGCACCGCCGGCCTGGAAATCAAACGCGAGGCATCCATGGGCAAACGCTATAACACCATCGTCCAGTTGAACCGCACGCCCACTCAATTCCCCGAACGGCAGGTCCGGGTCGAAATCCGCACGGATCGCAATACGTCGCGCCTTCAACTCTTCCTTAACGACGAACCGGAAGGGGCCTTTGATGACCCGTTCTCTCCAGTGCCTGATGGTTCGGGTATCACCTTGGTCAGCAACGCTCCGAGCGGAAGCACTCAGGAAATCCTCAATATTGAAGTCCTCGACTACGATGATTCTCGCATTCGTCATCATGCCGAAGAACGGGGTGACCCGAAAACCGACAGCCTCATCAGTAGCGAAGACGACCGCTGGAGCGGCCACCTAACAAAAATCACCAAGACATCGGAAGGATCGATATTTCACTTTTTCAACAGCGACGTTCAAAAAGATCCGCTCGAAATCCCGGAAACCGATGTTTCCACGGTTTTTTTCTCCTCAGTGAATCGCATGAATATGGAAGGCGAAGCACCTCGCCTGATTCTGAAAACCCGCGGCGACGGCTCTCTCCGAGTAAAGTCCTGCCGTTTCAAAGATGATGTGGCGTATGTCGACCACCCTCTACTAGGAAAGCTTGAGCTCAGCCGTCATGACATTATTTCCATAGTGCGCTCACGACCCGCAAAACCAAAGCCCACTCCCGAATCATGAAACCGGCTTTTTCTATCATTCTCACTATTCTTTCTCTAAAAGGCATCTCCGCGATTGCCACCGGAGAGTCCGTCGCACGATTTTCCAACAACGATCGACTAGCCGGCACTTTAGAATCTCTGTCGTCTGAATTCTTGCTTTTGAAGTCCAAAGCCTTCGAAAAACCTGTCCCGTTTTATATCAAAAACGTGATGGATCTATCCTTATCAGGAGAGAAACCAAACACTGCGGCGGATCATGAGGCAACACTCACCCTCACCAATGGCGATACCATTCGCGGTCAACTCG
Source organism: Akkermansiaceae bacterium (assembly GCA_903919975.1). Classification (GTDB taxonomy): domain Bacteria; phylum Verrucomicrobiota; class Verrucomicrobiia; order Verrucomicrobiales; family Akkermansiaceae; genus Luteolibacter. Next base: position 68,050 of record CAIXKE010000003.1, on the reverse strand, counting down.
CCTCGGTAACCGATGACATCATTTGCTTGGACACGTGGTTTGCCGGGCGAATGAATTTCAAGCGCATCATGGTCTCCAGCGTGAAAATCGAAGGTTCTTCGTCCCTCCTCTATCAGGGACCTACGGCACTCGATGGCTGGACGCAATCCGGCGACACTCCGGCATGGACCTACGGATTCTCGGCTTTTAGTTCTAAAAATGCCGGCAGCATCGCAAAAAACGAACTACTTCCCGAAGAGTGCACCATCACTTTCGAAACGGCATGGAAGGGCGACTCCATCGCACTAAAGGTAATCGTATTTTCGGATGACCCATCCTCAGCCAATCCCGGCACCGGTTATGAACTCACTTTTCAGCGCGGCAGTGTCTATCTCCGGAATTCCAAAAATCAGAGTTTTCTCGGCAACACGCATTCGCAGGCACTCATGGAAAATGACAAGGTGAAGGTGGAAATCCGGGCCAGCCGGAAATCCGGTAAGTTCTGTTTATTCCTCAATGAACGGCTCATCGAGGTGTGGTCGGACCCGGATGTGGAGAAGGAAAAACTCGGCACGTGCCTCCACTTTGTGTCTCAAAACGCCATGCCTATGCGGATATCGCGGATCACCGTCGCTCCATGGGATGGCACCATCGATCAAGTGCCAGCGCCACGACTCGGAATCGTCCGTCGCTTCAACATGCAGCAGGAAGATGAGGATCCCGATCCCGATCCCGAGCCTGAACCGGCCATGCCGGAAATACCGAAAGAAACCCGAATGGATCTCGCCAATGGTGATAGTCTCGATGGCGAAGTGATCTCCATCGAGGAGGGCTTGATCACCATCAAATCATCCTTGGGAGATATTAAATTGCCGGTCAACAGACTCAGCACCTTGGCTCTCAAACCTATCGGTTACGACCGCAGCATCCGCCGTAATGGTGACATCCGCGCATGGTTTCCAGATGGATCATCCATGGTCTTTCGTCTTGATAGAACAGTCGATGGCACCATCGTCGGCTCCAGCCAGAATTTCGGCTCAGCCACCTTCAAGATGAACGCATTCAATCGCATCGAGTTCAATATTTACGACGTCGCGTTCGAAGACAAAAGAACGTCTCAGGAATGGTAAGGGTTGCTTTTATGATCCCAGATCAATCCAACCGCGATTGTCCTTTGCACCCTCGATATTGGAATTCCACGACTATTTGACTTTATATTGGGCGCGCAGCTCCTGATAGGTCTTTTTCATATCCGCGAGGACCGAGGCGTAGGCGGGGGCATCATGCAGGCTTTTCATTTCCTGCGGGTCTTTATCAAGATCAAAGAGCTGCCATTCGTCGGTTTTCGGAAGGTAGAACAGCTTGTAACGATCTGAGCGGACACCGTCGTGCGCGGCGACGTGGTGGGTGGCCTCGCCGGAATAGAAGTAATAGAGCGCCTTGCGCCAGTCGGCCGGAGCCACGCCTTTGTTTTTGAGCAAAGGCAGCAAACTGCGGCCTTGGATGTCCTCGGGAATTTCCACGCCGGCAGCTTCGAGGAAGGTGGGTGCGTAGTCGATATTTTGGATGAGAGCCTTGGAGCGGACGCCGGGCTCCACCACACCGGGCCAACGGATTAGGAAGGGCATGGCGAGCGACTCCTCGAACATCCAACGCTTGTCATACCATCCGTGTTCGCCAAGGTAAAACCCCTGATCCGCCGAATAGATGACGATGGTGTTTTTCGCGAGACCGGATTCGTCGAGATAGTCTAGCAGGCGGCCGACACTCTCATCCACGGCGCGGATGGTGCGGAGATAGTTCTTGATGTAGCGCTGGTATTTCCAGCGGGTGACGTCTTCATCGTTGAGTTTTCCGGCGGCGAGATCATCGATGAGTTTCTGGTTTTCCGCACCGTATGCCTGATCGAAAGCGGCCTTCTGCGCGGTGTTCATGCGCGTATATTCACCGTTGGGCATTCCTTTACGGAACCGTGGATCGGTGGGTTCGCCGTGAAGCAACAGGTCATGCCCCCACCAGAAATCTTTTTCCAAACTCATTTTCTGTTTTTTTAACGCCACACTGCGGTTCGCGTAGTCGTCGAAGAGGGTCTCCGGTTCAGGCATGGTCACGCCGTCGAAGAGCTTGTAATGCCGTTCGGCGGGCGACCAGTTGCGGTGTGGGGCCTTGTGCTGAGCCATCAGCACGAAGGGCTTATTCTTATCCTTGCGGTTTTTGAGCCATTCTAACGATTTGTCCGTAATGATGTCGGAGACATAACCTTCGATGCGCTTGGTGGAGCCATCCATCTGGATGAAGTCCGGGTTGTAGTAGTTCCCCTGGCCCGGGAGAATTTCCCAGTAATCGAAGCCGGTGGGTTGGCTCACAAGATGCCATTTCCCGATGATGGCGGTTTGATAACCGGCCTTGCCGAGGTATTTCGGAAAAGTCGGCTGCGCGCCATTGAATCTCGAGTTGTTGTTATCGATGAAGCCGTTGATGTGCGAATGCTTGCCCGTGAGGACGCAGGCGCGCGATGGGCCACAGATTGAATTCGCACAATACGAACGGTCAAAGACCGCGCCCTGCTTGGCAAGGCGGTCGATATTGGGCGTGGGGGCAATGTCCTTGAATCGATCGCCATAAGCTGAAATCGCCTGCAACGCGTGGTCATCGGAAAAGATGAACAGAATGTTAGGCCGCTCCGCGGCGGAACTGGCGAGCAGGGTAAGGAAAAGGAATGACAGGGCACGCATGATATTTCAGGAGACCATAGATTGAATGGCTTGGATGCCTGATACGTCAAGCCCGCGGCGCACTCTTTCATGGAGCGCTAAAGTCCCCGAAATGGTAGGGAGTGACCGCCGGGCGCGCCCACTTGTCCGCCGCATGGTGGTGCGAATGTGAAGCGCTTGAGAAAGCGAAACACAAAGCACGAAGCATTCACTTTCTCTCTACTTCTCGCGCTCAGGCGACAAGTGGGCAGACCGGGCCGGATCCGCCCTACCGAGCATCATTATGCAATCTCCCACTTGTATGGCGCACTGGAGATTTTCTCACCGCCATCCTGGGTGACATGCATCACATCCTCGATGCGACAGCCGCCGAGACCACGGTAGTAGAGGCCTGGCTCGATGGTGATGACCATGCCCTTCTTGAGCTTTTGCGTGGCATTCGGGCGGACGGAGGGACCTTCGTGGACATCGAGCCCGATGCCATGGCCGATCGCATGGAAAAAACCTTCCGGCTCGCGGGAGTTTTTGACAGTCTTGTAGCCTTCTTTGGCGAAGAAGTCCTCCACCGCTTGGTGGATTTTGCCGCCGGTGACTCCGGGTTTGACCATCTTCATCCCCAGTGCGTGGCCACGTTTGACGGTGCGGACCAAATGACGCTGAGCATCGCTGGCATTGCCCTTGAGGAAGGTGCGGGTCATATCGCCCCAATAACCTTCGGCGATGCGGCGCGGGAAAATATCCACTACGATCAACTCGTTGGCGCGGATCGGGCCGGTGCCAGCGTTGTGGCAGTCACATGCCTGATCGCCAAAAGCGGCGATGGTATCGAGCGCCACCGCGCCTTCGGCGTGGGTGGCCATGCTGATGATGTCACGCAGGCGCTCGGAGGTGAGGACGCGTCCCTGATGGACGAGCACGCCGTTGCGGATTTTAGCTTCGGTTAGAGTTTTGGCGACCGCGTGATGACCGGCAGCGCTGGCGCGATTGCCTTTGCGCAGGGCCTTCACCTCGTCGGCGGTCTTGCACTGGCGCTGGGGAAACAACTCGCCGTTTTCCGCGGCCGTGATTTTCAGTCCGGCATCCCTGAGTTTGAACGCCAATCCGGCGGGAAAGCGGGATCCCACAAGGAACTCGCGAATGTTGTAGATTTTCGCCAAATGCCGCACCACATGGCAATCGTCCGGCATACTACCCTTCGGCAGATTGAATTGTTTCACCGCGCCTTCGCGGATTTCGGAAAGCAGCAGCACTTCGTCAAACGCGGACTCATTCTGCATCCGGGAGAATTCCATCGGCACCGCCAAACCAAATTTCTTATTGCCGATCGTGAATGCCAGATACGGATCGCTGGCATTAAAACGACTGAAATAGAGCATGTCCGTATCGGTCGAACAGGCATGAAATAAGATCGATGGAGCGGTTTTCACGGTGGTTTTACGCGGAGATGAAGAGGAACGAAGATTTGCCATGGTCGGAAGCTTTGTTGGATATTTTTCCGGAATGCCGGAGGGTGTCCGCTGCGAGGCAGGAGACGTATCTTTGATAAAGATCCTTGGAAACCGAGCCAAATGATTGGAATTCTGAGGCAAATTAACGCGGATTTGCGTCAGGCGCTTGTATTTGGGGCTCTGCCGTGTCATCGATCTTTTCGATGAACTTCCGTGCATTCACCTGCTGCCTGTTTACTATCTTGCTTGCCGCCCACGCGGCGGATGAACCGGCCCCGGCACCCGCGCCCGCAACGGCAGGAGAAACGCATAAAATCGCCCCCGAAATGAAAGCCGCACTGGCCAAACTGGTCATTCCCGGCGTGAAAATCAATTTGGAGGAACGCTGCGTGGATGTCGAAAGCCGCGTCTGCCTCAAGGAGGGCATGCTGGAACTGATCGCCTGCACCAAAGACAGCAAGGAGCATGAGTCGATCATCATGATCGAGGCCAAGCCCAGCCACGTGCATACGGCGCTGTTGCTGCTCGGGGCCAAGCCCGGCAATCCGGCGATGCAGGAAGCGATCGATCCCGAGATGACACGGTTTCGGTCCACCCCGCCGAGCGGCAACCCAGTGGGGGTTTTCCTCGTTTTCAAAGACGCCGAAGGAAAAGAAACCGAGCATCCGATCAACGAGTTCATCAAAGCCGCCGATCAAGACGATGGAACAGGGACACCAAATGCCGAGGAAACCCCGAAAGCCGCGAAAAAGTTCCCGACCCATACCTTCCTTTTCGCAGGCTCGATTCTCGCAAACGAAGGCAAGGGACCACGCCAATACCTGTGCGATGTGAATGGCAATGTCATCTCGCTCGCCACCTTCGGCGACGAGTTGTTATGCCTGCCGGACGTCCATGATCACTCCAACGGGGCCCTGATTTGGGAGGTCGATGGTGATAAGCTGCCCGAACTCAACAGCAAGGTCATTCTGCGCCTCCGCCCACAGCTCAAGCCGTGATGAAGGACCACTCGGAAATTCTCATTGCTCTCGCCCTCGAAGAAGACATCGGCCCCGGCGATGTCACCTCGCACTATTTTGTTCCCGAAACCCGCGTGGCCAGAGCCTTCGTCGCCGTCCGTCAGGAAGGTGCGGTTTCCGGCGTGGAATTGGCCGCCCGGGTTTTCTCAAAAGTCGATCCCGAGCTTGAAGTGGAGATTCTTGTTCCGGATGGTAGCCGTGTCAGCGAGGGAGCCCTGCTGATCCGCGTCGAAGGCAAGGCCCGCTCGATCCTCACCGCCGAACGCACCGCTCTGAATTTCCTCCAACGCCTTAGCGGCGTGGCCACCCTCACCGCCAAATACGTCGATCTCATCCGCGGAGGTCACGCCCGCATTCTCGATACCCGTAAAACCACACCCGGATACCGAATGCTCGAAAAACAGGCGGTCCTGCACGGCGGCGGCACCAATCACCGACTCGGCCTCTACGACCGAGCCATGGTCAAGGACAACCACCTCGTCGCCGAGGGCGGACCTGCGGCGCTCCAAGCTTCCATCCAACGCCTGAAAAGCGAAAAACCCGGAGTCGAAGTGGAAGTGGAAGCCGATGATCTCGATCAACTGCGCACCTTCCTCACTCTGGATGGGATCGATTACATCCTGCTCGATAACATGAACCCCGCGGAAATATGCCAAGCCATCGCCGCCCGCGGTGAGCGCACCACTCCCCTGCTGGAAGCCAGCGGCGGCGTCACCTTGGACACCCTGCGCGAGATCGCGGAAACCGGCGTGGACTTTATCTCGGTCGGTGCACTCACCCACTCGGCTCCGTCGCTCGATATCGGGCTGGATTTCATCCCACTGAGGGGCAAGGACCTCACCCCATGAACCCGAAAACAGAAATTGAACCACAACCGGAGCGCAGCGGAGATAGCCAAAGGCAAATTACGCAGATTAGCACAGATTTTGAAGAGGTTATAAAACCAAAACGGAAAACCTCTTTGGTGGAGTATCAAATCCGTGAAATCTGTGAAATCCGTGGTTAACCGATCACAAACACCAAACGACTTCGGAATTCAGGATGAATTCTCCGGCATCGCCCATCATTTCCCCGATCCCTTCCGCCTATTGATCCGGGAAACGGCGGACTCGACCAACGACGATCTGAGCTCCCTGGCATGCGGCGGAGCTGCCGATGGCTTGGTCTTGCTCGCCCTCCGCCAGACCGCCGGCCGTGGCCGCCGTGGCGCGGTTTGGTTCTCGCCGCCGGGAGAATCGCTCGCCCTCTCCATCCTCGTCCGCCCGCAGGAACCCAAGGCGCTCTGGCCGCGACTCGCCCTCGCCACCGGCCTCGCCATCGCGGAAGCTGTGGAATCATTCGGCCCGCCCACCGGCATCAAATGGCCCAACGATGTCTGGATCGGCCGCCGCAAAATCGCTGGCATCCTCGTCGAGGCCGGCCCGGATTTCGCCATCATCGGGATCGGCCTCAACGTTCACACCACCGATTTCCCCCCCGAAGTTTCAGAAATCGCCACTTCATTAAGCCTCGAAACCGGCCTGCAAATCCCGCGCGCCGAAGTGCTGGCGGCCGTCGTCCGCCGCTTTGCGATCCGCCGCAACCAGATTGGCAGCGAGTTCACCGATCTCCTCAACGCCGTCCGCCAACGTTGCGTGCTCACCGATCACCGGGTTTCGCTCTCCACTTCCAGCGGGCTCAAACAAGGCACCGTCGAGGGCATCGCCCAAGGCGGCGAACTCCTCCTCAGAACGGATCACGGCCTGGAATGCCTGATCCAAGCCGACGAAGTGCGCATCCTCGATTGATCATGAAATCCCGCATTCGTCTCTGCCTTGCCGCCATCGTCCTCATGGCCGCCCCCGCCTGCACCACGAACAAGCCCTCAGAGCCTGTCGCCCCCCCTGCCCCAGAAGCCCCGCAACTCATCGGCCGGATCGCCTCGATCCCTGCGGATCGACGCTTCGTTCTGATCCAAACTTACGGGCGACAAACGATAAAATCCGGCAATATCCTGACCACCCGGGGACCAGAAAAACGCAGTGCCAATCTACTCGCCACCGGCGAATCCCTCGGCCAATTCGCCGCAGCAGACCTCCAATCCGGCTCCGTGGAAATCGGCGACGCCGTTTATTCCCAGCCCACTCCCCAAGCCGTTCCGCCCGCCCCCGAACCGGCCCCGGAAGCAAAGCCGCCTGAAACGCTTCCTGAGTAAGTCCGAAATGATCCGGAACGGGTGACAGAATGTCCCCCGCGCCAGCAGCCGACAGAATGTCGGCGCTCCATGCCGGAGCGCGTGCATTCTGCGCGCTGTTGGATGACGGACATTCTGTCCGGCGAGTCGCTTCGCGGAAGACGGGTGACAGTATGTCCCCCGCGCCAGCAGCCGACAGAATGTCGGCGCTCCTGCATATCGGCACTTCTTCAGAGTCGGCTTGCTGCTTCGCTTTCCCATAGCGTAAAACTTCGTTCTGGTAATTTTGCTTTCAGGGGATTGCGGCGTATGTAACGCACCACATTTTTAAAGTGATCCCAATCGCGAATCACCGTGTCGTGATAATCCCGCTGCCAGATCGGTCCGCGCCCGAGACTGCGGGCGCTGTGGGATTTCCATGCCTGTATCAATTTATCCTGCGGCTCGAGAGGACTGTAGAGCACATGAAGGTGGTTCGGCATAATCACCCATGCATGGTGCATCACTCGTTCTCCCTGAAAACGCATTAACGTTTCCGCTAGCAGCGTGCGAGATGCGGGATCGGCAAACAAACAGGATCCCATGCCCTGATCGAGCCACTTCTCGATTTTTCGGCTGAACAGCCGATGATACTCTGCGTGTATTTCCGCCGACCACGGTTTCGGATTCCCGGCAAGCCATTCATCGCGTTTCACCCGCCAGTCGTTTACCAACGACACTGGCAACGCATCGGAGAGACGGAAGGTTAGAAACTGTGCCGCTTGCCCTTGTTGCCAATGTGGTAATGCACTGCCGTGCCTTATTACCTCTGCGTCTGGGTTTAGAAATTTCATGAATAATGTTCTTATGAACATTATTTGGCGTCAAGGGAGTAATTGAGAGAAAATGTGGCGCGTGTGCATTGGTTTCGTCATCTCTGCTCCATGCCGGAGCGCGTGCATTTTGCGCGCTGCTGGATGACGGACATTCTGTCCGGCGAGTCGCTTCTCGGAGGACGGGTGACAGAATGTCCCCCGTCCGGCAGCCGACAGAATGTCGGCGCTCCGTATCGGAGCGCGTGCATTCTGCGCGCTGCTGGATGACGGACATTTTGTCCGGCGAGTCGCTTCGCGGAAGACGGGTGACAGAATGTCCCCCGTCCGGCAGCCGACAGAATGTCGGCGCTCCGTATCAGCGCTCCGTATCAGCGCTCCGTATCAGCGCTCCGTATCGGCGCTCCGTGCCGGAGCGCGTGCATTCTGCGCGCTGTTGGATGACGGACATTTTGTCCGGCGAGTCCCATCACAAAACAGCCTAAGCCAGTATTTTAAAAATAATCAACTTTTACCGATTTCTTTTCTTCCAAAACCTCTTAGACTTGTGTATTTTCAAAAAGTCCCGACTCGCACAGCCCTTGAACTGAAAAAATTTGCATTTTAGCGGTGGTAACCATCCGCCAATGCGGGTATCTTCAATGTTGCAATGGCCGTGCACCCTTACATGTCCCGAAACATGAACACTACAACCAGCCATAATGAAAACCAAGAACGCCCCGGGCGCTTCGGTGAAAGCCGAGGCAGACCGTCTTGCTGACTTCGTCCTGTTTACACAGCGGAGCTGCATCCTCAACCTATCAACAGAACTCAACAAAGGAAACGTCTCTTTTCCCCAGTTCTTCCTCCTCACCTATCTATCCAGCGAAGAATATCTGACCATGTCGGATATCGCGAAGAAGATGGGCCATTCAACGGCCGCCGCCACCGGCTTGGTCGATCGCCTCGAAAAACTCGCATACGTCGAACGCACCCACGCTGCTGAAGACCGTCGTAAAATCATGGTGCGCATCACCAAAAAAGGAACCGAACTCGTTTCCAAAATGCGCTCTGAAATCTCGAACGATCTGGCAAACATCCTCTCCGAGATGGATGAGGATCAAACGGAAGCGGTCGAGCACACCAAGCGCGCCATGCGTGGCCGCTCCATGGTTTGAGCGCCCAAGTGTAAACCTAGAATCCGCAGTTGGAAGGCACAAACAGGCCTATTGACCACAGATCACTCAGATTTCACAGAGGATTGATTCATCGATGCGGTTGTCAGGATTTCACCTACTGGTTGAAATCCTGAATCCACGCTAAGCATTTATAATCTGTGTATTCTGTGAAATCTGTGGTTGATATGCGGATTGCAGCGTAAAACCCGCTTGGCCAATCCTTAGTGTCTCCATTACCCTTCCCGGGTGACGGAGACACCATCCTTTTTAGCACCCTTGCATGCGATCTCCGGCGTCCGCGCCGGATGGGTTGAACGCATCCCGGACTTACCGATCACCGGAGATCGCGATCAAGCGATGAGCCAACTCCGGCCCGCGCATGCCGCAGCACTTGCGGCATTCGCTGGCCCGTCCGCACCTTGCTGGCGTGCCGAGCAAGTCCATGGCAACACCGTGGCTCTCGCCCCCGGCAGCCAGGAAATCATCGCCCCGGATGGATTGCCCTGCATCCCTGATGCCGATGGACTCATCACCTGCGAGCCCGGCATCGTGCTCGCCATCTACGTCGCCGATTGCGGTGCAATCTGGCTGGCGGACCGAAAAACCGGAGCGATCGGCTTGCTGCATTCCGGGAAAAAAGGCACCGAATCCAATATATTTCAGAAAGCCTTGGAACGGATGGCCGTGCAATTCGGCACCTGCCCCGAAGATGTGACCGCCGTGCTTGGCCCGTGCATCCGCCCGCCGGATTACGACATCGATTTCGCTGCGGAAATCGGTCACCAGGCGGAACGCGCACGCGTGGGAAATTTCATCGACTGCGGACTCAATACCGCGTCTGATCTCACCCGTTTCTACAGTTACCGCAAAGAACTTGGAAAAACCGGCCGCATGATGGCCCTGATCGTCCGTGATTCCCAGCCATGAGCACCCTCACCCTGCAAGCGCCTGCCAAACTGAATCTCTCCCTGCGCGTCCTCGGCAAACGCGCCGATGGCTTTCATGAAATCGACACCACCATGGTCAAGCTGCCCGGGTTGAACGACCAGTTGGAGTTTCGTGAGTCCTCAGGGTTTTCCTTCCATTGCGATCAACCCGGTGTCCCCAATGATGAGACGAATCTCGTGGTGAAGGCCGTTCGAGCCTACGAAAGCGCCGCCGGAATCGTCTGCAATTTCGCCATCTCCCTGCAAAAAAACATCCCCCACGGAGCCGGCCTTGGCGGTGGCAGCAGCGATGCCGCCACGACTTTGCTCGCACTCGACCAACTTCATGATGCCAAGCTTGGCTCCGCCCGCTTGCAAGAAATCGCCGCATCCTTGGGCTCGGATATACCGTTTTTCCTGAGCCCCGGTGCAGCCCGCTGCACCGGCCGCGGTGAGCTCATCGCGCCGACTCCCTCCCCCGCCCCGCTGAAAACCTTGCTTTTGAAACCGTGGTTCAACGTGCCCACCCCCGATGCCTACGGCCGCTGGAGCGGCGCACAAGAACTCCCCGGCATTCGCTATGAGCCCCAGGAAGTGGGCGGCGTTTCAATCGTCAATGACCTCGAACGCCCGGTCTTTGCCAAACACCGCTTTCTCGCCGAACTCAAACAATGGCTGCTCGACCGCCGGGAAACCACCGCCGCCCTGCTCTGCGGATCCGGCTCCTCGGTCTTCGCTGTCCTCCACGATTTCGCCGATGCCGAGGCTCTCGCCAAATGCGCCCGCCACGAACTCGACCCGAGCCTCTGGCATTGGAGCGGCACGACCGCCTGAATCTCCATCACTCGATAACCACCTGCGTGCCCGGCTTCACCTTACCGAAAACGGTGGGAATCGTTTTGCTAGGGCCACGGACACAAGCGTGGGATGCCGGATAGCGGCGGATAGGACCGATGTGATGGCCGACGCCGTCATTGGTCAAGCGCATCCAATAATTCATGGAAGCCCCTTGAAACTTACCGCCCTCGGGGATGGGGTCGATGCTAGCGTCGGCATCGCTGTTCACACATGTGCCCTCGGCGTCGTAGATCCGGCCGTAGCGGTTTGAGTTTTTTTCAACGAGTTTCTCCAAGATGTAAAATGTTCCCGTTGGTGTCGGCCGGCTTTTCGTGCCGGAGCAGATCGGGTAGTCCATCGCGATCTCATCGCCATTCATCAAAAGTCCGCGCTGGGTCTTGAGATTGATTTTGATGTGTGAGTTTTCCGGTCCGGTCCGGGTGAGCAACTCCTCGTTTTTCCAGACGCTGTGAGTCTTCGGGTAAGTCGGATCGGTGATGAAATGATCATAGGTCCCGACCGGGTATGGGTTGATCAGCTTGCCGTTCTTGTCGTATTGGACAGTCGGCTTCTGGGTGGCGCAACTCGCGAACAGCAAAGCCGTCACGGCAGCAACACAACGAACGAGATTACGGGTGGTGATCATGGCGGAAAAAAGAACGATCAGGGGACTAGGAGATTTACTTAAGGAAAGCAACCCCCATTCCCGGGAGTTTTTTTAAGCCAAATGAAATCCGCCGCATCAGGTGGTTTTCCTGCGGAACATCAGCGCCGCCAGCGTAAGCGTTCCGGCGCTGATCACCATCAACGGCCGGACCAGTTCAAAGACCCTGGCGAGCGAGGCATCCTTAAGAAACACCCCCTTAACCACTTCCACAAAATGCCGGACGGGATTCACCCACGTGATGTGCTGAAGCCAGACGGGCATGTTTTCCACCGGAGCAGTGTATCCGGACAACAAAATCGCCGGCACCATGAACACGAAGGCCCCGAGAAACGCTTGTTGCTGGGTCTTGCTGATCGATGAAATGAACAGACCAACGCCTACCAACGATAAGGCATAGAACAACATCCCGCCGTAAAGCAGGACAAGGCGGCCCTGGAATGGCACATGATAGATAAATACCGCCGCGATCAAAATCAAAGTTGCTTGGAAAAATCCGACCGCCACGGCCGGGATTGCCTTGCCGATCATGATCATTTCCGGTGAGAGCGGTGAGACGAGAAGTTGCTCGAAGGTTCCCTGCTCCCTCTCGCGCGCGACGGACAAGGCCGTCACAACCAATGAACCGATGGTGGTGATGATGGCCACCAGACTGGGTAGAATAAAATGCGTGTATTCCAGGTTGGGAACAAACCAATTGCGAACCACGATTTCGGATGGCATCACCCGCCCAGTAGCGTGCGCCCGATCCCTGAGATAAAGATCCAGCACGGATTGCAGATAACTGAATGCGATTTGCGAGCTATTGGATCGGCGACCATCCAGCACCACTTGGACCGGCGAGTTTTCGCCGGCAATCAGCTTGCGGGAGAAATCCGAAGGAATGTGCACGGCAAGCATTGCCTCGCGTTTGCCGATGGCGTCGCTCAGTTCCTGAGGGCTCCACACCGGAATAATTTTCGAGAAGGCACCGGATGCGGCGAAGCGCTGCATGATTTCCACCGAAGCCACGCCGTTATCTTCGTTGAACACGGCCAGCGTCGCGTTTTTCACCTCCAGTGTGGCGGCGAAGGGAAACAGCGCGGTTTGAATCAGGACCGGCATCACTAACAAGAATCGACCGGCCTTGGAACTGAGCAGAGACCGGAATTCCTTGTGAACCAACGCGAAAATGCGGCTGAGAAAATTCATTCCATCCTCCTTTTGGTAAGTTTCGCCGTGAGGCCGATGAAGAAGACGGTGGTGACCATCAACATCAGGATGTCAGGCAACAGCAGTTTCCAAAGCGGACCCGCCTGAAAAATGGTTTGCATGGATGAGACAAAATACCGCGCCGGAATGACATGTGTCACACCACGCAAAATGGGCGGCATGCTCGAAATTTCATAGATGAATCCGGAAAGCATCACCGCCGGCAAAAACGCCGCGTTCAAGGCAGCCTGTGCGGCGTTGAATTGGTTTTTCATACCGGTGGAAATCGCCAAACCAATGCCCAGCACGCTGAGCAGGAAAAACGATCCCACCACCCACAATGAAGCGATCGACCCGCGGAATGGCACCCGCAAAACCCAATGCGCCACGGCTACGCAAATCATCAGCGAAGTCATGCCAAGCACATAGTATGGCAGGATTTTACTGAGTAGGAGTTCCGTCCGTGTCACTGGCGATGCGAGCAACGCCTCCATGGTTCCGCGCTCCCACTCCCGCGCGACCACCAGCGATGTGAGCAAGGCGCCGATCACCGTCATGATGACGGTGATCGATCCGGGAATGATGAAATTCCGACTCTCTGCGGACGGGTTGAACCAATACCGCGGTTCTAACGAAATCTCACGCTTCATGTCCTCCCCACGGTCTTCGGCACGTTGGATCTGCCATGTCTGCCAAACCCCATTGACTGTTGAGCGGACAAACTGCGCGATGTTCGGCTCCGAGCCGTCGGCCACCAATTGCAAAGGCGCAATGGCCCCAGGTTGTTTGAGTTTCCGTGAAAAATCCGCCGGAATGACCACGAACCCGCGGATGCGCGAATTCACCATCGCCGACTCCATCGCATCCCGCGAATCAAACGAATGCACCTCCAACCATGACGAACCGGTGAGCGCATTGGTGAAGGCCGTGGCCTCCGCCCCGGAATCCTCAACCCACAGTCCAATCCGCAAACGCGAAAAATCCAGATTGATGCCGAAACCGAAGATGAAAAGCATCAGCACCGGCATGAAAAACGCGATCAGAATGCTGCTCGGATCGCGGAAGATCTGCAGAGTCTCCTTCCAACAAAGCGCCCGCAGCCGACGTAATGAAAGCGATTTCATGATTTCATCACGATCCTCCAGATCGGTCTTCCGGGAACTCCAACCGATGCTTTTTCAGTCAATTTCATGTTTGTCCACCAATCCCCACTCATCGCCGGAGCGCCCCTGATCCGACGACGCACGGACAGAAGATGCTCTATGCCACGGTGTTTGGCAATGCATCCCGCACGTTTTACCGGTTGGCAGCGGTCCCTCGGTCGTGATACGACAAGCGCATGAGCGACACCGCCACCCGCATTCCCGAAGATATCAAAACCGCCATGAGGGCGAAAGACACCGTCGCGCTGAATGCCTTGCGCGCCCTGAAAAGCGCCTTGATGAATGCCGCGATCGAAAAGGGTAACCTCAGCATCGTGCTCGAAGAACCCGAAGTGCTGGCGGTGATCCGCAAGCAAATCAAGCAACGGGTGGACTCGTGCGAGCAGTTTGAAAAAGCCGGCCGACCCGAACTCGCGGCAACGGAGAAAACCGAAATCGACATTCTCACCCGCTATCTTCCCGCCGCATTGAGTGAAGCTGAATTATTAGCGATCATCGAGCAGGCCGTGGCCGATACCGGAGCCACCGGCAAAGCCGACATGGGCAAAGTCATGAAACGCTCACAAGAACTTGCCGATGGCCGGGCGGATGGAAAATTGCTTTCCGCCGCGGTGATGAAGCGGCTTTCCTGAATTAAGCTCATTGGGATCAGCCCCAACCGTTTGTATTCAAGAATTTCAAAGCATCGCAAAGCCTGCCACGGCTCCAACGAAATCACGTCTCTCCCCCGCATCGACATACTCAGCTTGTCTCAATGGCATGAAGGGTTTATTGTGATCCGAGGATGATGCGATGGACAGGAAGTCACATTGGGTTATTTTGATCAGCGTGTTGATTTCGGTAGCCGTGCTAGCCGGAGGAGCGTGGTTCTATTGGTTCGTAAAAGAACAAAACCGGCAGAGCGTGGAAAGCGAACTGCAAGCCATTGCGGAGTTAAAAATCGACCAGATCGTCGCATGGCGAAACGACCGCTTGGCCGATGCCGAGGTATTGATGAACAGCGTGTCACTCAACGAAGAGATCGCGCCATGGATCAAGACGCGTGACCCGGCGCTCGAGGAAAAGATTCTCAGGCGGTTTAAAGTGACTGCAAAAGCCCATCATTACGATCGGATCATCCTCGTGGGCTCCGACAGTGAGGTGCTCCTGAGCTCCACCGATCGTCTCCGCCGCATCAGTGCGGAGGAAGCGCAATCCATGGCGAGCGCCCAGCGCCTCCAAAGCCCTGTATTGACCGACTTGTATCTGGATCCCGATACCTCCCTACCCCGAATCAGCGTGGTGTCTCCGGTCCCGACAAGCGCCGGATTCGCAATCATCATGGAATCCGATCCCAGGCAGTTTCTCTACCCCATGATCCAATCGTGGCCCATCCCAAGAAAATCCGCCGAGACGACTCTCGTTCGACGGGATGGAGATCGAGTGCTTTACCTGAACGAACTGCGCTACCGGAAAAACTCGGCGTTAAAGCTCAGCATTCCCTTAACCCGAGTGGAGGTGCCATCCGTCATGGCAGCACTCGGCAAGAGAGGGGGGGCAATCGGAACGGACTATCGTGGTGTCGAGTCATTGACATTCTTAAGTGCCGTTAAGGATTCGCCATGGTTCATGGTTGCCAAATTGGATACCAAGGAAGCGTTCGCAGGCATCCGCATACAATCGTATTTCATTCTGTTGTTAGTCCTGTTGTTTTTGGCAGTGATCTACCTCAGCGCAAACTTCGTCTGCCAGAGCATCAAGAAAGAGGGCATACTGCAGCAGGCCGAGAGGGAAATCCGGCAACTCAACGCCGATTTGGAGCAGAAGAACTGTGAGTTGGTGAAGGAAAACCGTGAACGAATTAAGGCAACGGAGGCAGCGCAAGGATTTTCGGAAAGACTCCAGATTGCAACACGCACTGCGCACATCGGCATCTGGGACTGGAATATGGTCGATAACGATCTGATGTGGGATGACACGATCTGTGAGATCTATGGCGTCCCTCATGGAAGTTTTAAAGGCGGCGTTCCGGAGTGGAGCGAACATCTCCATCCCGATGACCGGAGCCGCGTTGGCAATGAACTTCAGGCGGCCCTGCGCGGCGAATGCGAATACGCGCCTGAATTCCGCATCATCCGGGCCGATGGCTCCATCCATCACATCAAGGCGAATTCGCAGGCATTCTGGGACGAGAACGGCAAGCCCACACGCATAGTGGGCACCAATACCGACATCACCGAGCACCGCCAAGCCCAACAGGAAATCCTCCGGCTCAACGCCGAGTTAGAGCAGCGCGTTCTGGATCGCACGGTACAGCTCACCGCGGCCAATCAGGAACTGGAAGCCTTCAGCTATTCGGTCTCGCACGACCTGCGGGCACCACTGCGCGCGGTGGACGGATTTTCCCGCATGGTGGCGGATGAATACGCCGAAAAACTCGATGACGAAGGTCGGCGCATGCTCGAGGTGATCCGCTCGGAGACTCAACGGATGGGGCAGCTGATCGATGACCTGCTCACGTTCTCTCGGCTTGGCCGCCAGCAGACGGAACCGGAAACCATCGACATGCGCGAGTTGGCACAAGCCGTTTATGACGAACTCTTGGCCGAAGAACCGCCCGTCCGCAAGCTGAAGCTCGATTTGCAACCGCTCCCGGCAATTGAGGGCACTCGAACGATGATCCGGCAAGTGTGGGTGAATCTCATTGGCAACGCCATCAAGTTCACCAAAGGCCGCGAAGTCGGCGAAATCGAGATTGCAGCCCAGCAGGGCGAGGACGACGTCCCGGTGTTCCGGATCAAAGACAACGGCGCGGGTTTTGACATGCGTTTTGCCGACAAACTCTTCGGTGTGTTTCAACGCTTGCACGGCCCCGAGGAGTTTCCGGGGACGGGAGTCGGTCTAGCACTAGTCCAGCGAATCGTGCATCGCCACGGAGGCCGCATTTGGGCCGAAGGGAAAGTCGATCATGGTGCCACTTTTTATTTCACCCTGCCGATGCCCGCGTCATGATAGAGGAACTTGAAATCGTGCGACCCCATTTAGCTTCGGGCGGAGACGCAATGCTTCGGTAGGTCATCCCATTTCCCGGCGCTTCAGGATGACTGAGACTCCCATTTCCCCTCACTTAATTCGGCGCATCGTTTCAAAATCGCCCGCTTCACAGGAACGCACGAAGGCCTCTGCATAGCTTTTGAGCTTGTCCCAGCACTGGCGGATTTCATCGGCTTCCGACTGGCTCACCGACTGGTCATTTGCAGCCGCGGAGATTTGGGCCAAAAGATTGGAAAACTGGCCAATGATTTCCTGGGTGGCCGGCAGGACATGGTCGATTTGATAGCCCTCGACGTCCGGGTCTTTGACAAAATGCCCGCCCTGCTGGCGGCACAGCCACTCGACGATCCCGGTATCTCCACTGAGCTCGATGATTTGCAGCAATCGGTCGAGCGGATTGCGACTGCCGGAGCTATCGTCAGTGGGTTTTTCCGCCCACTTGTAAACCAAGGAAAGCGAAATCCCGAGATCGGACGCCACGGCTTTGGGGGAGGTTTTGCGGAGCGCCCGCTTCAAGACTTCATGACTTTCCATGGCGGAACCCTGACAAGGTCGATGAGGTTTGAAAAGCGAACAAATCGCCCAAAAACACACCAGCTAAACGCACCAGATCAGACGGAGCGCGTCCAAGCGGACTCGGGGCGACGCTAAAACATCCAGAATTTCGTCGCGCAGGGAGCGCAACGCGGCGAGTTCCGCATCCGGGATATGGGAATTCCGGGTGGCGAGGTCTTCGAGGCGAGCGATCTCGGAACCCAGTGTTTCAGCGGCTAGTTGGCGGGCGGCTTGTGCGGATGGCTCACCGGCGGTGACAGCGAGCGGGCGGGCCGCCGCGAGCATTTTCGGAAACAAATCCCTGCGGAACGCTTCTTGGCTGACCAGGCGGCGGGAATCTCCGGGCAGCAGGACTGCCGATGGAAGATTGGCGGAAACCGGATTGCCCTGGTGATCGACAATCACCCGGATGACGGTGGGCGGCAGAAAACGATCGAGGTGCAGACGCGTGGGCGCGAGCACTTCGAGCACGAAGGCACATTCCAGTAGAACGGCCTTACCTTTGCCGGTTTTCCAATGGGCGAAGGAAGCGTTGCCAGACTCGCTATCGAGAAATTGTTCCAAGGCTCCGAGAAAAACCGGATGATCCGCGCTAAGAAATGTTAAATCCTCGCGCGTGAGCGCCGTGTCACGATCGAGCGTAGTGGAGAGCCCCTCTTCCGGCAAATCGGCAAAAGTATCACCGTGGCGGTGGCCGCGATTGAAATGATAACTGCGGGTGGATAGATCGGAAACATCAAGACCCAGATGATCAAGGAGCCTTACGACGAAACGCTCGAAACGATGGTCGGAATCAGCGGCACGGATCAATGCTAACAATTCATCCGCTTTTTTGGGCGCGGGTGCGCCAAGCTCAAGCAATCGGTCATGACCGGTGGAAAGCTCGCGGGCGATGCTTTCTTTCAACACCCGGCTGCGAACCAGAAAGGCGTCGAAATTTCCCGGTTTGATTCCATCAAGTTCCGGCAGCAACACCGATGCGAGTGCGGTGGCACCCTTGAGCGGACGAGTGAAGGCATCCAGCCCCTCATGAAGCCAGCGGGCATGAAATTCCGACTGACTGCCCACGCCGAAAGGCACGTGAATGTGAATGGTGCCGGTCTGGCCGATGCGGTCGAGACGACCGATGCGTTGCTCTAGCAACTCAGGATCGCGCGGAAGTCCGAACAACACGAGGTGATGGGCAAACTGGAAATTCCGGCCTTCGCTGCCGATTTCCGAGCACATGAGAATGCGCGCACCCTCGGGATCGGCGAACCAGGCGGCATTGCGGTCGCGCTGAAGAAAGCTCAGTTCTTCATGAAACAAGGCGGATTCGACGTGGATTTCCGCGAGCAGTTTTTCCTGCACCGCGATTGCCGCATCGGGCGAACTGGTGATGAGCAGGATTTTTTCATCCTCCGGCAGTGAGCGGAGTAGTCCGGCGAGCCAGGTGTATGGCGATTCCCCTTCCTTCAGCGGATGGAGCTGCGGCCGACGCTCAGGAAATCCGCTGAGGCGTTCGCGGGTGTTGCGAAACAAGACGCGACCGGTGCCGAAGGAATCGATCAGCTCCCCGATGAGCGCTGCGCGAGCGGAATCATCGCCCGCTCGAAGCGCGGCCAGATGGTTTGCCGCGCGCGGCGAGCGGGCTGCGAAAGAATCGATATTTTCCGGAATCCCGCCGTTTTTCAATTCCTCCACCGCTGCCGCAAGCGGGGCGTACGAGTGGGACTCCTCGAGAAACGCATCCAGATCCGAGTAGCGATCCGGATCTAGCAACCGCAGCCGGGCAAAGTGCCCGCCAGGCCCGAGTTGCTGTGGCGTGGCCGTCAGCAACAGCAGTGCCGGGATTTCCCGCGCGAGCATTTCAACCATGGAATAGGCGGTGGATGGCTCGCCCGGCGACCACTCGAGGTGATGCGCCTCGTCCACGATGAGCAGGTCAAATCCGGCGGCATGCGCCTGCACGGCGCGTTCTGGCGAGGCAGTTAGAAAATCGGTGGCGGCGAGGATGAGTTGGGAATCCAGAAACGGATTGGCTTCCGGATCGTGCGCTCCAATCGATTCACAGCGGTCCTCATCGAAGATCGCGAAAAGCAGATTGAATCGCCGCAAAAGCTCAATGAACCATTGGTGAACGAGCGGCTCAGGCACCAGAATCAGGATGCGAGAGGCGAGCCCCGTGAGATGCAGGCGATGCAAAATCAAACAGGCTTCAATGGTTTTCCCCAAGCCCACTTCATCGGCTAACAAAACCCGGGGATGGAGCCGGCCCGCTGTTTCCGCGATAATCGCGAGTTGGTGCGGAATCAGATCGATACGGGCCCCGATGAAGCCACGCGCGGGCGACTGGCGGATGCGGGTATTCCAATCGAGTGCCTGGAGGCGTTGGTCGAAATCACGCGGATGATCGCAGAGCCCAGCGAGCAAGCGTTTTTCCGGGCGCACGAAATTCAAGGTGTCGAGCAACTCGCTCTCGGTGATCTGGAATCCGCAACCATGATAAGTGAGCAATTCACCATGAGCGGAAACTTTTTCGACAGTCATCTCGCGACCCTCACGGTCCGAAATCACATCGCCCGGCTCGAAGCGGACTCTTACCAGCGGCGCGGACTCGAAGGCGTAAGCGCGGGTTTCCTCGGCCGCAGGAAAACGAACATCCACGCGCCCGCTATCGAAAGCATGAATCCGCCCGAGACCGAGCGCGGGTTCGGAAGTGGAAATCCACCGTTGTCCAGGAGAGGGTTGCTGCATGTGGCCGACGGTATAAAATCGAACCAGAGCGAGGTCGAGCACCGGGATTGCCGCTGGGTCGACGCATCTAAATTTCCTTGGCCGCAAAAAATCGCAAAAAGGGCGCAAAATCCCGATTGGATACTTAAATCCGCACGCCGGAGGGTCATTTCGAGTGGCGATGCGTGGTTGTTTGCACCAAACCGGGAATCACCGACCTCAGGTTTTTTTATTTTGCGTATTTTTGCGCCTTGTTGCGGCTGAAAAATCACCGCCTGAATTTGATGAGTCGGCCATGAGGATTGCAACACTTGCAGCATTCGGATTGCGAGGTTATGAAGCGGGCGGATGCCATTTCAACTGGTCAGCGACTACCAACCTGAGGGCGATCAGGCGCAGGCGATCGGGAAACTCTCGAAATCGCTCGCCGCCGGAAACCGCCACCAAACTTTGCTCGGCGTGACCGGATCCGGGAAAACCTTCACCATGGCGAACCTGATCGCCGGGCATGGCAAGCCGACGCTCATCATGAGCCACAACAAAACGTTGGCGGCGCAACTATACTCGGAGTTTAAAAACTTTTTCCCGCACAATGCGGTCGAATATTTTGTGTCGTATTTCGATTACTATCAACCGGAAGCCTACATCCCGCGCAGCGATACTTATATTGAAAAAGACTCCTCCATCAACGATGAGATCGAGCGCTTGCGCCTCAGCACGATGGGCTCGCTGCTCACTCGTGAGGACACGATCGTGGTCGCATCGGTTTCCTGCATCTATGGTTTGGGATCTCCGGAAGATTACGAAAACATGATGGTTCCGGTGCGTGTCGGACAACAACTGACACGCGAGGAATTCCTCAACTCCCTGGTCGGCATGCTTTTCGAACGCAACGACATCGCTTTCGGCCGGGGGAAATTCCGCGTCCGCGGCGATGTGGTGGAAGTCCACCCCGCCTACCTCGACGAAACCGCAATCCGTGTGGAGTTCTTCGACGACGAAATCGAGCGCATCACCAGCATCCATACTCTCACCGGGAAAATGATCGACCGCTTGGAAAGTCACACGTTTTTCCCCGCCAAGCAATTCGTCACCTCCGGCGATAAAATGAAAAGGGCAATGGTTGCCATCCGCGACGAGGCCACCACACAAGTCGCCAATTTCGAGAAGGAAAGCAAACTCATCGAAGCGCAAAGGTTGCGCATGCGCACCGACTACGACCTCGAAATGATGGCCGAAATGGGATTTTGCCAAGGAATTGAAAACTATTCCCGTCACCTAACCGGCCGCGAACCGGGCGCGCGTCCACACACCTTGCTGGACTTTTTCCCGCGGGACTTCCTCCTGCTCATCGATGAAAGCCACGCCACCATCCCACAGATCGGCGGCATGTATGAGGGCGACAAAAGCCGCAAGACGGTTCTCGTCGATCATGGCTTCCGACTCCCGAGCGCCTTGGACAACCGCCCGCTGCGCTTCGAGGAATTCATGCAGATGACCGGCCAACGGGTTTATGTTTCCGCCACGCCGGGACCCTTCGAATACATCAACTCCCGGCCGGAAAACCATCGCTTCATCCCGGTGAAATCCCGCAAGGAAGGCGGCTCGCCGAATTGGCGCGAACTCCGCGTCAAGGCGAGCGGCAATGACGAATCGATCGAACAATTCGATCCCACCAAGCGCGGCACACCCTTGATCGTCGAGCAAATCATCCGCCCCACCGGCTTGCTGGATCCAGTGATCACCCTGCGCCCGCTCAAGGGCCAGATCGATGAAACCATCGAACTCTGCCGCCAGAGGGTCGAACGCCATGAACGCGTGCTGGTCACCACCCTCACCAAAAAAACCGCCGAGGATCTCAGCGAATACCTGCAAAGCACCGGCCTCAAAGTGCGCTACATCCATGCCGACATCGACGCCGTCGAGCGGGTGGAAATCCTGCGCCAACTCCGCGCCGCAACCGTGGACGTGTTAGTCGGAATCAATCTACTCCGCGAAGGCCTCGACCTGCCCGAGGTTTCTCTCGTTTGCATCCTGGATGCCGACAAGGAGGGTTTCCTGCGCAACCAAACCTCGCTCATCCAGACCGCCGGCCGCGCGGCCCGCCACATCACCGGCGAATGCGTGCTTTTCTGTGATCGCGTGACCGATTCGATCCAAGCCCTGCTCGACGTCACCGAGCACCGCCGGACGCGCCAGCAAGAACACAACGAAACCCACGGAATCACCCCGCAGGGCGTCAAGCGCGCTTTGCAACACAGCCTGCAAACCCATGAAAAGGAACGCGAACAAGCGGAATCCCTCAATCAATCCTTGGTGGCCGACAATCTGGAAACTTATGACAAACTCCGCGTCATCGCCGAATTGGAGTTGGAAATGCGCGAGGCGTCATCACGTCTCGAATTCGAACGCGCCGCCCACCTGCGCGACCAAATCGCCGCACTAAAATCCCCCGCTCCCGCCAAGCCGATGCCTCCCGTCAAATACCCAAGCGCCAAAAGCTCCCGCAAACCCCGAGTGTCCTCTTGACCCGCAGCGCCGCGCACCAGAGTCTTGCCCCGTGTTCACCCCGAATCCAGATCGACCTTATTTTGACACTTGGCTGCGTCGGACCGGTCGCCAATTGGCGGTGAGCGGACGCCTGAGCCAGATCGCCATGGTTCTCGCCTCCGAAAACGGCGGATCAGCGGACGATTGGCGCACCCGCCTTAGAACCGTGCTGGAGGGCAACGAAATCCCATCGCTCGATCTGCTCATGCAAATCGACGCTCTACTCGCCGGACCGTCCCGGGTGAAACAAGATAACCCATCCCAAAGATCTCTTTTTTAACATGTTACAGCTAACCATCGAAAATAAATCGTCCCGCTACTTGGGGCTTATTATTTGGCATTCATGTAATTCACGATTCTCGTCAGAGACGGCACTGATATTGCTTCACCCGCTTTTCCATATCAATATGCGCAGCTAAAAAATGCACCATCTTCGTTCCAAATCCGCGATCTATCGCTTCCGCCTCGCTGCTTTTTTATGGTATATCGGATGCCTTCTTTTTCCAATCGGTGGCGGCGTATTGATCTATTCGATCATCATGATTAATGATGAACTCACTTGGATCTCCATGGTCGTAATAATCATCGCCGGATTGATGATTTACGCCCAATGGTTCGTGGGGGCACGGACGATTTGCCCGCTTTGCATCACGCCGGTTTTGGGCAACCGACGTTGCGTGAAAAACCGAAATTCCCGGAAATTATTCTGCAGCTACCGCCTGCGTGTGGCTTCCGACATCCTATTCCACAATTCGTTCCGTTGCCCGTATTGCAACGAACCTACAGTCTTGCAAGTCCGACCAAAAACTCCAAACCCAACCCATCCAAGGGGTTGACAGCGGCGCCCGGGCCGTCGAGCCTCCGCCCATGAGTTTCATTTCAAATCCCTTGCGAATTCTCGCCGCCCCCGTCGCTGGGCTGGCACTTGCCCTCACCCTAACCGCACAAGCCGAACCCACCATGCCTGAAACACCATCCGACGTCTCCGCCCCGCCCGCCGATGCCAAAAAATCCGCATCCGGCCTGTCCTCGAAAGTCATTCAAGAGGGCAAGGGCGACAAGAAACCCTCTGCCGCCGATACCGTGACCGTTCACTATTCGGGCTGGACCACCGATGGAAAACTCTTCGATAGCTCGGTGAAACGCGGCCAACCCACCAGCTTCCCGCTCAACGGTGTGATCAAAGGCTGGACCGAAGGGGTGCAACTCATGGTGATCGGTGAAAAACGCCGCTTTTGGATTCCTGCGGATCTCGCTTATGGCGAAAACCCCGGCGGCGGACGCCCCGGTGGCACGCTGGTCTTCGATGTCGAATTACTCGGCATCAAGGAGGCTCCCAAGCCCCCCGCCGTACCGGAAGATGTGGCCGCAGCCCCCGCATCGGCCGAAAAGACCGCCTCCGGCATCGCCTCCAAAGTGCTCGTCAAAGGAACCGGCGCCGTTCACCCGAAGGCGACCGATCAAGTGAAAGTCCACTACTCCGGCTGGACCACCGATGGCAAACTCTTCGACAGCTCGGTGATGCGCAACGAATCGATCGTTTTCCCGCTCAACCAAGTGATTCCAGGCTGGACCGAAGGCGTGCAGCTGATGGTCGCCGGCGAGAAACGCCGCCTCTGGATCCCTGCAAAACTCGCCTATGGCGAAACCCCGCCTCCGGGCGCACCCGCCGGCACTCTGGTTTTCGATGTCGAATTGATCGAGATCGTCAAATGATTCGATTTCGGACCAGGCATGCCATTCCGGCTCTCGCGCTGGCGCTTGCCGCCTGCGTGGAGAAGCCGTTAGGGCCGCCCTTTGAGGGATCCACCGACGGGCCACATCTTGATCCTGCGGCACGTCCAAAGACGTCCCCTAACAACCCGCAATCCCCAAAGCCCGTCCGCAAGAACAGCCGGGTCGCAGTTTCCTCAATCTCGCTTGAGAACTTCTTCGCCCTTCAACAATCCGGCAAGGCACTCGTGTTCGACGCCCGTCTCGGATTTTTCTATCATCTCAGCCACATTCCGGGCGCGATCCATCTCCCGAAACAAAACTGCGCCAACCTGATCCGCCAACGCGAAACCGAAATCAAGGCCGCCCTCGCCGCCGGGAAAATCATTGTCGTTTATTGCTCCAGTAGCAACTGCCCGGATGCCATGTCCGTGGCCACCCAGCTCGCTGGCTTCGGCTATCCGACCGCAGTTTATGCCGGCGGATGGGATGCTTGGAAAGACGCCGATCTGCCATCCGAATAATTCACCCTCACCACATCATTACCTCATCATCATGACCTCATTCCAAAACGTAACCGTCGATACCAAAGCCAACCTCTATTTCGATGGCAAAGTAGTTTCCCACACCGTTCATTTCCAAGATGGCAGCCGCAAAACCCTCGGCCTAATCTACCCCGGCAAGTTCCACTTCGGCACCGCCGCCCCAGAGCGCATGGAAATCATCACCGGCCATTGCGAAGTCGTGCTCGACGGCACCACGGTGCCCCTCGTCATCTCCGCCGGAACATCGTTCGATGTCCCCGGAAACAGCGGCTTCACCATCAAGGTGGATGAATATATCTGCGAATACATTTGCTCATTCCTCCCCGCTTGATGCGCTGGTTCCTGAAGCTGCGAATCCTTGTTGGATGGGTGCCCGTCATGGCACTGCTAACGAGTTGCGGGATTCGATTGCCGGTGGATCCACCCGCCACGCATCACGTCCCGGTGAAATTCACCGCCCCGCCAAAGAAACCATCTGAGTCGCCTCACGTGCTCGTTTGGCTGATCTCCGATGAGTTCCACACCGGGTTGGTGTTTCCCTACGATTGGCTGTTGGATTCCGGTTTCGTGCCGCCAACCGATTTCGGCAATCCACCATACGTCGCGATGAGCTGGGGCAATACGGATGCCTACTCGGAACAAGGTTTAGAATCCACTTTGAAATTGTGCGAAGTCATCTTCACCCCCACCCGCTCGGTGATGGAGTTGATCGCCATCAACTGGAGCGTGACTGAGGTCTGCCCGCACCAACGAATCTGGCGCAAACTCGTCGCCCGTGAACACGGCCCGCAACTCGCCCATTTCCTCAACGAATGCTCGATCAACGGCCCGGACGGCCGCCCGAAAGTCGTGCGCCCTGCAAGCTGGGGCAAAGGCGTGCAACTGGAAGGCCGACACTCGTATTTCATCCCGCGGGTCTGCAATGTCTGGACCGTCCAAGCCATCGAATGCCTCGGCGGCGAGATCAACCCGTGGCTCGCACTCACCGCCGATGGCCTCATCCGACAGGCCGAACAAGCACCCAATGATTTCGAAAAAATCTGGCCGGGAAAACCGAAGTCCCCCGAAGCCAAGAACTGATCCGAAAAAGGAAAATTAACCGCAGATAAACTCAGATAAACATTGATGTTAAAAGGTTTACGAAAAGTTGCACGTTAACTCACAGGGTGAGTGCCAAAATCGAATCAATTCTTTGATTATCTCCGTGAATCTGCGTCCATCTGCGGATCATTTCTCTTTCTAGGGAGGTTCAACACGCAAGATTCGCCCGGATTTTGCGAGCTCGTGCCGGGATTGAGGACTGGACAGCGGGCGACCGGCGTCTCACCGTAACGCCATGGATTGCAACAACGTATTTGCCCCGCGGGGTGCTAAGGCGGAGGTCGAGGAAGGCCTCGCATTCGCCCCGAAATTCGATGCCGACGGATTGATTCCGGCGCTGGCAATGGACGCCGTCACCCGCGAGCCTCTGATGCTCGCCTATATGAATGCCGAGTCTCTTCGCCGGACGGTCGCCATCGGCGAAGCCGTTTACTGGTCCCGCTCGCGCCAAGAATTCTGGCACAAAGGCGCCACCTCAGGCCACACCCAGCGGATTGTGGAAATCCGGACCGACTGCGACCAAGACGCACTCATTCTCATGGTCGAACAAGTCGGAGCCGGCGCCTGTCACACCGGCCGTAACTCGTGTTTTTACCGCAAAGTCGTGGCCTCCAGCCATGATGCCACCGCCAAACTCGAATGGATCGGACCGGGAAAATCGTTCGACCCGGCGGAGGTTTACGGAA
The DNA here is from genome assembly GCA_903919975.1 of Akkermansiaceae bacterium. GTDB lineage: Bacteria > Verrucomicrobiota > Verrucomicrobiia > Verrucomicrobiales > Akkermansiaceae > Luteolibacter. The sequence continues at coordinate 41,069 of CAIXKE010000003.1, read as the reverse complement.
AACCGTGAAATTTGAGCGATTTCGCGGTTGCAATTGCGAAATCGATCCGCTAGCTATCCCGCCCCCGCGCGGAACATACCGTCCTGCGCAGGCCCACGCGTATCCCCTTTCCCTGGAGAATCCCATGAACATCATTGATAAGATCGAGCAAGAGCAGTTGAAACAAGACGTCACCCCTTTCAATGTCGGTGATACCGTGAAAGTCCATTGCCGCGTGGTGGAAGGCGGCAAAGAGCGTATCCAGATTTTTGAAGGCTTGGTGATCGCCCGCAGCGGTTCCAGTGTGAACGCTTCACTCACCGTCCGGAAAATCTCCTACGGCGAGGGCGTCGAGCGCGTCTTCCCAGTTCACACACCCCGCATTGCCAAAATCGAAGTCGTCAACCGCGGCAAAGTCCGTCGTGCCAAACTTCATTACCTCCGCGGCCGCGTTGGTAAGCGTGCGTTGCTCGTCAAGAGCGCCAAGTAATCCAACTCCATCCTGATTTTCAAAACACCCCGTCCGGCATCCGGACGGGGTGTTTTTTGTTTGGAGCAAAACGCGATTTCCTCTTTGCGAAAATCGCACACCACTCCATTTTCACTGCGTGCACATCCCACTTCCTATCGTCATCGTGCTTTGCCTCTTCTGGGCCAGCGGCCTCTGGTGGTTTGGCACACGCCATGCCGATTTTATCACGCCCCCCACCGAGTCCGAATTGGTCAAAATCCGAAGCCACGTGCAATTATCCCTGCCGCAACTGGATCATCCCGCCGATGCGGTTTCCGCCCCACAACGGCCCGAGGAAACCGCCCCTCTTCCACCGCCCCAACCGGAAATCCCGAAACCCATCATGGTTCACGGTGACCTCAACCGTCCACCAGTTCTCGACGAATACCTCAGACTCGCCTCCGAAGGCTCCGCATTCTTGATCGATCTCGCCGTCCTGCTCGAATCCAAAGAGCAATCCCAACGCGCCCTGATCGCATGGGAGCGAGTCATCGACAGCACCAAACCGGACGACTCCCAGTTCAAAGCTGCCATCGCCGCAATCCAGCGCCTACGAGCCACCCTTCCGAATTGGAACACCGATCCCACCCAATCAATCCCCGTCACTCTGCACGCCAGCACCACCTCAAAAACCGCCAAGACCCTCACGCCAATCCTCGAAGAAACCGCACGCGATCTCGAACGTGCTTCCGCAGGAATCCTCAAGGTCACCACTTCCATCACCACGAAAAGCAGTAAGTCCACCTCCTCCACCCCTCCCCCGGTCTCTCTCTGGCTCACCGGCTCCGCAAAAAAACCAAGCTCCACCGAAGTCATTTCGTTCAAATACAATTCCTCAAAAACCCTGCTCGATGACACTCGGAAAACCGTGTTTCAAATCCTCAGCGGATACATCACGAAGGAAACCACACTTCCCCCTCCCCGAGCCATCGCCAGTGGAGCATCGCCTTTGCCCGCTCTCAATTCCCATATCAGCCGCCGATCCTGGCAGCAACTTGGCCGCAAGCTCAACTCTCCCAGCCCCGCAAACTAAAGCAACCGATCACACTTTGCTCATATTCCTGATCCATTGATCAAACATTGCCCATTTTCCCGACTAGCCGCCGAACCAAAAAGCTCCTATCGTTTCAACGTTTCTCCTAACATTTTTCTTATTCGAACTCCCAGCAGCACCGAAATCATGAAACCGCAGCAGACCCTCATTCTTCTCCTCGGCGCAAGCATCACCACCGCCACTGCGGATCCCAACCCGCGCTACGAGTCCATCCGCCAGGAAATCCGCCAATCGATCGCTCGCGGCAACAACTGGCTCAAAACCCAACAAAAACCCGATGGCAATTGGGATGATCCCGAATTGCCCGCCTTCACCGCGCTCGCCCTCAATGCCGCTGTCCGCGACCCCAATCTCGACCGCTCCGCCAAGTTCCCCGATTCGATCGAAAAGGGCTACACATGGCTCCTCGCGCAGCAAAAAGAGGATGGCGGCATCTACAACCGCGGTTTGTCGGTCTACAACACCGCCACCTCGGTCACCGCCCTCATGGCCGCCAACCGCAAGGACTTTGAACCCGCCGTCGTCAAGGCACGCAAGCACCTCATCAGCCGCCAATGGGATATCGGCCAAAAAAAGGAAACCGATAACACCAACGACGGCGGCATCGGCTACGGATCAAAAGACGACCACACCGACCTCTCCAACACCTATCTCGCCATCGAAGCCCTCGCACTTTCCAAGAAAGTCATCGAAGACGGCAACCACGGCGAGCAACCCGACCTCGATTGGGACGCCGCCGTCACCTTCCTCTCCCGTTGCCAGAATCTTGAGGAAACCAACGACCAAACCTGGGCATCTAACGACGCAAAAAACAAAGGCGGTTTCATTTACACCCCGGGCCAATCTAAAGCCGGAGAAGAAAAAACTCCCGAAGGCCGCACCGCGTTGCGCTCCTATGGCTCCATGTCCTACGCCGGCCTGCTCTCACTGATCTACGCCAAAGTCAGCGCCGATGACCCACGCGTCATCGCCGTCAAGGGATGGCTCACTAAAAACTACACCCTCGACGAAAATCCAGGTCTGGGTGACGAGGGCATGTATTATTACTATCAAGCCATGGCCAAGGCGCTCTCCTCCGCCAATGTCAACCTGCTCAAACTCGAAAATGGCAAAGAGGCCGACTGGCGCAGCGAACTCGCCACCAAACTCCTCTCAAAACAACGCGAGAACGGCTCATGGATCAATGACAACGGCCGCTGGATGGAATCCAACCCAGTCCTCGTCACCGCCTACACCATCCTCTCACTCGAACAAATCTACGATTCGATCCCCACGAAACAATAATCCAGAATTTTTAAGGGAACTCTCCGTGCACAACCATGAGCGAATCACTTGGACTGCCATGTGACCTCAATGCCTGCGGGAATCCCGCGGAACTCGGGACCTAGGACAAAGAGCGTCGTGGCCCAGGCATCGGCCGTCGCGCAGTCGTTGGCGATGACGGAGACCCATGAGGCCGGGCGCTTCACCGGCTTGCCGGTATGCGGATCGATGATGTGACCCGGTTGGTGGTAGTTGCCGCTGGTGGCAAGAGCCCGGTTGCGCAGCGTTAAAGTGCGGGAAATTTCGCGGGTGCAGGAATTCGGGCGTTCGATTTCCACAGGCCAGTCGCCATCTCCCGCGATCACCTCGCCGCCAAGTCCAAAGACATAATCGCGCACGCCGATCTGACGAAGCCTCTCACCCACCCTATCCACGGCGAAGCCCTTGCCGATTCCTGATAGATCGATACCCGTCCCGGGCGGGCCGAATCCGGCAGCATGCACGTTTGCGGAAACCAACGCGCGACCGTCGCCGGCTCGATCTTGCGATTGAACCACTCGTCCATGCCGGTGGCACCGCAGCGCGCCGCGACGCCGCAGGCCATCGCCTCGCTGGTGAGCGTGGCCCCGCTGACGATGCGCGGCCTGCCCGGATCGCTGAGTTCCGCCTCCTCGCGACCGGTCCATTGCGCCCAGAATTCGCCATCCGCGAGGATTTTATCCACGTGGCCGGCGGTGTCCGCGCTTTCGATCAACCGCACGGCACGGACTTTTCCTGCCGTATCAAGCACGACCAAAAGTTCCGACGGCCCATTGTAGCCATGGATGTTAGAAGCTTGGGAAAAAGTGCCGGTGACCCAGCCACACGGGTTGCCGCCAGCATCCAACAACTCATGAAAGCCATCGCGCTCCTCGTCGAGTTTCACCGCCTCCGGCATTTCCTTACGTGCGCCCTCAAGCTAAGTGGCACGGTCGCCCCCCCGGAACATCGGCCCCGTGCGGCGCGAGCGCGAGGAAGGCCGCCACAAGCAGCGCAAGACGGAAGCCGCCGACAGCGGCTCACCGCCAGGCTCGTCTAACGGGGTTTCGACCCGAGGGCTTTGCGCAACTCATCGAGACAGTATATCGTTGATCGCCGGGCATGCGCCAGAGGGATTTCGCCTCATCGAGGTGCTTGGAGAAAATTTCGCGTGGCGAGCAATCGCGGGCCACAGCGAGTGAGACCCAACCAATGATAAACCGCCAATTCATGTCGCGCCGATACGGTCCCCATCGCAACCCGTCTTTCAAGCGGGAAGCTCGTTTGCGTGAAGATCCGAGGGCAAAGGGCAAAGCACTAACGTAGTAAAGCGACTCCATTCAGAGTGATCAATTTTGCCATCGAATCCTACGCATGTCGTCGAAAACGAGGACCTCACCAACCTTGCGTTTGCGAAGAAATAAAAAAAGGCCACCGGAGAAAATCTCCAGTGACCTTTCGTGAATTATCGACAGAAGGCTTATTCGCCGCTTGGGCCGCTTGGGCCGCCTGGACCGCCTGGACCGCCTGGACCGCCTGGACCGCCTGGGCCGCCTGGCATTGGGAACGGCATGCCGCCTTGCGGTGCGGGTGCGTCTTCAATCTTGATCAGCTCCAATTCGAACACCAACACGCTGTTTGGTCCGATATCCGCGCTGCGGCGCTCTTCACCGTAAGCGAGGGATGCTGGCAAAAAGAGCTTCCACTTGGCACCGACCGGCATGGTGGTGAGCGCTTCCTTGAAGCCCGGCACGACTTGCAAGGTCATTGGAACCGGCTCACCCGCTGGTGATGCGTCAAACTCTTTGCCGCTGATCAGCGTGCCTTTGTAGTTGACGAGAAACTGCTTGTTGTCCTCGGCACCTTCCTTGGGGGCCACGTATTTTTCCTCACCGCCTTTGGCGAGGATTTCGTATTGAAGACCGCTCTTGGTGGTGGTCACGCCTGCGCGCTTGCCATTTTCATCGAGGAATTTCTTGCCGGCTTCAAGGTTGGAGGCGGCAGTTGCCTTTTCACGTCCTTGGAGCATGTCGCCAAGAGCCTGCATCGCTGCCTGAAGCTTTTCTTCCGAGAGTTCCGGCTTATCGCCCTTCACGGCGGCCATGAAACCCTTGATGAAAGTAGCTTCGTCGAGGTCGGCAGCGCCGACACCGAAACGGCCGAATTGCTGGGCGAATGTGCCACCGGTGCGATAACCGAGCGCATAGGAGGAGTCCGCCTTGATGACGGCCGGATCCAGTTTGGGCGCGGCAGGAGCTTCGATTGCTGGGGTAGTGGCTACCTTCTTCGAAGAATCGGGAGCCGGCTTTTGGGCGGAAGTGGCGGTGGCCAGGCTGAGAGCCAAGGCGCCGGGAATCAGTTTACGGATCATATGGTTTGGTGAAAGAACGCGAAATCTAGGCGCTGTTTTCCACTATGTCGAGAACGGGTTTTTCACAAAATTGCCCCTTGAACACCCCCCCCCTCAGGGTTTCCCTCTCCCCGCCATGAACGAACGCAAGACTCTCGACCAACGCCAGCAAATGACCGACCTGGAGCGGCTCCGCCATTCCAGCGCCCACGTCATGGCCACCGCCATCCTGCGCATTTGGCCGGACGCCCAGTTCGCCTACGGCCCGCCCATCGAGAATGGCTTCTACTACGATTTCGAAATGAAGCATCGGATCACGCCCGATGACTTCGAAAAAATCGAGGCGGAGATGAAGAAAATCGCCAAGGAAAACCAGAAGTTTGAATACAAGGCGATCTCCCGCGATGAAGCGAAAGCCATGGCCGAATCCGGCCGCCTCGGCGGCCTCACCGAGCGCCCCGGCAATCCATCCCGCTTCAAACTCGACCTCATCGACAAGATCCCCGAAGGCGAACAAATCTCGTGTTTCCAAAATGGCGACTTCATCGATCTCTGCGCCGGCCCACACGTCGGTTACACCTCGAAGTGCAAAAACCTGAAACTCATGTCGGTCTCGTCGTCATTCTACCTCGGCGATGAATCGAAAGGCCAACTCCAGCGCCTCTACGGCACCGCCTTCGAGAGCAAGGAATTGCTGGAAGAACACCTGAACCGCCTCGAAGAAGCTAAAAAACGCGACCATCGCCGCCTTGGTAAGGAACTCGGACTATTCCACATCGATGAAATGGTCGGCCAAGGCCTCATCCTCTGGAAACCGAAAGGCGCACTCATCCGCCGCGCGCTTCAGGACTTCATCACCGCCGAGCTCGACAAACAGGGCTACTCGCAGGTGTTCACCCCGCACATCGGTAAGCTCGATCTCTACCGCACTTCCGGCCATTTCCCCTATTACCAGGAAAGCCAGTTCCCGGCCATCGCCGAGCGCGACACGCTTGAAAAACTTGCCGACGAAGACGCCACCTGCGCCACCCTGATCAATGGTCTCGAAAGCGGCGAATACGAGGGCTACATGCTCAAACCGATGAACTGCCCGCACCACATCAAGATCTTCGCGAGCGATCATCACTCCTACCGCGACCTCCCGGTGCGCCTCGCCGAGTTCGGCACCGTGTATCGTTGGGAACAATCCGGCGAACTCGGCGGCATGACCCGCGTCCGCGGTTTCACTCAAGACGACGCCCACCTATTCTGCACGCCAGAACAAGTCGCAGCAGAAGTCACCGGTTGTCTGGATCTCGTTAAAAAGGTGCTCAAGACGTTGGGAATGAACGACTACCGCGTCCGACTTTCCCTCCGCGATCCGGAGAGTGACAAATACGTCGGCTCGCCCGAAAACTGGGACAAGGCCGAAGCCGCACTCCGCGAAGCCGTGCAAACGCTCGGCGTGGAATACACCGAGGAGATCGGCGAGGCCGCCTTCTACGGCCCGAAAATCGACTTCGTCGTCAAGGACGTCATCGGTCGCGACTGGCAACTCGGCACCGTGCAAGTGGACTACAATCTGCCCGTCCGCTTCGGCCTCAGCTACGTCGGCGCAGACAACCAACCGCATGTTCCGGTCATGATTCACCGCGCGCCCTTCGGCTCGATGGAGCGCTTCACCGGCCTGCTCATCGAGCATTTCGAAGGCAAGTTCCCGACCTGGCTGTCCCCGGAACAAGTCCGCATCTTGCCGATCTCCGAGAAAACCCTCGAACAAGCCGAAGCAGCCGCCGCCAAACTCGCTGATATCGGCATCCGCCTCACCGTGGACCGCACGAGCGACAAGATCGGCGCGAAAATCCGCAACGCCCGCCTCGACCGCGTCCCCTACATGCTCGTCATCGGCCAACGCGAAGCGGACGAAGGCACCGTCTCGATCCGCCACCGCGATAAAGACGACCTCGGCGCAAAGCCGCTGGACGAATTCATCGCGGAAATCAAAGAGGAGATCAGCAACCGCAGCCTGTAACTCAAGGCGTGTGGGCGTCTCGCCAAATCCTGTCAGTTTAAGATTTTTTAACCGCAGATGAACCCAGATAGACGCAGATGAAGAACACTGATAAAGACAGCGTTTTTATCCTATCCATCTGCGTCCATCCTATCCATCTGTGGTTGAATCATCTTAATTATTAGCCCTGGCCTGACAGAATTGAGCGTCTCGCCCACGCGTTTCCCAAGCGCTGAAACACCGTTGGCGAGACGCCATTCAGCAGGAAATCGACGAACTCGATGCCCAGCTCGCCACCGTGCGGAAAGAAATGGAAAGCCACTTGAAAAACCTTGGAATCCAATAAAAACAATTGAATTATCCGAAACGGGTGTTTTAATTGTCTTTCTCGATGAAAAAGCTAAATAAAGATCTTCTGGCAGAGGCTCTCCGTATTCTCGCCGAACTGACGCAGGACCAACCTACTCGCCATTTCGTCGTTTGTGGGGGCTCCTCGTTGCTGGCTCTTGGTCTGGTAAACCGCAAAACCACCAAAGACGTGGATGTCCTCGCCTCGTTAGTGGATGGCACATTGGTCACCGCCACCCCGCTTCCAGCAGAGTTGCTGAAAGCCATTGAGTTGGTCCGCGACGATTTGGGACTCATGGAAAACTGGTTCAATACAGGTCCCTCCGACGACACCTTCTTTCGCTTTGGCTTTCCCGATGGCATACTCAGCCGCGTGGTTTCGACCGAATACGGGAAATCGCTGATAATAAGCTATATCGAACGTTACGACCAGATTTTCTTCAAGCTCTATGCCGCTGCGGACTCGGGGCCGGGACGACATCTCGACGATCTTATCGAACTTTCTCCCACCGAAGAGGAACTCATCGCCGCCATCCACTGGGTCTTCCGCCAGGATGATTCGGAAGGGTTCAAAACCTATCAACTCACCCCAATCTTAGCCGAACTTGGTTATGCCGATCTCCTTGAACGAATCTAGCGCCGCTCTCACGGACAAGCTCGTGAGTTTCCTGTGGGGCCAGTGGTCCACCTTGGGACTGGCTGGCTATGCCAATTCCGAAACCCCGTGCATCACTGATCCGGAAGCCTTGTTGCTGCTTTCCACCACTATTGCCCGCCATGATTCCCGGTTGTTTGATGAGGTGCTCGATTGGTTAAGAGAAAACGAATCCTGGCTTAATCTCCAGCGACTCCGCCACCTGATGAAGGAATACCCGTTTGGTGAACCCACCATCCTCGGAGCCATGGCGGAACGACTCACCCAGGAAAACCCCCATTCCAAGTGGAAATTCCTCGTCCGGCACATTCCCATGCCTGTGAACAAGGAACCGGAACCGATGTTCCTGCCAGCCCGATTCTTCGGCGAGCCGGAACCCGTGTTTCTGCGCTGGGGTTGGTTGAGAGGCCCTGTCGAATTTCGGAAGATGAGCCAACCGCCGCGCACCGACCAACCCGCCGCTTTCCTTTTCAAACTACGCGCCCTTTTCGGAAATCAGGCCCGCGCCGAAATCATGGCCTGGCTGCTGGCCAATGAACTCGGCCACCCCGCCGAGATCGCGCGCCAGACCGGTTACTTCCGCCGCACCGTCCAGCTGGTGCTGAATGAACTCGCCGCCTCCGGCCACGTCCGGGCCACGCGGGTCGGTCGTGAGAAAAACTTCGCCATTCATCGCGATGACTGGCGCTTCCTACTCAACTGGTCGGACTCGAAGAACTTCCCAGAATGGATCAACTGGGCACCGCTCTTTCACGCCATTCTCCTCTTTCGGCAAACCCTCGCCCTTCCCGGCATCGACGAAAAATCCGAGCGCTTCCAAGGCATCAAGCTCCGCGAAGCGCTTGATGAAGCGATGCCCGCTCTGGTGCGTGCCGGCATCGCCCATAAACTCCTTACCACCCGCACGCTCTCCGGTGCTAACCTCGTCGAATCTCTCATCACCGACATCGATTCCCTCCTCGGCTAGCGCACCGCACGAGCGACAAGATCGGCGCGAAAATCCGCAACGCCCGCCTCGACCGCGTCCCCTACATGCTCGTCATCGGCCAACGCGAAGCCGATGTAACTCAAGGCGTGTGGGCATCTCTCCCAATCCTGTCAGTTTAAGATTTTTTAACCGCAGATGAACCCAGATAGACGCAGATGAAGAACACTGATAAAGACAGCGTTTTTATCCTATCCATCTGCGTCCATCCTATCCATCTGCGTCCATCCTGTCCATCTGTGGTTGAATCATCTTAATTATTAGCCCTGGCCTGACAGAATTGAGCGTCTCGCCCACAAGATTTCCCAAGCGCTGAAACACCGTTAGCGAGACGCCAACGCTCCTTGAGCATGCATCGCCCTCCGCGATTCATTCCCCATCTTGGTAAGATGGGTGCCTTCTACGTTTTTTCCAAACCAATCCTACTATGAAAACCACCATCCATGACAGCCCTGTGAGATTTTTGCTGTCGGGGGGGTTTGGGATTGCCCTGATCGTTTCCTCTCCTAATCTAGCTGCGACAAGGCACACAAAACCCAATGTCTATGCACAGATATACACCTATCACCTTCACCCCTTTGTACATGGAACGTGTCTGGGGGGGCAGGGAACTGGAACGAGTCTACGGAAGGTCACTTCCCGAATCGGACCAGCCTTACGGCGAATCCTGGGAACTGGTCGATCGGCTGGACGCCCAATCAATCGCAACCAGTGGTGCCTTCGTCGGCACCTCCCTCAACAACCTCTGGAATGAGCATCGCTCCGAGGTGTTTGGCACGGCCTATGAAACCATGCCCGAGCGTTTCCCCATCCTCTTGAAGATCCTCGACGCACGGGACGATCTATCGATCCAAGTGCATCCACCCGTCGCCCTCGCCTCATCGCTTGGCGGAGAACCGAAGACGGAAATGTGGATCATCGCGGCATGCGATCCGGGCGCGAAACTCCATGTTGGCTTTCGCCGCGGCATGGCCCGGCAGGACTTCCACCAGGCACTGGTGAATGGATCTGTGACAGAGTGCGTCCATGCCATCGAGCCTCGGCCCGGCGACTCAATCTTCATTCCGTCTGGCCGCCTCCATGCGATCGGCGCCGGCTTTCTTATCCACGAGATCCAACAGAATTCGGATACCACATACCGGGTCTTCGACTGGAACCGTGCAGGTCTCGACGGCAAACCGCGCGAACTGCACGTGGCCAAATCTATGGCGAGCATTGACTTCGACGACTTCGAGCCTTCCATGGATTCTCCCCAAGGCACGACACTGGCGGAATGTCCGTATTTCAGGACCGACCGGCATTTTGTCGCTGCGGCGGATGCCTTCGTGGCGCGCGATCCCGATCGTTTTTCTATTCTTTCTATGATGGCGGGATGTCTTGAGACAGGCGACGGACGTTCCTTTTACGCAGGCGACACAATCCTGCTGCCAAGAGGAACACCGGCGCTCGTGGCATCCTCTGATACGAGCGTCCTGGAGATCACGCTGCCGTGCTGATTTCCCCGCGCATCCTTTGTGATCCGGTCACAGGCGGTGCCGATCGAGTTGCCCCGTTCCCTTGGGCCCTTGTCGCATCCTGAGGGTGTTGCATGGCACGTTCACCCCCCACGCGGCGAACATCCTATCAAGTATGAACAGCTGCCCGCAGCAACCGGGGTTCGGCTATTTCGCGGTCGTCGAGGATCGCGCTTTTCAGTTGTTTTGTGGCGTGCTCGCAATCACGGCAGTGCAGCGGGCACCGCTCAACAACGGCAGCAGTTCATCCCGCGTTGCCATCAGTCCCTTGGTCACCCAGAAATCCACATGCCGGTGCTCCACCACCTGCTGCTGACAGCTGACGACTATGTCATCCATCTCGCAGCCACTGATCTCGATCTCTGGTTTCCGCGACCACTTCAAAAGAACCCGCCCCGTGGACTCGGCACCCGAAGGCAATGGTTGGCGTCATGATAAGCGGCGGGGGCCGCGGATCTGAAATGAGGAACCCTTGGAAATGCAGGGGCCGCCGACTCTAGAGACGGCGGCCCCTTTGATCCCGGAAGAAAATCCATTAACTTCCGGAAAAATCGGTGTTTCGGTGTTTCGGTGTTTCGGTGTTTCGGTGTTTCGGTGTTTCAGTGTTTCGGTAAGAGTGAAAGAATCAGCCGCTTCGCACCGCGTCTTTCGCTTTTCTCTTACTGATTCACTGAAGCACCGGGCCGTGAAGCGGCAACCGAAGCACTGGCTCCTCAGCGGCGGCGGCGCAGCAGCACGAGTGTGCCGAGACCACCCAGCAACGCGGCGACGTTCGGCTCGGGGATGGTGACGACGGCGAGATCTAGCACGCCGGTGGATTCGGTGAACTGCCAGGTATTGTCGCCGCTGACGAGATCCCAGACTCCGTTCAAGTCGCCATCCAACAAGCTGCCGGAATACAGGTCGGCGAGTGAGATGCTGGTGAAGGTGCCTGTTTCGCTGGCCATATCAAACAGGTTCCATGAATAGATCCCCGAGCCAAAGATGACACCGATGTCGAGTGTCATCGCGCCGCCGTAGGTGAGAACGCCTGCCGCACCTATGCCGGTCAGATTGATGAAATCATGGCCATCCGTCACGCCAGCGCCCAAAGTGCCATCGATTTCCATCACCGTGGTTCCATTGAGGCCCAGGGTATCCGTGAAGTTCATTTGGCCGGGGCTATTGCCGACAGCGAGAGTGCCGTTGATGACGGTTTTTCCGACGGTTCCCGATCCGCCCAGGGTTGCGCCCACGGCCACGGTGGTGAGCGAACTGGTGGAAATGCTGCCGTTGATCACCAGCTTGCCTGAGTTCACATTCGTTACTCCGGTGTAGGAGTTGGTGCCGGTGAGGATTTGGGTTCCGTCACCGGTTTTGGTGAGGCTCATGCCTCCCACCGCCCCGTTGGCAATTGCTCCCGAGTAAGTGTGGGTGAGGCCGGTGCCGGGATTGAGGGTCAGGGCGGTGACGGCGGTATAGCCACCCGAAGCGGTGGTGAAGACCGAGGCGAGGTCTTTGTTGCCGGTGAGGCCGCCGAAAGTAAGAGCGGTCTGGGTGGTCTTGAGACCTGCGGTGACGGTGCCGGTGACGCTGTTCGCGGTATCCAAGGCGCTGTTTTTGATAGCGAGGGAATTCGTCAGAGAAAGCACCCCGCCGTTAACGGTGGTGGTGCCACTGTAGGTGTTTTCGCCGGAGAGCGTCAATGTGCCCAGGCCTTGCTTGGTCAGCGTGCCGTTTGCACCCGAGAAATCCGACAACACTTGGCCGATGGTGATGTCTTTCGCGTTGGTGTCGATTTTCGCCCCGTTGTTTGTCAGCCATGCATTGGTGAATGCGTTGGCCTGCATGTAAGTGAGGCTGCCTACTGTTGGCCGCAGCACGCCGCCGTCGAACTTGAAGTCGGCGGTCGCGCCCGAGCCGCGGGTCGTGGGGAATACTGGCAGCGTAGCCGTGCCGCCAGTGAGGATGATGTGCGCTTGCGAGCTCGTACCACTGGCAATGATGCTGGACCAAGTGGTGACCGCAAGATTGCCGCCGCTGACGCTGAGGGTTGCGTTGCCCCCAGTACTACCGGCCATTCGTAAAGAGGAAAATGAGCTATTGCCGGATTCTTGGGAGAATGTGCCAGTTCCGTCCTGGCCAACGAAAATCGCATTGGCAGCTTGGGTGATCGTGCCGCCTGTGTTTTTAAAGACTCCAACACCTGTGCTAAGAGTGCCAGCGCCACCTACCGTAATGTTTGCAGTCAGCGTCAATGTGCCGCTTTGCACCGTGAGGCCGCTGTTTTGTCCAGTAAGATTGCCCACAGTTGTCGCCGTTGTAGCATTTACCGCCCCCGCCCCATTGAGAACCACCGTGCCGTTAGTCACGGTGCTAGAGGTACCTGACAGCGTCAATGTCCGGCCCGTGGCGACGGTGATATTGGAGGCCGCGTTGAATGTGATCCCGGCGTTGGAGATGGTGAAATTGTTGGATCCGTTGTTCACGCTCGACATGTCGATGCCGCCGGTGCCGATGGCGAGTGTGTTAAGAGCCCCGATGGAGACATTTGTGGTAGTGTCGGCAATGGTCAGGCCGGCAATGCTGAAATTAGCACCCAAGGTCGCCGCGAGGTTTGCGCTCGTGCTGTTGTAGAGCACGGTGTTTGAAGCCGTCGGTTTTGCGCCGCCGGACCAGTTGCCGTCGGTGTTCCATACTGTGTTGACATCTCCTTCCCAGGTGACGGTTTGGGCTCCGGAGAAGGCGGCGCTCAGACTCAGGGCGATTGATGTCAGAACAAGACAATGCGGGGTTCTTAGTGGTTTCATGGAGCTGATGGTGTTGGATGCTTTGGGTTTAATGGGGCTGAAGGAACTGAAGGGGCTGATTGCTTTGGGTTTCATGGAGTTGGAGGAGTTGGAGGAGTTGGAGGAGTTGGAGGAGTTGGAGGGGCTGATTGCTTTGGGTTTAACGGTTGTGTTGATCGGGTCTTGGAATTCTGATGGCGATTAAGCGCATCAGGGGTGGGTAGTTGTCGTAACGGGCGCTTAAAGTTAAAAAATGAATCAAACCGACCAAACTGTCATGTCAACCAAAGGGATGACACACTGGGTTTCCATGGCCGGGGTAATTGATTCGGTGGGATTTTGGGTTGAAGTGTTCATTCGGCGGCTTCGCGGAAATCGGAGAAGCCCATGATGCGGGGACGAGGCCGGTGGGCGGATTGAGGATGAAGTAGACTCCACGGGTTTCAGGGTTTTGTTGGCGGTGGATTTTGGATCTTGGAATTTTGATGGAGATCTATAGCGGCGTTAATGTGATTGAGTAATGAATCAAACCGACCAAATTGTCATGTCAACCAAAGGGATGACACACTGGGTTTCCATGGCCGGGGTAATTGATCCCCTGGGATTTTGGGTTGAAGTGTTCATTCGGCGGCTTCGCGGAAATCGGAGAAGCCCATGATGCGGGGGGCTAGGCCGGCGGGCGGATTGACGATGAAGTAGACTACACGGGTACGTGGATCGTAAGTCCAGTTGGTTTCGCAGAGTGGCTCGGATTGCTCTTTACCCGGGGGGAAAAAGTGAATCTTGACGTAATAGTCCTCCTTGCGGTCGGCGGGTGGATCGAGGATGAGCCGGGAGTTCGGCTCGATGAGGAGATCGCGCGAGCCGACCTTGCCGCCCACCTTGCTGTTCGTTAGATTACACCAGAGCATCTGCCCTCGTTTAAAATTTGAGACATCCGCATTGATCACCTGCATTTTGACTGGAGCCACCTTGTTCGAGGGATCGCTGGAGACGATCAGATAAAAATCGCAGCTCCCCTCGCCGATGGCGACTTTGGGGGCGCCGGCGGGGATGGGAATCGCAGCTCCGGGGGCGGCGGGAGCGGGAGGAGCCGCAGGCAGCAGCGCGAGTGTGACGGCCCCCGGGCGGACTTTGTAAACGGGCGAGAATGACATCTGGGTAAGTTCAACTTCCTGGGATGCCTCACCATCGAAAAGGTGGAGTTTCCCGGGAGCGTCTTGAGGCGCACTGAGAAACACAATGCGACAGGTTTTGGGCGAATTTTCGGCAGCCCGGGCCGCGAAACCGAGAAGGCAACTCAGGGCGATTGATGTCAGAACAAGACAATGCGGAGTCCTTAGTGCTTTCATGGGGCTGAAGGTGCTGATCGCGTTGGGTTTCACGGTTGTGTGGATCGGGTCTTGGAATTCTGATGGCACTTAAGCGCATCAGGGGGTGGGTATTTGTCGCAAAGAGTGCTTATGGATTAAGAGTGCATCAAGCTGGCTAAACCGTCATATCGTCCAAAGGGATGACACAGGGGGCCATGGCCGGGGTAATTAATCCCCTGGGATTTTGGGTTAAAGTGTTCATTCGGCGGCTTCGCGGAAGTCGGAGAAGCCCATGATGCGGGGGACGAGGCCGGCGGGCGGATTGACGATGAAGAAGACTCCACGGGTACGTGGATCGTAAGGCCAGTTAGTTTCGCAGACTGGCTCGGATTGCTCTTTTCCCGGAAGAATATAGCGGATGTTGACGTGGTAGTCCTCCATGCGGGTGGCGGGTGAATCGAGGATGAGCCGGGAGTTCGGCTCGATGAGGAGATTGCGCGAGCCGACCTTGCCACCAACCCTGTTGCGGGTTAGATTACACCAGAGCATCTGCCCTCGTTTGAATTTCGAGGAATCCGCATTGATCACCTGCATTTTGACCGGAGCCACCTTGTTCGAGGGATCGCTGGAGACGATCAGATAAAAATCGCCGATCCCCTCGCCGATGGCGACTTTGGGAGCGCCCGCGGGGATGGGAATCGCAGCTCCGGGGGCGGCGGGAGCGGGAGGAGCCGCGGGCAGCAGCGCGAGTGTGACGGCCCCCGGGCGGACTTTGTAAACGGGCGAGAAGTTCCATTGGGGAAGTTCAACTTCCTGGGATGCCTCACCATCGAAAAGGTGGAGTTTCCCGGGAGCATCCTGAGGCGCACTGGGAAACACAATGCGACAGGTTCTGGGCGAATTTTCGGCAGCCCGGACCGCGAAACCGAGAAGGCAGAAAAGGAAGACGATAGCACGCATGGGTGGGTTTGCCAATTGAAGACTTGAGGTTGAAGAACTTTTATTTTGTTAGATCTCCCCGTCGGCGAGCCAGCGGAACGAGACTATTTCGAAGCGACGGCCGAAGATGCGGTTGGTGGCCGACTTCGGTAACGTGGTGATGTCCGGAGCATCAGCGGGATCGACGTAGTCGCGAACGCGGCGGACGACCGCCTCGCATGTGGCACGGGCGGTAATGGTTTCTCCAGACGGGTCGCGGGCGTCACCATAGGCGCGAATGACGAAGGTATCGTCCCGTGCGGAGAGGATGGGGGCGATGG
Source organism: Akkermansiaceae bacterium (assembly GCA_903919975.1). Classification (GTDB taxonomy): domain Bacteria; phylum Verrucomicrobiota; class Verrucomicrobiia; order Verrucomicrobiales; family Akkermansiaceae; genus Luteolibacter. The sequence goes on along the minus strand of CAIXKE010000003.1, from coordinate 25,062 downwards.
GGCGCAGGACATCGGCCTGGCGAGTCCAACCGGGGAGACCGTAGGCGTTGTAGCCTTCCGCAGCTGCCGGGAATTTGTAGCCCGTGTTGGCTGAGGATGGAGGAGTGCTGGATGAGGGATTTGAGCCGGACTGAATGACGGAGTAGGGATTGATCGAGAGATCTTTTTCCAAGGCATTGAGAGCAGCCTGGATGGTCCCTGCGAGGGCGAGGTTCCCTGATGAAAGCTGGCGGTTGACAAACTCAGAGAGTGAAAGAAAAGGACCGCGGGCGCGGACCTGCTTGACGATTTCTTCTGCGAAGCGATCGAGAACCGGACCGTCGAGAATGCGGTAACCGCTGAATTCAGCGCAGGTTTTAAACTGGCCGGAAGAGCCGGGAGTCTTGGCCTCGGTATCGCCAGCGACCGAGAAGCGGCTGAAGGCGTGGTCCTGCTGAGCGGAGAGAGCGCTCCCCGATGCCGTGGTGTAAGGGACTTTTTGATTACGGGCATTCCCCAACAGCGCGCGCCACGCACTGACGGAGGTGGAGTTCACATTGAACATGCCTTCCACTTCGATGCGGGAGGCGATGACCTGCCACGAATCCTTTGTGTTGGCCTGAGTATTAAAAAGACTATCCGCGCCACTGGTGGTTTGCGCGGTGGCGACATCACCGGGAATGGGCCGGTATGCGCGGTTTGGCAGCGGATCCTTATCCGAGACAAAATCCGTGAAGGTTTTCTGGAGCGTTTCGGTGGCGGCAGGCTGGCCGAACTTGGCCGTTTTCGGGGCGATCGAGGAGACGAACCAATCGTCAAAGAGCAGATGGTTGGCGCAGTAGGAATCGTCGTGCTGCAGGTCCAGTTGCCCTGTCGCGGCGTTGCCGGAATTGAACACGGCGTCGGGCGGGATGAGCGGGGTGGCATCGCTGTTGCCGATGGTATTGAAGCTGTAAGGTGGGATCGGATTCTCGTAGCGTAGGTTCCAGTTCTGGAGCTCGGCCAGGGATTGGAGGGGCTTGGTGGGAAGCTCGGCAATGGTGCAGCGGGAGAGGCCATCGGCGCTCTGGAAGCCGGTGACGATGAAGCCGTGGTTTGCAGAGTCCGTGTTGGGCAGTAAGCTGTCGGGGCTGGCGATCGCCTGATAACTGAAATCGAAGGGTGCATTGACCGGATGGGCGGTGCCGGGATAGTCCCATTTGATGGTGCCGGCCTCGCTACTGCCCATGGCGGTATAGTTGACCAATGGGCTGGATTGAACAAAGCCCTTGGCGGCGAGATAAGTCCGGCTGGCGGAGCGAGCTCCAAAGATGGTGTAAAGAAAGGGTTTCGGATTGACCTTCATTTCGGAACCGTCCGCCAATTCGGTCAATTCGGTAAGCGAGACTGAAGCGAGGTTGCTAATTGGTGGGTAAATCTCGGCGGCGACGGTGGAATCATAGGTCATACGGTAAGCCTGATGCGTTGCTAATACCGTCGAGCTCAGGAGCTGCATATCTAGACTGGTACGAACGACACCAACATCATTTATTCCAGAGCTCGCGTCGAATTTGGCGGCGGCTTTGATGATGGTTGCACCCGCAAGTCCCGCGATTTTGGTGCCAGCGTCATTCTGGAGTTCGAAATAGTGGCCACCAGTATTGCGATAGCCAGGTGTCATGCGCATTCTGCCAGGCGCATTCGGCAATCTGGGCAACCCAGAGGGGCTAAAAAGCATGGTTTCTCCGGGCCTGAAAGTGTATTCACTATTGATTTCATATTGTAAAGAAGGTACTGGACAAAGAGCGACGTAATTGGAATTAATGAGGCTGTTCCAATTGTTATTCTGGACTCCGCCGACGTTGAAGCGGAATAAGTTCGGCATCCCCGATATGAAAATAATGATACGGGATGATGAGGTGAGGGTTACGTTGTAGGGATTCCACAAAGTGATCACGGGGGTGGCAAGGAGGCGCGGATCAAAGGTGCCAGAGCCAGGTGATGTTTCGGCCGCCCAATGTGAGAAGACCCACTGGATGCGGGCGATGACGGGAATGACTCGGGCCCTGTGGAGGAAATTAAACTTATCGACGGGATCGGCGGAGGTAATGCGGAACGAACGGGGCGGTGAGTTCGGCAGGCTGGTGGTCGTGGCATTGGAAGGCATCGACTTGTAGAGAGTCGCCCAATCCTTGAGGTTTTCCCAGCTGCTGACCGCGCCGTGTTCGTAAATCGCACCGGTGGAGGAAGTGCTGCCACGGTAGCCGGACCATGGATAGAACAGCGAGCGAGTGGGACGGTAATCGCCGCCGCTGACCGGGAGATTGTAAAGCAGATCGCTGCCCGGTTCCACGCGGAAGAAGGGTTGGCCAGTTGTTGACAGCATGGACCAGTTCTCCGTGAGCAGGGAGAGGTCCTTGCGCCAGCCGCCGGTGGCAGTGTTGGTCAGTAGGCCGGTGGAAACTGCGCTGAGATCATGGAAAAACTCGCTGGAAACGGTGAGACCATCTTTTTTTGCGGTGAAAACATCCGCCTGTCGCAGGCTGACCGACTTGGGAGCCAGTGCCGCATCGTCAAAGACTGTGTCCATCCGGAAAACGCTAGGATCCGCGACTGGGTGGGACTTGGCATGCACCGCCCAGCCGGAGACGGTATCGTTGGTCGGTGAGTAGGGCTTGGGCAAGCGCGCTTTCTGGTTCTCACCACCCACCCACCAAGCGAAAGCCCCCTTGTCCTTGCTGGTGCCCATGAGCGTGCGGGTGAGGTGGACTTGAAGTTTACTGCGTGCGGCCTCGCCGCCGACCGAGCCTGCCCCTACCAAGGTGGGCTTCCGAAGTGACGGGGGGGTGCCCGGGGGCGACTCGGCGGTGTCCGGAGGTGTATCAGCGGTGCTTGGGACCGATGTGAGCCATGCGAGAAAACGAGACTTCTTCGCCGCCGCATAGTCACCCGGCGACTTGGGCCGCCCGGCATAGGGGTCCAACAACTCGTGATCGGTGCCTTCCCAGCTTTTCCAGACACCGAGCACCGGCGGATGGATCTCGTTCAATACGTCCGCACGGGCGGTGACACGGGTATCCGCGCCCGCGTGTTTCTGCAACTCGCCAATGGCAAGGGTGAGGGCAATGCGGGCGTTCGCACGCGCCCTCGCGTGGTCAAGCGAATGGGACGAACCGCGCAGACTGATGCTGCTCAACGTGAGCAACCCGACCGCAACGACGATCAGAATCATCATCAGGCTGAGAGTAACCACCAGTGCGAACCCCCTCCCCCGCCGTCTCTGGCGGAGAGGAGATTGGCGGCCGTTGATGGCTAGAAACACTCTCATCACGCAAAGCATTTTTTTGATTTCATATTCATTCATTACAATCGATTTATGACGGAGTAAACAATTGTCTGGTGGACATCATATTGGTGCGTTTCCGAGCAGGACGCGGGATCACATTCCTGATCATCCATCGACAGACCGCTATTGGTTCCGCGCCAAATTACCGTTAGGCATGCTGTGAAGGCAGTGCTCAAACACAGGAGATTCATGACCAGCAAATGGCGAAGCGAGGTTTTCACGAGCTTCATGCTGGATGGATAAAGCATTGGGGTTTTAATAGAGTATTATTTTCAGGTTTAACGCGAATTCAATCAGCCAGCCAAACTACGTTTGCTAGAAACTTTTATCAGGTTGGTCGCAATTGGACCGCCGCAGAGATCGGGCGAGAGTGTGCGAGAGAGTGTGCGATTTTCATGGTTGATTTGGTTTGTCGAGTTGACTTCAACCTTCTGAGGATCCCGCATATTTGCTGAATCGTCATGTCATCCAAATGGATGACAACCGTAAATGGGCTTCTGCGGTTGAGTCGACGGCTCCCACTCATCCCTTGGGCGAAGATCCCACTCCGCAGGACCTATCGGGTGGACGAACCGACCGGGGCCGTGGCGGGATTGCAACGATCAGTCGGCGCTCGCCGCTTTGAGAGCGCGAATCTGACTGGGCAATACACCTTCCTGGCGTCGGAACACATCAATCATGCGGCGGGGGTCGCCAAAGCCGCAGGCGTAAGCAATCTCCTTAAGCGGCAGTGAGGAGTCACGCAATAGGCGCCGCGCGCGCACATAACGGCTCCACTCGATTTCCGCCCTGACGGTACGGGCATGAGCGGCGGCAAACTGGCGCTCCAGCGTGCGGGGCAACACGCCCGCCGCCGCCGCCACATCCCTGATGTGGATGGCGCGATGGCTGTTGTTCCAGATGAATTCGATGGCATCGTTCACGCGCGGATCGGACGTCTCGCATGTTTCCGGCGGTCGAATCTGGCCGCCGCCCGCCTCGGCGACCAATGCGATGACTTCCAGCGCCTTCGCGGTAAGCCGCGGGCTGTTGTGGTTTAGCTGCCCCCGCACCGTGGCTAGCAGATCTAGCAGCACATCGCGGGTTCCGGCAAAATGCGCGCCCAGTGGCACATGCGGCTGCCGGAAGTTCGCCCCGCGTCTCCGCAAACGATGCAGATATTCGCCACCCACGCACATCCACAACTCCGTCCAGCCCGTGGCAGGTAGCGGACGATAGCGATGCCATTGCCCCGGCGCGATCAACAGCGCATCCCCGGCTACACATTTTCCGGGCGGTGAATTCCGGAATTGAAATTCGCCTGCGCCGCTGGTGATGAGGATGAAGGAGTAATCGGGAAGCACCCGGCCTTCGCCCCAGTTGAAGTGGTAGAGCGACGGGTGGCCCGCCTTCGGATAAGGTTCGCCCGGCGTATAAGATTGCTGCCCGATTCCCGTCACATAGAGCTCCCACGCCCGGATGTTGTCGTCCACGGGAAGATAGTGAAAGGGAGCGATGGCGCTTCTGCTCGTTGATTCTAACAAGCGATCTGGCTTGCCTTTTGCTTGACGTGGAATGGTCATTGACTGTCGTGAAAACGGAACGAGTAAGAATTGCAAAGACTGCCGATCCGGCAAGAATCTTCTTTATGAAGATCACCGACATCAAGCTTTATACGGTCAAATCCGGCGACACCGGCGCGCGCGGCGCGGCCCACGGCGAATCCCAATATTGGGGCGGCGGCTGGCAGGCCCAGACACTCATCTCCAATCCAATGTCGGTGCATCCGAAATACTCCCGCACCCGCTCGCTGTGGATGGGCGGCGGGCAGGACCCTTATGTGATCGAGATTTTCACCGACGAGGGCGTGAGCGGCTTCTGTGCGAACTACGGTGGGGGCGCGTTCGCGTGCAGCGTCATCGACCAGCACCTCAAACGTTTTCTCATTGGCCAGGATCCGTTCAACATCGAACTCATCTGGGATCAGATGAATCGTTCCACGCTGCCCTATGGCCTCGGCGGCGTCACCAGCATGGCGATGGCCGGCGTGGACCTCGCACTCTACGACCTTGTTGGCAAGGCGCAGAAATTACCCGTCTACAAGATGCTCGGCGGCCAGACGAAGGAGAACATTCCCTGCTACGTCACCATCCATCCTGATTATGTGGACTCGTGGCGTGACCGGGGATTCCTCGGTGTGAAGATCGCAGCGCCGTGGGGCGCGGAGAGCGGGCGCGACGGCATCAAGAAGATGGAGAAACTTCTGACCAAGCTCCGTAATGACCTCGGCGACCACATGGAAATCATGGTCGACTGCTACCTCTCATGGGACATCGAGTTTGCCACGCGCGTGGCTGAGCGCGTCCGCGATCTCGACATCAAGTGGTTTGAAGATCCGTTGCAGAACGGCTGGGCCACGGAGAGCAACCGCATCCTGCGCGACCGCATTTCACCTATTCTCCTCGCGACGGGCAATCTCGAATATCACCCGAAGGCGTTCCACGATATCATCCACAATCACGCCACGGACATCATCCAACCGGAGTTGCAATGGATGGGCGGCATCACGCCCGGCCGCTGGGTCGCGGCGATGGCCAAGCCCTACGACATGCCGGTCATCCCGCACGGCGCGAGCGTTTACAACTATCACTACGTCATGGCCAACACCAACTCGCCCTACGCGGAATACCTTTCCGTTGGCAAGGGCGACACTATCCAGCCGATTTTCTCCGTGCTGGAAGGCGAGCCATTGCCGGTCAACGGAAAGGTCACGCTCGACCCGGACAAGCCCGGCTTTGGAGTGGAGTTGAAGCGCGAATTGCTTGCACCCTTCAAAAGCTGAACCATGAAAATCACCAGCATCAAACTTTATACGGTCAAATCCGGCGACACCGGCGCGCGCGGCGCGGCCCACGGCGAATCCCAATACTGGGGCGGCGGCTGGACGGCCAACGCGCTCATATCGTGCCCCATGTCGGTCCATCCGAAGTATTCCAAAATCCGTTCCTTGTGGATGGGCGGTGGTCAAGACCCGTATGTGATCGAGATTTTCACCGACGAGGGCGTGAGCGGTTTCTGCGCGAACTATGGCGGGGGCGCGTTCGCTTGCAGCATCATTGACCAGCACCTCAAACGCTTTCTCATCGGCCAGGATCCGTTCAACATCGAACTCATCTGGGATCAGATGAACCGCTCCATGCTGCCCTACGGTCTCGGCGGCGTCACCGGCATGGCGATGGCCGGCGTGGATCTCGCACTCTACGACCTTGTCGCCAAGGCGCGGAAACTGCCGGTCTATAAAATGATCGGCGGCCAGACGAAGGAATCCATTCCCTGTTATGTCACGATTCATCCGGACACTGCGGACTGCTGGCGCGACCGGGGATTTTTCGGTGTGAAAATCGCCGCACCCTGGGGTGTCGAAAGCGGGCGCGAGGGCATCAAGAACATGGAGCGGCTCATCGGGAAGCTCCGCGCCGACCTAGGCGAGGACATGGAGATCATGATTGATTGCTATCTTTCGTGGAATATCGAGTTCGCCACGCGCGTGGCCGAGCGGGTGCGGGATTTTGATGTGAAATGGTTTGAAGACCCGCTGCAAAACGGCTGGGCCACGGAGAGCAACCGCATCCTGCGCGACCGTTTGGCACCGATTCTCCTCGCGACGGGCAATCTCGAATATCACCCGAAGGCGTTCCACGATATCATCCACAATCACGCCACCGACATCATCCAACCGGAGATGCAATGGTGCGGCGGCCTTACGCCCACACGGCAGATCGCAGCAATGGCCAAACCCTATGACATGCCGATCATCCCGCACTGCGCCTCTGTTTATAATTATCATTTTGTGATGAGCAACACGAACTCGCCTTATGCCGAATACATCGCCGCCGGCGAAGGTCGTGAGGTGCAACCCATCTTCAGCGTGCTCGAGGGCGAGCCATTACCGGTGAACGGAAAAATCTCGCTCGACCCGGACAAGCATGGCTTCGGCGTGGAACTGAAACGCGAATTGCTTGCACCGTTTAATTGAAATTCTATGAGCCCGAAAGGACGCATCCTCGCCGTGTTGAACCGGCAGCCGGTTGACCGTATTCCGGTGGACTTATGGCACACGCCGGAAATTTCCGCGGCGCGGCGCAAGCACTTCGGCGTGGCCGACGACTTCGCGATGTGGAAAGCACTCGGCCTCGACAAAATTGCCCGGGACTTCATGGACTACAAGACCGACACCGGTGAACGCGCAGGCGGGCAGTCCGGCGCGGGCGCGGAATCCGGCGGCGATCGCACCATGTGGGGTGTGCCGCTCAACAACATCCAGGCCGGCACTCCGCTGGAAAATATCTTTGCGATGATCGAGACCGTGCAGAAATCCAAAAATCGAATCATCCAATGAGTCAGACCATAGCTCCTGATTACAGTCTCACCGGCGTGAACGCGACGCTAGCGGTGGAAATCGGCCTTGCCGAGGCCGAGTGGTATACGACTCCCGTCCCGAAGGCGGAATTGCGCCAACTCCTCGCGCGCCGCAATGGGCCGGCCATCCGCGACACGGCGCTCCTGTTTGGTCTGCTGCTGGCAACCGGCTATGCCACGGTTGCAGTCTGGGGTACTGGGTGGGTAGTAATTCCTTACCTGATCTACGCCGTGCTTTATGGCACGAGTTCCGATTCGCGGTGGCACGAATGCAGTCACGGCACGGCGTTCAAGACCGACTGGATGAACAGCGCGCTGTATGAAATCGCCTCCTTCATGGTAATGCGGGAATCCGTCGTCTGGCGCTGGAGTCATAACCGGCACCACAGCGACACCATCATTGTCGGGCGCGACCCGGAAATTCAGATTCCCCGGCCGCCTGATATTCGCACACTGGGTTTGAGCGTTTTTAACGTGGGCGGCTATTGCAGCTATTTCCCGAATCTTATTCGCCACGCACTGGGACGGATGTCCGCCGACGAACGCGTTTTTATTCCGGAAAGCGAGTTTCCCAAGATTTATCGGAACGCGCGGATCTGTGTCGCGCTTTACGGGTTGGTGATTGCCTCGGCTATTTTTTGGCAGAGCTGGATTCCGATCTTCCTGTTTGTCCTGCCGCAATTCTTCGGCACGTGGCTCATGATCATCCATAACACCACTCAACACGCCGGACTGGCTGAGAATGTTCTCGATCATCGCCTCAACTGCCGCACGGTTTACATGAACCCGATTAGCCGGTTCATCTATTGGAACATGAATTACCACGTCGAGCACCACATGTTTCCGCTCGTACCGTATCATGCGCTGCCGAAGCTGCATGCGGTCATCAAAGCCGACTGTCCGCCGCCGTATCCCTCGATCCTTTCCGCGTGGCGCGAAATCCTGCCCGCCGTTCTCCGGCAGGTGAAAGATCCCGCCTACCACGTCAAACGCCAGTTGCCGCCAGCGTGCGCTCGGGCGGTGGAAGGCATCCGCGCCACGACTGTCGCGACCGATGCCGACGGGTGGATCGAAGTCTGCGCGGCGGCTGATCTGGGAGAATCGGACATCATCCGTTTCGACCACGGCCGGAAAACCTACGCGCTCTGCCGGGACGCCAATGGCTCGCTCTTCGCCACCGACGGCATCTGCACCCACGGCAACAACCATCTCGCCGACGGCATCGTCATCGGCGGCACAATCGAGTGTCCGAAACACAACGGACGCTTCCACCTCGCCGATGGTTCGCCCGCCCGCGCCCCGATTTGCCGCGGCCTGCGCACATATCCGCTGGAAGACCGGAATAACCGGCTGTTCCTGAATCTCAACCGACCCGGCGGCGCGGGAACGCGCGCAACAAGAACGATCAATCTGTGCGTTGTCAGCAATCGCAACGTCTCTACGTTCATCAAGGAGTTGATTCTTGAACCGGTGGATGCTTCCACCATGGTGGAGTTCACGCCCGGTGACTATTTGCAGTTCGACATCCCGGCGTATGGCACGGTCCACTTCCGCGATTTGGACATCCCCGAGCCGTATGCCTCCGTGTGGCGCGCACACCGCATCTTCGATCTCGTCGTCCAGCATCCCGGCGACACGCGGCACAACAATTATTCGCTGGCCAGCAACGCCCGCACTGAATCCGCATTGCGGTTTAACGTCCGCATCGCCACGCCACCGCCCGGACAAGATTGCCCGCCGGGCGTCGGCTCGGCCTACATGTTCAGCCTCAAACCCGGCGACACGGTCACAGCCATCGGGCCGTTCGGCGACTTTCACCTCAAGCCCACGCAAAAGGAAATGGTGTATATCGGTGGCGGCGCGGGTATGGCCCCATTGCGTTCGCATTTGTCGCACCTGTTCGAGACGGAAGCCACGGCCCGCCGCGTGAGCTTCTGGTATGGCGCCCGTTCCCGGCAGGAGATTTTCTATCAGGATTATTTCGATGGCATCACCGCGAAATTTCCGAACTTCCAATTCCACCTCGCGCTGTCCGCGCCGCTACCGGAGGACAATTGGACCAGTCATCGCGGGTTCATTCACGAAGTCGTCTTGGAGCAATATCTCAAATCCCACGCAAATGTTCGGGCCGTGGAATTTTATCTCTGCGGTCCGCCGCAGATGATTGCCGCCTGTCGCAAAATGCTGGCTGGCCTAGGTGTTTCCGAATCCCAAATCGCCTTCGACGAATTTTAACCATGCGCCACTATCTTAACGACGGTTCCACCGACGCACCCAAGCTGCGCGTGTATCTTAACTTGGATAATCTCGCGGATCTTCGCCCAGATACGGCTTGGCCGGGGCTGCAAGGAAACGAATGCATGGTCCGCCTGCGCGCGGACGGATTCGACGGTGTGCAGGTCACCAACGGCGAACCACCGTCTGATAGCGTCATGCCGTTCTGCGGCCTCGACCGCATCAACGCGCCGCAGGAATCCCTGCCCATCGCCACCAAGCACGCGGAACGCGGCGACCAATGCCTCACCGTCCACGCCGGTTGGGGTATCGAGGACGATGATGACGTTTTCCGTTTGGTGGAATCCATCCTGAACGCCTCTGAAAAAACCCGCCTGCCGATCTTCATTGAGACGCACCGCGCCACGATCACGCAGGACATGTGGCGCACCGTGCAGATCACCAAACGATTTCCCGAGGTGCTTTTCAACGGCGACTTCAGCCACTTTTACTGCGGACAGGAAATGGTTTACGGCGGCATCGGGATGAAAATGGAATTCATGTCGCCTATTTTTGACCGCGTCGGGTTCATGCACGGACGCATCGCCAGTCCGGGCCACATGCAGATGCCGGTGGACGATGCCACGACGCGCCCGGTCGCGGCGAGCGGAGTTACGGATTACTTTGCTGACTTCCGCACCATGTGGACGCGCGCCATGCGTGGCTTCCTCGACCATGCCAAGGCGGGTGATGTCCTGATTTTTGCTCCTGAACTCCTGTCCGGCACGTATTACTACGGTCGCATGTTCCCCGATGCTCACGGAAAACTGGTTGAGGAAACCGATCGTTACCAGCAGGCGTTGCTCTACCAGAGCATCGCCCGGCAATGTTTTGCAGAAGCCCATATTGAGAAGGTGTTGAGTTGAATATCAGGCCATGAATCTCCAGTCCAAGCCAAAGATGGCACCACCGAACGCGCCCGAAATGGAAGGTATTGACCCCAGCTTCTTGGCTGACCGCGCAGGTGTGCAGCCAAGGGACATCGTCGGCAACGCTGCTGTCGCCGTGAAAAAAATCCGCGTAGGCATCATCGGTGCGGGCTGGTGGGCGACCTTCGCCCATATTCCCGCGATTCTCTCGCGCCCAGACGCTGAACTCGTCGCCGTCCAGAGCCGCGAGCGCGACAAGGCGGAACGCATCGCCCGCGACTTCGGCGCGAAGCACGCCTGCACCACCGTGGACGAACTGCTCTCCATTCCCGGCCTCGATGCCGTCATTGTCAGCAGCACGCCGAACGTTCATTACGTGCAGACCAAGGCCGCGCTCGAACGCGGCCTGCACGTCCTGCTCGAAAAGCCCATGACCTTCACCGCCGCCGAGGCGCGCGAGCTGGTGGATTTGGCCGCACGGAAAAATCTTCAGTTGCTCATCAGTTGTCCGTGGCATTTTACCGCGCACGGCATCGAAGCGCGGCGACTCATCCAGTCTGGCGCACTTGGCGAAATCCGGATGATTTCCGTGTTGATGACCAACCCGATTGACAAGCTACTCAAGGGCATCAACACCTCCCCCACGCACGGGATGCAGAACGTCTATGTCGAGCCGCGCCACGGCTCTTACAACAATCCCGCCATTGCCGGCGGCGGACAAATCTACTGTCAGGTTTCGCACGCCGCCGCGTATATCACCTTCCTCACCGGCTTGCGCCCGGCGGAGGTTTTTGCGCATTTCGACAACGCCGGATCGGTCAACGACATTTACGATGCGCTCGCATTGAAGCTGGAAAACGGCGCGCTCGTCACCATTGCCAGCACCGGCGCGACACCGATGAACGAGCGCAACTACGAAGTCCGCGTTTTCGGCAGCCAGGCGGTTTTGCAGCTCGAACTCTGGCGCGGCACGATGAGGCTGACCGATTTTGCGGACCACCAAACGGAGTTTCCGCCACTCGCGGAGGACGACGTTTATCCCGGTCGCGCCCCAGCATTGAACCTCATTGACGCCGTGCTTGACCCGGCGAATAACGGCTCGCCTGGCACCCTTGGTCTCGCCTCGATGGAAGTCATCGAATCCGCCTGCGAATCCGCCCGCACTGGCCGCAACGTAAAAATCCGCTGAACCTATGGCGCAAACTATCCAACTCACCGGCATCACTTGGGATCACAGCCGCGCGCTGCCCCCGCTCGTCGCCACCGCGCAGCGCTACGAAGAGGCGCACCCCGGCGTCCGCATCCACTGGCAAAAACGCACGCTCGACGAATTCGGCCACATGCCGATTGACATCCTCGCGCAGAAGTTCGACCTCATCGTCATTGACCATCCGTGGGCCGGGTTCGCGTTCGCAAAAAATCTCATGCTCGACCTCAAGCCGCTCGTTCCGGCGGCGACTCTGGCAGAGCTGGCTGAAAATTCCATCGGACAGTCGTTCACCAGCTACGACTACGACGGAAAGCTGCTCGCGCTGCCGATTGACGCCGCCACACCGGCGCCGAGCTGGCGACCCGATTTGCTGGAACGCGCCGGCGTCCAGCCACCGCAGACATGGGCGGAAGCCGTCGCGCTCGCGCAGCGGAAGCTCGCCATTATACCCGGTTTCAACGCGGATTTATTTCTCCACTTCGTTATGCTCGTGAAAGCGCTTGGCGCAGAGCCGTGCGCCACGCCGGAGGAAATCGCACCGCGCGATATCATGAGCCGCGCCATCGAGCTGCTCCGCGAACTCACCGCACCGATGCCGCGCGAAATCTTCGAACTGAATCCCATCCTGGTCGCCGAGCGCATGACGACGACAGACGACTTTGCGTGGAACGCGTTCGCCTACACCTACAACAACTACGCACGTGACGGCTTCTCGCCCAAGCCCTTGCGCTTTGGCAATCTGCTTTCGCTCCAGCCCGGTGGTCCGCGTTTGCGCAGCGTGCTCGGAGGAACGGGCATCGCCATTTCCGCGAACTGCAAGCATGTCACGGCGGCGCTGGATTACGCGCTGTTCACCGCGAGCGGAGCGACGCAGCGGACCCTCTACACGCAGGCCGGCGGCCAGCCATCGCATCGCGCGGCGTGGACAGACGGCGCTGCCGACCTGTTGTGCGGCGGATTTTTCAGCGCTACGCGCACGACGCAGGAAGAGGCTTTCGTGCGCCCGCGCTACGAGGGATATGTGCCGTTGCAGACCGCGGGTGGCCATGCATTGCAGGACCATCTTCGCAACGGCGGCGGCGCGGCGGCGGCGCTGGACAAAATGAACGCGCTTTATCGTCAATCCAGAGAGACCCTATGAATAACCTAGCAAATCAATTTTCCTGCGCCGACTTCACCTTTCCGTTGCTGCCGCATGACAAGGTTCTGGCGCTGCTGCGGCTACTGGAGATCGAGGGCGTTGACCTTGGTGTCTTCGTTGACCGCTCGCACGTTCAGCCCAAGGACATCGTCGGCAATGTTCCTGCCGCGGTGAATAAAATGCGGGCCTCGCTTGCAGCCAACGGGCTGGTAGCTGCCGATGTGTTTCTGCAAACCGGCGCAGAGCCGGCGGTCAACGCCGCGAACCATCCCCATGCCGCAGTCCGCAACGCCAACCGCGAGATGTTTCAACGCGTGCTGGAGTTTTGCGCCGGCTTGGACTGCAGGCATCTGACCGGTTTGCCCGGCGTCTGGCACGCGGACGAAGACAAGTCCGCCGACTGGCAACGTGCGGTGGAGGAAGCCAGCTGGCGCAGTGAAACGGCCCGCGCCGCCGGGGTTACTTACGCCATCGAACCGCACATCGGCTCAATGTTGCCCGACCCGGAGAGCGTGTTGCGTTTTGTGCGCGATTGTGCCGGACTCACGCTCACGCTAGACTACGGGCATTTCATTTACCAAGGGATGAGCAACGAGAGCGTTCACCCGCTTGTGCCGCACGCTTCGCACTTCCATGCGCGCGGCGGAGCGAAGGGGCAGTTGCAGAGCACGATGAAGGATAATGTGATTGATTTCACGGAAATCCTGCGCCGTTTGCGCGCGAGCGGATATGCCGGCTGGATCTGCCTCGAATACGTTTGGGTGGATTGGGAAGGTTGTAACCGCACCGATAACATTTCTGAAACTTTATTGCTGCGTGACCAACTGCGTGGGTAAAAGTTGATCACTGACTGCCTCCCTGCAAATATATAGCCAATCATTATGCTCAAAGGAATTTTCACCCCCAATCTGGTTCCATTCACGGACGATGGCCGTATCAACGAAGGAGAACTGCGGCGCATCGTCAACTGGCTCATCGAAAAGGGTGTCAGCGGGCTTTATCCTAATGGCAGCACGGGCGAATTCATCCGTCTGAGCTTCGAGGAACGCAAGCGTGTCATCCGGATCGTCACCGAGGAAAATCGCGGTCGCGTGCCGGTGCTCGCCGGTGCGGCGGAGGCGAACCTAGACTTGATTTTGGAAGCCTGCCACGCTTATGCCGATCTCGGCTGCACGGCGGTTTCCGTCACCGGACCCTATTTTTTCAAGGTAAGTCAGGAGAGTATCGAACATTTCTTTCGCGAGCTGGCCAAGCGGTCGCCGATTGACATCGTCCTTTACAACATCCCGCAGTTCTCGAATGAAATCAGCCTGCCGGTGGTGACGCGGCTGGCGCTGGATTGTCCGCGCATCGTGGGCACGAAGGACAGCAGCCGGGATTTCCCGCGTTTCCTGAATACGCTGCACGCCATCAAACCGCAGCGCCCGGACTTCGCCTGTCTCACCGGTTGCGAAGAAATCCTCTTTCCATCGCTGCTGATGGGGGCTGACGGCGGGACGATCGCCACCAGTGGCGTTGTGCCGGAAGTCATCATGAAACTCTACCGCGAATCCATTGCGGGCAACATCACCGAGGCGCGGCGGATCCAACTCAAGCTGCTCGACCTCATCAACGCGATGCTCTACGGCACGAATTTTCCCGAAGGATTCCGCGCGGGCATGTCGCTACGCGGCTTCAACCTCGGCACCACGCGGCAGTTGCTCTCGCCGCGCGAACAGATCGATCTGGAGGAGATACGCGGAAAAATCGCCTGCATCCTTGCCGAGTGCGGCTTCCCGGAGGCTGCGGGGGCGTGTCTCGCCACGTCCAAACCCAATGCGGCGACATACGGCAATCTGAATGTGGAACAAATTGTCAACAACGTGATGAGGTCGTTGGCCAAATAACACGACAATCCACGGATCCCGCCACCGACAAACTGCGCAAGATCACCTTGCGCGGCAACGCCGTGGGTGGCACCTCGGCGGCCGCGTCACTGATCCGGGAGTGTTCAAGACTCCTCCGCTCCTCTCGGTGCACTCACCACTGCTGGCGTCGAGAACTTGGGCCACGTGGTCGCAAGACTGAATGAGAGAACGGCATAGCGCAGTTCAAACGGCCTAGCTAATGGTCACTGTGAGTTAAACACCCAGTTGATAGTAAAACGGTGAAAAAACAGCCGATCTTCGGGAATAGGAGAAAACCCCGATTGGTTCATGAATGAGGCATCGATCAATCCGGTTTCGCTAGAGCGGACATTCCGGAGCTGGGCAGACCTTCCGGAGCTGTCGCCCACTTGTGGTCGGTTGTAGAGCGCATGTCGAAGTTCAACTCGCCGCCTTTCATGATTTCCCCATGCTTGAGGAAGGATCGGTCGAATGCTTTACCGTTGAAAATTCCGCCGCCGATATAGGGCCGCTGAGGGCCGTTATTCCTGGCACCGACGACGAATTTTTTGCCATCGGGTAGAGTGATCGTCGTCTTGTCGAACAGCGGGCTGCCGATCAGGTATTCGTCCGTCCCCGGACACATCGGATAGAATCCCATCGCGCTGAAGACATACCATGCGGACATCTGCCCTGTGTCTTCGTCACCGCAGAAGCCATCGGGCGTAGAATGATAGAGCCGGGCCATCACCTCGCGAACACGGGCTTGGGCCTTCCATGGCTGGCCAATGTAGTTGTAGAGATAAATCATGTGCTGGATGGGCTGGTTGCCGTGAGCATACTGGCCCATGTTAGCGGAGACCATTTCGGTCATCTCGTGAATCATCCGGCCGTAGGTACCAACCTTGACGTTCGGCGGAGTGTTAAAAACACCATCGAGTTTTTCCCCGAAGGACTTGTCACCACCGAGGCGCTTGATCAGGCCAGGCACGTCATGGAAAACGCTCCACGTCCAGTGCCATGAATTCCCTTCCGTGAAAGGGCCGCCCCACTCGGTCGGGTCGAAGTTTTCACACCATTCTCCATCCGCCTTGCGTCCGCGGACGAAACCGGCCTTCCCGTCTAACACGTTGGTGTAGTTCATCGCGCTTTTGGCAAAAGATTCCTTTTCTGCGTTTTTTCCAAGGCTACCAGCCATCACAGCAGCGCAGAAATCGTTATAGGCATACTCTAGGGTTTTCGCTGTCGATTCTTTGAATTCTGGATAAGGGACGAAGCCGCTTTTCTTGTAAAACTCCGCCCCATCGCGACCGATGGCCTTGCAGTTTTCGGGGGCCTGCGTGTTCGCATCGTGAACCATCGCGGCAAGAGCTTTCTCACCATCGAAATTGCGGATGCCCTTGACCCACGCGTCGGCTAGTAGCGAAAACGCGTGATTACCGATCATGCAGTCGCGGTGTCCTGGACTGGACCACGATGGCAGGTAGCCGCTTTGCTCATAGGCATTTAAAATGCCCTGCATGATCTGACCGCTGATTTCTGGAAAGAGGATGTTATACAATGGGTGTGAGGCGCGAAAGGTATCCCAGTAACCGGTGTCCGTGTAGAGATAACCCTTGTGCAGCTTGCCGTCGAACGGGCTGAAATAGACCGGTTGGTCCTTCGCATCGTACTCGAAGAAGCGGTGCGGGAAAATCACGCTTCGGTAGAACGCGCTGTAGAAGGTGCGTTGCTGTTCCTCAGTGCCGCCTTCCACCTTAATGAGGCTGAACGTCTCGTTCCACTTCGCTTCGGCCTGCTTGCGGATGGTATCGAAATCCGCCTTGCCGATCTCGCGGTTGAGTGTGAGAAGGGCTTGCTCCGGGCTGATGTAGGAGGAGGCCACTTTGCAACTGACTGACTTGTTGCCGCTGGTATCGAATTTCAGATAGGCTCCGACATGCTTGTCCGCCAGCGTCGCTTGGCCTTCTTGAATGGCACCCGGTGTCCAGGTGCCGTAGGAGGTGAAAGGACGGTCGAAGACGATCACGAAGTGGTTCGCGAAATTTTCAGGCACCCCGCCTTTGTTGTTGCGACAGATGCCGATGATCTTGTTTTCGGCGGGAATGATTTCCACCGATGAGTTGCCAGCGAACGCATCGAGCACGACATACGAGTCTCCGGCTTCATCGAAGGAGAACCGGAAGCATGCACCGCGCTCGGTCGGCGTGACCTCGGCGGTGGCTTTCCATGTGTCGAGACGGACACTGTAGTAACCGGGATGCGCGGTCTCCGTCTCGTGGCGGAAGGTGGAAGCCCGGTCATCCTCATTCACGACGAGTTTGCCGGAAACCGGCATGAGCGAAAAATTAGCATAGTCGCCGATCCACGGGCTTGGCTGGTGCGTCTGGCGAATCCCGCGAATCTTGTTTTGACGGTACTGATAATAAAACGGGTCTTTGGCCGGTTGCGTATAGGGAGCCCACGCGTTCATGGGAAACGGCAGGGCAATGGCGGGAAAGGTGTTACCGTGCGAGAATTCGGGGGTGGAATCGGTACCTTGCAGCGGGTTGGCGAGATCAACCGGAGCTGCTTCCGCAGCAAGTGCCGCGGTCAGACCCAGAGAGAATAATGCTGATAGAAATTGAGTGCTTTTCATGGTTTGACGGGGTTGCTGGGTTGTAATAATTTCTCAGGTCACTTCAGCGCTCATGATTGTCCGCGTTTGCGGTGCCGAAAACCGAGCGGTTGCCATCCCGTTTCCGGGGATCGCAGAGAATTTAAATTTTGTTCCGACCGCATGGAGCGTCATAACAATGTGTGAATCATGTGCGGACTTCATCATCATATCGGGTGGTGTCGTGCTCTGGAATCAATGACCTGAACTCACGCAAGCCTCGCTCGGACCCGCTACTTCATCGGCACGGGCACCAAAAAATCCGAAGTAAACGAGGTAAGCATAACCGATGAAGACAATGCTCAGCGAGGCCCGCACGCCGAAGGCATCCATTAGTGCGCCCTGGATGAGCGGCATGATCGCCCCACCCACAATCATCATGACAAGCAGCGAGCTGCCCTGACTGGTGTCTTTGCCGAGGCCGCGGATCGACAGGCTGAAGATGTTCGACCACATGATCGAGTTAAAGAGCCCGATGCCGATGATTGACCAGAGGGCGATTTCACCGTTAGACCCCATTGAGAGCGCGGTGAGGGCCATGGCCACGAGAGCGAACAGCCCGACCATTTTTCCTGGATTCGAACGGCCGAGGACAAAAAACAGGAAGCTCATCACTACCATACCCATATAGGGGAGAATGGCCGGCAGAGGAATATGATTACCGTGAGTAAGGTTTTCCTTGAAGGTGGCGTTGGCAAAGATCACGGCCGTCGCACCGATGGCGGCCAACGCCATGAAGATGTATTTTCGCGTCTGCCGGATATTACTAAGGGAAATGGCACCCATGAGGCGGCCGATCATCGTGCCTCCCCAGTAGAAGGAGAGGTATTTTGCGGAAGTGTCTTCGGGCATGCCCATTACGCTGCTGTCTGCCAGGTAGTTGATGAGAATACTGCCAATAGTAACCTCGCTGCCGACATAGAAAAAGATCGCGAGCCATCCCCAGAAGAAGTGCTTATGGCGAAAGACTTTCACGCCTGCTTCGACTTTGCCTTCTTGACTGAATGCCGGGAGGGAGATCAGCTTGAAAATGACCGCTAGAACAAGGAATGCGGCACCGAGCCCGACATACGGAACCTTCACCGCGTCCACGCCACCGGTGCTGGTATAAATTTCCTTTGAACCGAAAAGCATGATTCCACCAATGAGCGGGGTGATCACATAGCCCAGAGAGTTGATGCCCTGTGAGAGATTGAGGCGGGAGGGCGCGGTTTCCTCAGGCCCAAGGATGGTGACGTAGGGATTCGCCGCGATTTGAATGATTGTGAGGCCAGCACCGAGGACGATCAGTGCTCCAAGAAACAGCGCATATTGTTTCGTTTCCGCCGCCGGATAGAAAAGCAAGCAGCCGATTCCTGCGACGACCAGTCCGAGCACCAAGCCGTTCTTGTAACCAATCTTGTTGATCGGGTCGCCCTTGGACGCAGATATCAGGAAATAGGTTAGCGAAACGAGGAAATAGGCTCCAAAAAACGCAAACTGCACTAGGTTTGCCTGGAACTGGTTCAGGTTGAAATCCGCCTTGAACTTGGGAATCAGCAGATCGTTCATACAGGATATAAAACCCCACAGGAAAAACAGCACGGTGACTGTCATAAAGGCGAAACGATTATTAGATGATGTGTGGGTTCTTGTCATGGATTTCTAGTTACGGGTTCTTGTAAGTCAGTGGAAGAATGTCATTCAATCGGCTAATGCGGTTTTGTGAGGCTATTGATAATCACCATTATTAATTCCACATGAGGGCGGGCCACGGAGTGTATGATTTCGGGAATAACCTTATTTCTCAAACCTCCGCCCCCCAATGGCTTTTTCAGGAGATTTTCGCCAAAAAACAATTGTGGAAGATGCCGGCGATTCAGGAGTAATGAATAACACACCGTAACCTGTCCCAAAAAAAACAGCTTCGTCATTTTAATCTTTCTGGCTTCTCATTTCTCATTCGAAGCAGCAGCTCTTCGGGCGAAACAATATGAACCTTGTTCGCATCAAGACCATCAACCGTTGCTTTTACCGCATCCATGCCGTGCAGCTTCTTTCCGTCCGGCGTCTCATAGGACGACCATGCGTGCACCGCTGCCCATCCGCCGATCAAGCTCTCTTCGTCGGCATTGATTATCGCGGGCAGGGTTTGGGGCTCACCAGCCAACGGCGACTTCATTTTCTGCCATAGGCAATAGCGCGCCGCAAGAGCGGGAACCTTCCCGCCACGCCCATCGTCAATCCAATCGAGCCGTCCTTTACTCCGGTTGTAAGGGGCGTAATCCATGACGAAAATACCGAGCAACGACGGCATCTCTTCCGCGAAAATCTTCAGGGCCTGCTTGGCTTCAGCTCCCTCGCTCTTGTCAAAAATCGCGGTCATGATGCGAACTCCAGACCTTTCCATCTGCACGTTGATGCGTCTCGCATGCTGCCGTAACAACTCCCAGCGGTTACTGCGGCTCTCGGCGAAACGATCGGGATAGAAGTAGCCCCCCGTAAACTGAATGAGACTGGTTGCGGGTGGTTTCGTCTCGCTCATCCAATCCAACGTTACTGGGGAAAAGGACGCTAGATCGCCTGCACAAACGCTGAATCCCATGGGGAACTCGCCGTGCGCTGCATTCCCCCAATATCTGGGTGTCGTTATCCCGGCTTGCGCATAGGCGGTGTTGTCGCCGTCACTCATCATGAACGCCATGCAACGCCGTTTATCGCTCCAGTCAATCTTCGACTCATCGAGCGCGGCGATTCGCTTGGGTTGGTAATCCAAGCTGCCGGCAGAATAGAAGGTCGCGTTGAGGATCCAGTTGGATACGGTATGGAAGTGCCCGAACCGTGAGACCATCAAACAGTGCTTGAATTCATTGCCCATGCCCCAGCCAATCACGCTTGCGGGTGGCACGACGCCCTCCAGAATCGCCTCCACGCCCGGATGATCTCCATACGTCACAGGCAGGGTATGCGCGATCATCAAATCACGATTGTTAGCCGTCTTTGGATCAAGAAGACCGACAGAACCTCCCCCTTGAAAGTCCTTCTGATGCGATTTAAAATAAGTTAGAGGTTCCTGACCCTTGGCATCAAAAAGACAGGAGAGTCCCAGAGCCCTCATTTGGCTTTCGGACTTGATCGTCACAGGTATCCCGCTGAGCCGCGCCGCCGCCATGGTTGCCGTATTGAGTGAATTGTCGATTCCCTCCCGGGGTTTATATGCCAACCCTTCACTGATATCAGCCGAATACAGCACGTAGCCCTTGACGATGCCACTTTTAACAGCCTGCTCCAAAAGCGTCTCAACGGTCACTTCCCCCCGGCCATCTAATGTTAGACGCTTGATCGTGCGGTCGCGCCACTCTTGGGACTGGGTCTGTCGCTGGTCGATCCAAACGAGCTCATCCCCTTTACCCTCGTTTACCGCGCGAGCCTTCAACCCCGTCAAAGCCTGAAGGATGACCTGCTCCTCCAACCCCTTCGGCAATGCGGTCGTCACATACGCTGTCGGAGCCTCTTGCCGCGGCCACCAGCCAGACGGTTCGTTTGCGGAAAGAAGCAACGCCCCCCCAATCAGGACACTGATGGTAGTGAATACCGATTTATATGATGAGTTCATGTCTTTTGATGCTACAGGTGCCCATTCATCATCACTTCACAAGCCCCTGTGCCCTCTGAATCGTCACAGGGCCAAGCAGTCCGGAAGCATGGAGGGGGTCTGTCTTTTTCCAGAATTTGAAAGCGGCGAAGGTAATGCGGCGCGGCTCCGGGCGCGGAGTATTTTTCACAAGCCACTCAGGCACCACGGGCATACCGCCCTCTTTCCAGTTCTTACTCGGTGCCACGTCATCAGGGAAATATTCGTCGCCGATCATCCGATTGACCCACGTGGTCGTAACATTCACCTCGAGGTCGTTGGTCCCTTCACGCAGAACGCCCGTCACGTCGAACCGGAAGGGAGGTTTCCAGCAGAGCCCGAGATCCTGACCGTTGAGCCGCGCCGAGGCGATCACCGCGACATCGCCTAGGTCGAGGTAACTTTTGGTGCCGGCCGTTGGCCCTGCTTGCTGATTGTCGGCCCGGGAATACTCGAAGGCCGTCTTGTAAGTCGCTTTGCCGGAGAAATGTTTCACTCCAAAATCCTCGAATTCGCCGAGCGATTTTAATTCCTTTGTCGTCATCTGTTCGGGGGCACCGCGGTGCTTCTGGAAGGAGACTGACCAGTCGCCTTTGATTTCCCGAAGTTCAGCCGCTGGCTCGATACCCGCCGTCTTGTCAGCCGACGGATTGCGCTTGGAATCGCTGCGATCGAATACCACGAAAAAGCTGTCAGACGGCCCAAACCGGATTGGGAGAGTGATCCGCGAGTCAGATTCAACCTTGTAGGAGACGATATCTTTCGTGGTCCCATCGAGCGGATTCCATAACTGAGGGCTGCCTCCGTCGGTGCGGAAGGTGCACTGGACTTCGCCGGCCTGCTTGAGTCCGTTCGCAACGAAGTAGACATCCCGTGACTCGTCTTGCCGATGAGTGTAGTTGATCGTCAGTTTGTCTTTTGTCGTATAACTAAAATCTTGAGCGAAACGATCTTGGGTGAGAAGTTCGGTCATTGAAACTGGGTCTGGAATCCCATCGCCCGACCAGAGATTTCCAACGAGCTCAGAATATTCTTTTTCATTGGCCACATCCCCAAAGCTTGGCGAACCAACAGGCTTCGATCCCACGACCCTCACGCCCCCGCTTTTAATGCGAGCGATTTCCTTCAGCGATGCATAGGTAATCATCCCCTTTTTTGGCAAGACCAGATAACGGTAACGTTTGCCATCCGGCAGCACTAGGCACTTGTCCTCCACCCGGGCTCGGGCGAGGATCTCCGCGTTGATTGCGTCTGCATCAACCCCTTCCGGCGGCGGCGGCAACATTCGTGCACCATCACCCGGCGAGTCATTCCCTTGGAAGTAAGCGATGTCCGCGACATGCAGTCCCTGCTGGAGCACACTTTGGCAACGGGTCAGATAATCGACCCACTCTTTGGCACCGTGATCAAACCACGTGTTTCCTCGGTCGAAATGGATGCCGTTGATGCCGCTCGTAAGCCCAGGGTAGGTTCCTTCGCGCAGATAAGGTTGGTGCGCCGAGAGGTGAAGAATGAACTGATTGACGCCGGAGGTATAAATGGCATCACCAATGCTCTTGATCGCGTAAGGGTGGATCAACCAGCCTTCTTCTGAGGTGAACGCTTCCGCTCCGATCACGCGCTTACCGTAGATATGCCCCGAGGAGACGCCGTGGAAATAGCGCTTTCGTGCTGGTTCAGCTGGAAGTGAATTGCGTTTACCGGTCCAGAACTCCACCATTGGATAATCGCTGCGCCCACCAAGTTGAAGGTTCTCAAATGGCCCACCGTAGGGTTCCGTGCTGAAAGAGATTCCATCTTCGTGACACCTTTTCGCAAGGCGGCCATAATGTGCATCTGCATAGAGATCGCCAATCGTACGGCGGAAATCCCAGAGGAATTTACCGGTGGTTGTGAAATCGTTGACGGCTCGACCCGTCAATGCGGGCAACAAGCGCGTCAATTCATAGCCGCGATAGGACTTGAATGCCTGTGGCATGCCGGGCGTCCAGTTCTGCCAGCCGGGCTCATAACTGTCCAAGTGATACTTGGAGAGAACCTTCCCCGCGACCGATTTCCCGTATGCTTTGAAAAGCGGCATCATCATCTCGTCGTAATGGAAGTCAGTCACCTCCACGCTCATCTTGTCGCATTCGAGCCCGGTTGCGCCTTTCAAATTCGCGGTGGGATGGACCAAGACACCTGTGGGTACAAAACCCATGCGAAGAATCGTCCAACGCCCTTTCGTGGGATGCCAATCAAGCGTGCCGTCTGGCCGCATCTTTTCCGTGAGATCGAGCACCTCGTTCAGTTGTAGGCACTCCTCGGCTTCCGGTTTTTCGGCATCCATAGCGACCTCTACGGGTTTCGTGCCGAACCCGGCAAGAGCAGGCCAGTCGTTCATCCGGAAGCCGTCCGTGATGCTCAATTCCTCGACGTTAAACGAGCGTTTGAACGCCCTATCCCAAAAAGTGATTCTGAAGCGATCTGAAACGACGCGCTTGAATGTTGCCGCGCCATGTCGCGCTGAGAAAGGGCCAGGGTGTCCGGACTTTATAGTGGCAGACTTACGGTAAATTCCGGCCGGATCCTTTACCTCGATCTGCGCGGAGAAGTCACCACTCTTAGCGGAGAGCCTCAGGTATAGTGAGCGCGCTTCAACAGGCTGATCGAAAGCGATTTCGAAAGCTGCTGGGAAATCAACGCCGGTGTCTGGGTGGCCGTCGAAAGCCGCTGCTTTACCTGTTAGCTCCTTTCCATCCGCGAGCAGCTTGAAAGAACGAGAGCCCAACAATGACGAATCCTGCTTAAGAGCGGGAAAAGCCAGCACCGCAATATCTTGATAAGTATTCAGCCGTGCGTGAGGCTGGGCGAGCACAGGTTTTTGAGGAGAAGTCGCATCGACCGTGGTCTCGCTCCAGGCGAACTCCTGAATCCCCTTTTTAGGCGTGATCCATGGCCCGCCCGAGGCAGACCAACCCGGGCAGTGAAAGCCGATCTGCATGCCGAGTTTCTCTGCCTCCTTCATCACCGCGCCCGTGGCCTCGAACCATTCCTTGCTCCGGTATGCCACGGGGCCTGCCGGATGAATGCCCAGGTCCATCAGAAGTGCTCCACCCACACCGACGCGATGGAGCGCACGCAAATCTTCGACGGCTCCCTCTTGGGTGATGTTCCCGTTCATCCAATACCAATAAACCCAAGGTTTGGCTTCGGACGCCGGTTTGGCAAACGCATTAAGAAAGGATGAGCGCGAATCGCCGTGAACAACTCCGGCAAAGAATATTAACCAACAACAAAGACTTTTCATGAGATGGATTGAAAGGAAACTTCTTTTCGGGTTGCCGGAGAGTGGCTTAAGGGAGGAGTGAAAGTGCTGTGCGATTTTCATAACTTATTCACTGAAAGAACTGGCTTTCGGGTGCACGATGAATGAAGCCCGCTGTGCGGTCATGTCGGCAAAAGGGATGACACTGGAGGTTTCAACGGCCCGGGTATTTGGCCAGAGCCGCGCTGCGCGAGCGCACGTGCTGTTTTTCATAGCTGCGCGGGGTATAGATCTTGAGGGTCGAGATTCTGATCTGCATCAGACCGGCAGTTTCCTTTGCCGGTTGCTTCCGGGATAGGGCCGCCCGGCCCGCAGGCCGGACGACGCCCCCCACTGATCCGGACGAGCGCAATTAACGCATCCGGTTCCTCGGGGTTGTGGTTTCATTGCAGGTTTCATTGCATACTGGAGTGAACGATGCGAGC
>CAIXKE010000002.1 GCA_903919975.1 Akkermansiaceae bacterium | reverse complement strand
TTGATTTTATTGAGCTGTTTTTCCCACGTTTCCAACCCCTTCGCTTTGATTTGGTCAAAGTCCCAGGCGGGGATTTCATTTTCAAGAAAGCGCTCGGCATTTTCATAACTGGCAAATGAGATCGCAGCCTTCATAAGGATGGGCTCGTTTTGCTTCGTTAAAAATTGGCACACAGAACCAATCCGCTCGGCAGGCACATCCGATCGCACCACCGAGTTGTGGCCATTTAAAATCGATTGGTTTTTCCAGACCGCCATTTGAGCCGGCGCCTTGTTAAAGCGCGCGACAAAATAGATCGTATAGGGAGCGATCCCGCTCCAACCGCCTTGAAAGGTGATCATGGCTTTCACCATTCCAGAAGCAGGGTCAATACTTGCTTTGTTCTCCAATATGCTCCCGCCTCTTTTCAGGATGTCGATGGGTATGTTCTGTGTCGCGTCGAACACCACCGCAGCGTCATCCGATTCAGGAAAGGTGAATCGGTACATGGCGCAATGTGGCGTCGGGGTAATTTCAGTGGAAGTGTCATATCGATCGAGATTACAGCTGAAGTAATAAGCTTTGGCCACCACCTTTGATACCGGCGAATCGTGGTCTTCGTTGCCCAAGGCGACCCCCCTTTGCGGCGAAACCAAAAAGTGACCATATTTGCCCGGCCCTCCGGTTCCACTTACATGCAATTGCCCAAAACCTCGCACCGGAAACTTTGGATTATATCCTGCGGTTGTTCCGTTGGGAGTTTGGGGCGAGGGATTCATGCTACCAAAAGGCATCTGCGGGCCGATTACACAATTACTCTCGCGTGTGTCGAGAGTGCCTATTTTCGGGTCGACATAATCTGAGAGAAGCTCGGCAGAGTAACCTCGAACTCCGGTGCAACAAAATAAAATACAGATGCGTAACAAATTATTTTTCATCAGATCTTAGGACGTGGATTTGGTGGCGATTCAAAGGAGGACTCGAGGAGCATGGAATGACAAATGCCAGGAATTTACTTTTGAGATGAAGGCTTTTGAAAGAGCCGGTGACCGGACCGAAGAGCGGGGATTCGTGTGATGTCAAAACTGCTGTCAGGAATCCGGATCGTGCGCGTTCCCCCCTTGAGGAATGTATCCAATTCAGCCGGGTCCTCGAGATTGAATGCCACCGTCGGGAGTCGGGGGAACGAATTGCCGTTCGGTCCAACATAGGTGCCATTGAGTTCTGCGACGAGGGCCGGCAGGAATAGCGGCCATGCGCCGGATACACCCCCGCCGATTACCGCGAGACCATCCATCAATGTGAGCGCATTTGCCATCGCATCGCCCGCAACTTCGCCGAGGCGGCGGAAACTTTCGATTGCCGCGTCCCGGTTGCCGGGTTGGCTGCCATTGGCGATTGCACACAAGTCCTTGGGCTCCGGAACGTGTTCCATGGCGGTGGCAGTCAATTGGCCGTAAACCCGGCGCACGGCGCGGATGCAACACCCCTCCTCCGCGTTCATCGAGGGATCCAGTTTGTTGCGCATTAGCCAGACTTCTCCAGCCATCGAGTTGTCACCGATGAAGAGGTCGCCATTACGAACGGTTCCACCACCGAATCCGGTGCCAATGGTGACACCAAAAAGATTCCTGTAGCGCTTCGGGCTTCCCGCCTTCTCTAAGAGATCGTTGATGTGCGGCAGAAGTCCGGCAATC
>CAIXKE010000001.1 GCA_903919975.1 Akkermansiaceae bacterium | reverse complement strand
GGCGCGGGGGGGGGCGCGCCCCGCCCCCGGGGGGCGCGGGCGCCCCCCCCCGCCGCCATCTCATCGTTAGGTCATCCGCTTTCCCGGCGTTTCAGGAGGTCTGAGGCTATTCAGACGTCCGCAATTTCCATCATGGGTCGAGTCCGGCAAGTTGGCAGAGGTTTGCCAGTTTCCTCGAAATGACACAGCACATCTTCCACGACTTCGCACAAGTCCGCATAAACCCGAACCGGGTCATCACCGTGGATTCCAGTGATCAAGTCCGGGCACTTGCCAATGTAGGTTTGATCCTCATCACTCCATTCAACCCATTTGTGATATTGATCCGCTGCTTCCGCAGCCCAGCCTTTCGCAACGGAGGCACGGATTTCATCCATGTCGTGACTCATGCGGGGTTTGATGGCGCGCCGGGTGATCGCCAGCCACGGAGCGGCGGCGAGTTCCGCTTCAGTGAGTTCGGCAGCTGACGGGGGAGTCTCTGGTGTCGGCGGACCATCCAGCCAGTGTTGAAAAAGCTGCACCGCGACAGAGCGCACCGGCCGACCTTCCATCGCGCTGCGAGCTTTGACGCGGCGATAAAGATCATCAGGAATATCGAGTGTTGCTTTCATGCAATACAGGTTCCTGTATTTACTGGACGCGCCAACTGGAATCGCCGTCCCCCTGAGAAAGAAAAACCCCGCCGCAGCCGGAGCTGGACGAGGTTTCTTGGGTTTTTGATTTTTCGGGAGGACTGGCCGTTTACCAAGTCTTCACGTCGTCCTCGGCCTTGCCGCCGCCATTGACTCCGTCAGCGCCATTGCTCCAGACCGCGACGCGGCGACCATTGAGAGTTTTGGCGGCTTCAGCGGCAGTAAGGGGCTTGACCTTTTCGTCGAAATCGAAATCCAAAACCACGTTATAGGGACCGCCCCAAGGATCATAGAGGCCGGTGACCGTATCGCCAGTCGCGTTGTACATCAGGCCATTGGCATTGCTTTTCCCTTCGGTGATTGAGAGAAATTTGACGCCGCGCGTGTTGATAACCGTATCGATGCCCAGAAGAACCTTTAGCAAGTTAACACCCGCTGGGGTATTCGTTTTGACAGTGGTATCCGCGGATTCCGTGCCATCGCCCGGCATGCTGCCATATTCCGTAAAGTAATTATTCACGGCGCTCTCCACTCCTCTTGCCGCCGCCATCGAGGTGGTTCTCTTGGCTTTTTCAAGAGCTTTCAGCCCACCACTAATTCCCAAGGAGGCAAGCGTCGCGATGATAACGATGACGACCAAAAGTTCGACGAGTGTGAATCCGCTCGGGCGGCGGGATGTTGCAGCTTTCATGATGGGTTAAGATGGATTTTCAAAATCGCGGCGCAAACACAAATTTCAGGGCGGGACAAATCACGCTGCCGGATATTACGCATTCACATAGTAAACACTTAGTTGAAAATCTGCCGATCGCAACATTTTATTTCCTCCTTTGCCGTTGCGGGGGCAGGCCCCAGACATCAAACTCCGCGCATGCTAGGCGACAACTTGCGAGACGCGATTCTCAAGCACATGAACTCCAATCCGGGCCAACCGATGACCAAATCGTCATTGGCCCGCCACCTCGAAGTCCCCGTCGATCGCCGCTCGGAGCTCCGGAAGACCATCGAAAGCCTCGTTAGCGAGGGCGTAATCCAAGAAGGAAAAAAGGCCACCTACGTCCTCCGCGCTAAAAAGGGCAACGCCCTCACCGGTTCGCTGAAATTCCACCCAAAAGGCCACGCGTTTTTCTTTCCAGACCTCACAAGCCCGGCGAATCTCGCCACCGGAATCGACCTCGTTGCGCTCGACCGCGTCCACATTCCACGCCGCGACACGGGCACCGCGCTGGATGGCGACCGGGTGCTCGTTTCCATTCAAAAACCCAGCCCCAAAAGGCAATTCCGCACCCGCCAGGAACTCATTCCGGACGCCCCGGAGGAAGCCCGCGGCAAGGTCGAGCAAATCATCAGCCGCCGCTCCGGCAGACTCATCGGCGTGTTCCAAAAAAACAAGGGCTTCGGCTGGATCGATTGCCAGGACAAGGCGATCGACGGCCGGATCGAACTCGTTGGCGACACCACCGCCCAACCCGGGCAGCTCGTCGTCGTCGATCTGGAAAATTGGCAAGCCGGCACCGCCCCGCGCGGCCGCATCATCGAAGTCCTCGGTTGGCCCGGCGATCCGGGCGTGGACATCATCGGCGTGATCCACCGCTTCGGGCTGCGCACTTCCTTTCCAGAAGATGTGCTCGCCGAAGCCCGCGCCGTGCCGGAAGACCCGGAACCGTCGGAAATCGCCCGCCGCGAGGACTGGCGCAAGCACCTCATCATCACCATCGATCCCTTCGACGCCAAGGACCACGACGACGCGCTCTGGGTTGAGCCGACCGCTTACGGTTGGAAGCTCGCCGTGCACATCGCCGATGTTTCCCACTACATCAAGCCCGGCAGCCCGATGGACAAGGAAGCCATCGAGCGCGGAAACTCGACTTACCTCGTGGATCGCGTGCTGCCGATGCTGCCCGTGGAACTCAGCAACGGCATCTGCTCGCTCAAGCCCTATGTGGATCGCCTGACCAAGTGCGCCGTTCTGGAAATTTCCCACGAAGGAAAAATCACCAAGGCCACCTTTATCGATGCCGTGATTCACAGCCGCGCCAAGCTTTCCTACGAGCAAGCGCAGGAAATCCTCGATGGCAAACCCGCGCCCGAAGGCTCCGAAGCCCAACTCGTCCCGATGGTCAAGGAAGCCTGGAAACTCGCATCCGTTCTCCGCCGCAAACGTTTCCAAGGCGGCGCGCTCGATCTCGAAATGCCCGAGATCAAAATCCGCTTGGATGACAAAGGTCGCGCCTGCGGAGCGGACCCGGTCGTCCACATCCAAAGCCACCAACTTGTCGAGGAATGCATGCTCGCCGCCAATGACGCCGTCGCGAAAATCCTCCGCGAGCGGATGAAACCCGCCGTTTATCGCATCCACGAAGATCCCGATCCATCACGCCTGATGGATTACACCGAGACCGCGAAACTCCACGGCTACCGTCCCGGCGATCTCACCAATCGCGCGCACATCCAAAAATTACTGGATGAATCCAAAGGCACACCCGAGGAGCACATCATCAAACTCGGCCTGCTCAAGAGCCTCAAACGCGCCGCCTACTCCGCCGAGCCCATCGGCCACTACGGCCTCGCCAAAGGCGATTATTGCCATTTCACCAGCCCGATCCGCCGCTACGCCGACCTCATCGTCCACCGCGCCCTTCAGCCATTGCTCGCCAATCCGCCAAAGCGCCACGACGCCACACCCTCGCAAGCCGAATTGCGCGAAATCGCCCGCCACATTTCCGACAGCGAGCGCACCTCCGCCGAGGCCGAAAGCGAAACGAAACAAATCAAACTCTTCGAATACCTCCAGCGCGTCGCGGAAATGCACGATCCTCACAAGTTCGACGGCCTCGTTACCGACGTTCGCCCGATGGGCTTGATGGTGGAAGTCCCGGAAATGGGCATCCGCGGAGTGGTCAAACGCGAGGATCTGCCCGAAGGCCGCTGGCGCCTCGAAGGCCACCGTGGAGCCTGGGTTTCCACCGATGGCAAAGTCATCGCCATCGGCATGCGCCTGCCACTCCACGTCATCGGCTTGGATCGCGAAAAACGCTTCGTCGATTTCGCCGTCGCCGGCCGCCCGACCACCGAAGGCACCCGTCCACTCGACGCCCGCCCCGTGCCAAAAACCGGCCCGCCCACCAAACACCGCGGCAAGACGATCACAAAACCCGGCCCCCCCAAGAAGGCTGTCATCGCCAAGAAAACCGGCAAGCCCAAGCGCCGCCGCTAAAGCGAGCCTTGGACTGCGGCAGCCTGCTGCCGCTTTAAATTCGCAGCCTGCTGCGTCGAATTCTCCACAAGCCAGTAGCCTGCCGCAGTCCAAGCCAATCACATGCCCCTCCCCTCCGCCTCCGACTGCGCGCTAGGCACTCGTCATTGGCCGCACGCTCCACCCCACCGGCTCTCCCTCGCCGACGTATACATGGTCACCGCCCGCGCAGCAGAGCAACGCCATCTCCTCGCCGAAGACGCAATGAAAGACTGGTTTCAAGACGCCTTATTATCCCTCACCGACGAATTCGGTTGGAAACTCGAAGCCTGGGCGATTCTCTCAAATCACTATCATTTTATTGGTCACAGCCCGCCCACGGTGGATGGCGCAGCCACGTCCCTCGGCCTGATGCTCCGGAAATTACACAGCCTCGCAACTAGGGAATTGAACCGACGCGAAGAGAAACCCGGCCGCTCCCGCCTCTGGCAGAATTTTCGCGAAACCCATCTCACACACCAACGGAGCTACCTCGCCCGACTTCATTATGTCCATCAGAACGCCGTGCATCACCGACTCGTCCCGCACGGTTCCGACTGGAAATGGTGCCGCGCCGCTGTGTTCAAGAAAGCCGTGAGTCCCGCTTGGCTGAAAACCATCACGAGTTTCCAATACGACGAAATCGCCGTAAAAGATGAGGATTTCTGATTTGGACTGCGGCAGCCTGCTGCCGCTTTTCCATGCCAGCCTGCTGGCCTGGAGATGATTCGACGCAGCAGGCTGCGAACCCAAAGCGGCAGCAGGCTGCCGCAGTCCATGGCTTAAAAGCTTTTTTAAAAAGTTCCTTCTTTTTTCGATTGCCACAACAGCGGGCGGCTCCTAGGTTCCGCGCCCCCGCGATTTTTTAACCACCTCACGCGATGTCCAAGCACAACAGTCTCAAGTCCAGCGCCACCGTCGGCGGCAAGCGTTCCGTCCTCAAGCGTTTCGAGCGCGTCAAGCTGCTCAAATCACGCGGCGAATGGCAAGCCGGCCGCTCACCGATCGGCCTGCCGAAGACCAAGCAAGAGGGTTAATCCCTTGCCTCCCTTCTTTTCCAATGCGCGCGGAACCCTCCGGGTTTCGCGCCTTTTGCATTGAGCCCTACCACCATGAAAGACGGCACCCGCCTCAATAAATTCCTCGCTTCCTGCGGCGTGGGATCGCGCCGCAAGTGCGATGAACTCATCCAGGCCGGCCGCATCGAGGTCAATGGCGCCCCCTGCATCAACATGGGAACCCGCATCACCGAGGGCGATCACGTCCGCCTCGATGGCAAGCGCGTCACCCCCAAGGATCCGCTCATCGTCGCTTTCCACAAACCCCGCGGCTACGTCTGCACCCGCGAGGACGAACTCGGCCGCGAAACCATCTACGCCTTGCTGCCCGAAACCCTCCACGCGCTCCACCACGTCGGTAGGCTCGACCGCGATTCCGAGGGCTTGCTGATTCTCACGAATGACGGCGATCTCTCGCAGCAACTCATGCACCCCTCCAAAGCGGTGGAGAAGGAATACCTCGTGACCTCAAACCAAGCGTTTGAAAACGCCCATCTCGATCAGTTTCTGGAAGGCGTCTATACCCCGGAGGGCAAACTCAAGGCCAAGGCCATCGAGCGGCTCTCCCCGCGCCGAATCAAGGTGGTGCTCGATCACGGCGCAAAACGCCAGATCCGCGTGATGTTTGAAACCCTCGGCTATCAAGTCACCAAATTACTTCGCGTCCGCATCGGCGGATTGTGGCTCGGCGATTTGGAACCCGGCCGCTGGGCGATTCTCAATCGCAAGGAAATCGCCATGCTGTTAGGCACCGCGGATGCCGCGGAAACTCCCAAGCCCCGCCCCAAAAGGCAGGACTGACCCAAAGCCTAACCGATATCGCGATCGGCCGGAGGTCAGCGCGCCTTGCCTTGCAACTTGGTCTCGATTACTTTGCGCAACTCCTGGTTGAGGAAGCTGGGAGTATCGAGTTGGCGCGCCTTCGCCAACTTTTCGAGTTCCTGGGCTTGCCATTGAGTCAGGCCCATGGACGCGGAAACTAACACAATGTTCGGAATATTGAGCCAGGCCTCTTTGGCCTTGGTGAGTTCTCCGGCATTCAGGCCCAAGCCCTTGAGCACACCCTCCGCCATCATCAGGTTGCCAGCTAATGCCATATGGACTCCGTCGCTTGTCAGGTAGTTGCCTTTGGCGGGCTTCTGCTCGGTTTTGACCGCTTCGATCAACGCGGCCTGCATGTCGGCGTTGAGGTCAGCAAGATGGCATTTTTTCTCTTTGGCGAGGGTGCGGAGAAAGTCGTTGTAAACGGCGAGTTTTTGGTTCTCGGCGTTGGTCGGGTCCTCACGAATCATCGTCGATGTTAGGATGATCACTTTCACGTTGGCGGCTTGGGCTTTATCGACGATTGCGGTGATGTTTTTCTGATAGTCCGGCAGCGCCACGCCTTTCTCTCCGTGCCAGACGTCGTTGACTCCGCAGCTCAAGGTCATCCAATCCGGCTTTTTGCTCAGGACATCGCGCTCCAGACGCTCGAGCATTTGATTGGATTTGTGCCCGCTGATGCCAGCTCCGATGATTTCAATTTTCACGCCATTGGCGGCCAATCCGCTGCCGATCAGTTGCACGTAGCCACCCGCGCTGCTCTGCCCGCTCTGGGTGATTGAGTCCCCGAGAAAAGCCACCTTTTCGCCCGATTTGATGGGGATTTCCGCGCATACCGGGTTGGCTATGGAGGAAATGATGGCGAGAGCGGCAAGGGCGAAGGATAAAGGTTTCATGACGGACACATCGATAAACGCCTGATCCGTCAGCCGTTCTTACAAAAAACGATAGTATGCTGAAAAAAGGACCAGGCGCGCCACAAATAAACCGCTCCATGCGGGCACGCAGCCAACCGGTTGATTGAATTTCGCCGCGAAATCAATCAGCCCACCGTGACGGAAACATCGCCTTTAAGCTACAGTTTCATGGAAGGCAGGAGGAGACATGGAGATAGGGCTATATTGAGAAATTGCCCCGACATGGGATCCCTGCGGCGGGCTTGCTGGAGATGGATTGGAGGCCGACACGGCCGTCCCAGAGGTCTTGGCGGCCCTGGGTTCGTCCGTAATCTCCAGCAATGCGGCGGCAAAAAGCATCTCGAGCCTAGCTTTGAGTTTGTCTTTTTCGTTCATAGAATGGAACTATTAACCTGTTTTCCCGGAAAATTCGATACCGCGATCACGTAAAATCCTGATTCTTGTGGCTTGCCGCGCCCGGATGAGCTTCCTAGAGTCCCCGCCGCACCAAGCGCTGGGCACCCCCTTCGCAGTGCCTCCAATTAACAAGACCGATGAGCGCCAAAAAATCCAATCCCCGTCACGATCACGACGCAATCCATAAGCCGTCCAAGGAGTTTTCCGCGAAAGCCCGCATCCCATCGATGGCGGCCTACAAGAAACTTTACAAGGAATCCATCGCCAAACCCGCGAGCTTCTGGGCGGGTGAGGCCAAAGAACTCACTTGGCGGAAAAAGTGGAGCAAGGTGCTCGATTGGAAAGCTCCCTTCGCCAAATGGTTCGATGGAGGCAAACTCAATGTCTGTGAAAACTGCGTGGATCGCCACGCCGAAGGCCCGCGTAAAAACAAGGCGGCCATCATTTGGGAAGGCGAACCCGGTGACAAACGCGTGCTCACCTACGGCCAACTCCACCGCGAGGTCTGCCGTTTCGCCAATGTGCTCGAAAAGAAAGGCGTCAAATCCGGCGAACGCGTGCTGATTTACATGCCGATGATTCCCGAAGCGGCCATCGCCATGCTGGCCTGCGCGCGCATCGGCGCGGTCCACAACGTGGTGTTCGGTGGCTTTGCCTCGGAGGCCATCGTCGATCGCTTGGAAGACTCCGGCGCCACGACCGTCATCACGGCGGACGGCGGCTGGCGGCGCGGCAAAGTCGTCGCGCTCAAACCCGTCGTCGATGAGGCGCTGGCGAAATACAAACATGTCAAAAACGTGCTCGTCGTCCAACGCTGCGGCAACGAAGTATCGATGGAGCCGAAACGCGATTCATGGTGGCATGAGGAAGTCGCTCTGGTTTCCGGCAAACACAGCGCCAAAGCCTTCGATTCAGAACATCCGCTCTTCGTGCTCTACACCTCCGGCTCCACCGGCAAGCCCAAGGGCATTCTGCATACTTCCGGCGGCTATTTAACCGGAACTTATTCCACCTGCAAATACATCTTCGACATGCGCGACGAGGATGTTTACTGGTGCACCGCCGATATCGGCTGGATCACCGGGCATTCCTACATCGTTTACGGCCCACTCGCCAATGGCGTCACGCAAGTGATGTATGAAGGCGCACCCAACTTCCCGGACTTCGGCCGGTTCTGGAAAATGATCGAAGAATACGGCGTGACCATTTTCTACACGGCACCCACCGCCATCCGCGCTTTCATCAAAGCAGGGGATCATTTCCCCGCGGCATGCGATCTCTCATCACTGCGCTTGTTGGGCTCGGTCGGCGAGCCAATCAACCCGGAAGCTTGGAATTGGTACCACAAGCACATCGGCGGCGGCAAATGCCCGATCGTCGATACCTGGTGGCAGACGGAAACCGGCGCGATCCTGATTTCCCCGATCCCCGGCGCCACCCCATGCAAACCTGGCACCGCCACGCATCCCTTCTTCGGCATCGACGTCGCCATCCTCGATGACGCCGGCAAAGAATGCGGGCCGGACCAAGACGGCCGACTCGTCATTCGCAAACCATGGCCATCGATGATCCGCACAATCTACGGCGATAAAGAACGCTATAAAAAAACCTATTGGTCGGACTACCCCGGCATCTACACCGCAGGCGATGGCGCCCGCCGCGACAAAGACGGCAATTTCTGGATCATCGGCCGCCTGGATGACGTGCTCAATGTTTCCGGCCATCGCCTCGGCACGGCGGAAATCGAGAGCGCGCTGGTTTCCCATCCAGCCGTGGCGGAGGCCGCCGTTGTTGGCCGACCAGATGAGATGAAAGGACAGGCGCTTGCTGCCTTCGTGACTTTGAAGGAAAATTGCAGCGAATCCGAAGAACTCCGCGAAGAATTGCGCGGGCATGTCGGCAAAGTGATTGGAGCCATCGCCAAGCCCGATGATCTTTACTTCGCTCCGGGCTTGCCCAAAACGCGCTCCGGGAAAATCATGCGTCGCTTGTTGAAAGAACTTGTTTGCACAGGGAAAATCGTCGGTAACGTGACCACACTGGAGGATTTTTCGATCATTGAGAGCCTTCAACAGAAAATCTCGTAATAAGTCTCTCCATGACGTCAAATCGCTATTTCATCGCACGCCTCGCCCAAGCCTTTGGCTATTACCAAAAAAGCCAGCGCATGGGCGATGCCGCCAGCGAGACTCACTTGCTTCGTGAAGCCGAGACCCAACTCGGCGGCGCCATCTGGGAAAAGGTCGAACATGTCGAAGCCCTCTCGGTCGAATATTGGAATCTCCGGAAACTGATCAAGGAACGCGATGAAATCCGCGAAAAAATCGACACCTGTCAGGCACGACTCGATCATGCACACGAGGAGCGGGCCAACATTCTCAATATGGTGCCAGAGGGAAATCAGGAACTGCTAGACGATCGGGCCAAGATACTCGCCGAGCTGGGACAACTCTCGGCACAGCGGGATCAAATCGTCGCGGAAGCCCAAGAAGTCCGCAGAAGTCACATAGGCCTCAAGATGAAACTGGAAGTACTCATCGGTCAGGCTCGCGACTCGGCGGCGGACCATGCCGAAATCGACAAGGTCAAGTCGCAGCTCCGCGATCTGAAAATCCGCTTCGCCGAGCTCAAACAATTGCGCATCGAAATCGGCCGGCAAAGCGATTCCTTCGATGCGGAGATCGAGAAGGTCGAAGAAAAGATCAAAGAAAACCGCGGGGGACGCCGAGTCCTCGCCTCCGAGGCGTTTCAAGTGATCGGCGAGGGCAATAAGGAGGTTTCCATCTTGCGCGCCGAAAGTGCCGTGATCGACACCCGAATGCGCCAACTGTATGCCGAAATCGGCCGCTACGTGAGCCGCAACACGCGGGCTGATCGCGCCTGTGCTGCCGCCGCAGCCTCACATCATGCGCTGGTCGATGTGATGCGCGCACTGCGCCGCTCGATCGTCCTGAACCACCGCCTCACCGGCCTCGCCTGAATTCCTCACGCCTCCTTGGATTGCCGCAGAGGTTGGCCCGCAGCTTCGCCCTCTTTCTTATCCATCAGATAACCGGGCAGGAACGGAATCACCAACAGCACTACTGCGGTTGTGCCGACATTGATCCAGACCAGACTCTTGAAGAGCAGATGAAAGTGATCGTAGAGCTAGGAACCCAGTATATCGGAAGCCGCCAAGCTTAGATTCCAGAAGGCGAGCATCATCGCATAGCCCAGGTAACAAAGAGAGGTGAGAACCGTGCAGACAATCGACATGAACAGCAGCCCGCGCAGTCGGAATCTCCGGCAGAAAAAATGGATAGATCATGGCTCCGATCAGCCCCATAATGCCGGTGGCCACCATCAGGTTGCCGATGAACTGCGGGGTGAATTTCAGCACGTTGGTCTGATAGTAAAACAGCGGAGTTTTGAACTCGGCAGAGAACTGGACCATGAACAGCAGGCCACCGCAGATCCAAAGATTTCTACTGCGCAGAACCACCCTGAGTAGCCGGACAAAGCCCATCAGCGGATGTTCCTCGGATTCCCGCTTGGCAGCCAGACGCTCGCGAAGAAGCAGCAGGGTGACTGGAATCATCGAGAAAAAAGCACGCCGCCAATGTGAGTCGACCATCCGAACCAATGGGACGCCAGAAACCCCTCCGGCCGGCCCGACGAAGAGCAGCACGACATTGGCAACGACCATCCGGAGGAACTGAGCCGTCCGGTGGCACCGTAGGCTTGACCGCACTCGACAAGCAGTCCTCCGACCACAACGCGGTGGCCACCACCGCCATGATATCGAAGGCAAAAGCGGTAATCACCAATGAATGATAGGTCTGGGGCACGATGCCCAACGCCAGCCACAAACAACCCGCCAACCCCGCGCCAAGCAACAGGTAGTTGCGGTGCCGGATATGCCGATGGCTGTTTCCGCGCTGAGTAAAATGAATCTCATTTCAGCTCGCGCCGGAGTTCGGTGATACAATCACGAATTTCAAATGCGGAGCAACGCAAATGGGCGAGCGCGGCGAGCTGATCCGGATCTTCTTCCGCAGACATCAACTCCTGGCAGGCTCCCACCGCCTCGTTGAGCCAGCTCAAGCAGCGTTTGAGAACGGCCAGCACATAGCCCGTCTCCGGCTCATAACCACTGTTGCGCCCGTTGAGCGCACCCGCGAGCTTGCCGCTCACTTGCAGAAGATTGGAAACTAACAGATACCCGGGAGTCCCCTGCCCGGCATCGCGCTGAACCACATCCATCGCCCGCATCGCGAGCTCCTGCGCCTTAATTTGCAACGGATGGTCGTCGTCAAACTCCCCGTCCTCGATCTCGGCAAAATCATCCTCATCTTCGTCTTCATCCGGATCAAAGGCGATCTCCTCCTCGGAGAAGTTTCCGGCACCCGCCTCATCCCGCTCGGCCAGCGCGTCGAGCAGGCCATCCCACCCCATCACGAAGGCTTCTTTTTGCTCGCTGGCACCGTCCTCCATGTATTTTTCAAGCACTTCCTGATAGGCATCCGAGAGTCGATCGGATTCCTTCAGCCGCTCCTCCCAAGCAAATTCATCGAGCTCGTCGGCGCTCTCCATTTCTTCTGACGAAGGCTCGCGTCGGCGGATCACCTGGGCCATGAAATCGCGCATGGCATTGAGATTGGCCAGTTTCTGCGCCTCTTCCGCATCCTCGTCCATCTCCCATTCATGCGCGGATATTTCCATTTGATATGAGGTCGCCTCGATCAACACCCTGCCGTTGATTTCGCTAAACCACTCGAGATAAAGCGTGTTCCGCCATTCGAAGGGGATTTCCTCCTTGCTCTCATAAAGTCGATGCACTTCCTCTTCATCCACCGTCGCCACCTTGTTTTTGAGCGATGCGGTCATGTCGCCGACGATCCCCGCTTGGTCCGCATCCAAGATATCGCAGTCCGGCAGGGCGCAGGGCTCGGGATTTTCGAAACGCAACCGGGTTCCGGCTAGATCCCGCCAGCAATCACCCACCAAGTTGAGAACCAACGGCTCCGCACGCCCGCACAGCCAAATCCGGCCAATGGTTCGGCCTTCGATGCGATTGTCGATTTCGCCTCGGGTCACCGCTTCGTCGATCTTCCATGCCATGGCTGGCATTTTCCGCAACCCACGGGCACCCCGTCAAGCCGTCTGTCAGCCAATGAATCTTGCGCATCCCGCAATTCCATTGCGAAACACGGCTTCCTCCCCGCATTCCCGACTTGCCCCGCGCCCTCGCGCCTGCTTCCATCCGCGCCCCTACCCGCACACCTTATGGCCAACAAAGACGTCACCGATCCCGCCCGCATGGAAAAAATCGTTTCGCTATGCAAACGCCGCGGCTTCATTTTCCAAGCCGGAGAACTTTACGGCGGCCTCAACGGTTGCTGGGATTACGGCCCACTCGGCGCGGAACTCAAACGCAACCTCAAGGATTTCTGGTGGCGCAAAACCGTGCAAGAGCGCGACGACGTGCTCGGCATGGACGGCGCGATCCTGACGATGGAACAAGTGCTCGTTTCCTCCGGCCACGTCGGCGGCTTCTCGGACCCGATGTCCACTTGCAAACAATGTAAGAAGCACATCCGTTTTGACCAGTTGCGCACCATGGTAGCGGAGTCCGAGTGGGCACAATCCCTTGCAGGAGCCATGCCCGTCACGAACCCAGGTGAAATTGCCGGAGCCGCAATCTCTGGCGTGCAGCTCAAACAATGGGCGCAGAGGACCGGCAAAAAACTTGCACCCGGGCTTGCCTTGGTTCGAAATCCGGATGTCACAATCAGCTTTTTCCTGGAGGAAGCCGCCCGCCACCAACCGATGGATCCGTGGTATTTCACCCAGCTCATGGCCACCGAGCAATTCGCCCAGACGGGTGCTGTAAATCCGTGCCCTCACTGCGGTGGTGAGTTAACCGAACCGCGACAGTTCAACCTGATGTTCCAGACGAACTTCGGTGCCACAGGTGATGACATCGCCTACCTGCGCCCGGAGACCGCACAATCGATCTTCTGCCAATACAAGAACATCCTCGATTCCAATCGGGTGAAACTGCCCTTTGGCATCGCGCAAATCGGCAAGTCGTTCCGCAACGAGGTGAACCCCCGCAATTACATCTTCCGCTCGCGCGAGTTCGAGCAAATGGAGATCGAATATTTCTGCCACCCGGACGACGGCATGCGCCTCACCGATGAGTGGCTCGAAGCCCGCCTCAGTTTCTATGAGGAAATCGGCATCCCCCGCGAGAAACTCCACATCCTTGACGTGCCGGACGGTGATCGCGCGTTCTACTCGAAAAAAACCTACGACATCGAATACGAATTCCCCTTCGGCATCCAAGAACTCGAAGGCGTCGCCTACCGCACCGACTACGACCTCGGCGTGCACCAAAAAGGCGCCGGCAAACCGCTCGAATACTTCGACGAGGAAACCAAGCAGCGGTTTCTCCCGCACGTTGTCGAGCCGTCCGCCGGGTGCGACCGCACCCTGCTCGCGCTCATCTGCGAAGCCTTCGACGAGGAAATTCTCACCGACGACAAGGGCAAGGAAGACATCCGCACCGTGCTGCGCTTCAAGCCCACCATGGCTCCCATCAAGGTCGGTATTTTCCCGATGCTCAAAAAGAACGACGAGCAAGTCCGCATCGCCAAAGACATTCAGAAATCCCTGCAAAAATGGATGCCTGTCTTCTACGACGATGGAGGCGCGCTCGGCCGCCGCTACCGCCGCCAAGACGAAATCGGCACACCGTATTGCGTGACCGTGGACTTCGACACCCTCGGCGAACATGGCGACGAACTCAAAGGCACCGTCACCATCCGCCACCGCGATTCGATGGAACAAGAGCGCATCCAAATCGATGCGCTGCTGCCATGGCTGCTGGAACGAGTGCGCTGAAAAGCGCCTGAAACGACAAGCGGCGCGTCTATAATCCTAGAAAGGAAGATGGTAACCACTGATTTCAGGCATGTAATCAGTGGTAAAATTAGTCGACTCCACTTTTGTCATTTTCCTTTTTAGGATAACCGTCGCCGCCATTGAAAAATCGCACCCCCCCAGCATCCTTCAGCCACCCTTATGTGGCCGCTGGCCGAAGAGACGGATTGACGGGAAACCATTACCCCGTATGTTCTATTTCATGAAAACCACCATCGATATCCCGGACGCCCTCTACAAAAAGGCGAAAATCCGCGCTGTTGAAACCGGTTCCGCCGATCCTGCAATCTTTTGATGATTTCAATCTTTCCTCCAGGGCTATCTTGGATATTCCGCATTCTTGCTTCTTGCATCCCGTCGCGCAGCTTATGATGCTCGCCTCATGCGAGTGATGGCATTGACGGGAGGAATCGCTTCCGGGAAATCGACGGTCTGCCGAGTGTTGCGCGAATATCTGCCTGCAGTGGTGATTTTCGATTGCGATGCGGCGGTTCACCGCTTGTTGGAAGCGGATCCGGAGGTCGCGGCCATCGTGCTGGAGGCCTTCGGCGATCAGGCGCTGGATGCCGAAGGCCGAATTGACCGCCATTTTCTGCGCGGCCGCGTGTTTGGCGATGAGGCCGCGCGTTTGCGTCTGGAGGCCATCCTTCACCCCCGCGTCAAACAGGAATGTCTTGATTCCCTCGAAATCGCTGCTACACGGGGCGCGGATCTGTTCATCGCGGATGTGCCGCTCTTCTTTGAAAAGGGCTTCGACTTCGGCCAACACCAAGTGCTCGTCGTCGCTTCATCCCGTGCCACGCAAATCCAGCGGCTCAAGGCCCGTGGCAACTTCGAGGACGATCTGATCGAATCCATTCTCGCCGCCCAGCTCCCGGTTCAGGAAAAAATATCCCTTGCGGATGTGGTTTTTTGGAACGAGGGCCCCCCATCCGTCCTTCGCTCACAAATCCGTCGTTTCTCCCAGGAATTTCTCATGACTCTCTCTCACGAATCCGAAGCCACCCCAGCTCCATCCGCCGCTGCGGTGATCTCGCCCGCACCGGTTTCCATCGATATCAACCAGTTCCGCCTCAAATCCCTCGCGGAATTGCAGGCGATGGCTGAGGCCTCGCCCGCACGCATCCAAGGCGGCATTCCGAAAAGCCAGTTGATCTACGAACTCCTGTGTTTCTTCGGCCACGAAGGCAGCAGCCTCGTCTGCGAAGGCGTGCTGGAGCAAACCAAGGAAAACTTCGCCATGCTGCGCGATCCCGAACGCAGCTTCCGCCCCAGCCCGGATGACATCCACGTCGGCACCCACATGCTGCGCGATCTCGGCCTGCGCGTCGGCCAACAAATCAAAGTCCGCGTCCGCGCACCCCGCGAGCGCGATAAATTCCTTGCCGCCCACGAGGTGATCGAAGTCGAGGGCGTGCCCGTCGCAGATTTTCAAGTGCGCACCGAGTTTGATAAACTGACCCCGCTTTTCCCGAATGAGCGCATCCATTTGGAAGGGGAGGGGAATGATTTCCTCGGCGTCCGCGCCATCGATCTCATCGCCCCGCTCGGCAAGGGCCAGCGCGGCATCATCGTCGCCCCACCTCGCGGCGGCAAAACCATCCTTCTAAAACAAATCGCCCGCTCGATCCGCGCGAATCACCCGGACGCGGAACTCATCATCCTGCTGCTCGACGAACGACCCGAGGAAGTCACCGATTTCGAGGAAACCGTCGGCTCGCGCGTCTATGCCTCGACCTTCGATGAATCGCCACGCCGCCATGCGCAAGTCGCGGACCTCGTGCTCGAGCGCGCCAAACGCTTGGTCGAGCTCGGCAAGGATGTGATCCTCCTGCTCGATAGCCTCACTCGCCTCGCCCGCGGCCACAACTCCGCCATGCAAGGCAGCGGCCCGATCGGCTCCGGCGGCGTCAGCCCGGTGGCTTTGCAGAAATCCCGCAAGTTTTTCGGCACCGCCCGCAACGTCGAAGAAGGCGGATCACTCACCATCCTTGCCACCGCCCTCGTTGAAACCGAAAGCCGCCTCGACGACGTCGTCTTCGAAGAATTTAAGGGCACCGGCAACATGGAAGTCCGACTCGACCGCGAACTCGCCGAGCGCCGCGTCTTCCCCGCCATCCACATCCCGCAGTCCGGCACCCGCAACGACGATCGCCTCTATCATCCGGATGAATTCCTCAAAGTGGTGGATCTCCGCAAACAACTCGCCGGCTTGCCCATCGGCGACGCCATCGAGACCTTGCTCAAAAATCTCCGCGCCACCAAAACCAACGCCGAGCTCCTGCTCCGCGGCTTGCGCTGAGGCGTGGCGGAGGTCACTGGTCGCACGGCGAAAAAGCAAGCGGCGTAACGTGTTTGCCGTGCGGATGAAATGACGATGAGGTGACACGTTTGGCCACGAATCGGCACCTCATCCGCGCGGGCGGGCATCCGGCATGGCGCAGCATAGACGGATTCGCGGTTGAGAAATCCGCACGCTGAGGGCGGGTCAAAGAATGTTGGCACAGCGGTTGAAAAGCGCACGCCACATCCAAAACTGGTTGATTGACAGCCGCCTGCAACTCCGCCTAGTTTCCCGCGCGTTCGCCGGACTGCGGGAATTCTCCTCCCCAAGTGCCGGCTTTTCACGTTCAAACACACGATATCAATCAATACGATGGCTACCAAAAAGAAGGCTGCAAAACCCGCGCCAAAAAAGTCCGCTACAAAAACCACCGCTCCTAACAAAAATGCCAAATACGTTTACACGTGGGGCGCGGGCAAGGCCGATGGCAATGGCAGCATGAAGCCACTTCTTGGCGGCAAAGGCGCAAACCTCGCGGAAATGACCCGCATCGGTCTGCCAGTGCCTCCGGGATTCACCGCCACCACCGAGGTCTGCACCTATTTCTACGCAAACCGCAAAACCTATCCAGCCGTGCTCCAAAGCCAGATGGAAGCCGGTGTGAAGAACATGGAAAAAATCATGGGCTGCAAGTTCGGCGATGCCAAAGGCATGCCACTGCTCGTCGCCGTGCGCTCCGGCGCCCGCGATTCGATGCCCGGCATGATGGACACCATCCTCAACCTCGGCCTCAACGATGACACCGTGAAGTCCCTCGCCATCGCCACCAAAAACGAGCGCTTCGCCTGGGATTGCTATCGCCGCTTCGTCCAAATGTATGGCGACGTCGTGCTCGGCGTGCAAAAACGCGAAGGCGAAGACCACGAACCCTTCGAAGTCGCCATCGAGGAATACAAACACGAAAAATACGGCAAGGACATCATCGACTCCGACCTCACCGCCGCCGACCAACAAGAGCTCGTCAAGCGTTTCAAAGCGCTCGTCAAAAAGCGCACCGGTCACAGTTTCCCCGCCAGCCCATGGGACCAACTCCGCGGTGCCGCCGGTGCCGTGTTCAGCTCCTGGATGAACGACCGCGCGATCGTCTATCGTCGCAAATACAACATCCCTGCCGAATGGGGCACCGCCGTCAACGTGCAGGCCATGGTCTATGGCAACACCGGCATCACCTCCGGTTCCGGCGTCGCCTTCACCCGCAACCCCGCCAACGGTGTCAACGAATTCTACGGTGAGTTCCTCATCAACGCCCAAGGCGAAGACGTCGTCGCCGGCGTCCGCACCCCGGAGCCCGTCTCCGAGTTGAAGAAACAAATGCCCAAGAGCTATGCCGAACTCATGAAAGTCCGCGCCATCCTTGAAAAACACTTCAAGGACGTCCAGGACGTCGAGTTCACCATTCAGGAAGGCAAGCTGTTCATGCTTCAAACCCGCAACGGCAAGCGCACCGCTGCCGCTGCCCTGAAGTTCTCGATG
The DNA here is from genome assembly GCA_903919975.1 of Akkermansiaceae bacterium. GTDB lineage: Bacteria > Verrucomicrobiota > Verrucomicrobiia > Verrucomicrobiales > Akkermansiaceae > Luteolibacter. The sequence continues at coordinate 31,143 of CAIXKE010000001.1, read as the reverse complement.
GACATGTATAAGGAGAAACTCATCGACTGGAAAACCGCCGTGCTCCGCAACCCGGCCGACCAACTCGACCAACTCCTCGCTCCGATCTTCGACGTCGCCGACGTGAAGAAAGCCAAGCTTCTCGCCACCGGCCTTCCCGCCGGCCCAGGCGCTGCTTCCGGCAAGATTTACCTCAATGCCGACCGCGCAGCAGCCGCTGAAGCCCGTGGCGAAAAGGTCCTGCTCGTCCGCAACGAAACCAGCCCGGAAGATCTTCGCGGCATGATCGCCGCCGAGGGCATCCTCACCGCCAAGGGTGGCGTTTCCTCGCACGCCGCACTCGTTGCCCGCCAAATGGGCAAAGTCTGCGTCTGCGGTGCCGCCGCCGTGGAGATCGATTACGAAAAGCTCACCGTCACCGCGTCCGGTGTCACCTTCAAGGAAGGCGACTACATGTCCATCGATGGAACCTCCGGCACCGTTTACGGCGGCCAGATCAAAACCGCTCCTTCGGAAATCATCACCGGCATCGTCAGCAATGACAAAGCAGCCCAGAAAACCGAGAAGTTCAAAAACTTCCTCCAACTCATGCAATGGTGCTCACAAGCCACCAAGCTTGGCGTCCGCACCAATGCCGATACCCCGGAGCAAACCCGCATCGCCATGGCCTTCGGCGCCACCGGCATCGGCCTCACCCGCACCGAGCACATGTTCTTCGAGGGCGACCGCATCGACGCCATGCGTGAGATGATTCTCGCCACCGACGAGTCATCACGCCGTGCCGCTCTGGCGAAACTCCTGCCCTATCAGCGCGAGGATTTCACCGGCATCTTCAAGACCCTCAAGGGTTTCCCTGCCACCATCCGCTTGCTCGATCCGCCACTCCACGAGTTCCTGCCCCACAGCAAGGAGCAACAAATGGACCTCGCCCGGAAGATCAACATCCCGGTGGAAACCATCATCCATCGCGTCGCCGAACTCCACGAGTTCAACCCGATGCTCGGCCACCGCGGCTGCCGCCTCGGCGTCGCCTATCCGGAAATCACCGAGATGCAGGCCCGCGCCATCTTCGAAGCCGCCGCTGACGTGGTGAAAAAGAAGATCCCCGTGAAACCCGAAGTCATGATCCCGCTCGTCGGATTCTCCAAGGAATTCGAACTCCAAGCCGAGATCGTCCATCGCGTTGCCAAGGAAGTCATGACCGAGAAAAAGGTGAAGTTCGACTACCAAGTCGGCACCATGATCGAAGTCCCACGCGGCGCACTCACCGCCGATGAGATCGCCAAGGGCGCCGAGTTCTTCAGCTTCGGCACCAACGATCTCACCCAAACCGCTCTCGGCATCAGCCGTGACGACATGGGCGCGTTCCTCACGCCATACATCGAGAACGAAGTGTTCAAAAAGAACCCCTTCGCCACCCTCGACACCACAGGCGTCGGCCAACTCATGGAAATCGCCGTGGCCAAGGGCCGCAGCACCCGCCCGAACATCAAGCTCGGCATCTGCGGTGAACACGGTGGTGATCCGGACTCCGTCAAGTTCTGCCACAAGCTCGGCCTGAACTACGTGTCCTGCTCGCCTTACCGCGTGCCGGTCGCTCGCCTCGCCGCCGCGCAAGCCGCCATCGAAGACGGTTCCTCCGCGCCTGCCAAAAAGGTTGCCAAGAAAGCCGCCAAGAAGGTCGCTAAAAAAGCCGCCAAGAAGGCCGCCAAGAAAAAGTAATCCGTGGCGGCGGTTTTTAACCGCCATGCCCACCCATCCAAGCCGCCCCGGGAAACCAGGGCGGCTTTTTTCATTGGAGCGTGGAATTCATTCCAATGCCTTTAAAGATTAAGCTCGGCAGCGCTTCAAGTGTATGCCCGACTTCCGAACGGAGAGTCCGGTGGTTTATGCGGAGAATGGTGACAATTTTGATACAATTCATTTCTTCAGCACGGCTCAAATTTCAACATGGATACATTGTCGTCAAACTATGGCATTTAGCCCGGTTGACTCGAAATACAACACGCATCAAACCATGAAACATTCCTTCTTTCTGCTAACCACCGCGCTCGCCCACACTGCGCTCTTGGCTGCACCTGCTACAATCAGTTTGGACCCAATCTCCACTGTCCGAAATGGCGATGCTGCGGAGATTTTCGCCCAGTCCGCCGCAGAAATCGTAAAGTTCGATTCGGTCACCAAGCGCATGTTCGTCGTGAACGGTTCGACTGACTCAATCGATATCTTCGATGCGACGAATCCTGCCGCTCCCGTATTTTTAAAATCGGTCAACCTCAGCGAATTGGGCAATCCAAATAGCGTCGATGTGAACCCCAATGCCAAGGCTAACGAAATCGCAGTGGCCGTCAGTGCGCCGGATGCTGCCCAGCGCGGCAATGTCGTCTTTCTGAACAAGCAAGGTGATATCCTTCAGACGATCCAGGTTGGTTACCTTCCCGACATGCTCACGTATAACTTGAAAGGAGGAAGACTCGTCGTCGCTAACGAGGGTGAACCTAATGCTGACTACTCGATCGATCCCGAGGGATCTGTATCCATTATTAATATCGACGGCCGCCGCCGGACTCATAATGAAGTGACTTTCTCCAAGCTCACTCTTGCAGATGTGCCAGGCGTCCGTATCACCGGCCCCGCAGGCACCACAGTGGCTCAGGATCTTGAACCTGAGTTCGTCGCAATTGATGGCAATATCGCCTACGTTACCTGCCAGGAAAACAATGCGGTCGCAAAAATCAACATCAGCAAAAAACGCCTGGAAGCCATCCTGCCGCTTGGCTCAATCAATCACGCCGAACTTGGCAACGCGATCGACACCTCGGACAAAGACAGCATGATCCGTATCGCCAACTGGCCGGTTCGCGGCCTATTGATGCCAGATGGCATTGCCACATACACCGCCTCCGAGCGTGGCGAACGCACCACCTATTTTGTCACAGCAAACGAAGGCGACAGCCGCGAGCGGACTGGCTACATCGATGAAGCGCGTGTCAAGACCCGCAGTCTTGATCCCAGCGCCTTCCCGCTTGCTGCCGAGCTCAAGGCGGATGGTAATCTCGGACGCCTCACCATTGTGTCTACGGAAGGCAAAATCGAGGGACAATCAGTGCATCAGGAGCTTTATAGCTTCGGTGCCCGCTCATTCTCGATCTTTGATGAAAAAGGAACCATGGTTTACGACAGTGGCTCAATGATCGAAACCTATCTGGCGGAAAATTTTCCAGACGATTTCAACTGCGCTCATGATGAAAGTGGTGCTTTCGACAGTCGGTCAGACAATAAAGGCGCCGAACCGGAAGCTATTGAAATCGGTGTCATTGATGGCCGCACCTACGCCTTCGTCGGCCTTGAGCGTTTCAGTGGCATTCTTGTTTGCGACATTACCAATCCACGTGACGTGAAGTTCGCTGGCTTTGGTCTCAACCGTGATTTCTCTATAAATTACGATGAGGACAACCTTGGTAACGTCGCCGCTGCCGGTGATCTTGGACCGGAAGGCCTCGATTTTGTTCCCGCCACCAAGAGCCCGAATGGCAAACCTCTGTTAGTTGTCGCCAACGAGGTGAGCGGCACCACCACTATCTATCAAATTAGCGCAATGGCTCCCTGATCAATCTTGTTTTGTCTCCCTCCGCCCACCCACATGCTCCCCGCCATACGGCGGATAAGTGGGTGTGCCCGGCGATCCCTCTCTCCCATATTTCAACAAGACAGGCTTTATATTAACTAAAAAGGCCGCCAAGAAGGCCGCGAAAAAAAAGCAATCCGTGGCGGCGGTTTTTAGCCGCCATGCCCACTCATCCAAGCCGCCCCGGGAAACCAGGGCGGCTTTTTTCTACTCCCATTCGTAAAGCATCGGTTGTACGAAAATCGCAGCGGCGCTTGAAGCCAGATTTTCCCCGAGTGCCGGACTCGCTTCGAGCAGTGGAAACGCACATCCATGGTTCACAGGCCCTCGGCGTCTTCTGCGCAGCCATACGCCATCAGTTCTGGCGAGAGTTTCTCCCGCATCGGCGCATAGTGCCATGATGGCTCCTTATGGCTCAGGTCGGATAGTAAAGTGGCGCTCTTGCGGCCGAGTTCGGTGCAAACTTCGTCGATTAACCCCAACTCCAATTTTGAGAAAACACGGAGATCCGGAAGTCGGGTGGCTTTCACCTCGTTGAGAGTTTTGCCGCCCACGCTGCGCTGCGTCGTGGTTACCTCGCCGCTGCGGGTCATCTTCCGAAGGTGTTTTTCTCCTCGGCTCGGCACCGGACCATGTTCGTATTTGATGAATTCCGAACCTGTCACAGGTTCTCCCAAGTCACGGAGTGCCCTCGCGTCCACGAAGAAAATCAACTTCCAAAGCTTCGTCAGGCCAAGGTTCGTCACACTTGGGTGACTCCCCAAATGAACGATCAACTCCTCTAGCTTACGGCTATGCATGATTTTTGACGTCTTGATGTTTCGTAACGTTCCAACCGCGACAAGGTGCCTGCTACGCCATTCCTCGTCAAGTTCTTGGACTCACCCACCTTTGCCCTTGCCCGGCAGCCCACGGATGGATTGACTCACAGCGTCCGCCTCGGCGGACGGGGACTTCGAAATCCTCACACTAAGCGGTCGGCAATGACCGCAACATTGCCGCCAAACCGACCCAAAGGCCGGGGAGGCGGCGGCGCATGTCCAGGTCGTCTCCTACGGGGGGTGGCTAAAGGCCGTTGCGGTCGACTTAGTGCGACTTTCGAACTCCCCGTCCACTCGGGAGGATGCCTCATCCGCTTCCTCCCGCCCATGGCCCGCCAGAATTACCGTGATCTCACCCACGAACAGCTCGTCGCGCTGCTGGAGGCGCGCGATCGGAAAAAGTTCGGGCTGGTTTGGGAACAGGATGCGATTGAACACGACCGGGCGTTGAACTCGGATTTTGTAGCGCTAGACGAAGTGCCGGAGCTTGGCGCGGGGAGCGGGGCAAAAGAAAACCTGATCATCGAAGGCGATAACTTCGACGCGCTGAGGGCTTTGAAAGTGGCTTACGCCGGAAAGGTGAAGTGCATCTACATTGATCCTCCCTACAACACGGGCAACCGCGACTTCGTCTATAACGACCGCTTCGTGGAGAAGGATCACTCGTGGCGGCATTCGATGTGGCTGGAGTTCATGTTCCAACGTCTCACCCTAGCCCGCGATCTACTCGCCCAGGATGGAGCGATCTTTGTCTCCATCGACGACAACGAGATCTTTCACCTCGGGATGCTGATGAACGAGGTGTTTGGAGAGGGGAATTTCGTGGCGAATGTGATATGGCAGAAAAGAACTTCTCCTGACGCCAGATTGAGACTTGGGGCCGGACACGAGTATGTTCTGGTCTATGCTGCTTCGAACGACAATCTCGCCCTGAAAAAAGCACCGCTTAGTGAAAAGGATCGAGCAAGCTACTCTAATCCTGACGATGACAGTCGTGGATCATGGACATCGGCCGATTTTACCGCGCAAGGATTCCGGCCGAATCAGATGTATGAGATCATTACGCCGACTGGGCGCAAACTAACTCCGCCCAAGGGAAGATGTTGGGGCAAGATCGAATCGGAATTCGGCAAACTTAAAAAAGACAATCGAATCTGGTTTGGGCCTGATGGCTCGGCTCGACCGAGAGTGAAGAATTTTCTGTGTGAAACCGAGGGGCGGAGTTCTTGGACTTGGTGGAGCAATGCCGAGGTAGGTCATAGTCAAGAGGCGAAAAAGGAACTGCTGGCACTAATGTCCGAAACCGATGACTCCCCTTTAGCACACACCCCCAAGCCCGTTCGATTGATCGAACGTGTTTTACAAATCGCGACCAACCCCGGCGATCTCGTTCTGGATTTCTTCGCAGGCTCAGGAACAACGGCACATGCCGTTTTGAAAATGAACGCGGCGAATCCGGATCAGGCTCCACGCAAGTTCATCCTGATTTCCAACACCGAGGCGACGACGGAAGAGCCCACGAAGAACCTTTGCGAGGACGTGTGCCGGCAGCGGGTGGCGAACGTGATTTCCGGCTACGGAACCACACCGGGCACGGGCGGAAGTTTTGCCTATCTGCGGACGCGGCGGATTCCGATGAACCGAGTGATACGCCGGATCGACCATCCGCAGGTTTGGTTGTTTCTCCAATTGATGCACTTCGGCGATCTCTCGGCGGAGACACCACTGGCGTCCGGCCGCCTGTTCGCCCGCAGCTCGGCGGATGAGGGCGTTTTCTATCTGACCACGCTGACGGACGCAATTTGCCGGCGGGTGGAGAAGGAAATGGAGGGCGCGCCGAACGCGACGCTCTACACTTGGCAGCCGGAGGCGCTTGCCATGCGCTATTCTTCGGAGACGGTTAGCATCCTGCCGATACCTCAAACCCTCATCGAACGCTTCGGCTCGAGACCATGAACTGCCCAAAAATAAGGAGCCACGACACTCCTGTCGTGGAATCGAATGGAGGGAGAAAGATCAGCCGTTTCGTCCTCCGCTTTCACCATTCATTCTCATGTGCGACAGGAATGTCGCACCTCCTTATGCCATGATCACGCCGAAGCCATTCCAACAGACCTACATAGACAACGTGCTAGGGCTCTTTCTCTCGGCGAAGGGGCTCTATGATTCGGTGACGACGGAGCATGACCGCCGCCGGGTCTTCGCTTATAACGGCGCGTTGCTGATGAAGGCTCCGACGGGCGCGGGCAAGACGATCATGGCGGGTGCGGTGGCGGAGAAGTTTTCCGCAGAGGAGAAAGTGGTGTGGTTCTGGTTCGCGCCCTTCAAAGGCCTCGTCGGCCAAGCGGCGGCGTCCTTGCGGGATCATCACCCCGGCCTGCGGGTGCGGGATCTCGCAACGGATCGCAGGGTGAATGGCACATGCTCCGGCGATACCTTCGTGCTAACTTGGGCTTCAGTAATCGCCCGCTCGGCAGACGCGCGAAAAATCCGCAAGGACAACGAGCAACTGCCCGCACTGGATGATTTTCTGATAGATTTAAGAAGCAAAGGCTTCCGCGTCGGAATCATCATTGACGAAGCGCACCACGGGATCGGCGCGCAGACGCAGTCGGTGGAGTTTTTCCGCGAAGTGCTGGTGCCGGACTACAGCCTGATGATCACAGCGACGCCGGATGATGCGGATGCTGATAAATTCATCAAGGCTGCGGGCATCAAGGATTTGCACCGGGTAACGGTTTCCCGCGAGGAAGCGGTGTTGGCGGGACTGGTGAAGGAGGGCGTGAAGTCCATCGCCTACATTTCGCCGCCGGATCAGGCCGCGCTGGCAGACTTCGAGGCGGCAGCCTTGCAAGACGCCTGCACGATGCATGCACGGATCAAGCAGGAGTTGGAAACGGTAGGGATCGGGCTTGTGCCCCTGATGATGGTGCAGGTGAGCAAGGAAAAGGGATCGATCGAGGAAACAAAGGCAGCTCTGCTCAAACTTGGGTTTGCGGAAAACGCAATATCCATCCACACGGCGGACGAGCCTGACGAGAATTTCCTCTCCATGGCGGTGGACGAGACAAAAGAGATTTTGATTTTCAAGATGGCGGCGGCGCTGGGATTCGATGCGCCACGGGCGTTCTGCATGGTGTCGATGAGACCGATCAAGGACACGGACTTCGGCACGCAGTTGATCGGACGGATCATGCGGGTGCATAAGCGCCTGCAAGGCCGCAAGCTGTCGCCATTGCTGAGACACGGATACTTGTTTCTAGCGGATCATGACAGTCAGGCAGGGATCGCCACGGCGGCGGACAAGATCAACCGGCTTAAAAGCCAACTCACGCAGACCAGCCCGTTCACGATGCTGACGCGTGTGGGTGGCGGGACGCAGTTCCAAGTGGTGCGAAACAATCAGCCGGAATTACTGCCGGGTGAGGTGGAGAACGTCGATTTTCCAGAGGCGCTTGAGACGGAGATGGGAACTAGCGAAGAAGTCGCGGCTTCCCGGTCGCAGTGTGTGTTAGAGTTATTTGAAACACTCTCGCGACGAGAGCCAAATGGGGGAAAGCCGCCTGCTGAACCGGTTGCTGGTGTTCACCGCTACGAGTTGAAACCGGGCATGCCGTTGCGTTTTCTGACACAGGAGATGCCGTTGGAGGTAACGGATTTGCTGGCATGCATCGAACAGCAAGTTTCATTCGATGATCGAGCCTTGCTTGCCGCACTGGCGAAGGATGTTCAGATCATCCGCATCGAGCGGGGTCATTTCTCCGGTGTGGCAGAAGACCAACGCTCGATCATCAGCGCGCGTATCGATCTGGAAAAGGCCGAGAGGCAAGCCCAACAGCTTCTCTTACGGCAGCAATATCTGAGTCCGAAAGATTTGCAGGATCATTTGCTGAAGCGACTGGCCATGGAGTTTCGAAAACACGGCATGAATGAAATAGCAGAGGATGAGGATCGTCTGGAAGTTGCGCTTGCCTTGATTCTTGTCCGCCACCCCGGCCTGCTGCGCGAGGTGGAGAAATCCTGCGCGGCACGATTTTCATTCACGCGGGAGACCGAGCTGCTGCCGGGATTTGTAGATTCGCCGGTGGCGCTGATTCCATCATTTAAGAACATCTATGGCGTGTTCCCAGCGGATTTGAATCCATGGGAAGTCGAGTTCGCCAAGCTATTGGATCATGATCCAGACGGAACGGTTCTCTGGTGGCACCGGAATCCCGTGAAGAAAAAGCACTCGGTAGCCATCGTGCGCCCGGACGGCGGCAGGTTTTTTCCGGACTTCATTGTCGGCGTGAAAAACCGCACGGTGGCGCGGGACGGAATCTTGCTCGTCGAGACGAAACACGCCATCGGCTCGCTGGATTCACAGATCAAGGCAGTAGTGGAGCACAAGGAATACGGCAAGGCGCTGATGATCTATTGGAAGGATTGGCACGACGAAAAACGCCGGACCGCGATGACGGTCCGCTATGACCCGCGCACGGATAAGAACGTGCTGGATGCGGTTTTCCACTGCGGTGCGATGCCGACCTATTAAATGGCCACCTAGACAGGAATTTGCCGAGGAACGAATGAACCGCCAGTGATTCCATCCTGGACTGCGTGCAGCCTGCTGCCGCTTTGGCCACGCAGCCTGCTGCGTCGATGCATCCGGATCACCACCAGCCGGAATCCCAAATTCAGGATGCTTACCGTTGCATGATACGGACTTATGCGGCATCCATCTTTTCCACCCAAATTTCATGGAATACCCCATCACCACCGCCACCGTTGAGACCCTTCCCAACGGCCTCACCCTGATTCTCGATCCCGATCCCACCGCGCCTGTGGTCAGCGCCCAAATCTGGGTGGAAACCGGCAGCATGCACGAGGACCGCCACCTCGGCTCCGGACTCTCGCATTTCCTGGAACACATGGTCTTCAAAGGCACCCGCGACTACGATGCGGACGAACTCGCCGATACCGTGCAAGCCGCAGGCGGCCACTGGAATGCCTACACGACCTTCGAACGCACCGTCTATTACATCGATGGCCCGGCGGATTCCCTCCCGGTGTTCCTGAAATGCCTCACCGGCATCGTGTTCTTCCCCGTCCTCCCCGAATCGGAATTCGAAAAGGAAAAAGACGTCATCCGCCGCGAGATCGACATGGGCCTCGACGATCCCGACAACGCCGCCACCCGCCTGCTCCTCGCCAACGCCTTCCAACTCGATCCCCGCCGCCACCCGGTCATCGGCCACCGCCACCGCTTCAATGCGATCGCCTACGAGGACCTCGTCCGCTATCAAAAAGAACGCTACACCCCCGACCGTTGCTTCATCGCCATCTCCGGCGATTTCGATCCTGACGAGACCCGCAAACTCGCCGCCTCGCTCACCGCCGAGTGCCTGCAAGGCTGCGGCCGCGAACCACTCGTCGCCATCGATCCCCCGCAACTCGGCCCTCGCCGTGCCCGCGAAACCTTCGCCATCCCCGCCAGCCGGATCTCCCTCGCCTGGAAATCCCCCGCCCTCAATCACCCGGACGCCCCGGCCTTCGATGTGCTCGCCGCCATCCTCGGCCGCGGCCGATCCTCCCGCCTCCACCGCTCCCTCCGCGAGGAACGCGGCCTCGCCTTGGAAATCTCCGCCTTCTCATGGACCAACGCCTCCCGCGAAGGCATCTTCGGCATCTCCGCGGATGCCGATCCATCAAAACGCGACGACCTCATCGAAGCCATCCACCTAGACCTCGCAACATTACATACCGACCAGTTGGATAGTGATATTGCCAAAGCCAAACGGCAGATTGCCGCCAGCCAATTCCGCAGCCTCACGACCGCCTCCGGCCGCGCCTCGGACCTCGCATCGAACTGGCACGAAGCGCGCGATCTCGATTTCACCCGCCGCCACGTCGCCGCGATCCAAGCCGTCACCGCAGACGACGTCCGCCGCGCCGCCTCCCGCCTGACCGACGAATGCCTCACGCTGACCATTGTCGATCCACTCGATGCGCCCGCCCCCGCACGCACCGGAAAAATCCGCCACCGTCGCGAAGAGATCGAAGTCCACACCCTGCCGAACGGATTGCAAATTGCTCTCATTCCCGACCGCCGGGTGCCGCTCGTCCACCTGCAAGCCGCCGTCCGCGCCGGGTTGCCATCCGAGACTCCGGAAACCAACGGCCTCAACCAATTGCTCGCTTCCACTCTGCCCAAAGGCACCGCCACCCGCAGCGCCCAGGAAATCGCCATCGCCCTCGAATCGCTCGGGGCCTCGGTCGGGGCCGGCACCGGCAACAACGCGCTGCTCGTGCAAGCCGCCGGACTCACCCCGGATTTGGCCACTATCACCGCCGTTTTTTCCGAAATTCTCACCGCTCCCAGCCTGCCCGCAGATGCCATCATCCGGGAAAAAGCCAGCCAACTCGCCGCGCTCGAAGAAGCCATGCAAGACCCGCTGCACGCCAGCTTCCGCGCCCTGCGCCACGCCGCATTCAGTGGCACCGGCTACGGCCTCGATTCGCTCGGCACCCCCGCCAGCCTCACCGCGCTGGACCGCACCGCGCTCGCCGCCCACCACGTCCGCCATTTCAACGCATCTAACATCACCCTCGCCCTCGCCGGGGATTTTGATCCGCTCGCCGCCATCGATCTGTTGTCCACCTATCTATCCGCCTTGCCCACCGGAAATCCATGGCCCGTCCCCACCGGCACACCAGGCCTCGGTGCGGACCTCACCGTCCGCTTGCCCAAAAAACAGGCAGTGCTCGCCATCGGTTTTCCCGGTGCATCCGTCAACGGCCCTGAGCGCCATGCTCTGGCCATGATCCAAGAATACGCCGCCGACATGGCCGGCCCCTTGTTCATCCGTATCCGCGAGGAACTCGGCCTCGCCTATCAGGTCGGCGCCACCCAGTTCCTCGGCTACGACGCCGGCCTCTTCACCTTCTACCTCGCCACCTCTCCGGAACAAGCCGACTTCGCCCGACTCGAGCTACTCGCAGAAATCAAAAAAATCGCCGCCGCCGGCATTCCTAACGATGCCTTCGAGCGCGTCCGCTCCACCGTTCTCAGCGGCCTCGCCATCCAGCAGCAATCCCCCGCGCACACCGCCCGCCACGTCGCCCTCGACCTCCTCTTCGGCCATCCCGCCGATGAACACCGCCGCCTCGCCGCCACCTATCAAGCGCTCACCGCCGCCCAAGTCCGCGAGACCGCCGCCCGCATCTTCTCCACTACTCCCACCATCGCCACCGTCCTGCCAGAACCCGCAGATGCCTGATCCCAAATGGCGCTACTGAACTTTTAGTGGGTGGCTTCTGCGGGTTCATGTATTGTTAGTTTCCCCGCGATTCAGTATGCAATGGCCTGGAAGTTGCGGAATATCCTGTAGCCACGGGCGCGGGAGCGATTCGGGCCGTAGCGCAAGGACGGTGCATGGGCGATGCGAGGCAGCGGCAGCGGCGCGAAGGGTCAGCTGTGGAGCATGACAGATCTACGGGTGAGGGTTTGATAAGCTTGCACTTCGTGAAATGCAACTCGATCCGGATCACCGCCAGCAGGCTGCACGCAGTCCAAGTGTTTAGAGGTCTGCTTCTTCGGGTTCGTTAGAGTCCGCGGATGCCGTTGTAGTCTTGGTAGGTGCCGGTGGCGACGGCAACCGGGCGCCACTCTCGGTTGAGGCGGCGGTGTTTGTTGATGAACTGAGTGGGATCCGCCCAGTGGTTCATATCGGCGGGCACGTTGCTGCGTTGCATGCCGATGGTGATATCATGCCGCATTTCGAAATGGAGGTGGGCGGGATACATTCCGAAATTGGTGCCGATCGTGCCGATTTGCTGGCCTCGCTTGATGGCTTGTCCTGACTTGACCATGATCCTGTCGAGGTGGCCGTTGAGGGTGTCGATGTATTTGATCTGGCCGGTGGCGGGATCGCGGTAGGCGTGGCGTGTGAGGACGACGTTGCCCCAACCGGTGCGGACGTTGTTGGCCAAGGTGACGATGCCATCGGCGACGGCGTAAACGGGACTTCCGAGGTCGGAGTTCCCGCCGCTGCGGCCGTTCCAGTCCTCGCCAAAGTGCTGGGGCGCGCGCAGGCGGAGGCCGCGCGACTTGTAGTAACCATCCGCATTGGGTTTTCCGACGGGAAAATCAAAGCCGTCGGCCAAGTTTACCCGGGCGTCCGTGGCGAAGACATGCAGGGAAAAGCCGCAGACAAGCGCCAGCATCCATGCGGCGAATCGGGGTCGCCAAGTTGTCCTAGTTTGAAACACTCCGAGGAGTGGACCGCCCGTTCGGCCATGCCGCAAGCGAAAAAATGGTTTCGAGAAATCCGCGCCGTGGGTGGATTCGGCGTCAAAGATCGGCATTTTGATGGGAGCCGGTGACGGGGTTTCCCGAGCAAACGATGCAACGATCAAGGTTTGCGGGGCTCAAAACGCGGCCGCCTGGCCAGACTACGGAGTTTCTGACGATGGCTCCGGAGGCGATGACCGCCCCGGGCCCGATGACAGAATTTTCGACGATGGCGCCGATTTGGACGTCGGCGAGAGGGTGGATGGCGGGGCCGAGATCGAGTTCGCGGTGGGCTTGCAGGTAGGAATCACGGTCGCCCAGATCGAGCCAAACGCCCTCATCGAGCACCACGGCTCCGAGCTGGGCGTTGCGGGCCAATTCGAGGAATGCCGGAATGATGGAGACCTTTTGGGCCGCTGGGAGCAAGTCGAGGAAGCTGGGATTTACGCAATAGATGCCGGTAAACACATGCGAGCCGTCCGCGTGGCCCAGAAGGCGGCGGATGTCGGTGACCTGCGTCATGGAATCGTCGAGCGCGATGTGCTTCGCCTCGCCTTGGGAGCGGAGCGCGAGCGTCACGGGCAGGCCGGATGCTTCATGGGCGGCGATGAGTTTCTCCAGCGGAAGCGTGGAGAAAATGTCACCGTTGTGGACGAGGAGTGGCATCCCGCCGATCCATGTGGCGATGTTTTTGAGACCCCCGCCGGTTTCCAGGAGGATGGGTTCGTGGAAAAAGGTGAGATCGCGTGGCGGGCTTCCGATATGGGTTGCGAAATCATTCCAAGCTTCGGGCAGATGGTGGGTGTTGATGGCGAAGCGGGAGACACCGGCCTGTGCACAGGCGGCCATCGCCCGTTCGGCAAGGGATTGGTGGAACAGCGGAACGAGCGGTTTCGGCAGCCGCTCGGTCAGCGGGCGCAAGCGGGTTCCGAGGCCGGCTCCGAGAATAAATGCCTGAATCACGTGCCTCCTTTGGCGCGGGTTGGCCCGCATTTCAAGTCCTCCGGTGGATATTTCGCGAATGGCGGATGTCCGCTTGCCAAGCCGGATTCCAGTGCGAACCTCAAACACCATGTCCCCGATCACCAAAATCCTGAGCGCAATCACTACCGGGGTTTTCGCCGCCCATGCTTCCGCCGAGCCACTGGCCGTGGGGGCCGCCATCCCGGCGGTGGCGCAAAAAAACCAGGATGGCGTGACGGTGAATGTCGCCGAAACCGGCGCAACCAGTTACCTACTGGTCTATTTTTATCCAAAATCGGACACCCCCGGCTGCACCAAACAGGCATGCAGTCTCCGCGATTCCTACGCGGTCCTCACTGAAAAGGGCGTCAAAACCCTCGGCGTGAGCATGGACTCAGTGAAAGCGCAGAAGGCCTTCAAGGATAAATACCAGCTGCCCTTTGATCTTCTTGCCGATGAAGACGGCGTCGTCGTGACGGCGTTCGGAGTCCCCAAGATCCTGGGTTTTGCCAAGCGGCAGGCGTTTCTTTTCAAAGAGGGGAAACTCGTCTGGCGGGATCTCGCCGCATCGACCGAGCAGCAAGCGGCGGATGTTCTTAAAGTCATTTCCGGAAATCCTTGAGCCGCCTGCAGGGCTCAATTCTCCGCGGCCGCGCTGACTTTCCGGAGAAATTCGCAGATCAAGGGAATCCGCGCGCCCACTGACTCCATCTCCAGCAATTGCTGCCGGAGATCCGGCTCATGGATGAATTGCTGACTGACGATGTCCGTCATCAGTGCCGGATCCTCCGCCCGGTCGATCAGCGAAAACACGCCCGCTTGCACCTCGTCCGGCAAAGATCGGATAGCGTCCTCCACAGCTCCGCGCAGCGTTTTCATGGCCGCCATGGATTGATTTTCCGGTGTGAAAACCGAAATCACCGGCTCGATGCTGGCATACGGATAGTCATGATCATCATGCCACTCGGTGAAACGCACGCGCATCACGCCATGCAGCAGCAATTGCGAGGTGCCGTCTTCACTCTCGCGCGAGGCGCGCACCAAACCGATCGTGCCCACCTCGGCCACGCAGACCGCGGGATCGGTCTGGTCGTCACCGAGCAAGCGCCCCACCGCGAAAATGCAATCACCCTCGAGTGCGTCCTCGAGCATTTTCCGATACCTAGGCTCGTAGATGTGCAAGGGCAGCCCGCCATGCGGAAACAAGGAGCAGTCCGGCAACAACATCACGCCGCAGCGTTCGGGAAGGTGGATGGCTGACATTCTCAGAAATCCATACACACGCCACGCCACGTTGCAAGTCGGTTAGAGCCTTTGGCGAAAAGCGGATGGATACCGCGGCGGGCTCATCAGGAGCAAGTGCCGAGACGAGCGGGGCCACTGGCCATCGATTCCACCCCCACCGGGAATTTTCCTTGTGGCATTTTTCCCTAAACAAGAACCTTCCCCCACGTCGCTTTCTGGCAGCGAACCCCACTCGAAATTTCATCCCATGATCGAAGTCGAAAACCTCACCAAACAATTCGGATCCAAACTCGCCGTGGACGATCTCTCGTTCATCGTCAAAAAAGGCGAAGTCCTCGGGTTCCTCGGGCCCAACGGAGCCGGGAAATCGACCACGATGCGCATGATCACCGGTTTCCTGCCACCCACCTCCGGCGACGCCAAGGTCTGTGGAATCTCGGTGATCGACAATCCGATGGCCGCCAAAACCAAAGTCGGCTACCTGCCGGAATCCGCCCCGCTTTATCTTGATATGACGGTCATCGGTTTCCTGAAATTCTGCGCCAGCATTCGCGGCCTAGCTGGCTCTGACAGAAATGACGCCGTCGAGCGCGCCATCGAAACCTGCTTCCTCACCAGCGTCGCCAAACAATCGATCGACACCCTTTCGAAAGGCTACCGCCACCGCACCGGCCTCGCCCAGGCCCTGCTCCACGATCCCGAGGTCCTCATTCTCGACGAACCCACCGACGGCCTCGATCCAAACCAGAAATACGAGGTCCGCCAACTCATCAAGCGCCTTGGCAAGGACAAGGCCATCCTCTTTTCCACCCACATTCTGGAGGAAGTCGATGCCGCCTGCACCCGCGCCGTCATCGTGGACCGCGGAAGAATCGTCGCCGACGGCACCCCCGCCGAGCTCCACGCGCAATCCGGCTCCGGCTCGCTCACCGACCTGTTCCGCAGCCTCACCACCCGCGACACCGAAGAAGCCGCCTAAGAATAAATCCTGAAAATCTGAAATGCGGAAACGCTGAGACAAGATCTTCGCTCTTCTTCATGTTCTGATTTCAGCTTTTCATTTTTTCAGCATTTCAGCATCTACCACCATGTCATCTCTAACTATCTACAAACGGGAGCTCACCAGCTACTTCGCCCAGCCCACGGCTTATGCGATCATCGTCATCTTCCTCGCCCTCTCGATGGGCCTGACGTTCAGCTTCGGAAGTTTCATGCGCGTCGGCGATGCCTCGCTCGAGTGGACCTTCTTTTTCTGGCATCCCTGGATTTTCATGCTGCTGGCACCCGCCGTAGGCATGAAACTTTGGGCTGACGAACAACGCACCGGGACGATCGAATTGCTCGGCACCTTCCCGGTCTCAACTTGGAGCGCCATCGTCGGGAAATTCCTTGCCGCCGCCACCGTCTGGCTGGTCGCCCTGTTGCTCACTTTCCCGATCGTCATCACCGTGAACTACCTCGGCGATCCAGACAACGGCGCGATCCTTGCCGGTTACCTCGGCAGTTTCCTCGTTTGTTGCACCTTCCTAGCCATCACCATGCTCGTCTCCGCCTGCACCCGGGACCAGGTCGTCTGCCTGATTGTTTCCGTGGCCATCTGCGTCACCATGGTGCTGTGCGGCTATGATGATTTCACCCGCGAGCTCGCCAAGGCCACCTCGCCGACCGCCGTGGAGGCGATTATTTCCTTCGGCGTCTGGGATCATTTCCGCTCACTCAACCGTGGCTTGTTCCGCATGCAGGATCTCGTCTGGTTCGCCTCGTTCATCTTTGTCTGCCTGCTAGGAACCAGCGCCATCCTTTCCGCCAAGCGCGCCTGATAAAACCAATGCTGAAACACTGAAATACTGAGACGCTGAAATCATTCTTCCGTCTCCCCCTATCTCAAGTTTTCAGCCTCCACCATTTCAGAATTTCAGAATTTCAGCTTTTACCTATGAAAATCACCCATCCCGTCACCCGTGCGGCCTTCGGAGTCGCCGCGCTCCTTGCAATCGCCGTGCTCGCGAACTGGCTCGTCACCCTCACGCCCATCGGCAACCGCGGCGCGGACTTCACCGAGAAACAAATCCATACGCTATCGGACGGCACCCGCTCCATCCTCGGCGAGTTGGATACACGCGTCGTCATCCGTTACTACGCATCTCGTAGCACCGACTACATGCCGGAGCAAATCAAACTCCACATGCGCCGTGTCGATGACCTACTCAAGGAATACTCGTCGCTCTCCAAAGGCAAACTCCGGATCGAAAACCTCGACCCCCAGCCCGACACCGATGCCGAAGACTCCGCCAATCTCGATGGCATCAACGGTCAGCGCATGGATGATCAAAACCTCTACTTCGGATTAGCCATCTCCTGCCTCGATAAGACCCGCATCATCCCATTCCTCAACCCTCAGGACGAGACTATGCTGGAGTATCAGCTGTCCAAGGCCATCGCCGAAGTGACCATACCCGTGAAGCCGAAGGTCGGCATCATGTCCGCCCTCGACCTCAAAGGCAGTCCGGCTATGATGCAGGGCCAACGGCCCACACCACCATGGGTGTTCTATCAACAACTCAAGCAGTCGTTCGATGTGGTGGATGTGCCGATGGACTCGCCCACTCTCGATCCGAAGGAATTGAAAGTCCTGTTACTATTCCATCCCGCCAGCATCACTCCGGCAGCCGAGTTCGCCATCGACCAGTATCTTCTCGGCGGCGGCACCGTGGTGGCCTGCCTCGATGCGTTTTCGAAGGCAGCAGAAGCCGTCGGCGGCGGAAATCCAATGATGGGCATGCCCGGCGTGCCCACCACCTCCACCCTGCCCACTCTGCTCGGCGCATGGGGCGTCTCCTTTGAATCCGTAAAAGCCCTCGCGGATCCATCGCTCGCCACACCGGTCAGTCAGGAATACTCAAGCCCCTGCGTGCTGACACTGCCGAAGAGCCAGATGCCGGAATCCGACAACGTCATCACCAAAGATATTGAATCGACCACCTTCTTCATACCCGGGGCCTTCATCCGGACCGGTGCGGGTGGCGTGACATCCAATACGCTCATCAAGTCCACCACCGGCGCCGGCTTTGTCGATGCCATGAGAGCCTCGCGATTTGATCCGACCCTCAGCACGTCATTCCGTTCATCCGGCACGGCCTATGATCTGGTCACCCATCTATCCGGCATGTTCAAAACCGCCTTCCCGGATGGCAAACCAAAAGCCGCTAGCGAGGAGGCCGCTCCGGCTGGTGATGATAAAAACAAAGATAAGAAGGATGAGCCCAAGTCGGCAGCCCTCAAGGAATCCACTAGCCAAGGCAACGTGTTTCTCATTGCGGATGTGGATGCCTTCTACGATGCCATTGCATACAATGTGCAAAACATCGGCGGCATGCAGATGGCCACGCCACGCGGCGGCAACGCATCGTTGTTGTTCAACATGCTCGATCAGGCTGTCGGATCGAAGCACCTCATCGGTTCGCGTTCCCGCTCGGCAATCCGTCGCCCGTTCACCGTGGTCCAGAAAATGGAAGCGGATTTCAACCAACAGGTCGGCAGCAAAATCGAGGAGTTTCAGGCAAAACAAAAAACCGCCCAACAAAAACTCAACGACCTCCAATCCCAGAAAGCGCGCGGCAGCGAGCTCTACCTATCACCCGAACAGGAGGCGGAAATCGGCAAACTGCGCAAGGAACAAGTCGAATACGCCAAGCTCATCCGCGAACAGGAAAAAGACCTCCGCCGCCAGAAAGACAAGCTCGCCGGCAAGATCACCTTGCTCAACGTCGCGCTGATGCCCGCCCTGGTGATTCTCTTCGGCCTCATTCTCTTCATCCAGCGCCGCCGCGCAACCCGCGCCCGTTAATCTCAAATTTCAGATCTCAAATTTCAAATCCATTCCTAACATGAACAAACGTCAGGTTATCATTCTCTGGGTCATCGCCATCGCTCTTGGCGCGGCCGTGGCCGCCGTGAAACTCACGCAAAAAGACACCTCGAAAAGCGCCACCAACCGTGCTCCGGGACAAACACTCTTCGAGTCTTTTCCTGCCGGCGACGTCAGCACCGTGGAAATCCAAGGGGCTGCCGATTCTGTGACACTCACCAAAAAAGATGGCGCCTGGGTTGTCGCCGAGCGCGATGGTTACCCGGCCAATGCCACATCCGTGAACGAATTCATCCGCACTCTTTCCGAGCTGAAAGTCACTCGCGGCATGGAGGCCGGTCCGTCATTCGCCCCGCGCTTCGGCATGGATGAGGACTCCGCCAATCCCGCAGAGCGCGGCTTAAGCGCCATCTTCAAGGACGCCGCTGGCAAACCGCTCGCCAAGGTGTCACTCGGCAAGAATATCGAGAGCGGTGCCGACGCCGGCCCGACGGGCGGGGCCACATCGGTCGGCCGCTACATCCGCAATCATGCCGATGAATCCGGCTTCTATGCCATCAGCGAAATGTTCCCCGCAGTGAGCACCGAGGCGGCTCGTTGGTTGGCGGACGAGTTCATCAGCCCGGAGAAAATCAAAGCGATCAGTCTCAGTCAGAAGGATAAAAGCGAGACCGCATGGAAACTCACCCGCGAGACCGAGGAAGCGGAGTTCAAGCTCGACGGTGCCGCCCCCACCGAGGTCTTGGACACCACCGCCACCTCACCGCTCAAGAGCCTCTTTTCTTACGCCCGCTTCGACGATGTCGTTCCCGCCGAAAAAGTCGCCGAGCGCAGCGCAGCCGATGGCAAGCGCAATGCCACCATCGAGACCTTCGAGGGGTTCACCTATAGCCTAACCATCACTCCCGTAAAGGGCGCCGAAGACAAACTGCTCATGACCGTCACCGTCGCAGCCGAGTTGCCGAAAGAGCGCAAAAAAGAAGAGGGCGAAAAACCCGAAGATGCGAAAGCCAAGGATGAAGCCTTCACCCAACGAGTCAAAACACTCACCGAAAAACTCGATAAGGCGAAGCTCTTCGTCGGCCGCACCTTCGAAGTCAGCAAGACCACCATCGATCCCTTGCTGAAAGAACGCGCACAACTCATCACCGCGCCCACCCCGCCGCCTGCCGCCGGAACGGGCAATGGCTTCATGCAACAACTCCCCGGCGGCATGATCGCAGCACCTCCGTCCCGCAACACCGCCACCACTCCGCCGATCTCTGTCCCGTCCATGAAATAAACGGGCAACGATGGCGGCGATCCGGACGGAAAGTAGTCTTCGCTATAGCAGATCGATCGGAAAACAGCTGATAGGATTGTTCGACTCGAGGCTCGGAGAGGCACATGGATACCCACTTGAATTACTATCAGAAGTTTCCGGCAAACATCTTTTCGCTCAGCTATAGCCCTTCATTTTAGTCGCTAAGGTTAAACCACCTCGTTTTATAGGTGGCAGCTATGGGGGCGCAACCCTCCCCGAGGGTCCGGCGAAAGGAGCTTGTTTTCAGAGGATATTTCGTGCAATCTTAGTTGTGCCAACGAATAATTCCTCACCCCCTTGCGCTCGCTGGAGGCGGGACGGCGGGCAGGTGGTGTTGGAGCTTTGCGGCGATTGGCTGCGTGATGGAGCGACTCCCGAGATCCAAGGGGAGTCAGGCGATCAAGCGCCAAGCCGGTATGTTACAGACAAGCTCGGCGCGTTTGATTCCACTCTGCCCGCCTTCATTCTCTCGCAGCTCCGAAGCATAGAAAAGCCGACCCTCGGCGCCGCTCAGTGGAAGCCATCGCTCGAAGGATTGCCGCCCAACCTTCTGGGCCTGATGGAGCTGGCACTTGCCGTCCCTGAGCAAAGCGACGCGACCCAAAAACCCGCCGACTCTTCGGAGCTTACCAAATTGGGAAAAGGTTCAATCGAAGTCTGGGTCAGCGTTCTAGCGGTTGCGGAATTCACCGGACAATCGGTGCTGGCGCTCGGCCGCTTCGTTACGGGCGGTGCCCGCTTTCGAGCGCGCGATTTTTGGATGATCGTTCAGGAATGCGGCGCGCAGGCATTGCCGATTGTTTCACTCATCAGCTTCCTCATCGGGTTGATTATGGCATTTGTCGGCAACGTCCAACTCGCCAGCTTCGGGGCGAGCCTCTATGTCGCGGATTTGGTGGGGATCGCCATGGTCCGTGAAATGGGCGTGGTCATGACCGCGATCATTATGAGCGGCCGCACGGGTGCGGCCTTTGCCGCTCATCTTGGCAGCATGAAAGCCAACGAGGAGATCGATGCTTTGCGCACGTTCGGCTTCGATCCCTTCGATTTCCTCGTGCTGCCCCGGTTGTTGGCGCTGGTGCTGATGATGCCGCTGCTCACGCTTTATGCCAACTGCGTGGGCATCCTCGGCGGGATGTTAGTCGGTGCGGCGGTTGGCATACCGCCGGTCTTGTTTTGGAATGAAACCCTGACCGCTGTCACCTTGACGACCTCCTTGCTCGGGGTTTTCAAGAGCGTTTTCTTCGGAGCGGTGATCGCCATGAGCGGCTGCCTGCAAGGGATGCATGCGGGAAATTCCTCCGCCGCCGTCGGTCAGGCGACCACCCGCGCCGTGGTGACGTCCATCACCGCGATCATCGTTCTCGACTCCGCGTTCGCCGCCATTTTCACCGTGCTTGATATCTGATGTATGCCAACTAATTCGGAAACGCCCCAGGCCAAGATCACCGTCCGCGATCTGACGATGGCATACGGCTCTTTCGTCGTGATGCGGGATCTTAATTTCGAAGTCGCCGATAAGGATATCTTCATCATCATGGGTGGCAGCGGCTGCGGCAAGAGCACGCTGATGCGCCATCTCATCGGCCTGCAGGAACCTGCCCAAGGCAGCATTCTCTATGAAGATGAGGATTTCACCGCGGCAAGTCCCACGGAACGCGTGAAATTCATCCGCCGCTTCGGTGTGATGTATCAATCCGGTGCCTTGTGGTCCTCCATGACCCTTGCCGAAAACATCGCCATGCCACTTGAGGAACATACCAATCTTACACCCAAAACCATCCGTGATTTGGTCTCCTACAAGCTCTCGCTCGTCGGCCTCTCGGGCTATGAGGATTACTATCCCGCCCAGATCAGCGGCGGCATGAACAAGCGTGCCGGGATTGCCCGCGCCATGGCTCTTGATCCCGATATCCTTTTTCTGGATGAGCCCGGCGCCGGCCTGGATCCGCTGAGCGCGCGCCGTCTGGATGACCTGATCCTTCGCCTACGCGATAGCCTCGGTTCCACCATCGTCATTGTCACCCACGAGCTGGCCAGCATTTTTGCAGTCGCGAATCACTCGATTTTCCTCGATACTGCCACACGGACCCAAGGTGCCACCGGCGATCCCAAAGAACTTCGCGACCACTCCGAAAATCCCGCCGTCCGCCTCTTCCTGCAACGCGGTGAAGTGACCGCTCCATCATCCAAACCAAGGCCATGAGCAAAAAAGCCAGCCCCACCGTCATCGGCATTTTCACTCTCATCGGGATGATCATCGCCGGGGCCACCATCGTCATCTTCGGTGCGGGAAAATTCTTCAAAAGCACCCACGAAGTGCTACTCTACTTCGACAAAAGCGTTTACGGACTTCAGGTCGGATCGGACGTGCGCTTCGGTGGCGTGAGGATCGGCCGCGTGCAGTCAATCAGCGTGCTCGTGGACCGCAAAGAGAACCGTAAAATCATTCCGGTGGTCGTCGAACTGGGCGACAAGGAGCTAAGCCTGATCAGCACCGAAGAAGGCGGCGGCATCGATCTCTCCTCATTCGAAGGCGTGGAGAAAGCGGTCAGCCAGGGGCTCCGCGGAGGGATGAAACAGCAAAGTCTTCTAACGGGTCAGCTTTACGTCGAGTTCGACATCGTGCCTACCGAGCGCGGTTTTGTCTATCGGTCATTTGACGGGGACCCATATCCTGTTATCCCGACGATCGGGACGGAGATGGATGAACTGATAGCAGGCATTGCCGATGGATTAAAAAAATTCAACTCGCTCGATTTTGACGGTGTGATCACGGATCTTCGGGTTGTTCTGGTCAATGCCAAGGAGCAGATCTCCGCAATGAAGATGAAGGAAATCAACGACAACGTCATCGCCATTACCCAGGACGTCCGCAAGATCACGAGCAATCAAAAGCTGGCCCGCGCCGTGGAAAATCTCGATGCCGCGCTAGTTCAGATCGACGCCCTCGCGACTAAGGCCAATGCCGGATTTGATCCCTTGTTGGCGGATCTCAATGCGGTCATCGCCAAGACGGATGCCGGTCTCGCAAAAATGGATGAGGCAGCCAAGGAGATTTCCAATTTCTCCAATGCCCGCTCCCCTGTGATGATGCGCTTGCAGAACGTGCTTCAGGAAACCGAGCGCGCATCGCGGGCGCTCAAGGAATTGACCAACGATCTGAAGCGCGATCCCGACACCTTAATCCGCGGCAAAGCCACACCCGAATGAAAACGATTCTCCTCGCCCTCACCGTGCCGCTGTTATTGATCTCCTGCGGCGCGCTCAAACCCGTCAAGGACACCTCGGTCCATCACTTGCTTGACGCGGGGATTCCAGAACGACCGGTCACTGGTGCCAGCCCGGCGATTGCGATTTCCCGGCCATCGTTGCCGAGTTATTTGGATCGGCAACAACTGGTTAGCCGCAGCGGAGACGGACAACTCCAGATGACCAGCTACCACCTCTGGGCAGAGCCGCTGGATGCCGCGATCTCACGCGTCACCGCCACCAATCTCGGACGACTGACGAATTCACTCAACATCCAGCCAGTTGAGAATTTTGTGACCATCGATTATCAAACGTTGCTAGAAATCCGCGTTTCCCGCTTCGAACCGGATTCATCTAACAATCTTGTGTTCGAGTGCGCATGGAAACTTCAGCCCGTGGTTGGCGGCGTGGCGAATACCCGCCCGTTCCGCACTACTGTAGCGGTCACCCCTACCGATACACCCAAGGATCTTTCCGGGCGAATCAACGCGATGAATGAAGCTCTCGTTCGGCTTGCTAAGGAAATCAGCCGCGCCCTCTGAATTTTTTGGGAGCAACTATCGGGCCGCGGGGCAGGGCGCGGTTTTCAGCAATCCGCTTTCGTGCTTGGCACGCAGCACGGCAGGCGGAAGCATATGCGTCATGGCAGGTAAGATTCGGGAATTGGAAGGACTCCACGTTACGGTGGAGGACGTGGTGTATATGCCGAGCCTTGAGGCGCCGCCGGAAAAGCCGCACCCGTTCGTGTATTTTATTTCCATTCACAATGACTCGCCGGATCCGGTCACGATACGCGGCCGGAAGTGGGTGGTACGGGAAGACGATGGCGAGGTCACAGTCGTCGAGGGCGATGGGGTGGTGGGGCAGACGCCGGTGATCGAACCGGGAGGAAATTTTTCTTATAACAGCTACCACGTGGTGGCCGGCGGCGCGACAGTTGAAGGTGCGTTTTTCGGAGAAACGGCCAGTGGCGAGTGGGTTTTCACGCGCATCCCGGAGTTCCGGTTGGACGTGCCGAACTGGGCTTAGAAAAGATCGGATCATCACAGAGCACGTCGTCCATGTGGATGTCGTGAGCTTCCGAAAACGTGTCGGGCACGATTTGACTGGGGAAACAAACACCGATTTTTTCGGCATCCGGACGGGCATCGGCCAGCACCCGGTCATAGAATCCACGGCCGCGGCCGAGTCGACCGCCGCGAGCATCGAAGGCAAGGCCAGGACAAAGAAAGGCGTCGATTTGGTGGATCAGGATTTCGGGGAGGGCGGAGGATGGCTCGCAGACACCAAAGGCTCCGGGGATCAGCTCGAGCGCGGGATTTTGGACGGCGTGAAACCTGAGTTTATTCTCATCAATGCGCGGATAAACCCAGCGGTGGTCGGGATGGCGGGCGACTAGTTCCGTTAGGTCGACTTCTCCCGGAAGGGCGGCAAACACGGCGATGGTTTGCAAGGTGGGCCGGGAGGACAGCCAGTGGAAGACCGCCTCGCAAATGGGCCGCGGGTTCGTCGCAGTCTCGCGAAGCATCCGCCGCATGTGGGAGCGGAGCTGGGATTTGTTGTCGATGGGTTCCGGAATTGCCACTTGCCTAGTTGCGGAGTTTTCCGATGTTTAGCGCTGATGAAGGGGATTTGGCAAGCAACGACAATTTTTAGCTTAGGCATGGTGGCTGTCTGCCTGGCGGAGCCGCCGAAATCCTTCACTTGGGATCCGCCCAAAGTGGTGGAGAGCGCGTTCAGCCGCGATCTCGGAATGATGGATTCGGAGCGGGAAGAATACGCCTCGAACCTCGCGGGCCTCGCAGTGAACCAACTCATCGCCACCAAGGTCGCGCCCGAATCGATCGCCCGTGCCCGCCGGATGTTCGCGCTAGCGCTCCATCTCTCACCCCGCAACAAGCGGGCGCTGGTGGCGAATTTCCAGCTTTCCAAGGGTATTTTGCCCGAGGTTTCGAAGACCGACTATAGCCCGCAGGTGTTTGCGCGGTTGCTTCTCACGCGGGGGCAGTTGCTGGAGAAACAGGGCGGGGATGAAAACCGCCGCCTCGCCCGCATGTTCATCGAGCTCGCCGCCGAAATGGATCCGAAAAACGAGGATGCCATCTACGCCAGTGAACTCCAGAGACTCGATCAGGGCGAGATCGATTGGACGGGTATCACCAGCAGCCCAGCGAAAACCCCCTGACTTCCCCGCACGGTGGCATCTGAAATCGATGTCCATCTTCCGCTTGCCACGGGCGATCCGCCACCTACCCTTGCTTCGAACTCACACATGAAAATTTGGCTCGACGGAAATTTGGTGGACGAATCGGAAGCGAAGGTCTCGGTCTTTGACCACGGACTTCTTTACGGTGACGGTGTTTTTGAAGGCATTCGTTTTTACAACGGGCGGATTTTCCGTTTGGAGGAGCACATTCGAAGACTCTTCGACTCCGCGCGCGCGATCATCCTGAATCTACCGTGGACGCAGGAGGAAGTTTGCCGCTTCACATGCGAGACGGTGGCTGCGAACGGGCTCACCGACGGCTACATCCGCTTGGTCGTCACCCGCGGAGCCGGCGAGCTCGGGCTCAATCCGTATCTCTGCCCGGTGCCATCGATGTTCATCATCGCATCGACCATTCAGCTCTATCCCAAGGAACACTACGAAAAAGGCCTTTCCATCATTACCTGCGCCACCCGCCGCCCGGCGCCGGGCGCCCTGATGCCGCAGGTGAAATCACTCAACTACCTGAACAACATCATGGCCAAGGTGGAGGCGATCCAAGCGAACGCTCTCGAAGCTGTGATGCTCAACGAGCAAGGCTACGTCGCCGAATGCACGGGCGACAATTTGTTCATCATGAAAAATGGCAAGCTGATCACTCCGCTCATCACCGATGGCGCGCTCGATGGCATCACCCGCGACGTCATCATCGAAATCGCAGGAAACCTCGGCGTGCCTTTCGTTGAACGCTCGCTGACCCGCTATGATATTTTCACCGCGGACGAGTGCTTCCTCACCGGCACGGCCGCCGAGGTCATCCCGGTGGTGGCGCTCGACCGCCGCGTGATCGGCACTGGCGAGCCAGGCCCGTTCACCAAGCAATTCCTGAAAGCCTTCCACGAACTCGCCATGAATACCGGCACCCCGATCTGTTGACCCAACCCTCGCATCCTCCAGCATGAAATGTGACTTCTGCGATAAAAAAGCCACCGTCTTTCTCACCCAACTCGTCGAGGGGCAGATGAAGAAAGTGTGCCTTTGCGATCCTTGCGCCAAGGAGCGCGGCGTCACCGATCCCACTGGATTTTCGATGGCTGATCTGCTGCTGGGTGGGGTTTCCGCTGGTGCGGGATCCCCCGCATCCGGGCAAAAAACGGCAACCGGTTCCGGTGGCGGCCGCAAGTGCGCGTCCTGTGGTTTCACCTTAGACGATCTCCGCCGCGTGCGTCGTTTCGGTTGCGGCGATTGTTATGCCACGTTCAGCGAAGAAGTGGGCCAAATGGTCAGAGGATTGCACAAGGGCGCATCACATGTCGGCAAGGTCCCTGCGGGATTGATGGAAATGCAGGTGCTCCATCAACGCATCGAAGAACTCCGCGCCCGCCTCGATCAAGCCATCGCATCCGAGAGCTACGAAGAGGCCGCCGGCATTCGTGACGAAATCCGCACCCTGGAGGTAAGCAATAAATCCTAAGCATGAAATCCGAAACAAAGATTCTCCGATTCGCAACATCCACCATGATTCACCTATCCTCTGCCCCAGCTTCCATTTCTTCGTTTCGAATTTCGAATTTAGTATTTAGTGCTTTCCACTCCCATGATGCGTTTTTCCACCCTCATCAAACACCCCGCCGATTGGATGACCGGCGGGCAGGGCGATCACGGCGCGGTCCTCACCTCCCGCATCCGCCTTGCGCGCAATCTGCGCAGCCATCCATTTCCCGGTTGGGCGAAACGCGAGCAACGCGCCGCCGCGCTTGAACTCATGCGCCCGGCCGTCGAGGCGCTGCCAGCGATGAAAGGCGCGTTTTCCCAAGAACTCGGCGATCTCAGCCCGGTGCAGAAACAAGTCCTCGTCGAGCGTCACCTGATTTCCCGCGAACACGCCGCCCGTGGCGATGGCTCGGCCGCCGTGATCGAGCGCCGCCAGACGTTCAGCCTCATGCTCAACGAGGAGGACCACCTCCGCATGCAGGCGATCCGCCCAGGCCTACAACTTTCGGCCGCATTTGCCGCGCTTTCCGCCCTCGACTCGGAGTTGGAGCATTCGCTCGAATTCGCCTTTGATCCCACCCTCGGCTATCTCACCACTTGCCCGACCAATCTGGGCACCGGCCTGCGTGCCTCCGCCATGCTCCACTTGCCCGGCCTCGTCCTCAGCGATCAGATCGGCCAGGTCCTTCAAGCCGTCAGCAAGATCGGCCTCGCCGTGCGCGGCCTTTATGGGGAAGGCACCGAATCGTTGGGAAACCTCTACCAAATTTCCAATCAATCGACCCTTGGAGAGAGCGAGGAAACCATCATCCGCCGGCTGGAGCGCGTCATCTCCCAAGTCGCCTCCCACGAGCACAACGCCCGCGAAAAACTCCTCGAGGATGATCCGGAAATGGTCTCGGACAAAATCGGCCGTGCCTACGGCGTGCTCCGGCATGCGCACATCATCGATTCCAAAGAATCACTCACCCACCTCTCGCTCCTCCGCCTCGGCGGGATTCTCGGGTTTTTTCCACCTGAAACCGTGATGCTCTGTGATACATTGTTGATGGATATCCAACCCGCCCACCTTCAACTCCACTCCGATCGCAAACTCGAACCGGAAGAAAGAGACGCAATTCGTGCGGAAATCGTCCGCTCTCGTTTGCATTCTCTCGATTCCCCTGATACTCGTTTTACAAGCGGGACAAATAAGCCCCTCCCTAATTCCCACAACACCGGCGACGCATGAACAACTTCACTCCACGAGCCCAACAAGTGCTGGCCTTGGCCCGCAAGGAAGCCGATCGTTTCAACCATTCTTATGTCGGCACCGAGCACCTTCTGCTCGGCCTGATCAAACTCGGCCAAGGCGTCGCGGTCAACGTGCTGGAACGCATGGGCCTCGAGCTCGAAACCGTACGCATGGAAGTCGAGAAAGAAGTCGGCTCAGGACCACCACAGAAATCCTCCGGCAATATCCCCTACACGCCCCGCGTGAAAAAGGTGCTCGCCCTTGCCAACAAAGAAGCCAAGGCGCTCAACCATTCCTACGTCGGCACCGAGCACCTTCTGCTCGGCCTGCTGCGCGAGGGCGAGGGCGTCGCCGCCCGCGTGCTCAAACGCCTCGATGTGGACATCCAGCGCACCCGCAACGAAATCCTCGCGGAAATCGATCCGAATTTCTCGCCCGATGATCAGGACGACGAGGATGAAATGGACGACGACGACGAAATGGAAGACAGCGACAGCCCATTCGAAGACGAAGCCCCGGCCCCGTCCAAAAACCCACAGGCTGAAGCCAAATCGAAAACCCCGGCCCTCAAAGCGTTTGGCCGCGATCTCACCAAAGTCGCCAAAGAAGGTGGACTCGATCCGGTCATCGGTCGCGAATCGGAAATCGAACGCGTCATCCAAATCCTCTGCCGCCGCACGAAAAACAACCCGGTCCTCATCGGCGAAGCCGGCGTCGGCAAGACCGCCATCGTCGAGGGCCTCGCCCAAGAAATCGCCAATGGCAACGTGCCCGAGATCCTCCGCGACAAGCGCGTCGTCACGCTCGACCTCGCGTTGATGGTAGCCGGCACGAAATACCGCGGCCAATTCGAGGAACGCATCAAGGCGGTGATGGACGAGATCCGCAAAGTCAAAAACGTCATCCTTTTCATCGACGAGCTGCACACGATCGTCGGAGCTGGCTCCGCCGAAGGTGCCATGGATGCGTCTAACATCATCAAACCCGCCCTCAGCCGCGCCGAACTCCAGTGCGTCGGAGCCACCACCCTCAACGAATACCGAAAATACATCGAAAAGGACTCGGCTCTTGAGCGCCGTTTCCAACAGGTGAAAGTGGACGAGCCCTCCGTGGAAGACGCCATCAAGATCCTCCAAGGACTCCGGGAAAAGTATGAGAGCCACCACAAGGCGAAGTTCACTCAAGGGGCCATCGAGGCTTCCGTGAAGCTCACTGCACGCTATCTCACCGCCCGTTTCCTGCCGGACAAGGCGATCGACGTGCTCGACGAGGCGGGTGCCCGCGCCCGCATCGGCACGATGACCCGTCCGCCCGTGATCAAGAACCTCGAGGCCGAGATCGAGCGCATCAACCGCGCCAAACTAGCCGCCATCGCCGAGCAAAACTTTGAAACCGCCGCGTCGCTTCGCGATGACGAGAAACACGCTAAAAAGAGCCTCGAAGAAACCCTCAAAACCTGGCGCTCCACCTCCGAGGAAACCATCGTCACCGTCACCGACGATGATATCATGTCGGTCGTCGCCAAGTGGACCGGCGTCCCGCTCCGCCGCATGGAGGAAAAGGAAACCGAGAAACTCCTCAAGATGGAGGACGAACTCCGGACCCGCGTCATCGGTCAAAACGAGGCGGTCGTCGCCATTTCCAAAGCGCTCCGCCGCTCCCGCGCCGACCTCAAAGACCCGCGCCGCCCGATCGGTTCATTCCTTTTCCTCGGCCCCACCGGCGTCGGAAAAACCTACCTCGCGCGCAATCTAGCAGAATTCATGTTTGGCGATGCGGATTCACTCATCCAAATCGACATGTCGGAATACATGGAGAAATTCACCGCCAGCCGTCTGATCGGCTCGCCTCCCGGATACGTCGGCTACGAAGAAGGCGGCCAACTTTCCGAGGCCGTGCGCCGTCGCCCGTATTCGGTGGTGCTCTTCGACGAAGTCGAAAAAGCCCACCCGGATGTCATGAACCTCCTCCTTCAAATCCTTGAGGAAGGCACCGTCACCGATTCGTTAGGCCGCAAGATCGACTTCCGCAATACGATCATCATCATGACCTCCAACGTCGGGGCCTCGTCGATCAAACGCCAGACCGCTCTCGGTTTCGGCGCGATGAGCGAAGACCAAGCGGACCACGAAGGCATGAAGGACAAGATCCTTGAGGAATCGAAACGCTACTTCAAACCCGAGTTTCTCAACCGCCTCGACGATCTCGTGGTCTTCCATATGCTCGAAAAAGTGGATCTCAACCAAATCGTCGATCTGGAAGTTTCCAAACTCGTCAAGCGCCTCGCCGAAAAAGAAATCGCTCTCACTCTTTCCCAAGAATGCCGCGATTTTCTCTCCGAAAAAGGCTTCGATCCGGCCTACGGCGCGCGTCCAATGCGCCGCGCCGTCGAGCGCTTCCTCGAAGATCCACTCGCCGAGTCTCTCCTCCGCGGAGATGTCAAACCAGGCGATTCCGTCAACGTCATCAAAAAAGTCGACAGCGAGGAACTCACCTTCGTTTCCACCCGCCCGGAACCCAAAGAAGAAGCGAACGTCTGATTTTTGCAAATCTGCCCGCCTAACTGGGCCTTCTAGCAACGAATCGCCGACATTCTGTCGGCTGTCGGGGCGGGGACATTCTGTCACCCGTCTTACGCAAAGCGACTCGCCGGACAGGATGTCCGTCATCCAACAGCGCGCAAAATGCACGCGCTCCGGCATGGAGCGCCGACATTCTGTCGGCTGTCGGAGCGGGGACATTCTGTCACCCGTCTTCCGCGAAGCGACTCGCCGGACAGGATGTCCGTCATCCAACAGCGCGCAAAATGCACGCGCTCCGGCATGGAGCGCCGACATTCTGTCGGCTGTCGGAGCGGGGACATTCTGTCACCCGTCTT